>NZ_CACXNW010000005.1 GCF_902769175.1 uncultured Methanobrevibacter sp.
ATTAGCAGTAACTGCATTTGCAGAATCCTTAGAAATTGTTCCTAAAACCTTAGCTGAAAACGCTGGTTTAGACAGCATTGACTCTTTAGTAGACTTAAGAGCTGCTCACGAAAAATCTGCTTACATGGGATTAAACGTATTCACTGGTGATGTTACTGACATGAAAGAAGAAGGTGTAGTTGAACCTAAACGTGTCAAAAAACAAGCTATCCAATCTGCTTCTGAAGCTGCTGAAATGATTTTAAGAATCGATGACGTAATTGCTTCCAGCGGAACCGGTGGCGGCGACATGCCTATGGACCCAGGTATGGGCGGCATGCCTCCAATGATGTAAGCAAGCTTTTGACATTCAATCAAAGCTTGACCAAAATATTTTTCATTTTGGTTTTATTTATTTATTAAAGCAGACCTTTTTAGGTTTGTTTTACTTTTTCTTTTCTTTTTTTTTTAACATTTTTTCTATATTGATTTTTTATTTTTATTTTTATCATAATTTGTTTATTTATATCATTTAGGGATTTTTTGAGTTTGAAAAAAAGTTTAGTCTTAAAATCAGGATATTAATTTTTACTTTTAAAGAAATCGAAAAAATTAAATTAAGCCTATAAAAATTACAGTCTCTTTTTTTTCAAAAATTTGTTTATTTTATTATTTTTTAGGATTTTTTTTATTTTTTATCAAAATTTTTTTATTTTTATTATTTAATAAGATTTTTACTTTTTTTTCAAAAATCTGTTTATTCATATAATTTTTTAGGATTATTTTTAACAAAATCTGTTTATTTGTTCTTTTATTTGTTATAATACGAATGAGTTTTATAAAGATTTATATATTTAGTCCTGCCTAAATATCATTAGGATATGATAAATTTTTCATATCACTAATGTATGAGTGAGACATATGAAAAGAAATCAATTGTTTTTTTCTATAATGGCTATTTTTTTTTAGTCATGATATGTTTAAGCTCTGTTTCTGCTGTAGATGATAGTCAATTTGATTCTACAGTTCAAGCAGCTGATGAAAGTTCACAATTAGATAATGTTGTGATTGATGAAATTAATGACGCAAGTGATGATTTCGGTTTAGCTGATTCTACCGTTGATTCATTGGATGTCAAAGAAAATGTAAATCTTTTAAGTTCTGCAAATCCTAATTCTGAATATGAAAAAAGAACTGTTCAAGTTGTTTTAGATAACGACTATGGTGTGGAAGATTCCTATGTGAAAATCACTCCTTCCGTTTATGACTATAG
The DNA here is from genome assembly GCF_902769175.1 of uncultured Methanobrevibacter sp. GTDB lineage: Archaea > Methanobacteriota > Methanobacteria > Methanobacteriales > Methanobacteriaceae > Methanobrevibacter. The sequence goes on from NZ_CACXNW010000005.1 coordinate 1,253, forward strand.
AGGTAATCCCATTAAAGGTGGAATCCTAAAACTTTACAGAGATTATCATAAGCAAAACTTAATTGCTAGTGTTGATATTTCTAAAGGTTCCTCTTTTTTATACTATGTTCCTAAATATGATGAGGATCGTTCTTCAAGAAGTTTTCCTATTTTCTACACATTTGACTATATAGATGAACAAAATAAAATTAATTACTCTACTTGTGCTGATGTACGTTTCCATTCCATGAAAACAAATAGTCTTACAATAAATGCAAGGGATACCAACAATAATTACGCAAGTGATGGAGTTCTTGAAATTAATCAAGGAGATTCCATATATGTTTCAATTGAAAACTTAGCATATAAGAGGAACATTGCCAATATAAAGTTTTATGTGGCAGGAATAGACGAGCCTGTAAATATTGTGACTGATAACCTTATTTATAATAAGATAACATTTGATAAGGATAGGTTCCCTCCAGGAGAATATATTCTCTATGGTGTCTATGATGGAGATGTAGATGCATGGGATGGAGTGTATATTGCACCTGCAACCAGTAATAAAATCATTATAAAAATAAATGCTAAAGATTCTAAATCAGATGATGGAAAGACTGTCAAATCTTCAGTTAATGACACCCATGTGATAAACAGCACATTTGTAAACAATACTGATCCAGTCGAAGATAAAAATGTTACTCGTCCAGTTATGGATAACATAACTAATAATAGTACTTCTTTAGACAATAATGATAGTTCCTGAAGATCATCTTAACAGATTTGTTTTTATAATTCTTTTAATCTAAAAATCAAATTGTGATAGATGTTTTTTATATTCTATTTAATTTTTTTCTTATTTTTTTCTTTTTTTTTTATTCCTTTCCTAATTTATGGTTTAGTGAAAATAATTCTAGCTAATTTTTGTTTATTCGTTTTTATTGTTTGGTGAATTAATTTTTACTTAATTTTGTTTATTTGTTTTTGTTATTTGGTGATTTAATTCTAGCTTAATTTTGTTTATTTGTTTTTGTTATTTGGTGATTTAATTCTAGCTTAATTTTGTTTATTTGTTTTTGTTGTTTGGTGATTTAATTCTAACTAATTTTTGTTTATTCATTTTTATAGTTTAGAAAATAATCGAACTTAAAAGTTACATTCAATTTCCATATCCATTTAGATTGCTAAAAAAGAATTTTTAATTGGCTTTATTTTTTAAAGTTAATTTGTTTAATTATCAGATTGAATGAATATAAAACTTAACTTCCTTTATAATCAAATAGAAACCCTTATATAATTAATATAAAAAATAATATATTATATTTATTGAATTTGGGGATTGGTATGATTAAAAAAAAGATGGGGTATCGTCCTCGTCCTTGTAATTCTGTTTATATTAACTATTAATTCAGCATTTGCCTATGATATAAATGGGGAATATGATACTCTTAGCAAAGATTTAAATGAGGAATTAAAAATTCCTAATGAGGGAAACAATCAGGAATGGGCTGTTCCTGTTGAGGATAATGATGAAGACTTGAATGCTCTTGATGAAGTTAGTCAGTTATCACAAGATACTAAAACATTTACTAATCTAAATCAGGACATTAATAACAACCAATTTGATGAGATTAATTTAACTAGCGATTACTATTTTAATTCTACTTCTGATAAAAATTTTAAGCAAGGCATTAACATTACACGAAATCTGACCATTAACGGAAACGGTCACACACTGGATGGTAAAAATGCTTCAAGAATATTTGCCATTGCAAATAAAAACTTAAATGTAATCTTTAAGGATCTTATTTTTATTAATGCTAAAAATAGCAATGGTGGAGCAATTTCAGGTAATTCTTTTGCTTTTAACTGTACTTTCATTAACAATACTGCAACCGGGTATGGCGGTGCCATGTATGGAGGTTCAGCTATTAACTGTAGTTTTGAAGGCAATACTGCAAAGGAAGGAGCTGCAATTTACGTTAATGCTAAATATGTCACTATTGCAAATTCCACCTTTAAAAATAATATTGCAAGCGAATATGGTGGAGCTGTGTCAGTTGAATCATCTAACACCACTATAGCAAACTGTACTTTCAATGGGAATCGTGCAAAAAACGGTGGTGCACTAATGTAGCTTACTCTACAAACACTACTATTTCAGATTCTAACTTCACTGACAATAATGCAACACAAAGCGGAGGAGCCATTTATCTTGATTTTGCACTTGGAACCTTGATTGACAATTGCTATTTTGAAAATAACATAGCATTGATCAATGGTGGAGCATTTGCTTGGGTTTACACCACTGGAAATATTACTTACATTCGATTTAAAAGCAATATTGCAGGTGAAAACGGTGGAGCAGTATATATTGACATATCCAATACCTCTTCTATGATTAATGAACAAAAACTTTCAGATTGCTATTTCATAGATAATCATGCAAAGAACGGTGGAGGAATATATAACAATAATTTTTACCGATTTTCTGAAGCACCTCTTTATTTCCGTAACAATTCAGCAGAGGAAAACGGTGGTGCAATATACTGTAAGGATTTCTGTGATTTGTCAAGTATAATGTTCATAAGCAATTCTGCAGGAGGAAATAGTGGTGCGGTATTCTGTAATGATAACTGTTTCTTCAGAAAGGATGAATTTATCAATAATACTGCTGAGGGAATTGGTAGTGCCATATTCAGTAATGATTACTGTACTTTTTATACAAGTAATTTCACTGGCAATTCTGCTTACGATGCAGGTGCCATCAGATGTAATGACTTCAATGATTTTTATAATTTAAGGTTCTACAATAACACTGTCTTAAACTATGGTGGTGCTGTTGTTTGTCATAGTTACTGTAATTTTTCCAATACCGATTTCAGGGACAATCATGCTTTTAGCGGATCTGCTATTTATATAAATGGAAATTTCATTATCATTGAAGATTCCACCTTATTGTCAAATAAGGCAGACCCTAAATTTGAAGTAAGTGATGAACATTTAACATTGACTATTGAATTGTCAGGTCAAAACACTTTTTTAAATGCTATTTACTCATGGTTTGACCCGGAATTCGATAATGTTGTCTATTGGAACGGCAGTGTTGTAAATACAAATGTTGCATATCCAGTTTCTCGAAGCTGTCCTGGACAAAATGTCACAATTGAAATATATGATTCAAATGGCAATCTGGTTGATAGATTAAATAAACAGACTAATAGGGAAGGAAAGATTATTTGGGACTATACATATCTGGATGTTGGTGAATACACATGTAAGATTTACCATGAAGATGATGAGTACTTAACCCCTTTCAATCTAAGCCAAAATCTAAAAGTTGGAGAGTTTGGCAAGTTAGAGAGCAAACTCTATTATGCACATGACAATGGCATAGTTAACCTTACACAAAATTACACTTATTCCATTGGAATCGATACAATTGAAAGTATTGGCATTATATATTCTAATTTGGAAATCAATGGTAATGGATATACAATCAATGCATTAAACCAATCATTCCCAATATATGTTACTTACTTGGATGATTTCACTGTTTCAGACTGCAATTTTGTAGGTAACCTATCATTCAGCAGTGTGGGTATGACTCATTTCAATTTCATCAATTGTAATTTCACCAATTCATTTGGTTCCATTAAATCTGTAGATACCAGTACTGTTCATCTGATTGATTGCAATTTTGAAAATTCCAATCCTGAAGATTATGGACTTAATGGGGCATGTGAGTTTATGCAATGTGGAAATGTAATTATAGAATACTGTAATTTCACAAACCTCCATAATCATTATGGGGCAATTTATTTAGAGGATGATAATAAAAATTTAATTTCCAACTGTATTTTCACTAATAATACTGCTGCATTTGGTGCAGCAGTGAATGCAGGCTATCTTAATGAGCTTGTTATAGACAATTGTAGTTTTTTCAATAATTCTGTTAACAATTCCGGAGGAGCAATTTTTAGCAGTGCAGCTAATTTAATTGTAAACAATTCCCTATTCATGTATAATTCCGCTATTCGTGGAGCGGCAATCAGATCTGATGGATCAAAAAATATTTTTAGTAATTCAGTATTTTTAAATAATAAAGCAACATATTATCAGTTTACTGTTGATGTGAATGATAATCTCCAGGCTGTAATTGTTTTTGCAGGGGAAAACGATTATATCAATGCAATCCAATCAAGGTCTAATGCAGTATTTGAAAATGTTACCTATTGGAATGGAACAATCACAAATACTGATATAAAACCTCCTAAATATATTTCCACTCCTGGACAGAATATCACCATTAAAATATATGATAGACAGGATAATCTGATTGAAACAGTTATTGAAAAGACAAATGAAAGCAATCGTTTAGCATGCAGTCTCTTGAATTCACCTTCTGGAGCATATAGATTTGTCTTCTCTCATGAAGATGATGATTATTATACAAATTCCACTCTTTTCGAGTTTAATCTTACAAGGATTGGACCTTATGAAACAGTTGGAGACTTTACTATATTGCAATTGTTAATAGATAATGCAAATGACAATGATGTTATCAACTTGACTAGAAATTACACATATTCCCCAGAATTCGATACCATTGATTTTGTCCTAATCAATAAGAATAATTTGACAATAAATGGAAATGGCCATACAATCAATGGATTGAACCAATCAAGAATATTTGAAATAGATGCCGAGAATGTAACTTTAGACAGTCTTAATTTTATTAATGGAACTTCTAAGTAAACTCTTATTTATATTTGGGAGGATTCCTTAAATTGCCTAATAAATAATTGTAATTTTATAGATAACAATCCTGACTCTAATTTTGAGGATATATTTGTACGATCTCAGAATTTCGAAATAAGGAATTCCAATTTCATAAATACCATAGGTATTGCCATAAGCAGGAGGTACAATATCATCATTATTCACCACAACCTTATTTCATAAATACCATAGGTATTGCCATAAGATTGACTTACGATGTAGAGAATGTAACAATTGACAATTGCAGTTTTGTAAACAATACCTTTGGCCTCCGTTCAAGTGGAAATAAAAATAGTCTAATCAACAAATCCAGTTTTATAAATAACGCTGCAATCGAGCTTTCAAGTGATTCAATTATTATTGAAGGTTCAAACTTCACAAACAATTATGGCTATTACTCTGGAGGAGCAATTGATTTAAAGGCAAATGTTTCAAACATTTCAAATTCTATCTTTATAGCTAATGTAGCCAGTTATGATGGAGGAGCCATAGTCCTACGTGCTGATGAATTTAACATGTTTAATTGTAGATTTGAGGATAATGTTGCTAATGGTACTAGTGGATATGGAGGAGCAATGCGTGTAACAGCCAATAAAACCAATATAAGCTCTTGCGATTTCTTCAATAACTCTGTAAAATCAAGTGGAGGGGCTCTTTATTTGGATATTATGGAAAGCGCCATTATTGAAAATTCCACTTTCAGATTTAACTCTGCAGATGAGGGATCTGCTATATATTGGGCTGGCGTAGAAAATCTTATGAAAAATTCAACATTATTGGATAATCAAGCCAGTTCTAAATCATTATCCTTAGATGGTGATATTGATGATATCATAGCCATCAGATTCACAGGAGGAAACAATTATATCAATGCTATTTATGCCCCTGGCGGTTGTGAAATGAAAGATGTCGTTTATTGGAATGGTGAAATTATAAGTAGCGACATTGAAAAACCTGCCAGAAATCAGTATCCTGGCATAAATATCACTTTGGAAATCTATGATGATCAGGATAATCTTGTCGAAAACATCACATTAGTAACTGATGAAGAGAGTAAGGTTTATTATAACATAAATTATTTGCCTATTGGAAGCTATTATTTTAATGCTTACCATTTAAATGATACTTATTATAATTATATTGGCGATTTATCTGGAACTTTTGTTGTTAACCGTTCTTATAGTTCTGTAAATATCAATATTGAAAATGGGGCTGAATTCTATTATTCAGATTGCAATATCTCATTTTATATCATTAATAGAACCACTGTAAGGGTTGTCATAACAAATAATGATGGAAGTGAAGTTTACCTCAATCAAACAACTGATGATGATTATGTTATTGTGGATTTGGATCCAAATGAAGGGTATTATAATATAACCGTTTATAATGAACCTTCTTCAGAGTATTATGGAAGTCAGGATTCCAAATTATTCAAAATATTAAAGGCAAACTCCTCAATTGTCATTAATCAAATTCCAGATATAACATATGATAATGTCTTTAACATTTCCTTTGATGGAGAATACTTGACAACAGCTAAAGTAACAATAGTTGATGCCAACAACAACACAGTATTCAATGAAATTACATCAGAAAAATCCATTGCTGTTCCAGTCTTGCCTGTAGGCACATATAACGTTACAGTAATCAATATGGAAGATAAGTATCACAGAGAAAGCAGAAATTCAACAGTTTTCAATATTATTAAAGCTTCCAATTATGTGAATCTTACTGTTGAGGATGTTGTTTATGGTGAAGAAGCGGTTATTGTTGTTTCTGCTGATATTGATGGCGCTTATCTTGTTTGTGTAAATGGAACTGAAGTGACTGTTGATGTAGTTGATGGCAGAGGCAATGCCAGCTTGTCTTTAAATGCAGGCAGCTATTATGCAAATGCATCATTTGATCATCCTAATTACGATTCAATAATAAGAAATGTTACTTTTAATGTTGCCAAGGCTATTAATTATGCGAATGTAACTGCTGAGGATGTTGTTTATGGTGAAGATACAGTGATTGTTGTTTCTGCTGATGTAGATGGTCTTTATGCTCTTGATATTAATGGAACTGTTCTTGGCGTTAAAGTTGTGGATGGTGTAGGCAATATTAGCCTGTCATTTGTTGTTGGAAGCTATTATGCTAATCTGACATTCAATAATCCTAATTATGATTCAGTTGTAAGGAACGCTGTATTTAATGTTGGAAAGGCTGTAAACAATATTGTTGGCAGTGTTGAGGATGTTGTTTATGGTGAGATGTCAGTGATTGTTGTTTCTGCTGATGCTGAACTTGTTTATATTGTTGATGTCAACGGAACATATGTTAATGTTGACGTAATGAATGGTCAAGGCAGTACTCGTGTGTCTTTAGATGCTGGCAGCTATTATGCTAATGTGACATTTGATAATCCTAATTATGATATATCTATTACTAATGCTACTTTTAATGTTAATAAGGCTGTAAATAACGTGAATGTAACTGTTGAGGATGTTGTATACGGCAATGACGCTATGATTGTCATCTCTGCTGATGCTGACGGCACTTATGTTCTTGATGTAAACGGTACAAATATGACTGTAGATGTAGTTAATGGCAAAGGCAATGCCAGCTTATCCTTAGATGCAGGCAGCTATTATGCTAATGTGACATTTGATAATCCTAATTATGATTCACATATAACCAATGCCACATTTAATGTTAATAAGGTTATAAATAATGTGAATGTAACTGTTGAAGATGTTGTTTATGGTGAAGATTCAGTTATCCTTGTTCTGCTGATGTAGACGGCACTTATGTTCTTGATGTGAATGGCACAATCAGGAATGTAGATGTAGCAAATGGCCATGGTAATTTCAGCCTGTCATTAAATGCAGGAAGCTATTATGCTAATGCTACATTCGATAATACAAATTATGATTCACATATGACAAATGCAGTCTTCAAGGTTAATAAGGCTATAAATAATGTGAATATAACTGTTGAGGATGTTGTTTATGGTGAGATGTCAGTGATTGTTGTTTCTGCTGATCTTGACCGTATTTACATTGTTGATGTAAACGGAACTGATGTTTATGTTGAGGTAAGAAACGGCAAGGGTAATTCTAGCATATCTTTACCTGTAGGTCGCTATTATGCTAATATAACATTCAATCATCCTAATAACAATTATCCAAAAGAGGTGATGAATAAAAGATAAGTATGCTAATATAACATTCAATCATCCTAATTATGATTCATATATAACAAATGCTACATTCAAGGTCAATGAAGCTCAAAATGATGTAGTTGTCACTGTTGAGGATGTTGTTTATGGTTTGATTGCGGCGTCTGTTGCTGGTTCTGGTATTGGTTTGGCTGCGGGTGTTACTTATGGTATGCTTGAGGGTAAGGATTATCATGATTATGGTAATTTGTGGAGTAATGTTTTGTCTTTTACTGTGGTAGGTTTCACTATGGGTCAGGCTGGTTTTGGTGTTGGCAGTTTGGAAGTTGCTAGGATTAATCATGAGCTTAATGGTATGCCTGCTGTTGGTCCTGGTTCTGAAGGTGCTGCTGGTGGTGCTGGTTCTCAGGGTTCTGGTGGTTTGGATCCTCAGGCTCCTCAAAATCCTCAAGGTGGCGCGGGTTCTGGTTCTCAGGGTTCTGGTGGTGTTATTGGCGGTTCTGATAGCAATCCGATGAATGTTTTGTATCATAATTCTGATTTTCAGAGTGCTATGGATCCTGTTATTGAGGAAAATATGATGGGGCTTAGTTCTCTTAAGAAGTTTTTCCCTCAGCTTTTCACTTATTACAGTAATACTTATAGTGCTTTGATTTCCAATCCTAAGGTTACTGTTTTGGATATTATGAGTTTTTATGCTGCTCTTTATCAGGCTGTTAATGTTCAGCTTATTCGTTTGTATCAGGGTAATGGTTTGGCTGGTGGTCAGTCTGGTTCTCAGGTTGTTAGTCCTGTTAGTATTGTTAATAGGGTGTCTGGTGCTGATGGTGGCAGTTCTGTTATTGTTGATGGTGAGCATTTTTCCAATCCTTTTGTTGGTTTGAATAATGGTGATTTTGGTGCTTTGGTGGATAATTTTATTCAGCAGACTAATGGTTTCTTGTTGAGTGTTATTCGGGCGGATGGTAATTTGTCTTATTTGTTGGATAGGCTTAGTGTTCAGTCTCATATTTTTGGGGATACTAATAGGTCTCATGCTGTTAGGGCTTTGACTTTGCTTCATAATGTTAATGTTTTGTATGATCGGGTTATGAGTTTTGGTTCTTTTATTATGTCTTCTGAGCTTCATGCTAATTTGCGTCTTTTGAGGGAGAGTATTGGTTTTCTTGGTACTTTTAATGGTGTTAATCGTTTGTTTAATCCTGGTAGTGTGAGATATCTTGATGGTTGGGAGCGTATTTATAATATTACTTTGGATATGTTTAATGAGCGTTTGAGGTTGGTTGGTCTTGATCATGATTCTGGTGCTGGTTCTGTTGATGTTCTTAATAGTGGTATTCTTTCTTTATTTGATAGTTTGAATGGTCGTTTGGTTGCCAACAGTCCTCAGTATGCTGAGTTTGTTTCTTTGAGGAATTTTTATAATGAGAATCAAAATGGTCCTAATCGTAATAATTTGGATTTCTTATGGCATGTCTTTAATTTGCTTAAGGAGATGAATAACACTGAGGTTTTTATTGATATGGATGATTATAATGGTATGGTGTCCTTTGATTATGCTAATATAGTTAGGCAGAATGTTTATAATGGTCTTTTTGTTAATAGGGGTTTTATTAATCGGAACAAAGTGGAAAGGGTTGTATTAGAGGAATTTGTCCGTCAAATGTCTTTGTTAAGGTCTGTTAATTCTACTTTATATGATGAAATTTCAGCTCGATTTTTCGGTAAAGAGTGGTTTGATAAACTAAGTGTTCTGAATGCTACTGCATATGTTGAAATCATGGGGTATTATGATAGCCAACCAACAATCTTTGATGCATGGCAAGCAGGAATCCGTCGGCTTATTGCTCTTGGCCTTATTGAGGAATTTGATTTTATTTCCGTTTCAAGTACAATGTATAGGGAAATTTATAATAGTTTGTCATCCTATAGGGATACTAACATAAGGACAACGTAAGTGATTAGACGACCACTATTACGGCTAGTTTGTCATCCTATAGGGATACTAACATAAGTGAACGGAATATGACCTTTTATCAGATTAGATACTCATTAGGAAGTGAAGCGGAAATTTATGAATTATATGAGGGCCTTAGTCATTATGATAAGTTAATTGTTAACAGATTTTTATATAGTCAATGCCTTGAAATGAATAAAACATTTAATGGCCTATTTTATATGCACGGAAATGTGGATTTGACTGAAGATCTAACTAAATTAAGGAATGTGGCTGATGTCTCTGACGGCTATTTCCGTGAATTATTTAAGGTATATCAGATATTAGCATCTTCAAAAGGTGTCAATAATCTTTTCAATAGGAATATCTCTCTTTTAAATGCAGCTCAAATTGCAGATATTATCCTAAATGATTTTCCTAATTTTTATTTGGTAAATTCATATTTCAATTCTATAACTAAGCCTGATTTAGATGCTAATAGAATGTTTACTGATTTGGTTTTTGCAGTTCATTGGGGACAAACTAACAAGGTTGATAATTTAACTAGAATGTATAATTTAACTGCTTATTATAGAGAGCAATATCATATATTCTATACCATGGAATATAGTTTATATAAACTATTGCCTATAGATTTGGATTTATATCTCAATTTAACATTTTTTGCTTTAAATCGTATGAAGTGGGGTAATGATATAGGTCGTGTGATGCTGGAGGTATATGGAGGGCTGAGTGATTCTGATGACAGATATCCTTATACTAAGAAGATTAACACTATTACCGATTTTTATCTTAGAATATTTTATACTGAAGATCTTGAAATTTATAAGGCAAAGAGTCATGTCCATATTCCTAACCTTATATATACCTATGCCTTCAACCAGTATTTAAAACTGAATATCTCTCAATTGAATATTAATATACTTGATTTGGTGCTTGTTGAATTCACTAATCATTTTATTATAAATCAAGTCTTCGATGATGTTTACTCAAATATCGCATATGACATGCCTGATAAAAATTGGGTTATAGGTATGGAAATGGATATTGCTTCCAATATACAAATGGATTTCGATGATATTGATGTTAGCCTATTTTCTAATAGGTTAAACTTATTTAGGGATGTATCTCCAATAAGTTATGGGCTTTTAATGAGTTATTTTAGGGAAAACTTTAATTATCCTTTCATATCACTGACTAAATGGACATTTAATAAGAAACTTAATGAGTTTTGCATTAAGGATAAAAAAGGTAATGTTGTGACCTATTATGATTTCTGTAATCTTATGTTAAATCAAATGAAGCATATTATGGACAGTTTAGGTGTTGTTGAAGGAAATAACATCAGATTTAGAAGTTCTAATCTCACTATTGGCCGATTAATGGATAATAAAAATCCATATAATAATATTTTTAACAAAAGAGGATTTTTTGAAAGTTGGGCAAATGATTATACACAAGATATGAGTATTAAATTGATGGTTGATGAAATAGAACATGATATGATTTATTTAGAGATTATTAATAAAACTTTATATGATGCGATTTTGAGGAAATTTTTCCCTGGATTTAATTCTATCACTGAATGGGTTAATAATGCTGATGGACTCCCTATTGAAATTTTTGAGTTATATTCTAAAATTTATGGTAAGTTAAATGCTTATAGGGATTCTTCAATAGTTTCTTCTAATGAAATCAATGTACTGATTAATCAATTGGATAATAATATTTTAGAATTTTTGCCTCAAGATTATGAAAATTCAGTGCGCAGTCGTTTATTAAACTTTATCTACTTCTGGGAATTGTATCATGATTCTATCATTGAAGAGTATGATGCTGTAATGGATATTAATGCCCTTGGCAGGATGTCTCTTGATTTGTTGGATAAGCCTCTTGCAGATATTTATAAGAGGTATCTTGAGATAACAAATCTTGCTACATATCATGTTTTCGATGATGATGTTAATTTTGCTTCTTTGAGTATTAATGAAATGAGGTATGTATTGATTAATAATCTTTATAGGGCTTATCATGCTCCGAATAGGTTTGGTGCTGTCTTTGAGCTTATTAAAGCTGAAGGTATTGAGTTTGATAGTTTTATTGGATATGAGAATTATATAAATTCTATTCGTAGTAATATTGAGTTGATTAGTTTGTATAATCTTCTTCACAATCAGTTTGTTCCTTCAAATAATAATCCTACTACTGGTGGGTCTACTCCAGAAGGTGATACTCCTGATGGTGAGAATGATGAGGATGATGCTCATAGTGATTCTAGCTCTGGTGGTTCCGCTCCAGGTTATGTTCCTGAGGGTGATACTCCAGGTGGTTATACTTTCACTTACCAATATCTTTTGGATGCTAGGAATTTATACCATGACCTACTTAAAGAATATAATAATGATTTTCAAATGGTTTGGCAAATTCTATCTCAAAGATATACTCCTGTTACTCTTTATATTCGGAAAAATCTTATGGAGGACAATTATTATTACTTTGTACGTTATTTTGAGAATGTTGCGCAGATTGTTGATGATTATTTAGCTAATATGATGCTTAATACTCCTAATCCTAATCCTGAGTCTAATCCTAATACTGGTGCTAATGTTAATCCTAATCCTAATCCGGGTCATGGTTCTGGTGATGGTGTTGGTTTCACTTCTCAAGAAGTGTTGCAGTTTAGGGATAGTTTTTTAGGTGCGGTTTCTTTCCATCATAGTGTTGAGCGTGCTTGGAATAATATAAGTCAAAGAAATCCTCGTCTTGCTCATCATGTTTTGAATAATCTTATGGGCGGCAATTTGACTAATTTTATAGATAATCATATGATTTAATGACTGATAGTGAGGATGAAGCTAGGGATCTTATTTCTGAATATTTGATGAATATGAGTTGTTATATTCTTAATATTGATCATCCGTCTGGTTCTAATCCTAATCCTGGTCAGGGTTCTAGTGAGATTCCTTTTACTGTAGATGAATTGGAAACTGTTAGGAATATTCTTAGGGTGCATTCTTCTGATGGTGAGGATTTGGAATATGTTTGGAATTCATATATTGAAGATTTCCATCCTAAGCTTTCTGAATATATTGTAGGGAATCTTATGGGTGGAAATTTGCATCAGTTTGTAGAGGATCATATGTATGATGATCTTATGGAACTTGTTGATCAATTTTTGGAGGATATGATTAAAGAGATTCAAAAGTCTAATCCTAATCCTAATCTTAATCCTGGTTCTAATAATAATATTCCTAATGTTGATTCGGATATTAGTTTGACAGCTGATCAGTTTGGTGAGATTAAGAAGATTTTGGAAGATGATAGTATTTATCCTAAGAAGGTTCATCATGTTGTTTCTGATGATTTCTTGAAGTTGTATGGTTCTTGGGATTTGATTGAAGAAAAATATCCTGATGTTGCGAGAATTGTTAAGATTTCTTTGTTTAGGGGTTATGGTGATTTGTTTTATTATCTTATTTCAATGCTGGTCCTTCCGGTGGCTTTAGGAATGTTCGTGAAGCTATAATTTTATTTATCCGTAATAATTTGTGTCGTGGGGAAGTTGCTTATGAGGCTAGTCCGGAGAAGATTAATGGCATGCATATTTCCTTGTGCACTATTGATGAGATTTATACTTATGTTAAGAATGAGGTTCTTGTCTCTGGTCTTGGTGCTGATAGGATTAAAAAGCTTTTGAATGATGCTGACACTATCTTTGTGGCATATGTTCAGTATGTGAATCTGATGGTTGAAAGAGGAGTTCCTGTAAATGATTATAAAGGATTAAATCAATTTAGGAATGGTCTTTTGGATATTTTGAAGGAAGTTAGGGCTGCTGATCCTGATTTTGATAGTATTAAGGGTATTTTGGAGGATAATACTTTGCTTCCAGATTCTAATGAAATCAACACTTATCCTTTAGAGTTTCAGTCATTTTTGGCTTCTTGGAACAAACTTGAACGTGAGTTTCCGCATATTGCCAAGATTGTTTTGGAAAAGCAGTTTAAGGATAGCATAGATAATTTAGTTGCTTATCATAGGTTGAATGGTGATGCTTCAACTCGTCAGGATCTTATTGCTTATATTAAGGGTCTTTTGCCAAGTTTGCGTGTTAATGCAGGTCAGAATCCTGTTCCTCAGAATCCACTTCCTCTGAATCCTGTTCCTCAGAATCCTGAAGCTGGTGAGAGTCTTGCGCCTAGTCGTTTTGTCATCAGTCAGGAGAATGTTGCTGGTGCTGATATTAAGAAGATTAAGGAGTTTATGAAGAAGGCTGTTGATACTGCTAATAAATATGTTGATATTATTATGAAAAGGGATAGTGATGCTGATTTGGCTATGTCTTTAAGTTCTCAGATTTATGCTTTGTATGACAAGTATCTTCTTCGTGTTGAAGGTTATAATCATCAGTGGCAGTATATTAGGTTTATTCAGGATTTGAATGCTTTGTTTGATAGTATTGATCCTAATGATTATACTGATTCCAATATTAAGCTAAGGAATTATATGGATGATTTGACTAAGGCTATAAATGCTGCGGATAAGTGTATTGCTGAGGTTAATAAGACTAATAAGCTTTTGGCTCAGAAGATGTATGACAAGGCTCATAAGATATATGATACTTATATGTTAAATGCTAAGGATCATGTTTATGGACGTCGCTATTATGATGGTTTTATGTATGAGTTGAATAAGGTGTTCATTGATCATGTTGAGTTTAACAATAAGGGTTCTGAGAAGATTGATAATAAGGATATTGGCAAGTTGTCTGATGAGCAGCTTCTTGCGGAGATTGGTAAAATTGTGGCACCTCCTTTGAGTTTTCCTAAAAAGATTATGGATCGTTATAATGAGTTGAAGAATGAAAAGAATCCTGTTAGGGAGGAACTGGTTGAGTTGTATAATGATGCTATATCTGTCAGGTCTTCTGTATTTATAAGTTATGTCAAGTTTAAATTTGTTCGGGGTAAGTATGTTTTCTTTGATGAGAATGTTCTTTCCAAGGCTTCTAATTTGACTGCTTTGAAGAATATGATTAATAGGGATTTGAGGCGGATGAGGAATGCTTTGCCTAATCTTTACAATAGTTTAAGTGAGTCATTTGATCTTGGGTCTTTGAATAGGATAGGTTCTATGGGTGAGTGCAATAACTTCGTTAAGGGCTTAAGGGGTTTTTGTGATGATTACTTGAAGTTCCATCGTTTGGATGATGCTTGGTATAGTAAGTTGAGTAAGGAGTTTGGCAGGAGTCATTTGTCTAATGCCTTAAATAGTTATTATGAGATTAAGGGTGTTGAGTTAGGCTTTACTAGAGATCTTTCTTTGAAGGATTCTAAGTCTATTAAGGATTATATCAGGAAAGAGATGAATTGGCTGAAGGATAATAATAAGAATATTTATTATTATTATTATTATTATTATTATTATTATTATTATTATTATTATTATTATTATTATTATTATTATTATTATTATTATTATTATTATTATTATTAGAGTTTGAGAAGGGTTTGCTTGAGAGTGAGTTGGATTCTTCTTATTGTAGTCTTTATATTTTTATTCAAGAGCGTATTAAGCCTAGCAGGGATATTCTTAATGAGTTTTCTAAGTATTTGTATGAAATTCATAAGGAGTTTGCTTGGGTTGAAAATTTTAAGAAAATGGTTTCCTTTAAGTTCACTGGCAAGAATGGTGATTCTATCTTGCTTTTGGTGAGTGCTCTTATGAATATTAATAGTTATTCGGTTAAATTGGATTTGACTGCGACTTTGGTGGATCTTTTGAGTCCTTATCCGAGGGGTAACATTCCGGATAATGTTATGAGGGAGATTAATGCTAAGGTTAGGGTTCCTCTTCTTAACTATTTGTCTATTAACTATAATATTAATGATAACGAGTTCAGGTTTTTGATTTCCATTATGAATATGAATCTTAATTCTAATATGAGGAGTTGGTTACTGGAGGATTATGTTAAGATTATTAATGCTCATTATGGTCGTATTAATAGTGTTAATCGTTATAATTATTATATGTGATTCCTGTGAGTATCAGAGGATTCGTTTTGAGGTTTTAAGGTATCAAGCTTTGTCTTATGTTTCTGTGACATGGTTTAAGGAAGAGCTTGATATTTTGAATAATTTGGAGTCTCTTAGGGCTTATGGGGCATTGAATGATTTTCTTAAGCTTAAGCTTAAATCTGATTCTCGTAAGGTTAATATTGCAAGTACTGCTTTAGAGAGTGGTGTGAAGAATTCTATGGAGTATCGTCTTTTGTTAAATCCTGGTGGTGCTGATGTTGCTGACTTGCATCATATTAATATTTATTATTCTGTTTTCAATAGTCCGAATCATCTTCCGGATAGTTTGGATGATTTGGCTAAATTGATTCGGAAGGATTTGGATTTGATTCAAGTTAATGATCTTGTTTTGTTTGAATTGATTTGTAATAAGTTCTTTAAGGGTAATCGTCAGGTTTCTGTTTATTTGAATAAGCTTGGTGGTACTGATCAGGTTAAGTTTAATAGGTTGCTTGAGAGGTATAATGCGATTTATGCCTTTTTAGGTGATTGGAGAAGCAATTCCATGGTAAGTTCTATTGAGGGTCTTCTTCATCCGTGATTTTTTTTTGTTTTCTGAAGGAATTTTTAATTTCCTTTCTTTTTTTATTTTTTTGAGTTTGAAAAAAAGTTTAGGCTTAAAATCATAAAATTAATTTTTAATTATAAAGATATTTAATAGAATTAAAATAATCCTATAAAATTTTATAGTCTCATTTTTTTAGAAAATTATTTTAATCTTTTATTTTAAATTATTTTGGTCTTATTTTAATTTAAATATTTTTTATCTGTTTTAGTTTTTTCTACTTTTGTGGATTTTTTTATTTTTTAGACTATTTTTTCTCATTTATGCTAATTTAATTCATTTTTTTCATCTTATTGAAAATTTTTGGTTTATTATATTAAACTATTCTTAACAATAATGCTTATTTTTTAATATATTAAACTATATATTATTTATTTGTAATTTTACCGATATTGTTTACTATTTTTGAATATTACTTTTCAATTGCTCTTTGTTTACTATTATATGCTTTAAAAAACAACTTTTATTCAAGAACTTTTTTAAAAAACATGTAAGGGGTTTGGTAAAATGTCATTAGAAAAAAAGAATGAGAATAGATATGTAAAAAACAGTATTGATTATGGCTCTTATGAATGTGGTGAAGAAATGGATATCTTAAGCAATTCTGATTGTCTTGATCTATTAGATGATTGCATTGAAGAAGATGAAATTCAAAACACTCCCTTAAGTGAAGATGTTGATGAATTGGCAATGTTAAGCTTTTTTAGTGAATTTACTTTAATGGATATAGGGATAGGTGAGTTTATTAGGGAAATTTATTTTGAGGATTAATATTCTTTAATTTCCTTTTATTTATTTTATCCTTTCTTGACCTAATGCTAAAATTTATAAATCCTGTAATTAATATTATTATTGATAAGAAAAAATCGATTTGGATTAAATTTTAGGAGTCATAAAATGTCTGTTAATAAGAAAGGACTCAGGAGTCAAAAAGAGAAAGATTTACTCATTAATGCTCGTAAACCCATTGGGGAATTAGGAATGCAATTGTTGGAAAGAATGAATACAAATCATAAAAGCGTTTCCCTATGGGGAATAAGTCATTTGAAAATTGAAAAGAATGATGTCATTTTGGATATTGGCTGTGGTGGAGGAGCAAATGTAGAAAGATTCAATAAGATGACTGACAATAAGGTTTTTGGTTTGGATTATTCAGAACTTGCTGTTGAAAAATCCACTAAGTTAAATCAAGCTGCCATTGATGAAGGCCGCTGTGAAATCATTCAAGAGTCTGTATCTGAATTGCCTTTTGAAGACAATGTCTTTGATATTGTAACTGGCTTTGAAACAGTTTATTTCTGGCCAGATTTTGTTAATGATGCTAAAGAAGTTAGAAGAGTATTAAAAGATGATGGCATAATGCTCATTTGCAATGAAGCAGTTCCTAAAGAAAATGATGAGCGTCAAAAAGAGCTTATCGACTTATTGCAAATGGAATTGTATTCTGAAGATCAATTTGAACAGTACTTGCGTGAAGCAGGATTTTCAGATGTTATTTGCTTTTCAAAAGAGGGTCCCGATAGCTTGGATAAAGAATTGGTTACCGGTTGGCTTTATGTTATTGCAAGAAAATAAAACCTCCATTTTTTAATGTTTTCATTTATTTTTTTTTAATTTTATTTTTTTTATAGATATTAAATGTTAATTATCTTTTTTTGATTTGATTAATTTTCAATTCTTCTTTTTCGATTTAAATGTAAGTAAGCACTTACATTCAAATATATTTATATATTGGGCTCTTTAAAATTTTAAGATAAGTAAATAACTTTTTATTTAAATTTTTAGATATTTACTGTTTTTTTTTAAACAATCTTTTTTTAGGAAATGAAATGGCATTTGGAAAAAGATTAATTTTACTATAATTTTTTTTAACATTGTGAGGAAATTTAATGAGGGATAAATATATTAAGCGAAGTTTTACTCTTCTTTTAGTTTTATTTATTATGATGATTCCATTTTCATTTGCATCAGAAATCAATGATGCAGATACAATTTTAATGGATGAAAGTCTTCAATCTAATGATCTTTCCACCTTATCGGATGATTATATGGCTGTAGGTGGGAATGTAGAGGAAAATGATTCTCCTTCAAATGATGGGGATGTGAAAATAAGTGATTATGGTTGCTGGGATGATCTAAGTAATGATATTCAAAATCTAAAGCCTGGTGATATTTATAATATTGAGCATGACTATAAAAAGCCGGACAATGCTTCTCTTTGTGGAATAAACATTAATGTTGATAATGTGACAATTAATGGTAATGGTCATATCCTTGAAGGAAATTACAAAAATATTGTTCGAAAAGATGAATGTATTAACCGTTTGGGAAATATCTTTACAGTCAGTAGCAATAATGTCAAAATCATTAATCTGACATTTGCAAATGGAGGATATGACTTGACAGATAATGAGTTTATGGATGTTACATTACCTTCAATTTTAACACAAATTTTTGGTTCTATGAATTTAAGTAGCTTTCATTATAATACTGAAATTTGTGATATTGATCTGATTTCCTTCAGTCCCCTTTGTTGGATGGGAAATGATGGTATTTGTTCTGCTTGTCGGTTTTTAAACAATAAAGCAATAATCGGAAGTTCCATCTCTTGGTATGGAAATAATGGTGTTATTGACAATAGTTTGTTTTTGAACAATTCTGCAAGTCGTCTTGGCGGTGCTATCTATTTGGATGGGGTTAATTGCACTATAATGAATTCCTATTTTGTCAATTCCACTTCCAAGTGGGCAAATGACACTATTTACTTAGGTCTTGATTATGAGGATGGTGTTTTCAAGGAAATTCATACTGCAAATAATTAACTCTAATTTCTGTATAGATGGTCGCTTTTCATGTTTTGATCCATTTTGCCCAATGTTTGACTTTAATGCTGTAGGTTCTAGAATTGATTTTGCCAAATCTATTTTTGATGTTTTGACTTTTGGTGATGTGAATTCCGATAATGACATTAGCTATTATGGTCAAATCTTAAACGGCACTGATTTCGTTATGACATTTCTCAAGAATTTGGATGATGGAATTTTAATAATGCAAGAACTCTATTTTGCCAATCTAACCTATGATATTCAGTCTTCCCTAATTGTAGATAATGTTTTCAATGCATGGATTGCAAAAAATTTCACAGTAAATCTCATTTATCTAAAGTATGTCAATGTTTCAAATATTGTTGATTATGATAATGCCATTAATTTGAATGGAAATAAGGTATTTGGAAAATACTTGAAGCTTTATAAGGAGTATTTAGAGTCCTTTGGAGAGAGTAAAGTCACTTGCGTTAAGGGATTAGGGGTTAATTTTTTAGGCCAACATGCCTTTAAGTCCCATTCCACATGGAAACCTAATGATATGGCTTTTGACACTATTCATATCAATGGTAACAATTCAAGCATTATTGGTGACGCTGGTGATAGGGATGAGTATTCATGGGCTTATTTAGAAGATAATTGTATCTTGGCTGCTGATAACTTAAACATCACTAAGTTTAATCATGCCATTTACAATGATGGTGGGTCTTGCATATTGAATAATGTGATTTTCTATCATAACCGCATGGATTACAGAATTGAACGTGATTGGGGTGCAGCTATTCTCAATGCAGGTATATGCATGTGCACAAATTGTACTTTCATGGAAAATTATTGCAGCAATGGGGGGCAATTTTCTCTCAAGGCTTTTTAAGTTTAGATAGCTACACTTTTAAAAACAATACATCCTATCGAAATGGGGAAAATGTCTTATGTATTAAGAAGACAGAGAGAGCTGAAGAATTAGCGAAACAAAACATTTAAAGAAAATGTCTTATGTATTAAGAAGACAGATGTCTATCTTGAGGGCATTAAGCTTAAGTCTTCTGCAGATGTTGTCACCATTAAAGATGTTACATCCACTTGGGATAAGGTTCTCAAATATGGTTATATGGCATTAAGCGAATATGATTGAAAGCAATAAGGAAATGGATCTTGAGGTTCTCAAATATGGTTATATGGCATTAAGCGCTATTGTTGGTGTTGTTGTTGGTGTTACCACTCTCAATCCTGTTGCAGG
Source organism: uncultured Methanobrevibacter sp. (assembly GCF_902769175.1). Taxonomy (GTDB): domain Archaea; phylum Methanobacteriota; class Methanobacteria; order Methanobacteriales; family Methanobacteriaceae; genus Methanobrevibacter. The sequence continues at coordinate 21,844 of NZ_CACXNW010000005.1, forward strand.
TGTTGCTGCAGGTGGTGGAACTGCTGCTGTTCTTGGCCCTTTAACAGGCACATATCTTTACACCAGACACTATGATGTGCATTACAATGCATTAAAGGGAACTTTGATTTTAACTGCAGAAGGTATCACTTTAGGTGTTATAGGAGGTCTTGTCGGAACGTTAAAAGGATTAAAACAATACTTATACAAAATTCTTTAGGTGTTATAGGAGGTCTTGTCGGAGCCTATGGAGGCCAACTTATTAAAAGTATGGGTGGAAGACAAAGGATAGTCATTCCTATTTATGAAGATCCTGAAGGCGGGCTACTTGATATAAGTGGTATATTAAGGTCGGTTATTTAGGGTATTAGTTTTATGGCTGAAAAAATTATTTTGTTTTTCTTAAATAAAATTAATTTTTTCACCGTAATCTCTTTTAAAATTTTTTTTATTTTTTTAAGGGCAATAAATATTCTATTTAATTTGAGTTTGTAAAAAAGTTTAGGCTTAAAATAATAATATTGATTTTTACTTTTAAAAAATCTGATAAAATTTAAATAAGCCTATAAAATTTTACAGCCACTTTAATTTAAAGTAAATTTTAAATTTTTTTAAGGGCAATAAATTTTCTATTTAATTTAAAGTAAATTTTAAATATTATTAAAAAGATATAAAAATTGTTAATGATTAATTTTATAGGTTTTTATTAACTATTATTTTTTTTGAGGAAAATTCTAAATAATAGCTAATAAAAATAGTTAAGAATTATTATCGTTAAGAGAGGAACGGTGATTAAATGTTTTTAGGATTATCAATCGGTTTGATTTCCTTAATAGTTTTTGGAAATATAGAGAATTTAATTTTAGCTTCTCAAGGAGTGGTTAAAGCAGCAAATCCTCTGAAATTAGTTATTGCTAGTTTATTTTGTGTAGCTTGTTGGTTGATTATAGGTACTGTATGCACTCAACAATTGGAAGCTTACGCTATGTATATTGAATTCATTGGTGGATTAGCAATCTTCATTTTAGGTCTTCAATCCATGTATGAAGCAGTTAAAGTTAGGTGAAAACATGTCTTTTGTTCAAGAATATAGACCATTTTTAGGATTATTAATTTTTGGAAACATTGAGAACTTGGTCTTAGCTTCTCAAGGTGTGATTGAAGGGGCAGATCCTTATATAGTTGCTTTTGCAAGTATACTTTTAGTAATCATTTGGCAATCAATTGGTGTTTTCGGTACTAAAGCAGCTATGAAATACTCTAGACATATTGAGTTTATTGGAGGATTCGCTATATTTGTATTGGGTATTCAATCAATGCTTCCTCTCATCAATACTTTAATATAATCTTTAATTTTCACTTATGATAATAATGATTATCATTTGAAATGTTAAGCATAATATAGAAAGATTTATATATTATGTTTGACACACATAATTATGTTGTATATTGCGGTGTTAGTCCAGCCTGGTTAAGACTCTAGCCTGCCACGTTAGAGACCCGGGTTCAAATCCCGGACGCCGCACTTTTTTTTTATGCAGCTGTGGTATAGTCTGGTTATTACTTGGGCCTTCCAAGCCTACAACCCGGGTTCGAATCCCGGCAGCTGCATGCCCAAACTTTTACAATTCTTCGAATTGCAAAAGTTTGATCAAAAATTTTTTCTATTTTTTTTAAGTTATTATTTTTATCAGGTTTTTCTATTTTTTAGTAGTTGTTTTTCTATTTTAGTGGTGCTTTTTTCTATTTTTTATGTATATTTTTTAATAGTTATTTTCTATTTTTATTTTACTATCATTTTTTTAATCAATTCATTCACTTTTTTGGTTTTTTTCAATATTAACCAAATTCAGTAATCTATTTTGAGTTGATTTCCCTCTGTTTATGCCTATTTATTAAATAAGTTTATATGTATTAAAAATTAATATTATATTAATATAAACTTATAATTGAATATAATAAGTCTTATTTGCTTATTTCAAGTTTATATTCATTATAAAAATTAAAAAAACAAAATAGTTGAAATATATTAAAATTTTAAAATTAAATTTATTTATTTAATTATGTTTAATAGCAATTATAGCTATTTTAATTAAAACTATATTATTAAATGGTTGTGATTTAATGGCAGGAATTGTTGGATATGGAGCAAATGTGCCTTCATATAGAATAAAAGTAGAAGAAATCGCAAAAGTATGGGGAGATAACCCTGAATCAATCTCAAATGGATTGATTGTTAATGAAAAATCAGTGCCTTCTTCTGATGAAGATACTGCAACCATTGCAGTTAGCGCTGCAAGATATGCATTGGCAAGAGCACAAATTGATCCTCAAGATATTGGAGCAGTTTATGTTGGTTCCGAATCTCACCCTTATGCAGTTAAGCCAACTGCTACTATTGTTGCTGAAGCTATTGGCGCTACTCCAGATATGACTGCAGCAGATTTGGAATTTGCTTGTAAGGCAGGTACTGCAGGAATTCAAGCTACTATGGGTTTAGTCGACTCTGGTATGATAAAATATGGTTTGGCAATTGGTGCTGACACCTCTCAAGGAGCTCCTGGGGATGCTTTGGAATATACTGCATCTGCTGGTGGAGCAGCTTATATAATTGGTAATAAAAACACCATTGCAGACTTTGGCACTACTTACAGTTTCACTACTGACACTCCAGACTTTTACAGAAGGGAAGGTCAACCTTATCCAAGTCATGGAGGAAGATTTACTGGTGATCCAGCTTACTTTAAACATGTATTCGGTGCAGCTAAAGGATTACTCGAAAAAACCGATACTACAGTAGAAGATTATGATTATGCTATTTTCCATCAACCTAACGGTAAATTTTACTTAAGGGCAGCTACTAAATTAGGATTCAAACCTGAACAATACAAGGATGGTCTTTTAACTCCTAATGTAGGTAATACATACTCTGGTGCTGTTCCTTTAGCACTTTCCAATGTATTGGATAAAGCTCAACCTGGAGATAAGATATTCATAGTATCCTATGGTTCAGGTGCAGGTAGTGATGGATTTACTTTAACTGTAAATGACAGAATTGAAGAAGTTAGAAATTTAGCTCCTACAACTGAAGAGATCTTATCCAAAAAGATTTATGTTGACTATGCAGTTTATGCTAAATTTAAAGGAAAACTTAGAATGGCTTAGATAGGCTATCTAAAGTAATATGAGAGTTTAAAAGTTGAGGTAAATAATTATAGTTATTTTTATGATAAAGGTGAAAAAATGAGAGATGTTGCAATTATTGGAGCTTCCCAAACAAAATTTGGTGAGTTATGGGATATTTCATTTAGAGAATTAATTTCACAAGCTGGTCTTGGAGCTATGGAAGATGCAAACCTTAGCGGTGCAGACTTGGAAGCTATGTTTGTAGGAAACATGTCTGCAGGTCTTTTCGTAGGTCAAGAACATATCGCAGCACTTATTTCTGACAGTATGGGTATGAACCCAATTCCATGTACAAGAGTTGAAGCTGCTTGTGCATCAGGAGGACTCGCACTTAGACAAGGTATTATGGCTGTTGCTTCAGGTTATCACGATATTGTGGTATCTGCAGGTGTGGAGAAAATGACTGATGTTGTAGATGCAACACCAGCTATTGCTACCGCTTCAGATCAAGAGTGGGAAGCTCAGCAAGGAGCTACTTTCCCATCATTATATGCTATGATTGCTCAAAGGCATATGTATGAATATGGAACTACAAGAGAGCAATTAGCTATGATGTCTGTAGTTAACCATAAAAACGCTTCAAACAACCCTAATGCTCAATTCCCATTTGAAATCAGTGTAGACAAAGTATTGGCATCCTCTCCTGTTGCAGACCCATTAACATTGTTAGACTGTTCACCAGTTTCCGACGGTGCAGCAGCTATTGTTATTTGTGCAGCAGAAAGAGCTAAGGAATTCACTGACACTCCTATTTATGTAAGAGCATCTGCACAATCTTCTGGAACCATTGCATTGCATAGCAGAAAAGACATTACTACCTTAGATGCAACCATTGCAGCTTCCAGAAAGGCATATGATATGGCAGGAGTCACTGTTAAGGATATTGATGCAACTGAAGTTCACGATTGTTTCTCAATCAACGGATTGCTTGCTATCGAAGACTTAGGATTTGCTAAGAAAGGTGAAGGTGGAAAAGTTCTTGAGGAAGGACAGACCAATATTGATGGAGATTGTCCAATCAACCCATCTGGTGGTTTAAAAGCAAGAGGTCACCCTCTTGGAGCTACTGGTATTGCTCAAGCTGCTGAAATCGTATGGCAATTAAGAGGAGAAGCAGGCAAACGTCAAGTGGATGGTGCTGAAATCGGTATGACCCATAATGTGCTGTTCATATCTTCGGCAGAGACTTAAACTAAGTTCTGGCAAAGATTTTAACTAAATATAAAATTTCGGCAGAGACTTAAACTAAGTTCTGATGAAGATTTTAACTAAAAATAAAATGATTTTAGCCTAAATTTAAGACTAAAATCTTTCTTTACTTTTTTTATATTTTTTTAGATTATTTTTCTTATTTTTATTTTATTTTGTGCTGTTTTTAGTGACTTTTTTTTATTCTTTAAATATTAATTTATCAATATTTTTTTGGTGCTGTTTTTAGTGACTTTTTTTTATTCTTCAAATATCAATTTATCAATATAATCCATATCCAAAGTGTCCTCTACAATATTTGCTAATTTTTCAAGAGAGTTTTCAACGCTTGTTTCATAAGGATCCTCATCTGTTTTTATTTTCAATCCCTTGTTTTTCCTTATATGATTTAAAAGTTCCCTTCTTAAATTGTAATTATTGAATATTCCATGGAAATAGGTACCAAATACATTATTCTGGTAAGCTCCATCATATTTTCCTTCATTATTGTTTCCCATTCCTTCCTTAATTTTAAACAATGGCTTAGCACTTAAAAGATTTGTTGTACCTTCATGCAATTCATATCCAGTAACTTCTTCGCCATTGATTTTAGAGAATATTTCCTGGATTTCAGATTCCTTTATTCCTTTTTCCAATTCAAATGTGGCAATGCTTTGCTTTACAATTTTTTCTTCTCTAATGAATTCGCTTTCAATGTCTAAAATGCCTAATCCTTCAATTTCATCAAGTTGAGATTCCTTATGGTTTTTATCAATAATCTTATTTCCTAAGATTTGGTATCCTCCGCAGATTCCAATAATTGGGATTCCCTTATTTCTATGCAGTCTTCTTATTCGATTTGCTACTCCTGTCTCTTCCAATTCTCTCATATCCTCTGTGGAATTTCTGGTTCCAGGTAAAATAAGCGCATCAATGTCTTTGAACTTTTCCTTATCGTCATATAGCTCAATCATTCTAATTTCAACATCTTCCTCTGCATCAAAAGGATCGATATCTGTGAAATTAGCTATTTTTGGAAGTTTCAGAACTCCAATTATTATATGCTTTTCATCTTCTGCAAATTCCTTCTTCCAATTATGTTCCTTTAAGGATGCAGAGTCTTCCTCAGGCAATTGGAGGTTTTCTGCATATGGAACTATTCCAAGCACTGGAACTTTTATGATTTCTTCAAGCCTTTCAATTCCAGAGCATAGCAATTCCTGCTTTCCTCTGAACTTGTTTATTATAACTCCCTTAAATCTTGATCTGTCCGCATCATCAAGGAGCAGGAAGGTTCCAGCTATTGATGCAAAGACTCCTCCCTTGTCAATGTCTCCAACAAGAAGCACATTTGCATCAGCTATTTCTGCAGCTCCCATATTTGCCAAATCACCTTCTCTTAAGTTAATTTCAGCAGGGGAACCGGCTCCTTCCATGATTATTATGTCATATTCTTTCCTTAAGTTGTTTAATGAATCTATTACAGCTTCCCTTGCAATAATCTTATAGTCTTCATCATCCATCAAATTATTGTCTATATCCTTTTGGGTTGCTTTGGTCTTATCGTATTTTCTAAAGAAATCCTTATTTCCAACTGCTTCCCCTTGTATGATTACCTGTGAACATGACTCTCCCTTTGGCTTTAGGAGTATAGGGTTCATGTCTACTGTAGGGTCTATATTTGCAGCTTTAGCCTGCAGTACCTGTGCAATAGCTATTTCCTTATTTTCTTTTGTGGTATAGGAATTTAAGGACATATTCTGTGATTTGAATGGAGCGACCTTATATCCTTTTTTTGTATATATTCTACAAAGGGCTGCAACAATTAGACTTTTTCCAGCATTGGAAGCAGTTCCTTGAATCATTAAACATTTTGTCATAATCTTACCTGTTTTAAGTTTTAGATAATTTGCTAGATTATATAATATTCATTTGTCATTTATAAATATAAATATTATTTGAACTAATTACACTTAATATTTATTTTAATATTCTTATAATTTTTCACTTATTTTAGTAAATTAAAGTTACTAAAATACAAACCTTTTTATATGACTAAAATCATAAAGTTATTAAGCATGTAGTTTAATATATATATTTAATATAATATATTAAATTAAAATTGTTGAAAGTTGAGAAGAAATTTTGTTGATTTAAAGTTAAACTAAAATTATAAAAAAACTAGAAATTATATGTGGGATGAAATCAAATTAAAAATTTGGAATAAAGATTTAAAATAAAAATATCTTTTAGAATTAAAATGTTAATAAAAATTTAGGAGGTTTTTCATGGAAGAGGAAAAAATATTGTCTACAGATGTTGAAGCATTAGAATCTAAAGAAGAAATCGTAGATTCACCTGTAGAAGATAATATAATTGATGAAAGTGATGCAGTGGAAGAAGTTATGGATGAAACTGTCGATGCCCAAGAGCAAGCGAAAGACGCTTTAGAAGTTGAATTTGTTGAAGATGATGAAGGCAATCGCAGAATTAAGCCTATGGTTGACTATGAATCAATTTCAAATACTGCAGATATAGAAGTGCCTCCTTTGCTTATTGATCAAGTAATTGGTCACGAAGAATCTGTAGAAACCATTAAAAAAGCAGCAAAACAAAGAAGGAATGTTCTTCTTATTGGAGATCCTGGTGTAGGTAAATCCATGATTGCTAAAGGTATGGCAGAGCTATTGCCTCCTGAAGTATTGGAAGATGTATTGGTTTATCCTAATCCAGAAGACAGCAATTATCCAATGATTAGAACTGTCCCTGCAGGACAAGGGAAGAAAATAGTTAAGGCAAACAAGGCAAATGCTAAAAGCGGTGATGAGAAGAAGCTTATGATTGCCATGTTTGTAACTGCAGCCATTTTCGTTCTTGGTGTCTTGTACCAAAGAATTTTTGAAGCTATCATTGCTGCACTTCTCGTTATATTTATTTCAATGCAAATCAAGCCTAAAATCTCCAATTCTGCTCCAAAATTATTGGTCAATAATGGAGATAAAAGATTTGCACCATTTATGGATGCAACTGGAGCACATGCTGGTGCATTATTAGGTGATGTAAGACACGACCCTTACCAATCTGGTGGTCTCGGTACTCCTGCACACGAACGTGTTGAAAGTGGTATGATCCATAAGGCTCACAAAGGAGTTTTATACATTGACGAAATTGGTACAATGAGTATGAAAACCCAACAAGAGCTTTTATCTGCAATGCAAGAGAAAAAATACGCTATCACTGGTCAAAGTGAAAATAGCAGTGGTGCGATGGTTCGTTCTCAAGCGGTTCCATGTGATTTCGTTCTTGTAGCTTCCGGTAACATTCAAGTTCTTGAAGGCATGCACATTGCAATGCGTTCCAGAATCAGAGGATACGGTTACGAAGTCTTTATGAAAAACTATATGGAAGACACTGAAGAAAACAGAAAGAAACTTGTTCAATTTGTTGCACAGGAAGTTAAGAATGATGGAAGAATTCCACACTTTGCAACTGATGCATTGGATGAAATCATTTTGGAAGCTAAACGTAGGGCAGGCAGGAAAAATGCATTAACCCTTAGACTCAGAGAGTTAGGTGGTTTAGTACGTTCTTCCGGTGATGTAGCTATTGAAGAAGGTGCAGATTTAGTAACTGCTGAGCATGTTGTAACTGCTAAAAGATTTGCAAGAACCTTAGAACAGCAAATTGTTGACAGGTCAATTATCCAAAGAAAGGAATACAGTGTATTCCATTCTACCGGTGGAAAGATTGGTATGGTAAATGGTTTAGCTGTTATGGGTGACAGAAGCGGTATAGTTATGCCAATCGCTGCTGAAATGGCTCCTGCTAACAGTAAAAATGAAGGAAAAATCATTGTTACAGGTAAGCTTGGAGAAATTGCATTGGATTCTGTACAGAATGTAAGTGCAATCATTAAGAAATACACTCAAGTGGATATTTCCAATCACGATATTCACGTTCAATTCCTCCAAAGCTATGATGGAGTTGAAGGGGACAGTGCAAGTGTTTCCATTACTGCAGCTGTAATCTCTGCTGTTGAAGGAATTCCTATAGATCAATCTGTAGCATTAACAGGTTCCTTAAGCGTTCGTGGAGATGTAATGCCTATTGGTGGAGCTACTGCTAAAATCGAAGCGGCAGCTGAAGCAGGAATTAAGAAAGTGCTCTTGCCAAAATCCAATATGGATGATGTCATGCTTGAGAAAAAGTATGAAGACATGATTGAAATTGTTCCTATTGAAACAATTGAAGACGTATTGGAAAACATCTTAATCAATGGAAGCAAAAAGGAAAGATTAATTAAGAAAATGAGAGAAATCAGCGGTGCAGTTACCAGTAAAGTATCTACTGATTCTGTAGGCTTATCTCAACCAAGTCATAATTAAATTATTCTTTAATTAATTATTTTTTCTTTTTTCTATTTTTTCTATTTTTTATATTTTTATTAGTTATAGTATTATATCATTTTTTCATTTTTTCATTTTTTCTATTTTTTTTTAGTTTTATTTAGGTTTAGTATTATATCATTTTTTCATTTTTTTTAGTTTTATTTAGTATAGGATTATATCATTTTTTCATTTTTTTTAGTTTTATTTAGTATAGGATTATATCATTTTTTCATTTTTTTATCTTATTTTTCCATGGTTTCAACTCTTTTTATGCTAATATTTGCAAAAAGTTTATATATCTAAATAGAACTATAATAATTATAGTAAAAATCGAAAATCATTTTAATCTAATATGATTAATAATTTAGGTGGTGATTAAATGGCAAGTACATTAACTAAAGCTATAGGTATTGTCGCTGTGGTTGTAGTTATATTTTTGGCTATAACTGCATTCTCTAACGTATTGATCTTAGCTCAAGATGATACTGAAGGAGGAATTCCGGGAGTAGATATGGCTGCTTTATGGAGTTTAAATGGTGGATTTACTTGGATTTATCCAGGAAGTTCTCATGACCCTCAAGGACGTACTCTTCATAATATTTATATGTTAGATGAACCTTTCCAAGAAGCTAAGGAGATTATGGAATATACTTATGGTATCACTCCACATATTCTAGTGATTATTAATGATCAAGTTGCGGCACATATTTTTGGTGAAAATATTCTTGACACTATTCGTCAGCATGACTGGGTTGAAGGAAACTCCAGAGGAGATGCTGTTGCTATGAGTATTACTCATGTAAATCCGTTGCCGATTATTCCAGATATCCTTATGGGAAATATTAAGATAATGTTTATTTAAATAAAGTTTCATAGGTTTTAATCAGTTGAAGTTCGATTATAATCTTTCAATTATGGGCTGTGAATCCCATAATCTTTTTATTTTTTTATTTTTAAAATTATCTCTATCTTTAATTTTTAACTTATTTTAACTTATTTTAACTTATTTTAACTTATTTTAACTTATTTTTAACTTATTTTAACTTATTTTTAACTTTTCTTTAAATTATTATTAACTTAATTTTTAACTTATTTTTTAATTTATTTCCAGTTAAATTTCTATTTTCAGTTTTTCTATTTTTCTAATAATATTAATTATAATCCTTCCTTATTTTGCTAATATTTAAATACTTTGTAAAATAAAAACATTAATGTTAAATAAAATATAAAATAAGATTAAATAAATTAAAGTGATTTAATAGGAAATCTTTCTTATTTTATACTAATTATAAATTTTATAAAATTATTTATTGTGTGATTTCATGTTATTAATAGCTCAAAATCATTTTCAACTTATAATCGAAGTAGGTTTGATTTTACTTGCTACCATGATATTTGTATTGAATCTTGTTCCACTATCATTAAGTGTAGTTACTTTCTTGTCCTTATTCCTATCAGGACTTTTCACATTTGTGTTTGGAGCGGATTTAGGACTTTTATTATTGTCATTTGGTCAGCACGAATTTACTCACCCATTCGGTCCAATTGCTCTTTTAGCTATTATAACTGCATTAGCTTCGCTGAAGGTGATGGAAGAGTCGGGGGTTAATGTAGGACGGCTGAAAAGAGTTGTTTACTTGCTTCTTGCAGGTATTACCATCTTTGGGGGAGCAATGCACAGATCTTTCTTATTGTTATGGTTTATAGGATTATTTATTGGATATACCATTATTTCAAAATCCTTCAGACAACAATCCTTTCTTTCAATGAAAAGAATCGGTATGTTCTTTGTAGCAGGATTGATTGCTTTCGGATTATTGGAGATTATTTCAAAAATTTCCGGTATGGAAATTTTCTCTCCAGTGCTCAGGATTTCAAGGCTTGCACAAAACTCCTTATCAAGTTTGAAGTTAGTACTTGAAAACACTTACTTGATTGGGCATGACCCTGCATCCTCTTATTGGTCCAATAGTTCAAGATTTGCAGATGGATATATCAGTTTGCCAATGCAATTTATCTTAATGTTTGGTTTACCATTCCCTCTCTTCTTTGGTCTATTGGTAACAAGGAAGGATACAATCGATTATATGCTTCCAGGTATTTTCGGTTACGCTTATGACTTTGGATATATTACTTTCATAGTATTGCTTCTAATAGTTTTAGGAACTATTGTAGTTGGATTAAAAATCCTTGCTGATTATAGGCGTAAAAGAGAAAGCAAGAATAGAAAATACTTAGGTAAAGAAGTTCTTTTAATCGGAACTCTTACTGGTTTCATTTCTCAAGCTATCATTGGTTTGTTCCTCTTTAACAGGACAGTAAACGGTATGGCTTTATTAACATTCATGTTCCTTGGATCTTTAATCTTGGCTCATACAGTTTCCATACGAAGAGACAGCAGTGATGCTATAAGCAGAGGTTAATCTCAAACTTTTAGAAAAAGTTGGATTGAAAATATTTCTATGGTTGTCTTCAACCATATTTACTTTTTTTTTAAATTTTTACATTTTTTTAACTTATTTTAATTTATTTTATCTTGTTCTATCTTACTAGTTTATTTTAATTTATTTTAATTTATTCTATCTTATCTAACTCATTTTAACTTATTTTTAATTATTTTTCCTCATTTTGTTCATATATTCTTTTTTTATCATTTCCTATTCCAACTTTTTTAAAATAGTAATATTTAATTATAAATATCAATATAAATAGTACTATATTTTATTAAATTAGTTAATGAAAATTTATTAATAAAAACAATATTATTGGTGATTATATTGATTATCGGCGGTTCAGCATCACAAAAATTGGCAGCAAAGGTTGCAAAGGAATTAGGAGAAACTTTATGCCCTTTAGAGACTAAGAAATTCCCTGATGGGGAAAGATACATTAGAGTTAAAGGGGAAGTTGAAAAGAATGTGACAGTTATACAATCAACTGGTTTCCCTCAAGATGAAAACTTAATAGAATTGTTATTCTTGCTTAGAACTCTTAAGGACTTAGGTGCAGAGCATATTAAAGTGGTTGTTCCATATTTAGGTTATGGCAGACAAGAATTAAGATTTAAAGATGGAGAAGCCATTTCAGCACAATTGGTAGCTAATTTAATCGAAGAATCTGGTGCTGATGAATTCATTTCAATCAACTTGCATGAAGATAGCGTTAGAGATTTCTTCAATATTCCAACAGCAAACCTTTCTGCTATGCCTCCAATTGCTGAATACATTGCAGATAAAGTTGAAAATCCTATTGTCATCGCTCCTGATAAAGGCGCTTTAGGATTTGCTGAGGAAATAGCTGAAATCCTTGGCTGCAATTGCACATATATGAGCAAAGTCAGATTAGGTCCAGATAAGGTAGAAACCAGAATCGTAGATGTTCAATGTGATTTTGATGCAGAGGATCTTAATAAAGTCAAAAATGATACTAAGGTCAATATTGATTCAGTTGAAGGAAAGGAAGCCATCATCATTGATGACATCATAGCTACTGGCGGAACAATAGTAAATGCAATCGGCATTTTAAAGGAACATGGAGCAAAATCTGTTGATGTATGCTGTGTTCACCCAGTTTTAGTAAATGATGCTGTATTAAAGATCATGGCTGCTGGAGCTCGTGACTTATCAAGTACAGATACTTTAACATCTGATGTAAGCTGCATTTCTGTAGCAAAGCTTATTGCAGATGCAATTAGATAGATTAATTTTTATAAAAGTAAATCATTGAATATGAGTTAAATTATTAAGACTCATTAGATTGATAAGATAAATAAATTTTTCTAAAATTTTTTATTTTTTATTTTTTCTTATCTTTTTTTGCTTATTTTTTAAAAAAAGTATTACTTGCTATTCATTGTAATAATAATTGTTTTTATTAACAACAATAGTTTTATATTATATTAATAAATAAAGTATATATGATAAATATAATAAAAACTTCTTTATTTTTATTATCTTTTTATTTTATCGAATTTGGAGATTTAGAATGCACGAATTATCTATGGCACAAGGGATTTTAAATGCAGTTTTAGATACTGCAGAAGCTAATGATGCAATTAGGGTAACAGATATGATTATTGAAATTGGAAAATTGGCTATGCTAAATCCTGAACAATTGAAATTTATGCTTGGTGTCTTATGCAAGGACACAATAGCTGAAGATGTTAATATTGTTATTGAAGATATTGATGTTGAAATCAAATGTCACAACTGTGACTTTGAAGGTATCGCTAATGTTGATGACAGTGATCATTATGCACCTATGATTTTATGTCCAAAATGTGAAAGTCATAGGGTTGAAGTTCTTAACGGAAGGGATGTTACTGTAAAAAACATTAGTATTGAAAGGGAAGATGATGATGAAAATTAGCTAAAATTTTAGTTTATGAAAATCTATCCTTTTAATTAGTTGTACTTTTGTTAATTTTGATATTTATCTTAATAACTATTAAAAATATTAATTGAATTTTTAAAATTATTGAACTTATCATAGAAAAATATGTTTTGAAGGTGAATTATATGCATAAAGTTGCTGATGTAGAAGTAGCAAAGAACATTATGGATGCCAATGCTAAACTGGCACATAAGAATTTACATTTATTGGAAGACCATAACATCTTTTGTGTAGACTTTGTAGGAGCTATTGGATCAGGTAAGACTTCCCTTATTGAAGACATTATTGACAATGTTGATGAAAAGGTAGGTGTAATAGCTGGAGATGTAATTAGTAAATTTGATGCAGGAAGAATTGAAGCTCACAATGTTCCTGTAGTTGGATTGAACACAGGCAAGGAATGCCACTTGGATGCACACTTGGTCGGTCATGGATTAGGTGACTTGCCTCTTGATGAGATTGATTACTTGTTCATTGAAAATGTAGGAAACCTAATCTGTCCTGTTGACTTTGAGTTAGGTTCCCATATGAGAATCGTTGTAGTGAGTGTTACTGAAGGTGACGACACTGTAGAAAAACACCCACTCATCTTCCAAAACTCTGGCCTTGTCATAATCAATAAGATTGACTTGGCTGAAGCTGTTGGAGCTAGTGTGGATAAGATGGTGGAAGATGCAAAAAGATTAAATCCTGATGTAAAAATCATTACTTCAAGCTTAAAAGAAGGAAAAGGTTTAGATGAAGTTATTGCAGCTATTGAAGCTTGTAAAGCTCATGAAGCTGAACATCATCATCATTAATTCAAACTTTTAGAAAAAGTTGGATTGAAATATTTTCATGGTTGTTTTCAACCATCTTTTTTTATTTTTTCATTATTTTAATTCAAAGTTTTAGAAAAAGTTTGATTGAAATGTTTTCATTGGTTGTTTTCAACCATATTTTTTACTATTTTTTACTATTTTTTATTATTTTTTTTTTTTAATTATTTCTCATTGTTTATATTCTTATTTTTTATTCTAATTTTCACTAAGTTTTTTCTTTATCTGTTTTTCTTATTTATTTTTATCTAAATTATATTAAACTTTATTAAGTATTATTTTAATAATTATTATTAAGTTAATTAAAATATTAATTTTTAAGAGGTGATTTCATGAAAATATGGATTGATATATCAAATGCTCCTCACATAAGGTTTTTTAAAGATGTCATTAAGTATTTTGAAAGTGAAGGAGAAGATGTTTTAGTTACAGCTCGTAAATTTGGGGATATTCATAAGTTAATGGATATGTATGATATAGATTTTGTCTCTGTTGGTAAGCATGGAGTCACATTAGAGGAAAAACTTAAGGAAAGTGCAGAAAGGGTAGTTAATTTAGCAGATTTGATTTCTGGTGAAAACTTTGATGTAGCATTGTCAAAGCATTCCATTGAACTTCCAAGAGTTGCATTTGGTCTTGGAATTCCAAGTCTTTTTGTTTTGGACAATGAACATGCTATGGCTGCAAATAAATTGACCCTTCCATTATGCAGCAAGATCATTGTTCCAAATATTATTGACATGTGGAAATTGATGGCCTATGGAGCAAATCCTAATGACATAATCAGATACAATGGAACATCTGAACTTATGCACTTTAATAATTTCAAATTTAATGAAAGCATTTTTGATGATTTAGGACTTGATTTGCCATTGCAGAAAACCATACTCATGAGGCCTGAACCTTCACTTGCATCCTATTTGAATACAGACTGCAGAAAATCCGTATTGTCTCCAGTTGTAGATGTTTTAAAGGAATATGCAAATATTCTCATATTGCCTCGTTTTAAGGAACAGGCTGAGATTTTTGAAGGAATTAAAAATGTGACAATTCTTAAGCCTCCTGTAGACACTTCAAGCATTATCAAGGCATGTGACCTTGTGATTGGTGCAGGTGGAACTATGAATAGGGAAGCTGCAATCCTTCAGACTCCTGTCATTTCATGCTATCCTGGTGATACATTATCTGTAGACCAGTTTTATGTTAACAATGGCTTGATGTATAGAACAACCGATTTAGAGGACATTACAAAACAGGCACTTAAGTTTATTGTAAGTCCACATAAGCCAATTGACTTTAAAACAGATAACTTGTTTGAATTGATTGTAAATAAGACTTATGAATTAGGCAATTCCAAAAAATAAGTTTTATTTATTTTATTTCCCTTTTTTTATTATTTAAAAAATAAGTTTAATTTGTTTATTCTTTTTTTTATCTATTTTAAAATTTAGTTTTATTTGTTTTATTCTTTTTTTTATCTATTTTAAAAATTTAGTTTTATTTGTTTTATTCGTTTTTTTATCTATTTTAAAAATTTAGTTTTATTTGTTTTATTCGTTTTTTTATCTATTTTAAAGATTAATTTTATTTATTTTATTCATTTTTCTATTTTTTTAGTTTTTTTTATAAATCTTCTCTCTTTGACATATGATTTTTAGTTTATTTCGCTATTTTTGTTATTTTTTTAATAGTTTGAGTATTACTTTGAAAGATTTAGAAAAATTTAAGTATGCCTAAATTATACTATAGATTGTAAAGTTTTAATAATTAACTTAATTGATTAAAATTTTATTTAAATTATCGAGGTGAAAAAAATGGCAAATGCAATTATTACTGGTGGATCCAGAGGAATTGGTAAAGCAATGGCTTTAAAATTAGGTGAATTAGGTTACAATGTGGCTATTAACTATCGCAGTGACTCATCTAAACAATTAACCGAAGACTTAGTTGAAGAAATCAAATCTGAATATGGTGTAAAAGCTATTGCTGTACAAGCAGATGTAAGTAAATTCGAAGACTGTAAAAAATTAGTAGAAGCTGCTGTAGAAGCATTTGGTGAAGAAATTGATGCTCTCGTAAACAACGCAGGTATTACAAACAACTGTAACTTCATTGACTTACAACCTGAACAATACGAAGCTGTAATCAACACAAACCTTGTAAGTATGATGCACATGTGTCACTTAGCATTACCATATATGGTTGACCACGATTCAGCTATTGTATGCACTGCATCTGTAGGTGGATTAACCGGTGTAATCAACCAAGCTGACTACTGTGCTGCTAAAACTGGTGTAATCGGTTTATGCCGTGCATTAGCATTGGAATTTGCACCTAGAAAAGTACGTGTAAATGCAATTGCTCCTGGTATGATCATGACTGACATGTTACGTGGTGTAAACCAAGATGAATTAAATGCTCTTGCAGCAACCATCCCACTCGGCCACATTGGTGAAGTGGAAGAAATCGCTGGTGCACTTGAATACATCTTGACTGCAGGCTACTTAACTGGACAAGTTATTTCACCTAACGGTGGATTTGTACTTCAATAGATAAAAAGAAATTATAATTAAGAGCATTCTCTTAATTATTCCTTTTTTCTTTTTTTTTTTAGCTGTTTTTCATTACAATTAATCAATTGATTAATTTTGACCATGCTTCATAGTGTTTTTCATCTTTAAAGTATTTTTCATACATTTCTTTTCTGTTTTTAACTATCCTCTCATATCTTTCAGGATTTTCCTCTTTGAATTTTTTGTGAATGGATTTTATTAAAATATTCAAATATTCATTTAAATTTTCCTTCTCTTCTTCACTTAAGGAGTCAAAGATATCAATGTCATCATAGTTTTTCAGTTCCAGATTTCTTCCTTTCTCCGTTAATTCAATTAGCAAAATTCTTTTATCCTCTGCAGATGGAACTTTCCTAACAAATCCCTGCTGTTCCAATTTATTCAAGGTTTTATTAAGGGAGCTGGCACTGATATTCAGTATTTCAGATAGGGCTTTAGTGGATATCTTGTCTTTCATTTTTAAGATTGCAATCAATCTGCCTTGTCCCTTTGTAACACTCTTCATTGCAGGATTTTTCTTTTTATTCATTTTATCCATAATCTCATTGATCATATGGAATTTATGGAATAGCAATTGATTGTCAATTCCATTGCTTCCATGAGTTTCATAAATGCCATATTCTTTTTTCTCAGTCATATGAAACTCTCCCTTTTTGAGTGTTTAGGGTATTGTAGTAATATCCTTTTTGTTCCATTAGCTCTTCATGTGTTCCTTGCTCTATGATGTGGCCGTCATCAATTACAATAATCTTGTCAGCATCTCTGACAGTTGATAATCTGTGAGCTATAATGAAGCTGGTTCTATCTTCCATCAATTGGTCCATGGATTTCTGAATTAGCTTTTCAGTTCTTGTATCAACTGAAGATGTTGCCTCATCCAAAACCAGAATCTGCTTGTTTGAAAGAATTGTTCTTGCAATGGTTAAAAGCTGCTTTTGACCATGGGAAATGTTGTCCACATCTTCATTCAGCTCTTTTTGATATCCTTCTGGAATTTGTCTAATGAAATGGTCTGCATTTGCCTCTTTTGAAGCGTTCAATACCTCTTCATCACTTGCATCCAATTTTCCATAACGGATGTTATTGCATATTGTATCATTAAAGAGCCAAGTGTCTTGAAGCACCATTCCCACAAGAGACCTTAAGCTATGCTTGTCGTAATTGGTGATGTTGACACCATCAATCTTGATTGCACCGCTGTTAAGGTCATAGAATCTCATAAGCAATTTTACAATGGTTGTTTTTCCTGCTCCAGTCTCTCCTACAATAGCTATTTTCTCTCCTTTTTTAACGGTAAATGATAAATCCTTAATTACCATTTCATCTTCATTGTAACCAAAATTGACGTTTTCAAAAATTATTCCTTCATTTATTTCATTTATCTGTTCTTTTGAAGGGTTTTCCTCAACATCCACTTCTAAAAATCTAAAGATACGTTCGCTTGCTGCCATTGCAGTTTGCACCATATTCATTATTCTTGTTATTTGTTCAATAGGGGTTGTGAAGTTTTTAGCATATTGGATGAATGCCAATATGTCTCCAACAGCTATTGCATTTTGAAGCACAAAGACTGCTCCAAGAACTGATATGATTACATATTGGAAATTTGAAATGAAGCGTATTAAAGGTGTGGATATGCTTGAAAAGAACTTGGATTTCCATTCCTGTTCATACCAATTTTCATTATCCTCTTTAAAGATTTCCATAGATTCCTCTTCTTGGTTAAATGAACGTATTATCTCATGGCCTGTAAATGATTCTTCAATTTGTCCATTTAAACGGCCTCTGTATTCCAATTGTTTCAAATAGTAATCTTGTGAAAATTTGGTTACTTTAGCGATAATTAAAAATGCAACTGGAATCAATATCACTGTTGTAATGGTTAGCCACAAATTGATGCTTAGCATCATGATGGTAACTCCAATTATTGTCACAACACCTGTTAATAATTGGTTGAATGTTTGAACCAGACCTGTTTGAAGAGAGTCTACATCGTTTGTAATTCTTGATAGTATGTCTCCTCTTGTATTGCTGTCCAAACCTCCCATTGACAAGTGGGTGACCTTTTCAATCAAGTCCTTTCTTAGATTGTAGCTTATATCTGTTGTTATCTGCAGTAGGGAATAGCTTTGAAGATATGAGAAAATTGCACTTATGACATATAGGATGACACAGAGTATAAGGAGATTGATAATATATTCTAAATTCATATTTCCAGAGTTTATACCTTCAAATATTGCAGTTGTTGCAAGTCCAATCAAGAGAGGGCTTATCACTGAAAATACAGTTGTTAAGATTCCACAAATGACTGTCAAACTTAGCTTTAGCTTATAGTCTGCCAATAATCCAAATATGTTTCTAATGGATTGCCTTGTATCTGCAGGTTTTTCAGGAGGTAATCGTCTTGGTTTTCTTGCCATTTATTTCCCTCCTGTTGGGTTTTTTAGAGAATGTGTATCTATGATGAAATTGGATTCCTCCTCTTCATACAACAAATCTCTGGAACGTTCTATTTGGGAAGATACGATTTCTCTGTAAATGTCACAGTTTTCTCTCAAGTAGTCATGACGGCCTTTGTCGACTATCTCTCCCTCGTCAATTACAATTATTTCATCTGCATCCATAATTGTTGAAATTCTTTGGGAGATAATGAGTATTGATGCATTTTCCTTCAAGTCTCTTATATTCTCTTTCACTTTTGCTTCAGTGTTCATGTCCAGTGCTAAAAAGACATCATCAAATAGATAAAAGTCACGTTTGCCGATTATTGATCTTGCTAGCTGAAGACGTTGCTTTTGCCCACCTGAGAAATTCACTGCTCCTTGGCTAACTTCATCATCTAAGCTTTCTATAAAGTCAACTTCTGCCATTTTTAATGCTTTTTCAATTTCATCGTCACTTGCATCAGCTTTTCCGATTTGCATATTGGACCTTATTGTACCTTGGAAAAGAATGGCTTTTTGAGGAGTGTAGGAAATTCTCTCCCTTAATGTGCTTAACTTATAATCCTTTATGTTTTTGCCATTAAGCAGTATTTCCCCACCTGTCACATCTTGAAGACGTGGGATTAGGTTTAAGATTGTTGATTTTCCGCTTCCAGTACCTCCAATTATGGCGGTGGTCTTTCCCTTTTCCAATTTAAAATTAATATTCTTTATGATTTCATTTTCACTTCCAGGATACTTGTAGGATACATTTTTAAATTCAATAGTGGGATTGTCATCTATTTTATCAATTGGTCCATCGCGGATTGTTATTTCAGTATTTACAACTTCTGCCACTCTTCTTCCAGATACTAAAACTCTTGGAATCATAATTAAAAATCCGCCAAGCATTAGAAAAGACATTACAATCTGTGTAGCATATTGGATAAATGCAATGATTGTTCCAGTTAATATTTCTCCATTAATTGCATCATATGCTCCAAAGTATAGGATAAGGACTATCATTAAGTTTAATATCAAGTTCATTACAGGTAACATGATTAAGAGAATTTTAAAAACACGCAGGTTTACATCTTTAAATTTTGCATTGGCTTCTTCAAATCTTTCCTCTTCATAATCCTGCCTTACGAATGCTTTAATAACAGGCATTCCCATTAGTATCTCCCTTGATATTTGGTTGATCTTATCTGTTAATTTTTGCATTACATCGAAGTATGGAGTCATCTTTATGAATATTATAAAAAGAGGTATGAATGTTGCAGCAAATGTCACTGCAATGATCCATAAAAGATTGGTTCCAAGTTTCATTGATTTGATTATGCTTCCTATACCTAATATAGGTGCAAATAGGATTGTAGTAAAAAACAATCCTAAAAATATCTGTATTTGGTATACATCGTTTGTATTACGGGTTATAAGTGATGCTCTTGATATTTTATTCAATTCAAAATTTGAGAATTTTAAGATCTTCTCATAACTTATTTTTCTTAAATCCCTTCCGTATGCTGCTGATACTTTACTGGAGAAATAGGAAAGGGCTATTGTGGATAACATTCCTATTAAAACCATTGCCATCATCATAGCGCCAACATTTATTATGTAATCAAAATCGGTGTTTTTTATTCCAATATCTACAATGTTTGCAGTGTATGTTGGCAGTGTTAGGTTACAGTAAACATCTACAAGCAGGAATAGGAAAATAAGAAAAAGTGGAATTATGCTCTTTTTGAGTGGACTAATTAATTTCCTTATGGTTTTTAGTGTTTTACTTAGATTCATGACTTTTCCACTTTAATTTTTTTTCAAATGTACCTATTTTTTAATTTTCTAAAGGCAAACTTTTATGAAAAGTTTGATCAAAATGTATCATTTTTTTATTTCCTAAAGGCAAACTTTTATGAAAAGTTTGATCAAAATGTATCATTTTTTTATTTCCTAAAGGCAAACTTTTATGAAAAGTTTGATCAAAATATATCATTTTTTTATTTCCTAAAGGCAAACTTTTATGAAAAGTTTGATTAAAATATATTATTTTTTTATTTCCTAAAGGTACCTTTAAATTTTTTCTATAGGTACCTTTAGATTTTATTATATATAAATCTTTATTAATTGTTTTCATTATTTTTCAAATGCTCTTTCTTTTCTTTTAATAGCAAGTTGAAACTAATAGTTTAGTGTTCATATGGTTACTCTTTTTTAATTTACAATATTAAATTTGAATCATTAGATTTGGTTTATTTGATTAATAAATTGATGATTGGTGTTTAATATGGATTTTAAAAGAGAAAAATATATCAAAGTTATACTATACATCATTTCACGCTGTACACATAAGGAAAATCTCGGAAAAACAGTTATTTCCGTTCTGCTTTATTTTATAGACTTCAATTATTATGAATTGTATGGGGAATCCTTAACAAATGAGCTTTATTCAAAATCAAGAATAGGTGTTGTTCCCAAGCATTTCAATGAGACGATGAATCATTTGATAAGGTCACATAATCTTTATTATAGCAGGAAGTCTACTACTATTATTGGATAAAAAGGTATTACATTAGACAGATTCCCTTATTCAACTTCACTAAAGAGGAAAAGGAAATAATTGATTCGGTCATATATGAATTGAGTGATTTCAGTGCCACTGATTTATTGATTTATCAAAGGGGAGACATGCCCTATAAATTGGTGAATCTAGAGGATGAACTTGATTATAATCATGTATTTTATAGAGATGAAATCTATTCCGTTAGAAAGTATTGATTATAATCATGTATTTTATAGGGATGGGATTTATTCTGTTAGAATGTATTGACTATAATTTTTAGAATAAGCAATTAATATTTTAATGGTTTAATTATAGTGATTTAGATTAATATAGAAAACTTTAAATGTAACTATAATCATTATAATTATTAAATAAAATATTTAATTTAATTTAATAGGGGGAATTTTATGTATGGTTTATGTCCCTCTTGTGGAAGCGAATTAGATGACGAAGGAAATTGTTGGGTTTGCGGCTATATGGCTCATTTTGGCAGTCCCGATGATTATGACTATGATGATTTCAATGACGAATACTTGCCTTGAAGGAGTTTAGGTGATAATTATGCTTATTTGTCCTATTTGCGGTTATCCATTAGATAGTGATGGTCGCTGTTGGAACTGTGGCTATTGGGTAGAAACCAATCCATTGGATCCTTTTGCACCTGGTTTTGTATATAGTTCTGATAATGGTGATGATTAATCCAAGATTCACGAACTTCTATTCATGGAACCTTGGATAAAATATTTTTATTTTATTTTTTCAATTATTATTCTTATTTTTCTATTTTTATGAATTCCACATTAACCTTATCTAATTTGTTTTCATACTCTCCATCTTCATCTATAATCAATATTGCAATTGATGCATCACTTTTTATTGGCCTATTGGAACTTCCTGGGTTGATTAGAATGGTATTTTCTATTTTTTCAAAATGTGGCTTGTGAGTGTGTCCTGTTATTAGAATGTCTGCATTGTTTTCCTGTGCAAATGAATAATATTTCTTGGCTTTTCCTTCAGGAAGCTCAACATGGGTCAAGAGTATTTTCAATTCATCTATCTTTGAGCTGGGAAGCTTATCTCCATGAACCATAACTATTTTTAAGTCAGCTACTTCCAATGTCTCTGTTGCATTTAAATCAAGTGTTTCCTTATTTCTATCGTTATTTCCTTCAACAGCTATTGTAGGAGCTATTGAATTTAAAGAGTTTAATACCTCTTTTGTAGTGATGTCTCCTGCATGAAGTATTAAATCAACATTTTGAAATGAGTCTAATGCTTTTTGAGGCAATTGACCTTTTTTTTCAGTTATATGAGTATCTGATATTAATCCTATTTTCATTGTTTTACCTTTGATTAAATTATATAATATTATTTTGCTTTTATTGAATAATAAATTATTTTATTTTTGATTTATTTGTAATTATTTAAGAAATGTTTATTTAATTTAAGATTAAATTTAGATTAATTTTATTTATGACTATTAACATAAATATAAAGTGATAGTTATATAATAATAGATAGTTCTATTTAAAAATTACAGATGTGATAAAATGAAAGCATTAGTTTTACTTGGATGTCCTGAGGCTCCTTCACAAACTCCTATAGGATTGTATACCTCATATAAGTTAGGTCAAATGGGCTATGATGTTACTGTATCAAGCAATCCTGCAGCAGGAAAGATATTGGATATTTCAGATCCTGAAGGTGTTTATGTTAAAAAGAGGGTAGATATTGAAAAGTGTTTGGATGAACTTGAAGAAGGGGATTATGATTTATTGGTAGGCTGTGTTCACAAGGATGCGGCAGCTACATTCTTTATAACCTATTATCATATTTTAAAATGTAAGGCATTAGCTATTGTATTTTCAAGAGAAGCGGAAGAAGTGGCTGAATTTGCTGATATGGTTGAATCCTCTACTGATGCAGATATCATTGCTGTAAGAGCTTTCCATAATCCAAATCCAATTAAGGTTAGATTTGATAAATATTTAAAAACTTTAGAAGAATAATTATTATGTTTATTTTTTAATGATGGTGATTAGATGTCTTTCTGTTTAGAAACTTATTTGCAACAAAATGATGATTATGAAATACTTGTACAACGTTCTGGAGTTAAACAATGTTACAAGCTTATTGAAGAAAACTCCAAAGAGCTTATTCATGTAAATCCTGGTGATAAGGTATTGGGAGCAAGATTGATTGGACTTCCACCTATACCTGTAGGAATCAACGAAGATGAAGGTGCCATATTGATTACTTATACCAAACCTTGCCATGGAACTGCAGCTATTAAGATTCCAATTAGTCTTGAAGAGATTCAAAGCGTTAGGGAAATGGATATTGGTGAAGAATAAGTCTAAAATTAAAATATAAGTTTATAGAATAATTTTAAAATTAAAAATATGAAGTTTAGCATAATTCTAAATTTGAAAACATGAATTTTAGCATAGTTCTAAAATTGAAAACATAAATTTTTGGTGATTTTTTGATTACAACTGTTGTAGGTAGTTTTGGGATTGATTTAAAGGAACCAAACACCTTTGGAGAAAAATTGAAATCTGCTATTGGCATGTATGACCCATATAAGATAGCTATTGAAGAAGCAGTCAAATTGCAATTGGACTGTGGAATAGACATTATTGGAGACGGTCAGCCAAGAGGAGATATGGTCGGTTCCTTTGTAAAGCATATTCCAGGATTCTCATATGAAATGAACTCTTCAGTCATAGTATCTAAGATAAGGGCTCCTCAAGTGGATATAATGATTAAGGACTTGAAATATGCTCAAAAGGTTCTTGAAAATGAAATCAAGGCTAGAAACATGTCTAAAGAGGAAGCAAGTCGCAAAGGCGTAAAGTTAATGCTTACAGGCCCTTCCACTATCGTTCACTCTTCAAGGGTTGAATCATTTTATAAGGAGAGAAATCCTGCAATAATTGATTGTGCTCATGCATTGAGACGTGAAGTGGAATCTGCTGAAAAAGCTGGAGCCAAATATGTTCAAATCGATGATCCATTCTTATCTACGGGTATGGTTGACTTGAAAGTAGCTAAGGAATCCATTGGCATACTGACAGATGGAATTGAAATGCCTATGGCTATGCATGTATGTGGAAATCTTGATGGGTGCTTTAAGGAGATTGCCAATTTTCCAATTGATATTTTAGACTGTGAATTTGCAGGAAACAATGTAAACATTGGCATTTTAGAAGAAAATGCTGATTTGCTTAAAGGCAAAAAGGTAGGATTCGGTTGCATTGATTCTGCAGTTAATGCTGTTGATGACAAAGAAGAGGTTAAAGCCTTAGTTGAAAGAGGAATTGCAGCAGTAGGCAAGGAAAATATGCTTCTTGATCCAGATTGCGGATTAAGAAAAGTGGATATTCCAATTGCTATGGAAAAGTTAAAAATAATCTCTGATTTAGCTAAAGAGTTTAATTAAGTAATTAAACTTTTTTTATTCTTTTTTTCTCTATTTTTTTGTTTTTTTCTTTATTTTTCAATTATCATCTTTCTTTTCTCTTTTTTTGTTTCAGCAAATCTTTGATTCCATGATTAAGAAAGGCTTAATTAAAAATCCATCTATTGATTAGACTAATTTTTACCAATTAACTTTTAAGTGTTAATGTTTAAATAAAAACAAGAATAAAACTAATATATATCTTGGAGGTTTTATGTTAAATAGATTTTTTAAGCTAGATGAGAAGGGAACTAATGTTAAAAGAGAAATTATCGCTGGGATAACCACATTTCTTGCTATGGCTTATATTTTAGGAGTGAATCCTACAATCTTATCAGCAGAGGGAATGCCTGTAAATGCTGTATTCTTTGCAACTGCACTTTCATCAGGTATTGCATGTATTGTAATGGGTTTGGTTTCCAATTATCCTATTGGGCTTTCAGCAGGTATGGGATTGAATGCATTGTTCACATATACTGTCGTTATGGAAATGGGATTATCTTGGCAAGCTGCTCTTGCTGCAGTATTTTTATCAAGCGTAATATTTTTAATAATAACTATAGCAGGATTCAGGGAAGTGATTTTAAATGCAATCAATGAAGATTTGAAACAGGCTATAGGGTGTGGTATAGGATTCTTTTTGGCATTTTTAGGTTTAGCAAATGCAGGTATTGTTGTATCCAACCTATTAACAATTGTTTCATTAGGGAATTTGACATCACCACATGTAGTGCTTGCAATATTTGGAATAGTTTTCACATTAGTCCTTTATTTGCAAAGAATTCCTGCTGCAGTATTTTTTGGATTAGTAAGTACTGCAATTTTAGGAGTTATCTTCACTTCAATGGGTTTTACTGATCCAAATGTGGCAATGCCATCTATTCCTTCACAATGGGTGTCATTTAATATGAATTTCAGCCTATTTGGAGGATTCCTACATGGATTTGGAGAATTGCTTAATAACATTCCATCTTTGCTAATGATTTTATTCTCCATGTTGTTTGTAACGTTCTTTGATACAACAGGTACATTGATTCCTCTTGCAAAGGAGTGTGGATATGTAAGGGAAGATGGAACAACAGAAGGAATTAACAAAGCATTCTTAAGTGATGCAATTGGCGGAATTATTGGAGCTATCTTTGGATCAAGTACTGTAACTGCCTTTGTTGAAAGTGCAACAGGTATTGGGCTTGGAGGAAGAACAGGTCTTACTGCAATTACCATTGGAGTTTTATTCATTCTTTCAATATTCATTGCCCCTTCAATTCTTTCATTATTCACTGCTTCTGTCACCACTGCTGCATTGGTAATGGTTGGTATATTGATGTTCAATCAAATTAAGAACATTAAATGGTATTCAAATAGGATTGTAGCTTCTGTATTCGTAACAATCCTTATGATGATATTATCCTATTCAATTTCCTTAGGTATTGCATTTGGTTACATCACATATCATATAGGAACAATTGCAAGAGGGAAAATGCGTGAATTATCTCCAGTTGAATGGTTATTATTTATTGTATTTGGAATCTATTTAGTATTTAGATTATAGGATTTTTTCTTTTAATCTAAATTTATTCTTATTTGATTTCGTTGTTTTTTTTATTTTTAATCTATTTTTATCTTTATTGGGATTTTTTTTTATTTTTAATCTATTTTTATCTTTATTGGGATTTTTTTATTTTTAATCTTATTTTATCTTTATTGGGATTTTTTTTATTTTTAATCTTATGTTATTTTTATTTGATTTATTTGGTTTTTTTTCATTTTGATCTAAATAAAATCAATTATAAATTGAGTCATAAAAAGAGAGTATAAAATAGGATATAATATTGGGAATAAAAGAGTTAAAAAAAATATGGGATAAAATTAGGGATAAAAAGAGTTATAAATTATGCTATAATAAGTATGTAAAAGGGTATAATATTAGGAATTAAAGAGTATAAAATTATAGTATAAAATAGCTATGAAAAAGGTAAAATTTAGTATAAATAGGATAAAATAAGTAAGTATATTGCTCTTTTTAAAAAAGTAAAAAAAGAATTATGAAGAAAGTACTTCATAATCAATTAAAAATTTAAATAAAATCATTGCTTATTTTCTGACTTTAACTGTTCTTTTTGCAATTAGTTTACCATATTTAGCTTGGTATCTGATTGCCTTACCAACTTTAAGCTTTTTCAAGACAGTGCTTCTAATGATAATTCTTGCAATTCCCTTGCTATTGGTTTTTGCAGTATATCTTTTACCATTAAATGTGAAAATAATCTTTTTGCCTTTGATTAAACTTTTTCCTTTGGTAAGTTTTGCACTGATTATAAGTCTTTTAGCAGATTTTTTAACAGTCACTTTTGATAATGTCAATTTCAAATAGTTGAATACGCAATTTATTCTGCTTGTACCTACACTGTCTCTTCCAGGAGATCCCTTATTGTTGGTGAATGTGCAGTTAATTGCTTTTGCGCAATGTTTGTCTGCAGATGATGATTTAAATGCATAGATTGCACCACCTTTAGCTGCAGTGCAGTTTGTAAATTTGGAAGTTTTAATCACGCATTTGTATTTTTTGACTTCAGAGATCCATTCCTTTCCTTCATATTGTCCACTTTGTTCGTGGCATTTGAAGTAAACGGCTCCTCCATATTTTGAAACCTTATTGTTTGTGAATTTAGAGTCTGTAATGTAGAGGTCTTTGTTTCCAAATACTGCTCCACCTTTTTCACCAGCTTTATTATTGGTGAATGTGCTTGATTTAATGTATATATGTGAAAATGCATAAATCGCACCGCCACCACGTCCTTTTGCTACATTATTTGTAAAAACACAGCTATTTACATTGTCTTTTGTAAATTTAATGGTAACATTAACTAAAATAGGAAGTATGATTTCCATATCTCCAATAGCTATTGATTCATTATATATGTTTCTATAAAAATCAATTGAATTTTCAAAGGATAAGGTGAAAAGAGCTCCTGCGTCTCCTCCTGCAGTATTCTTATTGAATTTGGAATTCTTGCAGTTTATGTATCCTACAGAGCTAATAGCTCCACCAGCATATTTTGCATAATTGTTTGTAAATTCACATTTGTTAACTGTTAAATTTGCATAGTTGAATATTGCTCCACCATACAAATCGCTATAGCCGTTAGTAAACTTAATATTGTTTAATGTTACTTGATGATTCAGTATCAAGCCAAACCTAATTAAAAAAATTCTTGATTTTGACAATCCATTTAATGTATGTCCATTTCCGTTGATTGTCAAATTTTTATCTATTATGATTCCTCTATTGCTAAATCCTTCATCATAAGTATAATCTTTATTCAAAATGATTGTAGATCCCCATTCGGCTTCATCAATCTTCTTTTGCAAAGCTGTAAAGCTTCCATCATCGATATCATTGCTATCTTCTGATGAGATTATTTCATTTTCATCTGTCTGCTCTTTCAATTGAACATTATCTTCAGCAGTTGATATGTCTTCACTGAGAATCTGTAGAGCATTATCGCTTTCGCCAGTTAAGATGGCATTGGACCCATCATTAGTCTGGATGGCGTCTTCAATATCACTTGCTGCAACAGTCGCAATGTTAAGCAAAAAGATTATTAAACTAATGACAAGAATGCTTTTCTTGAATTTCATTATTTAAACAACCTTCATTATTTTTCAAATTTTTTAATTAGACTAATGACCTATTTTCTTCAAAATATTCATTTATTAGTTTAAAATTTTAATTAATAAGTTTTTAGTATAGTATATTTTTTGTTTAGATGTTTATAAATTTTATTAAAATATTTTTTAAAATTATTTATTAAAATTTTAGGGGCCTGAAAATTTTTTAGAAAAAATCCTCTAAAAATTCATATTTTTGTATTCTAACCCATAATTTTTCTTTTGATTCTAAAAATACAAAAGCATTCTTAGTTATATGAAAAAATAGGGCCCTATTATCAATAAAATTTAAATACTATTTCATTATAAATATAATTATTGGTAATAAAAATGAGTCACAGATTTATAATTTAGATAATTCCAGACCCTAATTATATTTTGCTGAATGAAATATTTAAAATTATGGATTCTAGAAAAAAACTTATTGAAATGTTAGCATTCCATGGTTTTAAAGAATTAAATAAAACAATTATATTTGCTTTTAAATAATTTTTATCAGCATTGTTCTTTGGATTAGGATATTAAATTCATATTAAATTGAACTTAATTCCAAAAAAAAAGAACTCTGCAGATACTTTAATATTTTCAGAAGTTTTAAGTGCAGATTCAAGTCTACAAAATTTTTTCAGAAAAAATGGAAAGAAGAAACGCTCTTAAAATCGATTAAAAGAGAATATATTAAATTCAAAGAAAATTCTTCAAAAGAAAAGAAGATGGGAAAAAAGACATTATTATTGTTGAATGTCACACCATGTGGACGTGTATATATTAATTTCCACAGAAAATAAAAAAAAGACTAAAAAAACATCTGGAAAAAACTAAATATCAAAAATGGAGTTATTCATCTTCCAAAAGGATAATATATTGAATTTAAAACTACTATTGTACTAGATTACAATTCAATGCCCCCTGTTGCAATTTTAATCCATTCTAGAGCTCACCCCCCATGATGCAAGACTTTTTTTGATGAAATTTTTTAGAAAACATTCAAAAAAAAGATGAATAATAAGAAAATGAGACCTTATTAATACTTTGATAAAAGTATATTAATAACTATAAAAACTACCAATTAGGAACCAGCAAATACAAAATTGTCCCTTTTCATTTTCCCCAAAGAAAAATTCAGCAGAACAAGACTTATATGACATTTTTAACCTATATCCATTAAACCGTATTCAATAAAAAAACAAAGAAAAATAATATAAAGAAAAATTCCTTATAACAATAAAAATTAAAATAAGAATTTATTGAAAATTGTTAGATTCATTGGAAATTTAAACCAGCACGGTGGAAAAAATCGAGGATTTTTTTTCAAAATACTCAAACAAGGATTAAATATTAAAGCAAATCACACAAATATAACAACAAAAATCAGTAGCAAAAACTGTATTTTCTGAATGTAATTTTAGGAGCACTAACCATATCACAAGGATTTTCACTCAAAAAACAGCCATAAAACAATTATCTGAGAACTAAAAATTTCAAGTCCCTAAAAATTTATAAGATATAAGATTAGAAATAATAATGTATATCAAAATTTTTATCAATTTCAAATTTTTATTTGGAATTATAAGAATGAGGATTTATAGGAAAATGGTGTATTTAAGATGTTGAAACATCCTAGAAATATTATTGAGATAATGAGGAGCGATTTCAAAGCGGCGTTTTCAAATCCTATTGTAACTATCATTTTAATAGGATTAATCCTCTTGCCTTCCCTTTATGCTCTTATCAATATAGCAGCATGTTGGGACCCTTATGGAAATACAGGCAATGTGGAATTTGCTATTGCAAATATGGATAATGGAACCACTTTCAATGGCAAGGACATAAACGTTGGAAAAGAGCTTGTCGATTCTCTTAAGGATAATGATAAATTTAAATGGACTTTCGTATCGGAAAAGGAATTGCGAGATGGCGTTTATAGAGGTGACTATTATGCCGGTATCGTAATACCCAAAAACCTGAGTGAAAATGTTGTTTCGATTACAACTGATAATCCTCAACAGGCAAAGCTTGAATATGTTGTAAATATGAAAGCAAATCCTGTTGGTGCTAAGCTAACTGATTCTGGTTCTAATGCGGTTTATTTGGCATTGAATGCTAAAATCGTTGAAATAATTGACCTTGCAGCCTATGGCAAGCTTGGTGAATTGCAGCAAGGTCTTGCTGCCGGTGCCAGCAAGTTGGCTAGTGGAGGTCATCAGCTACAGGCCGGTGCAAGTCAGGTATCTGCAGGTGCTGGCAAGGTAGCCGCTGGAGAAGGTCAAGTTAAGGCAGGTGCTGGCAAGGTAAAATCCGGTGCTAGCCAAGTTGAAGACGGTGCCAGCCAAGTACAGGAAGGTGCTGCTGCAGTCAATAAAGGTAAGGATGCTGTGAAGGAAGGTTCTTCTGCTCTTAAAGATGGAGCCAGCAAAGTTGAACAAGGTTCTGAAGAGCTTGAATCTGCAGTTGACCCATCTTTGATACCTGATGGTCCAGTAAAAGACTATGTTAGTGGAGTAGGTGAACTTTCAAATGGTACCAGTCAAGTTGCTGGTGGTGCCAGCAAGTTAGCTGACGGTTCTGTTGAGCTTGCAGAAGGGTCTTCTAAAGTTGCTGATGGTTCAAGCAAGGTTGCTGGTGGTGCTAGCCAGTTGGCTAATGGTTCTGTTGCCCTTGCAGATGGTTCTGTTCAGCTTGCAGAAGGTTCATTAAGCCTTGCAGCTGGTTCAGAAATGCTTTCAAATGCTGCTGCACAAGGATTATTCTCAGCAGCAAGTTCATTAGGTGCATCTGCTGATTCTTTAGCAGCATTAACTGGTATAAATGAAACTATTCTTGGTGACTATTTCTATTCTCCTGTTAAATTGGAGAGGGAAGAGGTATTCCCAGTTCCTGATTATGGATCTCAAGTATCTCCATTCTATTTGGTATTGTCCATGTGGGTTGGAGGATTAATTACTTGTGCATTATTAAAGCCTGGAGTCAGTTATGGAACCAAATACACTCCTCTTGAGATGTATGCTGGTAAATTGGCTTTATTTAACTTCATGAGTATTATGCAGGCTACAGTTACAATAATTGGAGCACATGTATTGGGAATATACATTGCAAATGAATTCCTGTTTATATTGTCGTCCTATATCATATCGGGTGTATTCATGACAATGATATATTCATTTGTATCAGCATTGGGAGATGTTGGAAAGGCAGTTGCCATAGTTCTTTTAGTATTCCAGATTTCTGGTACTGGAGGAATTTATCCTGTAGAGATTATGGCTCCTATCTTTGATATGGCAAATCCTTATTTGCCGATGACCTATGCAATCACTTTATTGCGTGAAGCCCAGTTAGGCTGTATCTGGTCAAATTATATTCCTGCATTGATTACTTTAATAGCTATGGCAGTTGTAACTGTCATTATACTTGTGGTCATAAAGGAAAAAGCAGATAAGGCAACACATTACTTTGAAGGACGTTTAGAAGAAAGTGGATTGTTTTAAATTCAATCCTTTTTTTCTTGAATTTGAATTATTTTAAATTTAATCTTTTTCTTTCTTGAATTTGGATTGTTTTGAATTCAATCCTTTTTAATTCTTTTTTTCTTGAATTTGGATGTTTTAAATTTAATCCTTTTTAACTTTTTTTTTATTTTTTCTTTTTTTAGCAAATCTTTTTGATTAGCTTTTTTTTTAAAATTTTTAT
Source organism: uncultured Methanobrevibacter sp. (assembly GCF_902769175.1). Taxonomy (GTDB): domain Archaea; phylum Methanobacteriota; class Methanobacteria; order Methanobacteriales; family Methanobacteriaceae; genus Methanobrevibacter. The sequence continues at coordinate 54,176 of NZ_CACXNW010000005.1, forward strand.
AATGGCTAATTTTTATTATGATTCTTACTTGAATAATGTTAAATATTTAAATATAATTATACAAATATACATATGATAAATATATGTTTTTACTTAAATTATTTAAGTAATGTTACACAACATAGAATTAATAATAATCGATAATTGGGTGATAATTTGAAAATTAATAAGTATTTATTATTATTGATGACTATTGGAATACTTATTCTTGCTGTTTCAAGTGTCAATGCAGTAGATAAGACAGTGAATATTGGAGGTAACACCTTTTACATTCCTGCAGAAGCTTAAAATCTTCAAACTGATGCCAATACCTGTAATTTTACTATAGACAATATTTCAGCGGCAATATTAAAAATTGGAGCCAATGATTTAAAACCTATATGAATGCTGATCAATCAAGAAGATATGAGGTAGTGGAAGTTACAATTGATGGATACAATTTATATCGTTATGAAGATTGTAATCTTTGGGAAAAAGGATTTTTTACCTTAATTCCAAAAAATAAGGATAATTATATTATGAGATTATATGTGCAGGACGACCATACATCATCTGTGGATGCCACTCGTAGTGATAGGATGAAATTTATTGGAATTTTCAAAGGATTTTTAGTAAAGAATGCTCCTCCAAGGAATCTTGCTGCTTCAAATAGTGTAGTTGTTTAATCCTTTTTATTTTTTTTAAGTTTTTCAAATATTTTATTTTTCAATTTTAAATTTTTAAAGTTATTTATCCATTTTTTTTCTTAGTGGTATTGATTAACAATCTTCTAATAAGAAATCAATGATATTAACTAATTTTATCCCTTTCAATTCTTTTTTCAGATTTTTTTCTAAGGTTATGATGATTTTTTCATAATTGTCCTTAATCAATTCTAAGGATTCGCATTTTTCATTAAGTGCATCTTTATCATTTACGCATTTGCAGATTTGATAATATTTTCTTGTTTCATTGGTTTTAACAACAAAACTTATTTCCTTATTATTGTATTTTCCAATTCGTATTTCACAATCCCTATGCAATAACTCTAAAAATACAATATTCTCCAAAATATTATTTGCAATGTCTTCATTGAATCCCATTATTGCATTATTGATTCCAATATCTCCAATGTAATATTTAGGCAATGTTTTCAATTCCTTATCTTTTGCAATGTCATATCTGGAGACGGAATAAAAAAGATATGAATCCTCTAATATTTTCAAATAATCAAGCACTGTAGTTGGTGTAGTTTTTTTACAGTCCTTTTTAAGATATTTGCATAAGTTTTTTGATGATGTAACATTTCCTAGATTGAGTAATGTGTATTTTATGATTCTCTCAAGCAATAAAACATTTTTTATGGAATTTCTTTTAATCATGTCCTGTAGGAAAATTGTGTTGTAAACTCCAAAGACCAAATTCTTTAAAATATTCTTTTTATTGTTGTATTCAAACAATAAAGGTAGTGACCCATATTTTACATACTCTTTAAACTCTTTAGAGTAATCCTTATTTTTATCTATCTCAAATTCAGTTTTTTTGTTCAGTATTTGGATCAAAATTTCGTCTCTTTCCTCTTTTGATGCCTTATCCAGATGAACTTTATTAAAGTCATGTTTCAATTCCAAAAATTCTCTAAATGATAAAGGCAATACATTAATCTCATTGTACTCAAAATGATTATATTCTAATTTAAAGAAGTTTTTCAATCTCTTAAAATTGATTCCAATAAAATATAAATCGATGGTTATGTTCTTATTTTCATTAATTTTTGACAACAATTCAGGCAATATATATTTCCAGTTGAATAAGTCTTGAATTTCATCAAAGAAAATATAATTGTTTTTATCGATCTTAATTTTTCTATTGATTAAATTTGGCAATTTAGAATCTTCTAAGTTGTTTTTTAATTTTAATAAGTCACAATCTGTATTGCATTCTATGTAAATGATATTATTGTTTTTGTCAGTTTCCAATTCCTTCACAAATTCTTTCACAATAACTGTTTTTCCAGATTGTCTCATTCCCCTAATTAACTTAATTTTGTTATTGTCCTTGTATTTCATTAAGTCATTTAAATAAACTTCCCTATGTATCATAGTATCCCATTTTAATAAGTTTTTTTTAAATTTTAGGTTTTATCTGTTATTGTGAATTTTTTTGAATTTTTTTTGAGTTTTATTTTGTTGATTCGTTTTTTCATGTTCTGTTTTTTATAAAATCTTATTTTTGCGATTTGCCTTTTAAATTCACTAATAAAAAAGAATTATATAAAATATTAAAAAATATTCAATAATTCTTTCTTTATTAGCAGTATTTTATAACCAAAGAATTCCTCAGTTTTTTTATATGATTTGGTATTTTGATTATTTTCCTGATGCCGGTAAAATAATGCTTCTTTCCCCATCTGCTTCGAATTCTCTTAATGCACCTTTAGCAATACATTTTCTTGGATGTTCAAAGTCGAAGGATAAGTTATTATCTGCAAATGCAATCTTGATTAATGGATTAACACAGAATGCATCTCCTCTTGCAGCATGAGGTGCTTGTGCAATTCCCGCATATTCCGGCTGGTGTCCTACATTCATAGCATAGTTAGGATAGTTCGGACCTCTCAATTCATGAATCAATCCTTCATCACTTCTAATTGACAATGAATTAGCTGCACCACATTGGTCCTGCAAGTCATAACCATAGAATCCTAATCTGCTGTGAGCTTCTTTATGTTCAATCATACTGAGATACCAACCATTCACTCCTGCATTTGAGTTTCCAGTTGCAAATGCTACAGAACATCCTGCAGCTGCGGAAATAACAGATGCTCTTTGTGAACCACCAAAGTGGTCTTCAAGCAATGTTGGAATTTCGTATTGTTCTAAACCATAAAGGGTAACTTCAGTAGCAATATCCTTTACATTGTCAAAGTTAGCTTCTGCTTGGCACATTCCATAATTTTCTTCTACATAATCTTTTCCATAGTAAATGAAGTCATCCAATATGTCATCAGTATATGTTGCACTTGCATATTGTGTAAATCCTACACCACCAGACATGTATGAACCTAACCACACTTGGTCGTATAAAGTAGCAGCTCCACCGATTACCTCTAAGGTAATTTCAGCAGGATCCTTACTGATTCTTGATGTTTGAATCATGTCAGCAAATATTCCGAATGGTACTCCTCCTGGTTCGTTAGCTCCTCTTGCACGTCTTGCTGGTAATATTGCAGCCATACCGATTACATCAGCGTGTTTTGCTGCATATGAAAAGTCTGCAATAGCAGCTTCCCCTGCACATAAACTATATGCAGTAATGAAACTCATACCAATTTGCATAGCAGACCATCTTGATACAGTACCTCCATCACAAGCTCTGACTACTAATGTAGGAACCCTACTGACTTGGTATGTTTTATTGCCTATATATTCCTTAAGCATTTCTGCCTGTTCTTCAGGGAACTCCTTATTGATATCAATCAATACTCTTTTGTCGAGTTCATCGGCCAATTCATCATTTCCAGTAAAGATTTTTGCATAACAGTCTGATGCAAGACTTGGGTGCACTTCTACCATATGCTCTTGAACTACTGCTCCTCCTGGAAGTGCATGGTTGATTGTTTCCATATATTCATTTATTGTTTCAGGAGTAACTTCTACACCAAGTCTTTCCTGCAATACAGAGTGTGCAGTGTCCATACCTACAATCACAGTTCTTTTAATGTCATCAACCAATTGTTGGATGGCAGCATTGTTACAAAAGTGCAAGTCATCCCCTTCAACATAATCATCAGTACCAGATATTTTATAACTCATCAATTGTCTTTGACCTAAAGGCACTCCAATATCTGGGTTATAGAACGGTAAATTATCTCTTTTTTTAGCTAATTTATTTGCAGCATCAAAGAATTCTCTTTTACGTGCAGATTGTTTCCACCCATCGAAACAGTAGAAACTGGTTTGTTGGTTTTCTTGGTCTTCACCTTTAAATTTTTGAGTTAAAGCATCTAGAAAACGTTTATTATCCAGTTTTTCTCCTTTAGTCATTAGTCATCACCTAATCTCTTTTTCAAATCGTCTTTAAATACATTCAAACCAAAACCTCCTTCAGTACGGGAAGTGTGGATATTCTCTATAACTTCGATAAGTTCTTTATCTGATCTTAAACCGATGTTATCCTCTCTGTAAATTGTAGTAATCTCCTTAAGATAGTCTTCAGGTAGTGGTTCTCCAACATCTACGCTTTCGTCAAGAAGACGACCTACTTGGTCTTTGATATAAGTTACATGACCAGTCTCTTCATCAAAAACATATCTTTGCAAACCATCAAACATTAAACCGTTTTCATCCAATCTTAATGAGTGTCCATGTACTGTTGCACCTCTCATACCTGATCTTGCAGGGTCGAATAGGTCGGTTTCCACTAATTCCTTGGAAATTTTTTCCAAGTCAGATTCCCTTATTTCAATAACTTGCCTTCCAGATAAGGTTCCAGTATCCACTCCCCTATATCTCCACATATAAGTTCTTGCCCTATCATATGGTTGGGAAGGAGCATTGTACATTGAATCTGCAAACTGAATATATCTTACACGTATTCCCTCTTTAGCTCCATGAATCGGTTCAACTAAATCTCTTACAGGGTCTTCGTTTAAATCCATTTCATCTAATGGGGGATGCACTTTTTTATAATCTTCTCCAGGAGTTCTATGGCCTAAAATTCTCACAAGTCCTTCATCTGAAATTTCTCTAATAACTTTTAATTGGTGATTGGGATTCATGTGTTTTCTTCTGTTTTCTGCAATTTTAGTTTCTCCAGGACAAAATTGAGCATTATATGTCATATTTTCACCTTAAATCATTTTTATTGTTTCAGAGCTTCGAGTACGTGAATCAACCATACCTATATATCTTTCATCTATCACATTTTCAAAGTTGGTTCCATATTTCAAATAATCACTTACTGTTATTTGAGTTTTAGTAAAAATACCAATTATTAAGATATATTTAAAGGATAAGGTTTCATCAAGTATTTTTTCGATGGATTCCATAATGTCATTCAATAATTTAACATTCACTGTTAAGATTATCTCTCCAATAAGCAGTCTCAAATCAATGTCTTGACCTTTAACATTAATTTTCTTTCTATATTGGTGGTTTACTGGTGTTCCTCTTGCAGGGCCATAGTAAACGGTTTTTGGTAGTGATGGTCCATGGACTATTCCTCTTATGATTCCATCAAGTTCAAAGATTTCATTTAATACTTTTTCAGATGTTTCTGGTTTTAAAAATCTGTATGGGACTATTTTTATATCAATAATTTCACATACTTCACCAGAATTCTCTTCACATTCTTCATTTTTAGTGTTGGCATCTCTTTTAATGCTAAGTTTATCTGTAGCTTTTATCCTTAACTTCACTTCATCATTAAGTTCTTCACTAATTTCTTCTGTAGAGATTTCATCTGCAGCATTAATGTTATTTTCTTTTTCAGCGCTCATAGTTTCCCCTTTAAATATTCTCTTTAATTTCCCCAGCACCTTCTGCTACAAATTTAATAGGCTCTCTTAATGTATCAATGGTACTGTATACTGTACCGATTAATGCAGAGGTTCTTTCTACTGAAAACATCTGAGTTCCTGCATCTAAACACATAGCAACTGCTGCACAAGGTATTGCATAACCTTTACTATGTCTTGTAACTACATGGTTTCCATGGAAAGTACCTGGTCCGCCACCTCCATAAATGGAGTGGGAGAAGAAACTAAATCCTACCCCTACACCTTCTACTCTACCATAATCTACGCCTGGGAGTCCAGTTTCATATTCTAAAATATCATTATAGTAAAGTACAGTTGATGCTACTGCTTGAGCCGCTCTTGCAGCACCACAGTTTACAATGTTAGCGGCTAATAATCCTGCAGCTGCATAAGCATTCCATAATGCCCAATCTACAGGTTCATACATGTCATATCCAGAATTCATTTTTTTGGCAACTCTAATGACTCCATCTTCAAGAGCTCTTCCTACAAGAGTTTGAATAACTGTACCTACACTTCCTTTACCATTTTCCTTAACTAATTCATAAACTAAATTATTTGCATTTAATCCTTGAAAAGCTAATCCTAATAAATGGCTACGTTCATAGGCTCCAGTTGCATCACCTGTTTCAAACATTGCAGTTTGTTCCATAATTGAAGATAATGCTGCAGCATTTAATGTGTTCTTATTGGTAATGGCAACTACATGGTTTGCCATAACGTTTCTAAGACCGTATCCTAATCCTTCAAAAAGTACTGGCGGCCCTAAGATTGCACTGATGTTAGCACCACTTAAATCCAGTGTTTGAGGATAGGCTCCCATGACTGCAGTTTTTACAGTTGATGCATCAAAAATGTTAACATTAAATGTATCAATAATTGATTGTGTAACTGCAGCTCCAGTTACCATGGAAGAAACAGTATAATCCCCTGCCATTGCAATCCTTTCTTTAGGCACTTGAACCAAAAGTTGGTTTCCGCCATTGATTAAGGAAACAGAAGTATCATCTTCATCACTAATTCTTACCATTTTTTTAATTTTTTCACCAATTATTTCAGCATTTTCTGTAATTGGTAAATCAAGTTCTCGTCCTGGGATAAATCTACCCTTTCCTCCTAATGCTCCTCTCTTAAGCCCTTTTTCAATCCCACTTAAATTCACTGCTACAGATCTTTTAATATTGTAAATAATATTTTCTATAGCAGGATTTCTCATAGGGCTTATTGCTTCCAATGGGACATCAGATTCTATTAAGTTACCATTAGGAGTATATAAATCTATTCTGTCATCATATATTGGCATTTTTGCACCTTTAAAATTCATATCAAATAAATTTTTAGAGAAAAATTTTAATTGAATATAGATATGAAAGTTCATTAAAGAGGTTAATGTGAATTTTTAGAAATATCCCTTTTGGAATGTCCTTGACATTTTTTGAAAAATTTCAATATTTTATTGATGTACTCTTTTGGAATGTCCTTGACATTATTTGAAAAATTTCAATTTTATATGGGGACATTCCCTTTGGAATATTTTTTAGTGAATTTTAATTTTGTCCTAATAAGTTTTTTTAAGTTTTATTAGGGTTTATATATGGTTCTCTTAGAAAAACAAATCAGAACCATTTTTTAAAAAGTGTTCTTTTTTGTATAACTACCATCTTTTATATTAGCCCTTTTTCAAATTTTAGTTACCATTGTGTTTAAGTGGCTTTTTTCCAATCAATGATCTTTTTAGTTTAGCTACCAATTGTGAATTTTTAAAAAGCCACTTTTAAGATTTCAATGAATTTCTCAAATCAGATATTCATTTAAAATTTCTCTAAATTATTTAATTTTTACATTTGACTTATGATAAAATAGAAATAATTAGAATATGGTGATAAAAAAATATTTAAATATTTTAGATGTTGATTAAAATATTTAATTCTAATAGTTTTAAAAAAGTCTATTGACTATTGTTATAATTATCTCATATTTTATTAAAATGTAAAAATTTTTTAAATAGTTTTCACTATTTAGATTATTTTTCATAAAAATAATCAAATTTCTATATTCAGTAATACTTATATAAATGTTTTTATTACTATATTTTTAATTATTTTTAAGTATTTTTTGTTTTTTTTAAATTTTATGAATTTTATTGTCTTTTTATATAAATTAGGATGTTTTTATCTTTTTTTGATTGTAATTATGATTATTTGAAGTTTTTTTTATTTTTTTTATATTTCTTCTATAATTTGGAATTCTTTTGATTTTTATTTATTTTTATTTTTTTTTCTAAAAATTATTTATAAATCTAAAAATTCTTTTAAAAACGTTTATTTTTTGGTTTTACCTTTTATAAGATAATTTTTTATCATTTAAGCAGTTTCTAAATCTTATTTAATTTTAGTAATACTTTTTTTCATATTTATAATACTAATTTTTTCTAAAAGAATTTTTTTATTTTTTCTAATTTTATTATTTTTGAAAAGAATTTTTAAATCGTAGGCTATTTTTTTGTGTCCTGTATTGAAAAAAATAAAAAATCCCTATTTCTTTAATGGTTTATTGTGAATTTTTGCTTTATGAATTTTGAATATTTAAAGCTTTTATTATTGTGGTGTAATATGGTTTATTGTGAAATTTAATGAATAACTTTTTTATTTTATTTCTCTATGGCTTTTCTATAGTTATATTCCCAATTTTTAAGTCATATCCAGACAATACATTTACTCTGGGACTGCCACAATTTGGGCATAAAGCCATTGGGGACATTTTATTATTGGCCTTATCTATTGATCCAATGTAACTACAATCGTTACATTTGATTTTGACTTCGGTTTCATTAATGATTAAATCTGCATTTTCTGCTATTGTGTTCTTTGATAAAACATCAAATATATATTTTATCTTATCTGTTGTCATAAGATTTAATTTTCCAACTTCGATATTGATTTCTGTGATGCTATTTGCATCATAGTCTTCTGCAGTTTCTAATGCAATGTTTAGAATACTTTGTACTACTGCGGAACTATGCATAACATAACCTCTTTTGATATTTATTAAGAGTGGAGATTAAATATAATGAATAATTTGATTATATTTTGATTTATTATGGAAATTCAAATCAAATCTACAAATCCTCAATTGAATCCTTAAAACATTCATACCTAAAATCATTAAATTAATTATTTTAAATATTGATTTATGCTGAAAATTTTATGGGTATAGCTGGCTATCACAAATTAAAAACTATATTTAAACTCATTTAAACTCTTTTACTTTTTTAACTCTATTCATTATATCCCAATAAGATATAAGCATATTCAACTTGCAATTGGTTGGCATTCCAAATACAAAAGACGATTATTCTAATAATAATCAAATATCTATTAATAGTAATACTTATATAAATGTTTTTATTACTAGTTTTTTTTTAATTTTTAATTTTTTTCTTTATTTTTATTGATAAACTCATTTATTTGCTTATTTATGCTAATAATAAATTGATTGTTGTTATTTTCTAATAAAAATTAATATAAAGATTTTTATTTTTTTCTAACAAATTTGTTAATTTGGTTTTTATAACTTTTTATATTATTTTGCTAATGAATTTTTATTATTTTTTTTAAAAAATCTATTATTTATTTTTTTTTTAAATTTTAAAAGATTAATATTTCTTGTTTCGACTCTACTTTAATTTAAGTCATTAAAAAATTTTGTAATACTTTTTTATTATATTTTATTACAAATATTTTATAAAATAATTTGTTCTGAAAAACTCATAAAATTCTTTTTTGAAATAATCTTTTACTTTTTGGGAATGATTAAAATGGTTGTGGTGGGAATGGTATTTTGAATTTTCTTTAAAATATTAATACAAATTTTATAAAAAGTATTATTTAATACAAATTTTATAAAAAGTATTATTTAATACAAATTTTAAAAAAAGTATTACTTATTTTTATCTTTAATTAAATGGCTTCTTATTTAAATAAAATGTTTATAAATCTTTTAGTTCTATAAAACAGTATTTAAATTAGTTTTTTCTTTAAAATAATCGATTCATTGGGTTTTTTTTTAATAAAATATTTTTTCACTAAAATTCTTTTATAATAAAATTATTACTTTTTCAAAATAAATGATATAAAGTTGCTTATATTAACTTTTACAACTTTTTATAAAGTTTAACATCATATTACTAAATATGGTTCTTTATTTTCAAGAAATATTAATTTTAAATAAATTAAATTTTGCTATTTTTTTACAAATGTTTATATGAGTATTACTAAATATATAAAAAGTGTGATTTTCTTATTTTAATCACATTTGCTTGTTTATTAAAATTTAAGTTTATTGTTATATTGTCCTTTATAATTGATTTTTCTATCCTTTATCGAGGTATAATTGCATTATAAATTGCTTATTTTAATAATTAAGTATTTAGAGGATAATTTCTTAATTTAGGTAATTTCCTAATTGAATCGTTTTGATGGGATAAAATGATTTTTCTAAATCAGATTCATTAGTCTTTCTAATGATCTCTTTTTTAAAATTTATTATTTTTCAAAATGATTTGATTATTTAAGAGAAAATTTTTGGAGATAGAATTTTATGTTAGACATAAAACATACAATATGTCCTTCATGTTCTGTAGGGTGTGGATTGAATATTGTTTCAAAAGATGGAGCAGTAGTTGGGACCTATCCGTACAAAAGGCATCCTATAAATGAAGGTAAAAATTGTTTAAACGGTCGAAATTCCATCTTGCAATTTGACAATCAAATTGAAAATCCTTCAATAGTGAAAAATGGCGAACTTGAGGAATCTGACTATGAAACTGTCTTTAAGCTCATTAAAGATCAGTTAGCTTCCATAGATGCAAGTGAATTAGCCATTATCTGTTCAGGCAACAGCACTAATGAAGAGCTTGATAGGATTAAGGAATTTGCTGATGGTTTTGGTTGTGAAAAAATAGGATTTTATGGATATAATTTCCCTAATTTCGCAGTTGATGTAGCAAGCTATGATGATATAGCAGGTGCAAAGACTATATTGGCTATAGGGGACATTTATAGAGAAAATCCTTTATTGGCTAGAAGAATAGTGTTGTCTAAAGAAAATGGGGCATGCCTCATTAATTTAGATGATGTGGAAAAATCAATTACTTCTTTGAATGCAGATGAATTCATTCAATTCGATGGTCATCTCGGTGATAAGATCGATGCTGTAAAAGGCAAGTTGGATGAAAATTCAATAATCATTGCAAACAAGGTCTGCTGCAAGGATGACTTTGCATTATTGGAATCCTTAGCTGGAGAAAATGGTGCAAAGCTATTGCCTGTATTCAATGCCCCTAACATGAAAGGTGCAATGAACAAATTGGATTCATGGGATGTTGAAGAAGTAAAGAACATTATTGGTGACTCTAAAGTCCTTATTGTCGTTAAGGATAATCCATTTGAGTATCTATCTAAAGATGACATAAAAGGAAAAGCTTTCATTGTAAATATTTCCAATGAAGACAATGCATTTGCAAAAATCTCAGATGTGATTCTTCCAGGTAAATCCTGGGGGGAAAAGGCAGGAACTTTCACTAACTGTGAAGGTTTGGAACAATCCTTTGACATATCTGCAGAAATTGAAAATGATAATTTAGGTGAAGTGGAAATATTAGATGAGCTTGCTTGATATCGGTGATAAAATGAGTGAAAAATTTATTCTTGCTAAAAGTAAAGCAAATGAAATAACTGATAGTGGAGCATGTGGAGGAGCAGTAAGTTCTATTTTCCAATATTTATTAGCTAATGAAATAGTTGATGGTGTATTGACTCTTAATAAGGGCGTTGATGTCTATGATGGTGTTCCAAGGCTTTTAACAAGTGCAGAAGAAGTCATTGAAACATGCGGTTCCTTGCATTGTGCACCTACAATGGTAAGTGACTTGATTTCTGATTTTTTAGCTGATGAAAAAATAGCTGTTGCTGTAAAGCCTTGTGATGCAAAGGCTATTAATGAATTGGTTAAAAGGCACAGAATTGATGGGGATAAGATCATCACTGTTGGATTGAACTGTGGTGGTACCGTAAGGCCTGAAGTTGCACAGGAAATGATAGAAAAATTCTATAATGTTGATTCTTCCAAGGTTGTCAAGGAAGAAATCGATAAAGGAAAATTCATCATCGAGCTTGATGATGGTGAAGAAATCGGAATCAAGATTGACGATTTAGAAGAGGAAGGTTACGGACGTCGTGACAACTGTCAAAGATGTGAACTAAAAGTTCCTCGTAATGCTGACATTGCATGTGGTAACTGGGGCAGTGAACCTGGTTGGACATTTGTTGAAATCAACAGCGAAAAAGGTCAGGAAATAATTGACGGAGCTATTGCTGAAGGCTTTATTGAAACTAAAGCACCTTCCCAAAAAGCTATGGAAATGAGGGACAAAGTTGAAAACATCATGATTAAGATGGGCAATAAAAATGTAGGCAAACAATTGGATGATGGCTTATCATTTGAAGAATGGGAAGCACAATGGAACAAGTGCATCAAATGTTTTGCTTGCCGTGATGTCTGCCCTATCTGTTGGTGTCATGAATGTGAACTTGAAAAGCCTTACTTTAAGGATGACCCTCAATCACCACCTGACCCATTAGGATTCCATGGTGTAAGATTGTCTCATATGAGTCCAAGCTGCATTAATTGTGGCCAATGTGATGACGTATGTCCAATGGAAATTCCAGTGTCCAAGATATTCCATAAACTTCAAAAGAAATACGAAGTTCATACTGGATATGTAGCTGGTATTGGTGATGAAAAACCTCCATTATACAGTCCAATGAAAGAAGACTTTTAAAGGGAGTTGATCTTATGGCAGAAGATGTTAAAATAGTAGGTTTTTGTTGTAACTGGTGTTGTTATGGCGGTGCGGATACTGCAGGAACTGCACGTATGCAATATCCTCCTAATGTCAGAATCATAAGGGTTATGTGTTCTGGCAGAATCAATCCTTCTATGGTATTCAAAGCATTTAAGGAAGGTGCTGATGGAGTATTTGTAGGAGGCTGTCACATTGGTGACTGTCACTATGATGCAGGTAACTACAAATGGAATAGAAGGGCACTGATGACTAAGGACATCATAGAGGAATTTGGAATTGACAAGGAAAGATTCAGATTTGAATGGATTTCAGCATCTGAAGGGGAAAAATTCCAAAGGACTATGAAGGAGTTTCATAATACAATTAGTCAACTCGGACCAAGAAACAAATAATTAGACTGTTGAACGATAATAATTAAATAAAATGTTAAAAAATAGATTTTTATTAATTGTATTTCAAAGATAAAAAAAGCTATCTATACTTCTAAAGGAAGTCTAGTGCTTAAAAAAAGTAAAACCATATTGTTTTATCTAATTCCAAAACAAACAAAACATTAAAAAGTTTTTATTCTCGAAATTCAGACAAAAAAAGAAGATTTAATCATCAAATCAAATCAATAAATTTAAATTAATTTCCAAATCAAATCAATCTATATTACTCCCCAGTAATATTTAAAAATTTAATTTAAATAGATTAAACCTTCTCATATCTCAATTAAAATTAATAGCTCATAATTAAGTCTATATTTTGAATTAATTCATTTTTAGGCTTAATTATTAATTTTAATTGGAAATGTGAATTTTATTAACAGATAATTTTAATTTTTTTTTTAAAAAAATCTTATTCTATAATAATACTTTTATAATCCTTTGTTATTAAGTTTTTTCATATTTTTCCAGTTTTAGTAATACTTTTTTTAAAAATTGTATTATTTTGATTTATTTGGTGTTTTATTTTAAAGGAACTTTTTTATAAGTTTCAAATGGATGGTATTTAATTTTAAAAATTAGGGGCTGTTGAAAACATTTTTTAAAATTTTATTTTAAATCTTTTTAACAGTAATTTTTAAAAATTTTTATATAGATTATAGGATTTCAACAAAGCCAAAAATTAAACATTTTTCAATATTTTGCCTATTTTTTAAAATACTTTACATATTTAAGTATAATTTTATATAAGGTTTTTAATATATTTTTCATTACAGACTATTTAAATAGTTGCAGGTGATATTATGAAAAATTATTTCGATATCAAGGATAGAATAGCAGTAATAACCGGTGGATCTTCAGGTTTAGGTGTGCAAATTGCAAAGGCTTTTGCAAGCCAAGGGGTTAAACTTGCATTATTTGCTAGACGTGAAGACAAATTGAAAGCTGTTGCAGAAGAAATTGCAGATGAATTCGGTGTAGAAGTCATGTATGCAGTAACTGACGTAACTGACTATGACAATGTGGAAGAATCTGTACAAAAGGTTATAGATAAATTCGGAAGAATTGACATTTTAGTAAACAGTGCTGGTGTCGGACATATGAAGCCTGCTCTTGAACAAACAATCGAAGAATGGGACAAACATTTGAAAATCGATTTAAGTGGTGTTTACTATGCTTCAAGAGCTGTTGGAAAATTCATGGTTGAACAAAAATACGGTAAGATCATTAATTTAGGTTCAATCCACTCTAGAGTATCCATTGCAGGTGGAGGAGTAAGCGTTTACACTTCTTCAAAAGGTGGAGTAAAAAATCTCACCCAAGACTTAGCTGTTGAATGGGCTCCATACAACATTACTGTTAATGCAATTGGTCCAGCATACTTCGCATCTGAAATGACTGCAGAAGTAATTGACTCACCTGAATTTGCACCTGTAATCCAAGCATACTGCCCAATGGGAAGAGTAGGTGCTCCTGGTGAATTAGATGGTATTGCAATTTACTTGGCATCAGATGCTTCAAGCTTCTGTACAGGTCAATTAATCTGCATTGATGGTGGTTGGACTTCAATTTAGATAAGATTTTTTCTTATCTACTTCTTTTTTTTTAAATCTCTAATTTTTTCTGATAAATTATATTTTTAAGTTCATAGAATAAAGATGTGTCTGGATGATTTATATTTTTAAGTTCATTGAATAAAGATATATTTGAATGGATCAAAGTTTTAAGTTCATTGAATAAAGATATATTTGAATGGATCAAAGTTTTAAGTTCATTGAATAAAGATATATTTGAATGAATTAAAGTTTTAAGTTCATAGAAAAAAGAATATATAGCATAAAAGATTTATTAATAATTATGCCATTAAAAAAAACTTTTTCTAATAATATTAAAGACAGGCATATGGCTGTAACTGATGGTGTATTTGCAATTGCAATGACCATTCTTGTTTTGGAAATTGCGGTTCCAACTGTTGCAGAAATACAGTCAGGTGCTAATTTAACTGATTACTTAATATCCTATTTAGGTCCTTCAGTCTTAATTTATTTCATCAGTTTTTATTTGGTGTATAATTTTTGGGAAACCGATGTGATTCTTTTCAATTTTAAAAGGATTAAACATTCCGTAATGATTTTAAACATGTTTACATTGGCAAGCGTATGTTTAATACCTTTTGCAACTGGTTTTCTATTCCAATTCTATAAGTTTACTGAAGTCAACATTTTATTTTCATTGTTAATATTAATTATAAGCATATTGTATCTTTTAATGTTCATACTGCTAATCAGGGATAACTTCAGCGATTATTTTGATAAAAAAGAGGAAATCAAGTCTACCGTTAAGGAATCATATGACAGTTTAGATGATGGTAGGGAATTTGACAATTTGAGGTTATATTTTAAGGGAACTATACTAACCCTATTTTATATAATATTAGGCCCTATCCTTATTTCCATCATATCCCTTTTGTTGGCATTTGTTTCACCTGTATTAAGCGTAATGTCATTTCTATTTAATTTAATAGTAAGATTTTTAGTCCTAAGGAGACGTGAGAAAAAGAGCGATTTCGAAAATTTTGAATTGAATGACAGTGAGAATGAACTTATTGAGGATATTAAAAAAAGTCTTTATGGTGAATAGGATTTCACCATATTATTAAATTTTTGCTTTTTTTGCTTTTTTTGTTAGCTTTGGAATTTCAATCAAGAATTATGGTTTTCAAATTCATGATTAAAATTTTTTGCTTTTTTTTGTTTGCTTTGGAATTTCAATCAAGAATTATGGTTTTCAAGGTCATGATTAAAATCCTTGGAAAGATTTGATAAACTACAATACCAATTCCTTTCCTTTTTCAAAAGCGGCTTTTCTTTCTTTTGGGAAAACCTTTTCGTGTCTTTCGTATCTTTCTTCAGCATTGAAGAACCATGGCCAATCTGTTTTGCTGTAATCCTTAAGCTGAAGTGTCTCACCTGATACAAAGACTTCAGTTGGTCCTACAAAACCGTTAAAGACATTTTTATAATTATTAAGTAATTCTTCATACATTGTATCTGGTGCATTGCTTGTCATTATGAGCAATGTTGGAATTGGATTTTCATTGCAGCATGGTGTCTCAGAATTGTATGTTAAGTTTTGGAATATCAATCTTTCATAAAGGGCTCTGAATGATGATGTAAGTTCACCTAAATAGTTTGGAGATCCGATAATCAATCCATCAGCTTCACGGATTGCATCCAAAACTTCTGTCAACCCATCTTTACGTATGCATTGTCCTTTATATTTATTTTTTTTACATCCAAAACAGGAAATGCAACCTGTGTATTTCTCCAGTCTGAACAAATTGAATTTCTGAACTTCTGCTCCAGCAGATTCAGCACCGCTTATAGTTTCATCAATTAAAGTGTCAGTATTCCATCCTTTCCTTGGTCCTGCATTAACTGCTATTATTTTTTTAACCATTTTTATCTCCTTTTAAAATTTGTAAGAATTGATTATGCGTATTAATTTTCTTTTAATATTTGTAAGAATTGATTATGCGTATTAATTTTCTTTTAATATTTGTAAGAATTGATTATGCGTATTAATTTTCTTTTAAAATTTGTAAAAAACTTATTACTGGTATGAATTTTATTTTAAGTATATAAAAATTTCTTATATGTATTAATTTTTATTATTTATTTAATTTAACGATTATTATTTTCTTTAATTTCATTATTGTTATTTTGCTTAATTTTCAATTTTTGTGATTTTTTTATAATTCCTAATTTCAATTTTTTCGGATATTTTTTAAAATAACCCTTTGATACTGTAATAAATTTATAAAATTTTAAATAGTTAGTTATTTATAATTATAATTATAATATTTTATTCATTTTTAATAATAATTCAATTTAATCAATTTAATTATTTTTATTTGAATAAATTAATTTACAAATGTATTTTAATTGAGGTTAAAATATGGTTAGTGTTAATTTAGAAGCTAAAAAAACTGTAGATGTAATGATTGAAAAAGCTAACGACCTTAACATTGCTGTTTCCAAATTAGGAAACGGTGCAACTGTAATTGACTGTGGTGTAAATGTTGAAGGTAGTTTCAAAGCAGGTGAATTATATACTAAAGTATGTCTTGGAGGATTAGCTGACGTAGGCATTTCCATTCCTGGAGACTTATCTGAAAAATTCGTATTGCCTTCTGTAAAAATAAAAACTGACTTCCCAGCTATTTCCACCTTAGGTGCACAAAAAGCAGGTTGGTCTGTAAGTGTCGGAGAATTCTTTGCATTAGGTTCCGGTCCTGCTAGAGCATTATCCTTAAAACCAGCTGAAACCTATGAAGAAATTGATTACAAAGATGAAGCTGATATCGCAATCTTAACTTTAGAAGCTGATGTATTACCTGGTGAAGATGTAGCACAATACATTGCAGATGAATGTGGTGTAGATGTAGCAAATGTATTCTTGCTTGTAGCTCCTACAGCTTCCTTAGTTGGATCTATCCAAATTGCAGGAAGAGTTGTAGAAAACGGTACCTACAAAATGTTAGAATTCTTAAAATTCGATGTTAAGAAAGTTGTACATGCAGTAGGTATTGCACCAATCGCTCCTATCGACCCAGATGGATTAAAAGCTATGGGTAAAACCAATGATGCAGTTTTATTCGGTGGAAGAACCTACTACTATGTCAAATCTGAAGAAGGAGACGACATTGCAGCAGTTGCAGCACAATTACCATCTTCTGCAGCTGATGGTTATGGTAAACCATTCTTTGACGTATTTAAAGATGCTGGATTTGACTTCTACCAAATCGACAAAGGAATGTTTGCACCAGCTGAAGTTGTTATCAACGATTTAACCACTGGTAAATTATACAAAGAAGGATTTGTAAACGCTGAATTACTTAAAAAATCCTTTGGTATAGAATAAGTTTAGTGCTTATTTTAGGTTTTTTAAATAGCTATTTTAGCTATTTTCTTTTTCTTTTTTCTTATTTTTATTCTTATTATTTTTATTTGTCTTGTCTATTTCTTGTTTTTAATTATTTTTTTTTTTTATTGATTTTAGGTATTACTATTTTGCCTATTTTTGCTTATTTTGTAATACTGATAATTATTACTATTTAGAATTGATTGTTATTACTTAGTATTTAAATAAATCTTATTTTAGTAATAATTATTACTTTTTAGCTTAAAATAAGCTATAATTATTACTTTTTTTTTTAGAAATATTTTTATATGTCAAATAATAATTATTAAATGTAAAGTATTAATATAATATTTTTTTTATATTAGGTATTACTTTTGGATTGTTTTGAAAAAATTTTGCGACATAATTTTTGTATTTAAAAAATAATTCAAGGGATAAAATGAATTTTTCTATTAAAGAGCTCTCTGATGATTGTGATACTAAAATAAAAGTTAGAAATTTTTTATTTGCTCAAATAAAATCTGAATATAGATATGGATATATTCCATCTTGGCATAAGGATATAATTGATTTGAATAAGTATTACATCGATTGCAAAAAGAACAGTCTATTTTATATTGAAGATGAGGATACTGGACGAATCGTTGCAACCATTGCCGTTAGGGCATATGATAAGAATTTTATGGAATTCGAGAATCTATATAGCCAAGACTCTACAGCAAGCATTTGGAGATTGTTTGTAGATAAGTATTACAGACGTTGCGGTTTGGCAACACAGCTATATGGTATCGTTGAGAAGTTCTGCATAGAAAACAATTTTAATGAAATATATTTGCATACTCATAAAAACCTTGAGGCAGGATTTAGCTTTTGGAAAAAGTAGGTTTTGAAATTACATTGGATACACATAATAATCTTCAAACTGTTCATATGGTAAAGAGTCTATGCAGTAAATAAATATTTAATTTTTGAATGTAATCTAATTTTATATCTTTATATATAATAAACTATAAAATAATAGATTATAGATATTTTATACTTAAACAAGTTAAATTTAAAATTTTTAACTTAATATTCTATTTTTAATAAACTTTTTATGTGATAAGATGAGTTGTTATAAATATTGGGGTACAATAGAAGAGATTGCAAATAAACTTTCAAACTATGGAGATTAGACCAAGAAGGCATTTCCGCATTGGATGGCACTGACATTGATGAAATTACAAAAATATTAGATGAAATTGAAGTTATTGCTCATGACAAGGAAATTGATTTTGACTCTGCTAAGCATATTCTTGATGATGAGAAAATGAATAGGGCTTTGCAGTTGATCCGTAAGTTTTATGTTTATATTGGTGCAAGATTAGAATGTGAAAATGCTTTAAAAATATTGGAATCTGATGATCCTAAAGCTGTTTTGGATTCATTCCATTTCTATGACAGATACATTGGCCTTATTGAAAATGAAAGGCAATTGGCTAAGTTCAATGAAAGCAAAACCTTTGTATTTTTAGGAAGCGGTCCTTTGCCTTTAACTATTATAATGTTTAATATGGTAACTGGATGCAAATGTATTGGTATTGAACAGGATCCTGAAGTTGCTGAATTGTCAAGAAAAGTTTTAAAACGTTTAGAACTTGATGAAGGCATTGAAATTGTTACAGGTAATGAAAAGACCATTGCAGACTTAGATTATGATATATTGATGATTGCAGCTTTTGCTGAACCTAAAGACAGAGTATTTGCAAATGTTTGGGATGTTGTAGATGAAAAGACTCCTGTTCTTTACAGAACATATACTGGTATGAGAGCTATTCTTTACTCTCCAGTAACTGCAAAGGATACAAGAGGATTCCATCAGGAAGTTATGTTGCTTCCTAAAGGAAAAACAAATAACACTTCTGTTTTAATTAGGAAAATTATATAATAAAGAGTTATTATTTGAATTTTAACTCTTTTTTTATTATTTTTTTTATTATTTTTTTATTATTTTCTTTTAGATGAATTTTTTCTAATTCTTTTTTTATTATTTTTTCTTGCTTTTCTTTTTTTTTGGGATGGTGTTTTTTTTCTAGTTCTTTTTTTATTATTTTTTTAAATTTGTATTATCTTTTTTCTTATTTTTATTAATTTTTTATTATTTTTTAAATTTTTCATTAATTTTCAATGTTTATATTAATGATTTTTATATGAATTTCATAAAAAGTAATACTTTTTACCCTAAAATCAACAAAAAAGTAATACTTTTTCATAATTTTTTTATAAATTTTTCTAAAAGTAATACTTTTTACCTTAAAATTTACAAAAAAGTAATAATATTTATGTATCTTATCACATATATTAGTAGTAATTATTACTAAATATGAAAAAAAGTAGAAAAAAGTAATACTTTTTAATTTAGATAAAAATTTTAAAAAATTATTAAAGAAGGTGTCTATATGATTGATGAAATAATTGATTTCTTATTTGGTTTAAAAATGACCATTATTTCAGCTATATTTCTTATCATTGCTGTTATCTTCATGATTCTTGGAATTGACACTCCAATTTACCTAAACCCTGCATGCGGAGCAGTAATAATAAGCGGTATTCCAATGTTGCTATTGGCATTGACCAGATTGATCCGTGAAAAATGGATTTCCTCTGCACTCCTTATTGCAATCGCTATGGTTGCATCACTACTCATTGGAGAAATATTTGCAGCAGGTGAAGTTGCATGGATTATGGCCTTAGGTGCTCTTTTAGAGGATTGGACTGTGGAAAGAGCTAAAAAAGGTTTGAGAAATCTTATTAACTTAACTCCTGAGACAGGTAGAAGAATTGTTGATGGCAAGGAAGAAATGATTTCCGTTGATGAAATTAAAATCGGCGATACTTTGAGAATTCTTCCTGGTGAAAGCGTACCTGTTGACGGTGAAATAATTAAGGGCACATCATCTCTTAATCAGTCAATCATGACTGGTGAATCATTGCCTATTGATAAGGATGTTGGAGATGAGGTGTTCTGTGGTACCATGAATTTGTATGGTGCAATTGACATTAAGGCAACCAGTTTAGGTGAAAACTCTTCACTTCAAAAATTGATTGACCTTGTAAAGGCTGCTGATGAAAAGCAAGCACCTACCCAAAGGATAGCAGATAAATGGGCTACCTGGCTAGTTCCAGTTGCATTGATTGTTGCAATTGCTGCATGGCTGATAACTGGAAATATCGAAAGGGGAGTGACAGTTCTTGTTGTATTCTGCCCATGTGCTTTGATACTTGCTACACCAACTGCAATCATGGCAGCTATTGGTCAAGCAACAAAATATGGTGTGCTGATTAAATCTGGTGAAGCATTAGAGACATTAGGCGGATTGAATACATTGGTATTTGATAAAACCGGTACATTGACTTATGGTAATTTTGCAGTTTCAGATATTATCTCCTTAAAGGATGATTTAGATGAAATGGATGTTTTAAAAGCTGTTGCTTCATGTGAGAAATTAAGTGAACATCCATTGGCTAAAGCTATTGTGGATAAGGCAAAAGAAGCTGATATTGATATTGAAGAGCCACAAGACTTTAACATGTATCCTGGAAAAGGGGTATGCTGTAAAAATTCTTATGGTCAGGTATATGCAGGAAACTCCAAATTTCTATCTGAAAAAAATATTGATGTAAATGTTGATGCTGAGTTAAATCAGTTAAAGCATGAAGGAAAAGCTTCAATTATTGTTGCATTGAATGATGCTGTAATAGGTTTAATAGGATTATCTGATGTAATACGTGAGGATTCTAAAGGCATGATTGATAGTTTGCATGAATTAGGAACCGAAACAATTGCTTACAGGGGATAATACTGAAACTGCTAATTATTTTGCTTCCCAAGTTGGAATTGGAAAGGTATATGGTAATTTGCTTCCTCAAGAAAAGCTGGATTGGATTGAAAAGCTTAAAAGTGAAGGCAAGAAAGTCTGTATGATTGGAGATGGTGTAAATGATGCACCTGCACTTAAGACAGCTGATGTAAGGGTGGCAATGGGTTCAGTTGGAAGTGATGTTGCAATTGAAGCAGCAGACATAGCCCTTTTAGGTGATGACATAGGCAAGATTCCTTATCTTAAAAAGCTTTCAAATTCAACTTTATTCACAATAAAGGCAAACATCATTATCTCTATGGCAATCAATGCAGCAGCTATTGTATGTTCAGTTTTAGGACTTTTAAATCCGGTAACTGGAGCTATAGTTCACAATGCAGGATCATGTCTTGTTGTATTGAATGCAGCATTGCTTTATGACAGAAAATTCGACGATTCAATTAAAAAAAATCGATACAGAAAATGTGGAACATAGCCCTTATCATTTCCATAATGATGGAGAGCATTCACATTCCCATGAGGGACTAAAGATATTTGATGAAATCAAAACAGATAATGGAACAAAGCATATGCATGCTCATAAGCATGCTTTAAATAGGCAAAGTTGTGAAGCATATCGCAATTAGTCTTTCATTTTTAATTTTTTAGTAAATTTTAATTTTTTATTTTTTTATTTTCAGCTATTTATTTTCATTTATTCTTTTTTATTTTTTTTATTTTCAGCTATTTATTTTCATTTATTCTTTTTTATTTTTTTATTTTCCAGTATTTATTTTCCTTTATTCATTTTTATTTTTTCATTTTTTTCTCAGTTCTCTATTTTTAGCTATTTTTCTCTTAATCTATTTTTTTTAATCATTATTTTTTAGTTTTATTCAATTTTTCGATAAAAACTCAATTAAAAATTTCTATTAAAAAATTCATTTATAAAACTTTATTAAGATTAAAATTTATATAATTATAACAATGTTTTATTAATTATTTATTCAGTTGATTAAATTATATTGAGGGATTATTATGGATTTGGATTCAAAGGAAGTAGTAAAGAAAATAGAAGAATACAGAAAGGATTACAGCTGTTCACAAGCAACTCTTATGGGAATTTGTGATGTTGCAGGTATGCCTACTGAAGAATTGGCTCTTCTTGCAAAAGGATTCTCTGGAGGAATTGGCGGAACCTTCTCTGAAGGAACCTGTGGGGCTGTAACTGGTGCTGTAATGGCTTTAGGATTTTTAGGTGCAGATGAAAAGCAAATCATCTCCGCTTCAAAGAAATTATTCAATGAATTTAAAGACAAATATGAATCTGTAACTTGTGGATACATCTCAAAAGATGGGGATGACAAATCTCCGTGTGTGGAAGTATGCTTATTTGCAGGTGAAAAAGTCTGTGAATTTTTAAATGAATAATTAATTTTTAATATTTTTGCTTTTTTTTATTTTTTAGTTTAATTTATTTGTGATTTTTTTTATTTTTTTATTTTTTAGTTTTTCTTCTGAATAATTTTTTTATTTTTTTATTACTCTCTTATTAATTTTTTTCCTTGATTTTTGTATTTTAGATTTTGTTTAATCTAGTTTTTATTACTTTTTTTGATTTTTTTGTAATTTTGTTAATACTTTCTTATTACTTTTTAAACAATATTTGATAAAATTGTAATACTTCTGAAAAAACTTATAATAACTTTATATATCATAAAATATAATTTATAATTGTAATATCTTTTTTAAAATTAGTATTACTTTTTTGGAGATTTGGTTAATAAAGTAATACTGTTGGGATATTATTCTTATTTAAGCAATTTTTTTAGAGGGAATTATATGGATAGAAAATTTATAATTTGTGCAGTTATTGCATTGATAGCAATAATCAGTGTAGGTTCTGCTTCTGCTGGTTGGTTTGACTTTCTAACTGGTGATTCAGAGCACGCTCCTGATGAGTTAATCACTTGTGTAGCTGCTCACGGAGAAGAGCCTGAATTCGGTTTCGACCCAATGCACGGTTGGGGTTACCACGATTCCGGTACAGAACCACTTATTCAAAGTACTATACTGAAAAGAAATGCAAGCAATGAATTCGTAAACGACTTGGCAACAGATTATGAAATATCTGATGACTTGAAAAAATACACTGTAACCATTCGTGATGATGTAAAATTCACTGATGGTTCCAAATTAACTGCAAAAGATGTAGCTTTCTCCTACAACACTGCTAAAGAATTAGGTGAAGGTGCAGACTTAAGCTCAATGAAGGAAGCTAAAGCAAATGGAAATAAAGTAGTCTTTACTCTTGATAAAGCAGACTCTACATTCATCAACAAATTGACTGATGTAGGTATCGTTCCTGAAGCTACCTATGACAATGCAAGCTATGGTCAAAACCCAATAGGTTCCGGACCTTATAAATTAGCTCAATGGGATAAAGGTCAACAATTCATTTTAGAAAGAAATGATGATTACTATGGTGAAAAACCATACTTCTCAAAAATCACTAACTTATTCCTTGATCCAGATGCAGCATTTGCAGCAGTTAAAAACGGAGATGTAGACATTGCTGAAGTAGCAGTATCCTATGCAAATGAAAAAATCGATGGATACCACATGGAATACTTCGATTCCATTGATGTACGTGGAATTTCCTTACCAACTCAAATGGATGAAGGCAAATTAAGCGAAGACAACATAACCATTGGTAACAATGTAACTGGTGACCCAGTTATCAGACAAGCTCTTGCTATCGGTATTAACAGACAAGAGTTATTAGATGGTGCATTAAACGGTTACGGTAACGTTTCATACACTGGTGTAGCTGACCAATTGCCATGGGCATTTGAAGCAGGTTACAAAGATGGTCAAGTAGACCAAGCAAAAGCTCTTCTTGAAGAAGCAGGATGGAAAGACACTGATGGTGACGGTATCAGAGAAAAAGACGGTCAAAAAGCTGCATTCACTGTATACTACAAATCCTCTGCTGTTGAAAGACAAGCAATTGCAGTAACTATTGCAGAACAAGCTAAAAAGTTAGGTATTGAAATCACTCCTAAAGGTGCAAGCTGGGACGAAATTGACCCTGACAAATATAGCCAAGGAGTAGTATGGGGATTCGGTTCTGCAGATCCATTTGAAATTGAGCACCAATACGATTCCAGAGTAGCTTGTGTAGGTTACGATAACCCTGGTGGTCTTAACGACTCTTCTGTAGATACATTAATTGACACTGCAATGTCTCAACCTGCCAATGCTTCATATAGCACTTGGTCACAAGCTGCAAAAGTCGCTACAGGACAAAATTCATTCTTATGGTTTGGAACTATGGACTACACTTACTTCGTAAGTGATGACTTAGACATTTCCAACAGCACTCATCTCATCTATCCACACGGTGGAGACATTTGGGGTAACATCTACGATTGGAAACGTATTAATGCAACTGCTGAAAATGCAACAGCATAATTTTAGAAGTATTGTGTAACTTAGTTGCATGATTTAGAAAATTGTGCAAAGCAATTGCATGTTTTTAAATTATTTATAAGGTGGTTTATTTTTCAATAAACCATTTTTTTAAATAATTTTTCAGATATTCATTTAAAAACTTTTTAAATAAGTATTTAGGTAATTTTAATATTGTTTTTATCAGATTACTTAAAGAATTCTTTAACCGTTAAGGCTTCTTAAAGGATTCTTTAAATAATTTCTTAATTATTTTATGTAGGATTTTTTAATGTCTTTTAAATGATTCTTTAAATAATTTTTTAATTATTTTATCATGATTTTAGTAATTTTTAAGAATTTCTAAAGTTTAGAATTTATGTATTTTTTAAAAATTAAAGTTTTTAGGAATTAAAGTGATTTTTAAGGATTTTAATAAAGAATTTTTCATTCTTATTTTTAATAGATTTATAGGGTTGATTAAAATTAATAGCAAAAATTTAGCTAAATTTTTAGGATTAAAGGCAGTGAGATTATTGATTTTATTAATAGTCATTGCAGCAATCAGTTTTATAATGATACAATTATCTCCTATTGATCCTGTTAGGGCTTATTTAGGTCAGCGAATTGTTAGTGAGGAGCAATTGGCTATCATGGGACAATACTGGGGAACTAATTTATCATTAGGCGAACGAGTAATGGGATGGCTTCAAACATTGGCAAGTGGAAGCATGGGATTCTCATTGATTTTTAGGGTTCCTGTAACTGAAGTGATTGTACAGAAATTTACAGCTTCATTAACTCTTATGGTTGTTTCATGGGTGCTTTCTGCAATTGTAGGTTTCGGTTTAGGTGTGCTTGCTGGTGCAAAAGAGGGCACATGGATAGATAAGGCAATCAAAACCTACAGTTACATATTGCAATCTTCCCCAACCTTTTGGATAGGTTTGGTATTGCTGATGTTGTTTTCAGTATACTTAGGCTGGTTCCCAATCGGACTTTCAGTTCCTATTGGCCAATTATCCGACACTGTAACCTTCTGGCAATGGTTATATAGATTGATATTGCCTGCAGTAACATTAAGTATTGTAGGAATCGCTTCCTTGACAATGTATACAAGAGACAAGCTTATTTCAGTTAAAAAGAGTGATTATTTCCTCTTTGCACAGGCAAGAGGTGAAAGCTTCTGGGGAATTATCAAAAACCATGGTATAAGAAACATATTGCTTCCAGCAATTTCAATTCAATTCATGTCATTTAATGAATTGTTCGGTGGAACCATCCTTGTGGAACAGGTATTTGCATATCCTGGTATAGGACAGGCTACTGTAGCTGCTGGTTTAAGGTCAGACGTTCCATTATTGCTTGGAATAGTTATCATCAGTACCATATTTGTTTTCTGTGGAAACCTTATTGCAGATATAATCTACAAATATGTTGATCCAAGATTAAGAGGTGAGGAAGATGAGTGAGGCGCCAGGGTATAATAAAGGATTATTCAGTTCCATGAACTTAAGGCAAAAAACCCTTTTGACCATTGGTCTTACAGGATTGATATTATTGGCTATCTTCATTTCAGGATGGATGATTAACGCTAATTTGCCTACTGATTTTTCAATAAAGATGCAAGCTCCTTCATTGGCTCATCCATTTGGTACTGATTGGATGGGTAGGGATATGTTTATCCGTACAATAAAAGGTTTAAGCTTAAGTATTGTAATCGGTATCGGCGCATCAATCATTTCCAGTATAATTGCTACAATATTGGCATTTGTTGCAAGTGTCAACAAATGGTTTGACGAATTCGTATCCTGGCTGATTGACCTATTTGCATCAATACCTCATATCCTATTGATCATGATGATATCCATCGCATTAGGTAAAGGTGCATTTGGTGTAATCATGGCAGTAGCATTTTCACACTGGGTAAACTTAACAAGGGTGCTTAGGTCAGAGGTATTGCAGATCAATACATCTGAATATGTGGCTTTATCCAATAGATTAGGAAGAAGCAAGCTATGGATTGCAAAAGAGCATATCTTACCTTTAGTCTTATCCCAAATCTTTGTTGGAACCTTGCTTGTATTCCCACATGCAATTATGCACGAAGCAAGTGTAACATTCTTAGGATTTGGTTTATCTCCACATGAACCTGCAATCGGTATCATTTTATCTGAATCCATGTCATACCTTGCTATGGGTGCTTGGTGGTTAGCATTCTTCCCAGGTCTTGCACTATTGATTGTAGTATTGCTCTTTGACATTATCGGCGATAATTTAAAACGCTTGCTTGACCCTGGTGAGGCAAATAACTAGATAGGTGGTATTATGGGAAAATTGTTAGAAGTTAATAACTTATCAATATCCTTTACACAGTATGTCCAAGGATTGCAAAGGCATTATTTAAAGGTAATATCCGATTTGACTCTTGATATTGGTGAAAGTGAAATCGTTGCCGTATTAGGTTCCAGTGGATCTGGTAAAAGTCTTTTAGCTCATTCCATCTTAGGTATTTTGCCTTATAACTCTCATGTTACTGGGGAAATCAAATTTAAGGGAGAAACTTTAACCCAAGAAACTAAGGAAAAGATAAGAGGTAGGGAAATTTGTTTAATTCCTCAATCAGTCAATTTCTTGGATCCTTTGATGAAGGTTTCCCAACAGGCTGTTGGTGAATGTAAGGATGATGAAGAACGTAAAGAAAAGCAAATAAGGCAAAGGGAAGTATTCAGCAAATATGGATTGGATGAAAGCGTAGATGACTTATATCCATTTGAACTTTCTGGTGGTATGGCAAGAAAGGTCTTGCTCTCTACTGCATTGTTAAATGATCCTGATTTGCTGATTGCTGATGAGCCTACTCCCGGTCTTGATGTAAAAAGTGTTGAAGAGACAATTCAAGACATTAGAAATCTAAAGGAAAATGGAAAAGGAGTTTTATTGATTACTCACGAGATTGATGTAGCTTTAAAAACTGCAGATAGGATTGCAATATTCTATTCAGGTTATGTTATTGAAATCAATAAGGTGGAAAATTTCGTAAATTCCAAGAATTTATTGCATCCATATTCTAGAGCATTAGTGGATGCATTGCCTAAAAATGGATTTAAGCTAACTAAAGGTGTTCAACCATTGGAAGAGGTTCCTGGATGTCCATATTATGAGAATTGTCCTATAAGGTTGGATAAATGTCAAAACAATAAGCCTGAATTAATCAAGCATGGTGATGCTATGATTAGATGCTTTAACTTTGATGAGGATATTCCTGCTGATTCAGAAGCTGTAGTTTCTGAGGAGTCTGATGTGATTGTTTCTGAGGATTTGGTGTCTGAGGAGTTAGTTTCTGAGGAGTCTGATGTGATTGTTTCTGAGGATTTGGTGTCTGAGGAGTTAGTTTCTGAGGAGTCTGAAGATGTTGTTGTTGAAGAAATTCTTGAAGTTGAGGAGGTAAATGATGAATCTTGAAGCTAAAAATATTTCTTTTTCATATAATAAGAAAAGATAAATATTAAAGGACATTTCTTTAGCTCTTGATAGTAATCAGATAATCGGTTTGATTGGAGACAGTGGTAGCGGTAAAAGTACACTGTGTAAGATTATGGCCGGTTACATTACTCATTATACTGGAGAAGTGACAATTGATGGAAATCCAATTCCTCGAAAAGGTTTTGATTCTGTTCAATTAATTTTCCAACATCCAGAAAAGACTATGAATCCTAAATGGAAGATGGAAAAGGTATTAAGGGAATCATGGATTCTTCCACAAGACTTAAAGGACACTTTTGGTCTTAAAGATAGTTGGCTGACACGTTGGCCAAGTGAACTTTCCGGTGGGGAATTGCAACGTTTCAGTATTTTAAGAGCTCTTAATCCAGAAACAAAATTTATCATTGCAGATGAAATAAGCACTATGCTAGATGCTGTAACACAGGTTCAGATATGGGAAGCGCTTATAAAGCACTGTAAGGCTAATAATATTGGAATATTAGCTGTAAGTCACGATAAAGACTTGCTTGAAGTCGTATGTGATGAAATTTTGTATTTCAATGAGATCAATAAGATATAAGATAAAACCCTGATTTTTACTTTAAAACATGTAAAAATCGGTTTTTTCTTTTATTTTTTTATTTTTCTTTTTTTCCTAAATTTTTATTAATTCTATTTTTTCAAATAAATTATTTTTTCTATTTCTAGAACAGTTTTTATGATTTATTCAATTTTTCTATTTTTTTCTATTTCTAGAACAGTTTTTATGATTTATTCAATTTTTCTATTTTTTTCTATATTTCCCAAAATAATTTATATTTTTTCTAATTTTTCCAAAAAAATTTATATTTTCTAGTTATTTCATTGTAAATTATGCAAATGTTTATATTAAAAGAAAAATATAAATTAAACTGATATTGAATTTATGACTCAAATTAAGTATGGGAGTGATACATATGGATACTGGCAATAAGATAATAGTAATTCTACTTATCTTAATAGCTATTGCTGCAGTTGTTTGTGGTGTCCTCTTCATTTCAAATAGCATTCCTAATGATACAGAAGTACAGGTAAACAATACAACTGATAATAGCACTTTAAATAATACAGAAAATTTAACAAATGTTACTGAAAATGTAAGTGACAGTTCTGCTCCTACTTACTCCAGCTCTTCCAGTAGCTCTAGCAATAATTATGCACCAAGCTATTCTGGCAGTTCTGGTAGTTCCGGTAGTTCTAGTTATTCTGGAGGTAGCAGTGGAGGTTCAACTCCTTCTGGTAATTCTGCTTCCCATGATGACGGTATAGCTCCTCCTGATGGTGGTTCTTCTGGTGGAGGTTCATCTGGTGGAGGTTCTTCCGATGGTGGATCTTCTGGTGGAGGTTCATCTGATGGTGGTTCATCTGAAGGTGGAGAAACTCCTTCTGGTAATAACATCGGGCTTACTTATAGCCACCTACTATAGAATAATATTTACATTTTGTAATATTTTTTAATTTTCTTTTTTTCTTTTTTTTTATTTTTTTTTAAATTTTTATAATGTTTTTTAGACTGTTTTTTCTCATTTTTCAGCTATTTTTCAATACTTAATTAGGTTATTTTTAAAGATATTTTTACATTGATTAAAAATGCTTTATTTCTAATTTTTAGTTCAAATATTCCTTTATTGGCTAAAATAATCGCTATTTGCTATTTAAAAAATATGTTCTTTATAATATATTAATATTATATATAATGTGTAATTTTACTTTTTTATTTTTTAATTTAAAAAGGTTTATTCATTGTTTTTTTAATTAAATTAATTAATTTCCATTTATATTTTATTTATACAGTTCTTATACAGTTATATTTTAATAAAATATATGTGTATAGTTCTTTATTTATCTAATAAAGCATTTTTGAATAGTTTTTAATTTAATTGAAAAATATTAGTTTAATTTAATTTTTATTTATTATTTGTCTATATTTTCTAATAAAAATTAATTTTTAGATTTTTTATTTAATTTTAAAATCTTTTAATTCCTTATATCTATTTTTAATAACTCAATGTCCTTTATTTTTATTTTTTTTAAGGGAAACATTTATATTATATTAAATTAAAAAATTCTATATAACATTAAAAAAGAATTATTTTAGTTTAAAAGATTGATTAGGCAATTCTTTATACTTAAAAAATTATTTTTTTAAAAAAATAGTCATTTATTTTTTTTAGATTTATTTTTATTAAATATTAAATTATAATTTTTTAGATAATCAAATTATTATCAAAATATTAACATTTTTTTCTTTTATGTTAACTTATTCTTTTTTAATGTATAGAGGTGAAATTATTTCGACAAAAAATAAAACATTCCTTCTGTTGATATTGTCCTTGCTTATATTTGCAATGGCTTCAGTATCAGCGAGTGATGTAAATGATGTAAATGATAATCAGAAGTACTTATCAGTAAATGAAGTTTCAGCAAGTGGAAATTTGGTAGATGATCAAATTGCTTTATCCAGTGCTGATGCTAATTCACTTAACAGTAATTCCGATTTAATTTCCGGCACAAAAGCTAGTGCTGATGATTCAAAGGTTGCATCTTCCAATAGTGGAAGCTCTACTGCAAAATCTTCAAGCAGTGCAAGCTCTAATGCTAAATCATCAAGCAGCAGTGCATCTGATGTTAAATCTTCAACTATCAATTCATCAACCAATACTCCAAAAAAAGTATCTAATTCCAGTGATTCAAAATTATCCGATTCAACCAAGAATGCTACAAGCATTTCAACCACAACTAAAAAGGTAGTTAAGGGTAATAATTATACAGTCACTTTAAATGATAAAAATGGAAATGTTTTATCTGGCAAAAAGTTGATTTTTTCAATAAACGGAAATAATTATACAAGAACTACTGATTCAAAGGGGATTGCGAGTTTAACTCTTAATACAAAACCTATGGATTATATAATTAAAGTTATGTTTTTAGGTGATGATCAATATGAATCATCATCTCTAACTGAAACTGTGACTGTAAGCAAGATTTCAACAAACATTAGAACTTATACCCCAAGTGCAGTATATAAAAAGGCTTACTGTGTTTATTTAACAGACATGTATGGCAATAAGTTGGTATCAAAGAAAGTGACTTTCACTTTCAACGGTAAAACATATACCAACACAACCAATGCTAATGGTATGGCTACCATACATCTTGACGGAAAGGCAGGAAACACTTATAAATTAACTTATAAGTTTGCTGGAGACAATGATTATGATGCCTCTTCCGGTTCAGCAAGTCTTTATCTTAAAATGGGAACAAAAATCGTTGGATCTGATGCAAGCATAGTAAAAGGCACAAATTTTGATGTTGTCTTAAAAAATACAAATAATTATGCATTAGCAAATAAGAAAATCACATTTACTTATAATGGAAAGACTATAACTGTAACCAGTAATGCACAGGGAATTATTAGAATAAAGCTTGGTGCCGCAGCAGGTAAAAGTTATAGTCTGACTTATCAATATGCAGGTTCAAGCTATTATGACGCTTGCTCTAAGGTATTGAATGTATTCATTAAGACTCCAACTCAATTGATAAATTCAGGTGGTGTAGTTTGTAAAGGAAACACTTATCAAGTTACCTTAAAGGATGATAGCAATAAGGGTATTGCAAATAAGCTTGTTACAATTACTTATGGAACAGGCACATATAAGAGAACTACAAATGCCAATGGTGTAGTTGGATTGACTATAAATACCGGTGCAGGTAAGACTTATAAATTTGCATATAAATTTGCTGGAGACCGCCTTTATGGGGCTAGCTCTGGTTCTGTAGATCTTTTGTCTAAGTTAGCTACAAAAATGACTGGATCTTCTTCAACCATTATAAAAGGAAAGGATTATTCTGTTACCTTGAAGGATAGTGCTGGCAATCTCTTATCTGGACAAACCCTTGTCTTTACCATTTCAGGCAAAGAGTATAAGAGAACCACCAATGCAAAAGGTGTTGCAAGTTTAACAATCAATCCTTCTGTATGCAAATCTTATAAGTTCTCTTATAGTTTTTTAGGCACTACCAAATATAACAAATCAGAATCTGGAGTATTTGATTTGGCTGTAAAGATGGCATCCAGCATTCAAAATTCTGGAAATGTTGCTATAAACAATACAACCTATACCGTTACCTTAAAGGATGGTAACAATAAGGGTATTGCAAATAAGGTCATTACCTTCACATTTGATGGCAAGACTTATAATAAAACAACCAATGCCAATGGTGTTGCAAGTTTATTGATTGATGTGGCTAAACTTAAAACCGCTACATTAACTTATAAGTTTGCAGGAGACACTGAATATGCTGGTTCATCCGGTTCTGTTAGTTTGAAGGTTGTTTCAGATAAGGTATTTTCAATGAGCCAAATACTAGCTTTAGCAACTGCTTTAAGAACTTATGTTGAGAAAAACCATAAGGTTCCTGCTACAGTTTCTGTAGATGGTATTAAAATGAATACCACAACCTTTGCTTACATAATGGCTAAAGCATTACTTAACATTAATGATGGTAAAAATATTGATATTGAAGCTTTAAAACTTGATGGAAATTACTCAAATAATGGAAATAAAACCTTTAAGGGTAATTTGTATAAAGCAGGCTATTTAGATTTAGCTAAAAAACTAATTGATTTTGCTGATACAAATAAGAAGCTTCCTAATTACTACAACAGCACTATTGGTTTAATATCTCCAAACTTATACCTATTTGGACTTTGTAAGGCATTGGACTTCTATTCAAAAGAGAAGTACTTGCCAAACTATGTGATATTAGACAGTGATGATGTAAACGGAGTCATCAGAAGAGGTAATACTTCCCAATATAAAAAAGGTTTAAATGAAGTGGAAACCCTCTCTGCAGCAGAACTTGCTAAGTACTTGACAGCTTCTGGAAATGATGCATTGAATGCAGAGCTTAAAGCTTTAGCACAAAAATTGATTGCTGGAAAATCCAGTACCTGGGATAAGGCTAATGCTATATTCAAATATGTTAGAGATAACATTCAGTATGAATATTATTCCGATACCAAATATAAGGCAATAGGAACTTACCTTAATAAGAGAGGTAACTGTTGTGATCATGCTAACTTGATTGTAGCTCTTTTTAGGGCAGCAGGTATACCAGCTAGATTCTCACACGCTCAAGGATGTACATTCTCAAGCGGTTTAGTAGCTGGACACGTATGGGCACAAATCTATATTGATGGTGTTTGGTATTCTGCTGATGCAACAAGCAGTAGAAATGAATTAGGTAATATTCACAATTGGAATACCAATTCATTCCATAGCTTAAAACATTATATTCACTTACCATTCTAATCCTGGTTTTTTGACTTCGGTCAAAAACCTGGACCCAAAATCTTTTTTATGGATTTGGTAATTGAAATTTAATTTTTTATTTTTTCTTTTTTTATTTTTTAATTCATTTGATTATTGTTCTATTTTTGATAAATTTTTCATTTGTTTCTTTTTTGGGCATTTAATTTTTGATTGATTTTTTTAGAATTTTTTGGATTATTTTTTTATTTAATTATATTAATTTTAGCTATTATTATTTTGATAGTTTTAGGAATAATATTGATTTAATCTTGCAACACTTTGATTATTTTAATAGAATATTATAATTTCAATATTTAAATCGAGTACTGATATATATACTAACTAATTAGGCTCATTTTATTAAAAAATCTTTAATTTTCATTAGTTTCAAGTGGAATCATTTTTCTTAAAAAATAATATTTAAATAACTAAACCATTATATATTATACTGTTTAATGAAATTTGTACGAGGAATAAAATGGCAAATAATGGACATGGACATCATGGAGCTGCAAATTTAAGTCCTGAACAACAGAAGCAAATGATTGAACAGGAATTAAGGCTCATGGAACATATGAAAAATATTAAATATAAAATCGCTGTTATGAGTGGAAAGGGTGGAGTTGGAAAATCCACAGTTGCTGCAAATTTAGCCGAAGCTTTCCAGAAAAAAGGATTATTGACTGGAATTCTTGATGCTGATATTCACGGACCTAATATTCCTAAGATGTTAGGAGTAGAAGGGGAAGATGTAATGATTTCAAATGGTGAAATGATTCCTGTAATGAGCAAAAATGGAATCAAGGTTATGTCAATGGGATTCCTAATTGAAACTCAAGACACTCCAATCATTTGGAGAGGACCTCAAAAATCCGGATCAATTAAGCAATTCATGGCAGACACCGCTTGGGGAGACCTTGATGTATTGATTATTGATAATCCTCCTGGAACTGGAGATGAGCCATTGACTGTACTTCAAGCATTGCCTAGTGTAGATGCAGTCATTATGGTAACCACACCAAATAGCCTATCACAAGAAGATGTTTTAAAGTGTGTAGGTATGGTTAAGATGTTGAATATTGAGGATATTGGACTTATTGAAAATATGTCATATTATGTTTGTCCTCATTGTGGTGAGAAAACCAATATATTTGGTGAAAGTCAAGGAGAAGACTTTGCAACTGAAAGGGGTGTAGTTTATTTGGGAAACCTTCCTCTTACTGAGCAAGTTCCTGAATCTGCAAATCAGGACAGCACTATGGTAAACAGCTATGTTGATTCTGAAGTTGCTGCTAAGTTTTCTGAAATTATTGACAATATTAAATTAGCATTTTTAGACTAATTGATTTTAATTATTAAGAGATCTTTTCTCTTTATTTTCTTTTTTTATTCTATTTTTTAAATTAATTATTTTAATCATTATTTTAAATTATTATTTTAGATTATTATTCATTATTTTAATTTTAAATTATTTTTTTCATTTATTTCTTCAGCTATTTTTCATATATTTTTTTTTAAATTTTTCATATTATAATATTCTAATTTTCATATCTTTCCTTTATTTTTTCAACACTTGATTTTTTACAATTTTTACATTTTTTAGACAATATTTAAACAGTTAAAAATAGAATTCCTTGTTTTTAAAACAAGTTAAGATAATTTTATATAGTTTAGAAAACATATATTTATGTATCAAAGTATGATTATTTTACTTAATTTTACTTGAAAAATATAAATTTAAAGACTATAATTATAAACTGTAAAAATGAATTATCTTTTTAGTCTTAAAGTATTTGAGGTGTAATATATGACTATATTGGATGGTATCTTAGTTGATAATAAGAACTTTGTTGAAAACTTTGAAGGAGCGGAAATGTCTCACCATGCACAAAAAAAATTAGCTATCTTAACTTGTATGGATTGCAGATTGATTGACTTCTTTGAACCGGCTTTAGGACTTGAAAGAGGAGATGCAAAAATAGTTAGGAATGCAGGAAACTCCATTGTAGGAGAAGATGCAATCAGATCTATTGGTGTTGCATTATACAACCTTGGAGCAGAAGAGGTATTGGTTGTAGGTCACACTGAATGTGGTATGGCTGGCGCTGATGCTGAAGCATTAAAGGAAAAGATGCTTGCAAGAGGTATTAAAGAAGAGGATATTGCTAAATATGATTTAGCAGAATGGATTGGAGGATTTGACGACGAAGAGGAAAATGTTCTCAATGTAGTTGACAAAATCAAAAACCACCCATTGATTCCTGATGTTCCAGTTCATGGCCTTATTATTGACATTGTAACTGGTGAATTAAAAGTATTGAAAGAAGATTATTAATCAAGCTTTTTGACCATAGGTCAAAAACCTTGACCAAAAATTTTCATTTTTTGAGTAAAATCCGATACATTTATATGCTGCGGATGCTAATTATATTATCCCGTGCATATTTTTCGATACATTTATATGCTACGGATGTTAATTATATTATCCCGTGCATATTTTTCGATACATTTATATGCTGCGGATGCAAATTATATGTGTTGGGAATTATTCAAAACATCATATCATAAAATTTTTTAGATTTTTTCTAAAACTTTTTATTTGCTATAGCCACCAAAAATTAATTTATTTGAATAAATATGTTTTAAAAACCATGCATGACTTAAAATAATGATTATTGCAAGTGTTACCTTTTAAAATTGTAAATGTAGTAACCTTGCTATAAATAATGGGGCTTTGAAAGTTCCTACACAATACATATATCACGACTTGGATTCGTGCTAAGCTACACCAAAGACTTAGCTTTTCAATTAACGCCAATTAATTGAATAATACATCACAAAATTTATTGTTTCTAGAACATTCTTTTTTTGGTTCTAATATTTAATGCAATAGTATTGATTTAATTACTATTTAATTGTCAACTTTGTTATCCCACTTTATTAATAAAACCATACGATTCCCCATTTATTTAAAAGTTTTGATAATGAAGTAGTAATCTGATTTGTATATATTAAAGGGTTAAATATATGAGCATAAGTGAAAAAATTATCAAAAACGAGGTATTAAAAGGCAAAAACTATTTTAAAGAAGAATTTGAAGGAAAAGAGTATTCCAATTATTAAAAAGGAACTCTAGACGTAGAAGAAAATCCCAATCTGCAGATGTTGAACAGATGCGGATGTATGTCCAGTTTGTGGATCAACTGAAATCCTAATCGATTTCAACCGCTCTGAAAAATCTTGCAGAAAATGCGGAGTAGTTCTTGAGGAAAACATCATTGATTCCACTATCAGAGGAACTGCTAGAGATAAAGACGGTAATTCCTACAGTCAAAACGGTGCACCTGTAAACTTAACTCTCCATGATGGTGGTATGAGCACCAGCTTTAATCTAAAAGGTAATATTAAGGATAAAGCAAAATGGTACCACTTATGGAAGATAAACAACCAAACCCGTGTAAGAAGTACTAAGGAAAGGAATTTATCCAGAGCATTCACTGAATTAGCTGTAATCATTTCCAACTTATCACTTTCTAGAGATGTGAAAAATGAATGTGCAGTTATTTATAGGGATGCATTGAAAAAAGATTTAATTAGGGGCAGAAGCATTAGGAAACTTATGATTGCTACTGTTTACATTGCTTGTAAATTCTGTGGAGTTCCACGTACTTTAGATGAAATTTCTGAAGTTACAAGCATGGATAAAAAGACCATTGGAACCAATTCCAGATTCTTATTAAGAGAATTAGGTTTAAAACCACCAATTGTCCAAGCAAGCGATTACATTCCAAGGTTTGCTAGCAAATTAAATCTATCTGCTGACGCTGAAGTCAAATCCCTTGAATTAGTTAATGAAGCTAGAGAATTAGGATTGACTTCTGGTAAAGATCCTGCAAGTTTTGCAGCAGCTGGTTTATATGCAGCTTCAATCCTTTTAGGAGAACGCAGAACTCAAACTGAAATTGCGAAAACTCTTAACGTAACTGAAGTTACCATTAGAAATAGATATAAAGAATTAAACAATGCATTAAACTTTTTATAAGTTTAATTCATTTAATTTTTTTTATTTTATTTTAGCTATTTTTATTAATTTTAATATTTTTTATTAATTTATTTATTTTCAATTGTTTTTATTTAATTTTAAGTTATTTTTTATTTAATGACTTTTTTGGGCATTATTATTTGTTTAGCATTTCTCTTTTTAATTTTCTATTTGCTTGTCAGATTCTTTTGAAGACTTTCTGCTTAATAAAAGGATTGCAAATATTGTAATGAACATTCCACAGACCATTAATGGTGATGGGATTTCATTATATATTAAAATTCCAAATGCTAATGCTGCTACTGGTTCTCCTGAAGCCAATATCATAACAGTTCCAGCATCTATCTTATTTAAGGCCATTGTTATGAAAATGTATGGCAATGCAAATGTAAATAATGAATGCAATAATAGAAATATTAAGTTTCCAAAAATATTTATGTTAACGAAGTGTGTTATCTGTCCAAAATTTGTAAAAGGAAGAGTAACTATTGTAATTGTGATTAATGAATAAAATAGTATTGTGAAAGTATGTTTTCCTACTTCAATCTCTTTTCGTGATATCAGTGAGTAGCTTCCCCAAAAAATTGCAGCTATAAGTCCAAAGACAATTCCTATAGTTGACACTGGTTCGATATTTTCTTCAATAATTCCAGTTGCTAAAACACATCCTAAGATGACTAAAAGTACACAAAAGACTTTTATTTGAGTGATTTCTTCTCCTAAAAAGAAATGTGCGATAATTAAAACGAAAACAGGTGCAGTACTTAGCAAAACTGCTGCTAAAGACAATGGAACCATATTCATTGAATGATTATAAAAAAGGTTCAGTCCAAGAATACATAGTCCACAAATTATCAATGGAAAAATATCTGATCTGTCTACCTTAAATAAGCTTTTATCATTTGCAAAAATGACTAAAAGCATAATTATGATAGCTATTGAAAAACGTATAAAAAGCAGGGTCATGGAATCTATTCCATTTTCAGTTAAGGTTCTAACAAAGAATCCTGCTGATCCAAACATTATTCCTGCGAGAATTGGCATTATTAAAAAGATCTTTTTCATTGTTTCACATTTTGTTTGTTTTTTATTTTTTTTAGTTAATTGTTCGTATATCTTTTTTTATAATTTATACTTTATTTAGTTAATTATTCTTAATTAATTTTCGCTAATTCCTTCAATAAAATGAATACATTTATATATTTTGTATGACAATTTATTAGTATACAAAAGTTATTTGTGTATTACATGATGTATAATATGTGTATTGCAATTAATTTAATATTATTGGGGGATAAATATGCCTGAAAATATGGAAAATGATGATAATAACAGCCAAAAAAGTAACAACTATGAATTTGATAACTCTGGATTCAAATCTAAGGATTATGAAGATGTAGATGAGTTTAATATTTGGGATTTAGAACAGATATTTAAAGACCGAGTTAAAATATTGCAGGATTTGAACACTGAATTCTGGGATGCATATGAAGAGTCTAAAACTGCTGCATCTGGAAGAAGAGATGATAAAAAGGAAAGATTACAACCTTTAAGCGTAAGGATAAAGGCACATACCAAAAAATTCCTTAAAGAAGAATCAGTTCTTTCAGCAAGAGAAATTTTAGAGATTTATGAAGACTTCAATAATGGCAGTGAAGATTATATCAATTCTCTAAAAAGAGATGAAATGCTCCTTAAGGAAGAGCTTTCCGATATTGAAATGAAACTCCAGAATGCAAGGGACTTCACTGAAAAGCTAAATGACATTAAGGAAGCAAAACAAAAGAAAAACGAGAAGATCAAGATTAATATTGAATAATCTTGATTCTAATTTTTTTAATTTTGTAAGTTTTTTAATTTTAAAGTTTTTAAATTTTCTAAGTTTTTTAATTTATTAATTTTATAAATTTTTTTTTATTTTTTTAGAAATCTTTATTTATTCCTAAGTTCAATTAAGTTTGATGACGTATGATAATTGAAAAAGTTTCCAAAAATGATGAATGGGAAGATTATTATATTTTAAGCAAATCTTCAAATAAGCATTACATGATCACTTTTGATATTCTAGAAGGCACAGTAAACTGTGACTGTGAAGATTTTAAATACCGCAAGGAAAATTTAAAATTTGGTGGAGTAAAAATTAGTGATAAAAAGAATCATTGTAAGCACATAAGACGGATTATGGAACTTAGAGATAAATTAAAATAGTGATTGTTTAATAATTTTTTCTTTTTTTATATAATTCATTGTTCCTTTTTTCTAATGAAAAGTATATTTATATTTATTAGAAGTATATTTTTTTAATGAAAAGGTGTCCTTATATTTATTAGATAGTATATTCATAATTTTAATTGGATTAATTTTAAACGATTTTTATAGGTGCTCTTATGATATTTGAAAAGTCTTTAATGATTGATACAAGTTCCAATTTTCAAATTATAGATATTACAAGTGAAATTGTAGCTATTTTAAATGAAATAAGCAAAGAAAAAAGGATTAGTTCTGGAATTGTAAATGTATTTACAAAACATTCTACAAGTGCTATCCGTATAAATGAAAATGAAAAAGGACTTTTAAATGATTTTGAAAAGGTTCTAAAAGATATTGTTAAGGAAAATGATAATTATAGGCATGATTTTATAGATAATAACGCTGCATCTCACATACGGGCATTCCTATTAGGTTCATCTGAGACTATACCTATAATTGATGGAAGTTTAAGCTTAGGAACTTGGCAATCAATTTTCTTCATTGAACTGGATGGACCAAGAAGAAATAGAATAATCAATTTAACATTTATTGTAGAATAAAGTTTTTTTAGATCAATAGTTATTTATGGGTAAAAATATGATATTGTTGGAAAATTTGGATAAGGTTCACACTACTGAAATGGGTGTGGATAGAATAAAAAGAAATATTGAAGTTGATGTAGAGGATATTGTAGCATATTGCATTGATAAGATTAAACAGGAAAATGCAGTTATCGAAAGAAAGGGATAAAATTATTATGTGACTGTTGATGGAATAATAATTACTGTAAATGCTTCCAGCTATACAATTATAACTGCTCATAAAGAGAAAAAATAGTTTTAGATTTGTTTAAAGTTATTTTTTTAGAAAATTAGAGTAAAATCAGTTTTTTTTTTTAATTTCTTTTTTTAAAATTAGTTTTTTGTTTATTTTTATTATTTTTATATTTTTTTTTAATTTCTTTTTTTAAAATTAGTTTTTTATTTATTTTTATTATTTTTATATTTTTTTTTAATTTCTTTTTTTAAAATTAGTTTTTTATTTATTTTTATTATTTTTATATTTTTTTTTA
>NZ_CACXNW010000006.1 GCF_902769175.1 uncultured Methanobrevibacter sp.
ACGTTGTGATACAGAATTAAAATTAATGGCAACTGGATACAATTTTAAAAGAATATTCAATGAAAATGAACAAAAGATCCAATTCATAAGAAAAAAAAAGAATTTTTTGGATTTTGGAAAAAATTAAAAAAAAAATTGGGATCATGAATTTGATTTTTTTTCAAAATTTGTGACACCCTCTCTCATTTAGTTTTAATGTGAATTTAATCATATAAAAAAAATAATAACTTAGGTGTCTGATGATTCGTAATTTGAAAAATTAATAAAAATAATCTTTTAGAAATCAATTAAAAAAATACTCGGATTTCATTTCATATATAAAAAACAAATATATTTTCCAGCCACCATTTTTATAATGTAACTTCTTTACTAAATAAAGTTTATTGAATGTAAGCACTTACTTGCTTTTTAATTAGGTCATATCCATAAATAAAATTGCCAAATACTTTTTTGAGAAATTTGTTCATTAAATAACATATTTTAACCATTCTAATGCGGATGATGGGTCCATATTCATTCCATTTTTTTATTTTCTTAATTAACATATTCTTGCTTTAAAAAAAAACTATAAAAAAAGGTAAATAAACATTAAACATATTCTTGTTTTCAAAAAAAACTATAAAAAAGGTAAAGATATCTGATAAATTCTCACAATAAAGAATATTGCAATGATTATAATAGATAGGGAAAAGAGTATTATCAGGAAGTATTTAATGAATCCAGACATTAAATCTGAAAATCCAAATTTGTCATGGCTTGAATTATGCTGTCTTGGAGCTTCCTCTGTCTCATAATAAGGAGTTTTGAAATTGTTTCTGCAAGTTTGGCATTCCCAATTAGCAAATCCCCAATCTATTTTTTCCAATTTAGTGCTGCCACAGTATGGACATTTTCCTATTTTCTCTTTTTCGGCCATCTAATCTCTCCCCTTAAAACAAGACTATTAAATTGTTTATTTAAAAAGATATATAAATGGGATAAAACTTAAGGTTTACTTTACGCTTCCCCAGTATTCTATAAATCAATTACTTTATAAAACTTAATTAATCAATAAAAGAAAAATATATTCAATTATGGGTTGTGATTTTAATGGGTAAGGTGAAAAAGTCATTTACATGATTATTCAAAACCAAAAAAGAGAATAGGTATTTTTATAAAAATAATTAATAGCTAAATCAAACATACCATAATATGAGAGTGTACTCATATGGATTTAAATTCAAATAAAAAAACTAGTGATAAAGGCAAAAAGAAGCAACCAATGATTTCAGATATTTATTCATTAGACAATAATGAAATTGACAATGTCCCTATAGGATTTTTCTTCGGACCTGCTGCCAGCCAATATCTTAC
The DNA here is from genome assembly GCF_902769175.1 of uncultured Methanobrevibacter sp. Lineage (GTDB taxonomy): Archaea > Methanobacteriota > Methanobacteria > Methanobacteriales > Methanobacteriaceae > Methanobrevibacter. The sequence continues at coordinate 1,354 of NZ_CACXNW010000006.1, forward strand.
CTTTTTTGGCAGATATCTAAAGGATCTTGATATAACTCAAAACCAATTTTGGATCCTATTGACACTATTCCAGGAAAAGAACATTTCACAAGAGAGAATAGCATCTATTTTAAAGCTTAATGAAGCAACCGTGACTCGTGAAATCAACACCTTAGAAAAAAGGAATCTCATAATGAGAAAAACCGATGAAAATGATAGGCGTAGAAAAATAGTTTCACCGTCCGATGGAGGACTTGAAATGTATAAAATGGTTAAGGAAGTTGACTATAAAAGCCAAGCAGAAGTATTGAAATACTTCAGCAAGGAAGAACTTCACATTTTGAAATTTTTGCTTAAAAAACTTATGATTACAATGAAAGAGATTCTGGAAGAATAAATACTTATTCTAATCATTATATTGCAATTAATGATCCATCATTCAAAACTCATGAACCCAATCATTTACATTGCAAATAATGACCCATCATTCAAAACTCATGAAAAAACTATTTGCAGATAATCTCATCATCACTGATAATATCCTCTTCAACAACAGTATCTTGGGAAATTACAGCATTTTTAATTTTAGTTCCCTTTTTAATAAGACAATTATCCATTACAACAGAATTTAAAATATCAACATCCTCCTCAATAACAACACCATCCCCAATCATGGAATGGTTGACATTACCTAAAACAAAGGAATTTTTACCGATTATTGAAGATTTTATATTGGAATTCTCACCAAAAAAGGATGGGCTTGAATTATTAATATCTTTATTAATTTTAAATCTTTTATCTAATTCAAAAAAGTCCTTAATAAAAGTAGGGTGATCTAATAGGCTCATGTTTAATTTCCAAAATGAGTAAACTGTTCCTACATCCAACCAATACCATTTAAACTTGTATAAGCCTACTTTATAATTTTCAAGGAAATATGGTAAAACATGTTCTCCAAAATCCAAATCAGCCCCGAAACTCTTTTCCAACTCAATTAATGCTTCTTTTAGCTTGTCTTTTTTAAATAAATAAATACCCATAGAAACGTAATTGCTTTTAGGATTCTCTGGCTTTTCTTTAAAATCTATAATATTATCCTCTTCATCAAGTGTGAAAACACCTAAACGTGAAGCTTCCTCTAAAGAAACTTGTGAAACTGAAACGGTTAAATCATTATCCATTTCCAAATGATGCCTATAAAAAAAGTCATAATCCATGGAATAGACATGGTCTGCAGATAAGATTAGAATATCCCTTATATTATCATCATCAACCATATAATCCATATTGACCTTCACTGAATGGGCAGTGTTTTTATAAGCAAAATCCCCATCACTTGATTGCTTTGTTCCAGGAGGCATGACTTTGAAATTGGCAACTAATGAATTTAGGTTTGATTCAAATAAATAGTTAATCAAATCAATTGATTCATACTGAACAATAACTGCTAATTTTGTAATATTGAAATGTAAACAATTTATTAGACTAAAATCAATTAAATGATAATGGGAACAAACCTTAATTAATGGCTTGCATGTATTTCTAGTTAGATTTCCTAATCTAGAACCTTCCCCCCCAGCTAAAATAAAGCAACCTATCCTTTCTTTGTATTCTCTTAACATTTCCTCAATTCCTACAAATCTCAACATAATCTTTAACGGAATTATGCAAACTGTTCTGAATCCTAAACATTTCTCATTAATTCCATATTTAGCAAACTATATTTAAACTCTGTTGATTTTATAATATTTTTCAAAATATCTCAATATTTAATATTTTATTTAATTTATTATTTAAATTATAACGATAACCATATTTTAAAAAGTTTTTTGCTTAATTAATCTATTTTTTATGGATTTAGGCAAAAAATAAACAAATATTAACCAAAACAATAAAAAAAAGACATATTAACCAAAAAAATAAACAAATATTAACCAAAACAATAAAAAAAATACCTCAAAAAAAAATAAACAAATATTAACCAAAACAATAAACAAATATTAACTAAAAAAATTAAAAAATATATTACTAAATAGGGAATGCTTAAGCTTATTACACTCCTCAAATTCCAAATTAGAAAAAAATTTAAAGTTTAACTTGAAAATAATATAATGGTGATTAAAATTAAAAACATTGAAGTGAACAAGAGAGATAATTCATTAAATCTTTTAAGGCTGATTTTTGCCATTTTGGTTCTAGTTGGGCATTGTTATTTTATTCCTAATTTTGAATATAACTTACCTCAACCTGTTATATACCTAATTACATTAGCAGTTCCATTATTTTTTGTAGTTTCTGGATATTTAATCACCGGTTCTGCAATTAAGAATAGCTTTAAAACATTTTTAATAAAAAGATTTGCTAGAATATATCCAGGATATTTTGTTTCTTCAGTAATGGTTGTTTTACTTTTTGCACCAATCACATATGCACTGATTCATCACGGATTCGATATAAATAGTTATTTTTCTTTAAATCCTTCACCAATAGACTATTTACTTAACTGTATGGTATTTGATATTCTTACCCCAATTGGAAACATCTTGACTACAATACAAGTTAATGGATGGAATACTTCAACATGGACATTATTCTATGAAATTTTATGTTACCTTTTGATAGGAATCGTGATGTTTTTATTAAAAAAGCTAAAGCTAAAAAACTACACAAAAATAATAATTTTCTTGTATTTATTTATGATTTTCTGTTCTTTTATAATTCCAAGGCCAGAAAATCCGCCAGCAAATTTTGTAGAGGAAATTGCATATTTCATTAATTTTAGCGCAATATTTTTAGGAGGATCTATTCTTTATTTAATAAAGGATAAACTGGTATTTAACAAAAAATATCTGATTCTATCTCTAATCTTCTGTATAATAATTATGACATTGCTAAATAATTGATTTGCTACTGAAATATGTGCAATACCAATGACATATAGTGTTGTACCTCGCTATCAATCTAAAATCACCGAAGTTCATTCAAAAAAATGATATTTCCTATGGAATTTACATTTATTCCTGGCCAATACAAATTGTGTTAACATGTTATTATAAGCTTTACAATCCTAATATGAATGTTTTAGAATTTGGTATCATTTCACTGATTATTGCAATGGCATTTGGATTATTTAGCTGGTATGTGGTTGAAAAGCCAATCTTAAATAAAGTAAGGTCTATTTAATTAAAGATTAACAAGTACTCGCCAAAAATATATTTTTATAAAAATTTGTTTCCATATTTTTAAAATAAAGGGTTTTTAGAAGTTTTTTAAAAGGATTTTTATTCTTTTGGCGAACACTCTTAACTTAAAAAAGAAGCTTTTCAAACCTAAAATTAGTAAAATTAATAAAAAAAAGATTTCCAAACCTAAAATTAGTAAAATTAATAAAAAAAAGGTTTTCAAACCTAAAATTAGTAAAATTAATTAATTAAAAAACCTAATGAAAGAAGTTATTTACGATAAGCATGTATTAAACCAACTTCTTCAAAATTAGCTGCTGTTTCAATCAAATTTTCAACTTCAAATCCTTGGCTTTTTAATTTATCCATCAATAAATGATAATCTTTCTTAACCAAAGCCTGATGATGTTCAAAAATTATATCCTTAAAATCTGATAAGTCAGTGTTTAATATTATATTATATTCACAGCCTTCACAGTCCATTTTTAATATATCAGGTTTAATGTCATTCTCATTTAAAATATCCTCAATAGTGATTATATCAACTTCATAAGAATCTTCCACATTTCTATAATCATCTGTAGAATCCATTGAATCAATCAGCAATTTACCTGTCTTATCTGAAACCCCATAATTAAAGAAATGAATCTTATCTTTAAGGCTTGGATTCAATTCCCTGATTTTTAAAGAAAACTCATAATTTTTCTTCACTGGATCAAAAGCATATACCTCAGCACCATTTTTGGCAAATAAAAGTGCTGTATCACCAATAAATGAACCTATATCAATTACAACTCTATTTTCAAAATCAATTTTAGAAGAATTATAATGTCCATAATAATAAAACTCATAAAAAGGGTCAGTCATGAAATCATATTCATCATTAAAAAAGTTATAAATTGTAACGCCAAACCACTCTACAGTTTCATTAAATTTAAATAATTCATTATTAAATTCAACATAATCTCCAATAAGCTCAGGCCTTACACGAAAAATATTTTTTATAATCGCATTCAACAATCTTACATCAGTTATCTTTAAATCATTATTTGAATGCCTGAATTTTACAGTGACTTCCTTCTTAATCCCACATTTAAACATTAAGCAGGAAATTGGATTTTTAAAAAATTCAAAATAAGAACAAAAGTTACCGAAATGCTCTAATATGCCAGTCATTTTAATACCTTATTTTAAGTCTATAATTAATTTAATACCTTATTTTAAGTCTATCATTAACCTACAAAAAATACAAGTCCAACACACCAATATTTAAATCAGCATCAACCTACAAAAAAACTGTTAAGGTTAACAAAATTAAATTATTTAAGTAAATATTTATATTTAATATTTTAAATATATAACCAATAATTGTGAGCATTTATACTCATAAAAATTTATAGGAGAAACTAATTTGCAAAGCAGATTTTGGAAAGGGGAATTAAAGGAATTCTTCTCATTTAATAATTTTACAAAAAAAGCCAGTGAAAATAAAAACTTTGAAAAGATTAAAAGCAATCTTTTAAACACTCCTGAATTGGAACTATTTTTAACAGAAAATAATATTTCATTTTTTGAATTTTACACAAGCATTCTATCCATATACTTATCCAGAACCAGCAGAAGTGAAGGGATAATATTAGCTTACAATAACATAAGCCCAAATGATACACTTTTTAAAATTAGCTATAACAGCAAAAGTTCCCTTTTAAATAGTGTTTTTAATGTAAAAACAGTGCTAGACAAGTCCTTAAAAAGCTCTATGGACAATCTAAAGGACTATGTTGATGAATTATATCCTGAATATAGTGATTACATTTTCAATTATTTGATCGTAGATGGAGAAAAAAATTCAAATATCCAGGATAATGATTCTGCTATAAGATTCATCATATTTGAGGATGCTGTTGAAATTGAATATGATAAAAACACTTTCAATAGAATTGAAATGGAAACCATGATGGAAAATATTGAATACATTATTTTAAACTTCCAAAAGAACATCAATCAAAATTGCTGTGACATAAATATTGTATGCGATAGACAATTAAAATTATTGGATGAATTTTCAAAAGGTTCAAATTTTGAAATAGAAGAAAAATCACTTCCAAAAATCATATCTAACATAGCAAAAAAATATCCAAATAATTTTGCAATAAATGATGAAGAAAACCGAATAAGATACAATGAATTATATGATTTGATTAAATCCACAACATATACTCTTCAAAAAGACTATGACATTTCTAAATCTGACAAAATCATTTTAAATTTATCTAGATCATATAATATTCCATTGTTAAGCATTTGCCTAATGAAATTAGGTGCCATCACCATTCCTATTGATGATTCATATCCTGAAAATTATATTCAAAATATCATTGATGACAGTTCAGCAAAATACATAATCCAAGAAACTCCTCATGAGTTCAAAAATATTGAATCCATTGCATTGGATTCACTAAGAACATCTGTTAAAATTGATTCTTCAGAAGATTCTGATGCAAATATTGATTTTTCTGATGCAGATGTTGATTTAGATGACACTGCACTTATTTTATACACTAGTGGAGTGACTGGAACTCCAAAAGGTGTGGAAATAACTCAAAGAAACATTATTAACATTAACTACAATTACATCAATCATTTCAATATAGAAGAAGGTGGTTCAGGGAACTTCATGTGTTTAGCAAAATTCACTTTTGTTGCTTCCCTTCCAATTTATGCTGCATTAATGAATGGGTCTGAAGCATTCATTATACGTGAAACCAGCCAAGATACAATTCCAAAAATTGTCAAATACCTATCAATCCATCATTGCTATGTGTTGATTTCAACACAGGAATTAGGATTATACCTATACAATAATTTTGACTTGAATTTGGATAATTTAGCCTTTGCAGGTTCCAGTTTAACTAAAGCCAATATTAGAAAAAACTCTTCAACAAACCTGTTTAATGCCTATGGCTGTAGTGAAACATCAGGTTCTGTTATAATAAATAAGTTAAATGATGATTTATCTGACTATTCAGTTATTGGAAAACCTTTAGGCAATTCTAAAGTCAGCATATTAGATGAAAACAAAAAGCAATTGCCTATTGGTTCTGTAGGTGAAATCGTTATTTCTGGACCAATAGTCACTAAAAAATATTTAAACAATCAAAAAGAGACAGAAAAAGCCTATGGTAAATTTAATAATGAAAAAGCATTTTTTACAAATGATTTAGCTTATTTCAATAATAATGGTGAAGTTGTTTATTTAGGAAGAAAGGATAATCAAATCAATCTAAATGGTTTTAGAATTGAACCTGAACAGATTGAATCCACAATCCTTGATTATAAGGATATGGATCAAGTGAAAGTCATTGTCGGTGAAATAAATCATCAAAATCATTTGATTGCATATTATTCATCAGAGCTTGCCATTGATGAAAATGACCTTAAGGAATATTTGCAGAATCAATTGCCAAATTATATGATTCCATCATTTTATATGCAAATGGAAGTTTTGCCGCTAAATCCAAATGGAAAAATAGATGTAAAGAAATTGCCTCCTATAGAAGTTGATGAAGTTGAATTTGCCAAAGCAAGGGACGAATATGAAGAAATGATTGTTAAATCCTTTGAAAAATTCTTCAATAATGATAAAATCAGCATATATGATGATTTCATACAATTAGGAGGTAACTCCATTATTGCAATGAAGATCTTAAGCGAATTAGATGAATATAATTTAACAATCAACGATTTGATTAGACTAAGAACTCCTGAAAGAATTGCCAAACACATTAAAAATAATGAGATGCCTGATTTCGATTGGAACAAATACTCAATAAATGATGCCTGTCCATTAAACGAATCACAATTAAACGTTTATCTAGACATTCAAAGAAATGAAAATAATGAAGAATACAATATACCACTTAGGATTAAGATAGACAAAAGCCATTCAATTGAGGATGTAAAAAATGCATTAAATGAAATATTCAAGGTTCATCCAATACTTAAAACTCATATTGAAATCATTGATGGAACTCCTTATCTAAATTCTGGAAAGACTCCTGAAATCAAAATTTTGAAAAAACAAGAAGAAAACAAGACAAACCATATAAATGAATTACTTGATTCAAAACAAGAAGAAAACAAAACCAACAAATTCATGAATGAATCATTTGATTTGAATGAAAGCTTATCTCGCTTTTTATTAGTGGAAAACAATGATGAACTTAGTTTGATTGCAGTCTTCCACCACTTGATTTTTGATGGTTTTTCCAGCATGGTATTCAGAAACGATTTATTCGATTTACTCAATGGAAAAACATTAGAAACTGATGTTGGATTCATCAAAGCAAGTATTTATGACGAAGAAATCATTAAAGAGCCAAAATATGAAGAAGCAGAAAAATTCTATGACTCCATGTTGTCTGAAGCCAATGAAATTGCCCCTCTTTTAAGCAGTGTTGAAGGCAATGAAGCAGGAGCTTACTGTTTTGATTTATCAATTGAAAAAAATGAAATCCAAGACTTCCTAAAGGCCAACAATATTACTGAAAACATTTTATTCACAGAAGTTTTCGCATATGCCTTATCCAGATTCACTGGAGACAGTCAAGTATTATTCAATATCCTAGACAACGGACGTGACACTTTAAACAATTATAAATCCATAGGCATGTTCGTGAATACCTTACCATTGCTTGTTGATTGCCATGACAAGGAAATTAAATCCTATACACATGAAGTTAAGGAATTAATTTTAAAAGAATTATCCTATAACTTTTATCCATTTAGGATCTTAGCAAACAAATATAATATTAATTCTTCAATTCTATTCCAATACCTGCCTAATTCTGATGAAAACGATGAAACAGGCCTATTTTACAATGTTTCCGATTTGGATTTCACCATATTAAAAACTGATGATGAGAAATATTCAATAAAAGTCATATATTCAAGCCTCTATTCCATGGAAACTATAAAGCGATTTACTGAATCATATAATATGATACTAAATCAAATCATAAAGGCGGATAAATTATCAGAAATAAGTTATACTGCAGGTTCAGACATTGAACTATTAAATGAATACAACCAGACCGAACATGCCCTTGAGTACAATGACATTTTAGAGGCATTCAATGATAATCTTAGTCAAAATCCAAATAGCCCTCTTGTATCAATGAATGATAAAGTCTATAGTTATGCTGAAGGAGCATTTATTGCAGATAAGCTTTCAAAAGGATTAATTGAATTGAAAGTTGAAACAGGTGATTGTGTTGCATTTCTACTTGAACGCTCTGAAATTTATGTGCCTTGCATTTTAGGAATCATGTCTATGGGAGGAATTTATGTTCCTTTGGATGATAAGCTCCCTGATGAACGGATTAATTTCATATTGGAAGATTGTGATGCTAACGTGATTGTTGCAAGTGATGAAACTTACGAACGTGTCTGCAGCTTAAGCCATAACTGTGATATCCTAAACATATCTGAAATAATAAAAGGAGATACTGGAAAAAACCTCTCAAACACACCAAAAAATACAATAGATGAAACTGGAAAATCACTTAGTTTGCCTCTTGTTTACAGGGATATAGCCTGCATTTTGTATACCAGCGGTACAACTGGTATTCCTAAAGGTGTTAAAATTACCAGAAAATCCATACTTAACCTATCAGAGTTTTATATCAGAGCCTATGGCTTAAACAATGATGATGTTTATGGATTATTTGCTTCCATTGGCTTTGACGTATCCATAAAGGCCATATTCTCATCTATCTATGCAGGAGCCTGTTTATCAGTCATTCCAGGTGAAATTAAGTTGGATATAACTGCAATGAACGAATACTTCATCAAACAGGGAGTGACCCATACTGAAATTTCAACACAAGTTGCAAAACTGTTTATCGACCAAATTGATGAGACTTCACTTAAGGTGTTGACTACTGGTGGTGAAAACTTAGGTGAAAGTGAAATTGAAGTTGATTATCGTTTTGTAGACTCATATGGACCAACAGAAGCATGTGTTGATGTAACAAGTATTGATTCAGATGAGAGGATTGACCCATCATCAATTGGTTTCCTCATTGACAACACTAAAGCATATGTTTTAGATGAGGAGTTTAGACGAGCTCCTGTTGGAGCTGTTGGTGAACTGTACCTATCAGGTTATCAAATAGCTGACGGTTACTTGAATCGTGAGGAAGAGACCGCTAAGGCATTCTTGAAAAATCCATTCAATGATAGTGAAGATTATCCCATAATGTATCGTACCGGTGATATGGTACGTGTTTTGCCGGATGGCTCTTTAGCTATTGTTGGTCGCCGTGACAGCCAAGTGAAAATCAGAGGAAACCGTGTAGAGCTAACTGAAGTAGAATCAAGCATAAGGGAAATGAAACATATCAAGGACGTTACTGTCCAAACTGTTAAAAAGGGCTCTAACAACGAGCTTGTTGCCTATGTTGTAACAGATAAGAAAATGGACAAAAACACCCTCAAAGAAGATCTTTGCGATTATATAGCAAAATCCAAACCAAGCTACATGGTCCCTTCATATGTAATGGCATTAGATGCCATCCCTCTAAACGTTAATGGAAAAGTGGATAAGAATGCATTGCCTGAAATTGACTTAAGCAGTCTTCAGACAGAATATGTGGCCCCAAGAACAGAAAGAGAAAAGAAAGTCACAGAAGCCTTTGAAAAGGCATTCGATATGGAAAGCATAGGAATTTACGATGATTTCATACAATTAGGGGGAGAATCATTAACTGCCATCAAATTAGCATCATATCTAGAGGAATATGAGATTTCAATAGCAGCCATACTAAGATTAGGTACACCTTATGCTATAGCTAAAAACATGAAAGAAATCACATATGACTTAAATATCTTCTCATTAGAATCAGGATGTCCTTTAAACGAATCACAATTAAACGTATACCTGGATATTGCAGCTAAGGGCAAAGTGAATTCATATCTCATGCCATTAGCTATGGAAATCCCTAAAAAATATGACACAGCCAGAATTAACACTGCTTTAGAAGAGATGATGAATGTCCACCCTATTTTAGGAATGTGCGTTAGCGACGAATACGATGTTCCATATTTAGTCAAAGGAAATAAGCCACAAATAATCTTTAAAACCAATATTAAAGAGGAATCTGTCATTGAATTTTTAACCAAGCCATTTGACTTGCATAAAAGTTTATGCAGATTCCTAATCATGGAAGAAGAGGATAAGCATTCACTCTTAGCGGTTTTCCACCACATCATTTTTGATGCACTGTCAAACAATGTATTCAAAGAAGACCTATTGGCGATACTTGAAGGAGAAACCATCGACATTGATGATTCTTTCTTAAAAGTCTCAGCATTCAGCCAAGAAATGCAAAATTCAGATGAAACCGAATCCGCTAAAGACTTTTACGAATCAATGCTGGCAGAAAGTGATGAAACTGGCCTGTTTTTAGAAAGTGTTAACAGTGATGGCCCAGGATCAATAGAAAAGGACATGGACTTGAAGCATGATTCAATTAAGCCGTTCCTAATTGAACAGGGCATAAGTGAAAATGTGTTATTTACCAGCGTTTTTGCCTACACCTTATCCAGATATGTTGGCGGAGACTCTGTCCAGTTCAATATCATTGAAAATGGCCGTGACAGATTCAATAACTTCAACTCTATCGGAATGTATGTAAATACCTTGCCAATATTGGTTAACTGCAAAAACCAAAACATCTCATCATTCATGGACTATATGTCCAATTTGGTTTATGATGTAATGAAATACAATTACTATCCATTCAGATTGCTTATAGACAAATACAATATTGATGCCAATATCATGTTCCAATACTTGCCTGATTGGACAATGGATACTGATAATGATAATTATAATAAGAATATGGAAGATATCATACTTGGCCAAATGGATGACTTAATCGCTGATTTCACTGCAGAGCTTATCCAAAAGAATGAAAACTACAAACTGCAAATAACATATTCCAACAAGTATTCAAGTGACTTTATTGAGCATTTCATCGAAAGCTATAAGCTCATCCTACAGGAAATGCTTAAAGTCGAGAAATTAGGAGATATTGATTACATTACAGATAAGGATATAAAGCTTTTAGACAGCTATAACCAAACCGAATATGGATTTGAGCATAAGGATATTTTAGAGGCATTTGACAATGGCTTGTCAAAATATTCAGACAATATCCTTGTAGGATATGAAAACAGAAGCTACACACATGGTGAAGGGGCATACATAGCAAATGAAATAGCAAACAAAATACACTCACTAAATATTGCTAAGCAGGACAAGGTTGCTTTAATTGTACCACGCTCAGAATGGTTCCTCCTTGCAAGTTTAGGGGTCTTAACTGCAGGAGCAATATATGTCCCAATCGATACCACATATCCTGATGATAGAATAATGCAAATGCTAAAGGACAGCCAAGCAAAAGGAGCAATAGTAAGTGAACAAACAGAACAACGTGTAATGGACATAATCAACAAAAGCAAATTAGACATTAAAACATTAAACATGTCCAAAATAACAAAAAGCAATATAAAAAGCTCTAAACACTTAAACTATGAAGCAGTCAATGAAAATGACATTGCCTGCATCCTATACACCAGTGGAACAACAGGTGTTCCTAAAGGGGTCTTAATCACCAGAAAGGCAATAAACAATTTTGTTTCATGGTATGTGAAAGAAACCGACTTCAATGATAATGACGTTTACGGAATGTACTGCTCATATGTATTCGACATGCATACACATGCATTATACTCTCCACTCATCACAGGAGGATCATTATATGTCGTTCCAGAAGATATCCGTCTAGACTTGAAAGCCTTAAACGATTATTTTGTAGAACACAATTGTACCCACACATACATTACAAGCCAAGTGGGAAAGCTCTTTGCTGAAAGCGGCATGGAAACATCAATTAAGCTTTTATGCTTTGGAGGAATGAAGCTGGGAGAACTTAATGCACCAGACTCCATCGGTCCATTCGAATCATATGGCCCTTCAGAAAACTTAGCGATTTCAACAAGCATATTTGCAAATAAGCGTATACACCCTTCAAGCATTGGTAAATTGGTCAATAATGTAAAAGCCTATGTGCTTGACAATGAACAACGCCAAGTGCCTATAGGTGCAGCAGGAGAACTATACCTATCAGGTCACCAATTAACTCCAGGATACCTCAATCGTGAAGAAGAAAACAAAAAAGCATTCTTCAACAACCCATTCGACAATACAGAAGGATACAAAAAGATCTACAAAACAGGAGATATCGTCAGATTCCTGCCTGACGGCACATTAGGAATAATAGGACGCCGAGACAATCAAGTAAAAGTGAGAGGAAACCGTGTAGAATTAACTGAAGTCGAATCAACCATAAGAGAATTGGAATATGTTGAAGATGTAACAGTCCAAACAGTTAAAAGCAACAGCAATCATGAATTGGTAGCCTACATTGTATCAGAAGAGATGGAAGAAAACCATCTAAAGGAATCTGTCAGCGAATACATAAGCCAACACAAACCAGATTACATGATTCCATCCTTTATCATAAAAATAAATGAAATTCCATTAACAGTCAATGGAAAAGTGGACAAGCAATCCTTACCTGAAGTGGATATGAACAGATTAAAAGCCGAATATGTTGCTCCAAGAACAGAAATCGAAGAAATAATCACAGACACATTCAAAACAATATTCAATGAAGAAAATATAGGCATATATGATGACTTCATCCGTCTCGGAGGAGATTCAATCATTGCAATAAGAATGATTTCCTCCCTTCACAAGCAACACATTTCCTGTTCTGCTAAGGACATATTAACTTACAAAACACCTTACTTAATTTCACAGCATGTAAAAATAGATGATTCAGTCAAGTCATATGAAAGCACAGAAGGAATAGTGGATCTTCTCCCTATTCAATCTTATTTCTTTGATCAAATCAATGAAAACAACTTCACACAGCAATTCGTATTGAAAATCAAAGAAGATTTAGATGTGGATATTTTGCAAAAATCATTTGATGAATTAGCAAATATTCATGACATCTTACGTGCCGTATATAGGTTTGATGAGGATAATAATCCGATTCAGGAAATATTGCCGGTAAATACACATATCTGCGATATAAATGAACACTTCATAAATGATAATTTCAACAATACACAAAAAGAACAAAAAACAACACCAAATAAACACAACAATACACAAAAAGAACAAAAAACAACACCAAATAAACACAACAATACAGAAAATGAACAAGAACAATCCATATTAGATAAATTCAATGAAAGCATAAAGGATATCCTAATGGAATCCATCCAAAATATAAACATAAAGAGCAAGCTAATTGATATCAATTTAGTTCATCATAATAATGAAAATTATATGATTATAGTTGCTCATCACTTGATTATTGATGGAATAAGCTGGAATAATCTCCTTGTTGACTTAACAGAGATTTACCTTAAATTATCCAAAGGCGAAGAAATTGACATCTTAAGGCCTTATCCATATAAATACTGGGTTGACGATGTTAAAACATTAGTTGAAAGCATATCTGATGAGGAAAAGCAACATTGGACTAAAGTAAACAACCAATTAGATGACTCTCTCATTAAGGGAAATGCTAAAAATATTCTCCTAAAGATAGACAAAGATTACAATAAGGATAATCTATTGAACTTATCTGAAGAGGAGTATTTAGCATTAGCAATTGTTCGTGCTTATAAGAACACATACAATGAAGATGTCATTTTCAACCGTGAATCACATGGACGTGACGACAGCATAGCAAACATCAACCAAACCATAGGATGGTTTACAAGCCAATACCCGGTTACAGTTGAAACAAATAACGGCTATGACCCTATTTCACTAACAAATGACATATATAGCATCAAAACAGCTTTAAAAGATGTTAATAATTTAGGACTAAACTATGCTTCCTTGATTTACACTAGCCATGATTTGGAATTCAAGCATTGTCCAATAACCTTCAACTTCTTAGGAAATGAATTCATATTCAAAAATGAACTCTTTGAATCCATTAATCATCTTATAACTGAAAATGATTCAAATGATATGAAGCCAATTGAATCAAAAACCTATGGAATTACCTTAAACATTGGCGATTTAGATGATTCATACATCATTGATGGAGAATATGCAGACAAGACCTATTTAAGTGAAAAATTTGATGAATTTATAGAAAACATCAAATCAGAATTAAGATTCATTGGAGAATATGAATTTAAGGAAATCATTTGCAGCTTATCAGAACCACAATTAGGAATATACTTAGATGAAAAAGTTAATGAAAAAAGCACTGCATATTCTGTTCCAGGAATTTTAGACTGTAAAGACAAATCTATGGAAGAAATTAAGGATGCAATCGATGCATTGATTGAAAAGCACCCTATCCTAAAGGGTAGAATATTAGATAATGACTTGCCTCTTTTAGTTTGCGATACTTATCCAACAATTGAAACCGTCAATGAAAAAGACTATATGGAATTGATCAAGCCATTTGACTTAAATAAAAATTTAACTCGCTTCTATATAGTTAATAATGATGAAGGCAGATTCATATTATATGATATGCACCATATAATCAGCGATGCAAGCTCACGTATTATCATCAATAATGAGTTAGAAGATATTTTAAATGGAAAAATAGACAATAAAACAGATTTAGACCTTAAAAAAGCAAACTCACAAAACAATACCGATTTAGACCTTAAAATAAACCCAGAAAACAATAAAACAGATTTAGGATTTGTTTATGCAAGCTTAAATGACTTTGAATCCAAATTTAAAGCAGAATATGAATTAGCCCATGAATTCTTTATAGAACAATTTGCAGACATTGACGAAACCTACACAATATTAAATGATATAGACGGATCTAAAGGAAGCATAACTCTTCCTATTAGAGGAATCAAAGATAAGATAGACTCATTTACACATGAAATAGGAATTACAACCAGCAACCTATTGAATAGTGTATTTGCATATACATACTCCCGTTTTACCGGTTCAGATAAAGTTTATTATACCTTTACAGAGCATGGACGTCATGAAAGCTACACACAAAATAGCTTAGGAATGTTTATCAGAACAATACCAATTATTGCAGACTGCAAAAACAAGTCAGTAGAGGAATTTTTAGATGAAATGTCTGATTCAATCATAAATTCCATGATGAACAGCAATTATCCATTCAGATTGCTTGCAAAAGAATTCAATCTAAACAATAATGTATCATTTGAATATAATTATGACTTAAATGATGTTTCTAACATTGGAGATGAAATGGAATTTAGTGAATATGCTGATACTGTTTCTGAATTCTCATGTGTTGTCAATGACTTAGAGGATGGTTTTGCAGTTAATCTCAGTCATTCAAACAGCTTTAGCCAAGATACAGCGATACGCTTTGTCAATGTGTTTAAGGAAATACTAATCCAAATTTTAGATAAGGAAGAATTATCTGACATCAATTATGTTTCCAATGATGATATAAAACTTTTAAATAACTACAACCAAACAGAAAAGGTATTGAAATATGATAACATTTTAGATGCATTCAATGATAACCTTAGTCAAAACCCTAATGCCCCTCTTGTATCAATGAATGATAATAGCTTCACTTATGCTGAAGGAGCATTCATTGCAGATAAAATAGCTAATGATTTAAGGGCTTTAGGTGTTGGAATGGATGATAATGTTGCCTTTGTCTGTGAACGTAGCGAATATTACATGTTTGATGTCTTGTCAATTTTATCTCTTGGTGCAGTTCCAGTTCCTATCGATGATGCCCTTCCTGATGAAAGAATAAGGCTTATGATAGAAGATTCAAGCTCAAAGGCGATTATTGTCAGCAATGCCACTTATGAAAGGGTTTGCAGCTTATCTGATGATATTGCTGTATTAAATGTTTCAGAAATCATTGAAGGTAAAATAGGCCGCTTATCACATCTTCCTGTTTCAAATGGCAATTTGGCAGGAATCTTATATACCAGCGGTACAACCGGTGTACCTAAGGGAGTTAAAATCACTAAAAAGGCAGTTCTTAATTTAGCTGAACATTATGCAGAAGCTCAAAACTTAAGCAATGAAGATGTCTATGCCCTATATCCATCTATTGGTTTTGATGCAGGATATAAATCAATATTTAAGGTCCTCTATTCCGGATGTTCCCTAGCAATAGTTCCAGAAGAGATCAAATTGGATATGAAGAAGTTGAATGATTATTTCATTAGGCATAATGTAGGCCATGTCTTCATTACCACTCAAGTAAGCAAGCTCTTTATGGATAGTGTTGAAGAGACTTCCTTGAAGGTATTGTCAGTTGGTGGAGAAAAGCTTGGAGAGTTTGAAAGCCCTGAAAGCTATCTCTTAATGGATGACTATGGTCCTACAGAGGCATTTGCATTTATAAGCTCAATTGACAACTCCAAAAAGATTGATGACTCTTCTATAGGCAGCTTAAATATTAACTCTAAAGCATATATTTTAGATAATGAAGGCAGACAAGTTCCTGTTGGTGCTGTTGGTGAATTATACCTTGGAGGAAATCAAATAGCTGAAGGATATCTAAACAGAGAGGATGAAAACAGAAAAGCATTTGTCGATAATCCATTTGATGAAAACCACAAGCTAATGTATCGTACTGGAGATATGGCAAGGATATTGCCTGATGGCACTTTAGGGCTTGTTGGACGTCGAGACAGTCAAGTAAAGATTAGAGGAAACCGTGTAGAGCTTACCGAAGTCGAATCAATTATAAGGGAATTGGATTATGTAGATGACCTTACTGTTCAAGTGTTTGACGGAAAGCTGGCAAGCTATATTGTAGCAAAGGACGATATCAGCGAGAAGGAGCTCTTTAGCTCTGTAACCGATTTTGTAGCTAAACATAAGCCAAATTATATGGTTCCATCATTTGTTGTCAAATTGGATTCAATCCCACTAACAATTAACGGAAAAGTCAATAAAAATGCATTGCCTAAGCCTGAATTAAGCGATATTGAAATAATAGCTCCTCAAAATGATATTGAAAAAGGATTGCTTGAGATTTGTCATGATTTAAGCAATGTTTCTAATTTCGGAGTTAAAACAAACCTATTCAATCTAGGATTTTCATCACTTACCTTCATGAAGCTGAATCATGAAATACTAAAGGAATATGATGTGGATTTAGGTATTGGATTCCTATTGAACAATCCATATATACAAAAGATTGCAGAAGCTGTAATCAATAATGATTCCTATAGCCTAAAATCATATCCTCCGCAAA
Source organism: uncultured Methanobrevibacter sp. (assembly GCF_902769175.1). Taxonomy (GTDB): domain Archaea; phylum Methanobacteriota; class Methanobacteria; order Methanobacteriales; family Methanobacteriaceae; genus Methanobrevibacter. The sequence continues at coordinate 18,854 of NZ_CACXNW010000006.1, forward strand.
AATACTATCCATTAACCAGCATGCAAAGGACAATGGCAATATTTTCACATAGTGACTTAAGCAAGCAAAAGTTTGTATTGCATGAGGTTGCCAGCTTAAATGAATTTAATGACGTGGATAAGCTTAAAAGTTCAATAATTAAGGTTATTGACACACATGCATCAATGAAAGCCCAATTGCTTAAAAAAGATGATGAAATAATTCTAAAGCGTGATGATGACTTGGACATTAGCCAATTCATTGAAATCAGGAAAGTTGATGAAATCACAGATGAGCTCCTTAATGATACAATATTTGAGTTCAATGATTTTGAAGATGCATTATTCCGCTTTACAATTTACCATACCTCAGATGAGGTAAAGCTGGTTTCCAATATCCATCACATAATAATGGATGTCTACTCCATAAAACTGTTTATTGAAGATGTAAAGCTAGCTTATGAGGGTAAAGAGATAGAAGAGGAAATCATTAATATGTATGACCTTACATTGAACGAATTGGAATACGAAAATACAATTCAATATAAGCAGTCAGAGGAATACTATTTAAATATCCTAAAGGAATATGAGGAAGTCAAGCTTCCTAAGAATCAGGAAGATTATTCATCAAAGGAAAATGCTAATGTTCAATCAATAGAGATTGATGATATTGAAATAGAAGAGTTTTGCAGTGAAAACAACATCTCACCAAGCATTCTATTTATGGCCTCAAGCCTCCTTGCCTTAGACAAATTTACATATTCTACCATGTCCAGCTTAAGCAATATCTATAATGGACGATACAATGCCTCATTATATAAGACATATGGTGAATTGTCAAAAGAGCTATTGCTGATTGTCAATAGGGATAATAGGGAAGAGACAGTCAAAAGCCTATTTGAAAAAATCAATGATTCATGGAACAATGCATTAAAGCATTCCATGTATCCGGTTGAAAGATTATATGATAAGGAAAATATCAGTTCTACAATTACCTATAGGTATTTTGAAGATTTCGTCCCATCCTTCTTGGAATTTGAAGATCAAACATCCCAATTAACTGATATTGATAGGGATTTGGAAATAGCATTTGTCAAAGAGAGTGAAAACAAGTTCCTTGCAAGCATAACTTATAATCAGGAATTATACACTGGAGAATATATGGAAACATTTTTAGATTCCATTAGGACAATAATTGAATTTATTGTGGATTCTGATGTAAATCATACCCGATTAAAGGACATTTCCCTATCAAATGAGTATCTTGGCGATTTCAGCGAGGACATTTACATACCTACACTTGTTGAATTGTTTGAAAAGCAAGTCTCAATCAATCCGGATAAGACTGCATTGATTGTCAATGATGAGGAAATCAGCTATTGGGAATTGAATCAAAATGCAAATAGGATTGCAAATAGGCTTATTGGCAAAGCACCTTCCAAATCCAATATTGTGGTCTTGCTTCCAAGAACTAAGGAATTGATGTATTCCATTTGGGGTATTCTTAAGGCAGGATGTGCATTCATACCATTGGATGAATCCTATCCTGAAGATAGAATAAAATATATTATTGAAAACAGTGATTCATCAGTTGTAATAACAGATAAGGACTTGCCTAATTCAATTCATCCAAATGAATTGTTAAATGGAGAAAATGACACAAATACAAATCTACAAGCTGATGACACAAACCCTAATCCAAATGAATTGTTAAATGGAGAAAATGACACAAATACAAATCTACAAGCTGATGACACAAACCCTGATTTAGACATATCCCCTAATGATGTAGCATATATCCTATACACTTCAGGTACAACCGGAAAGCCTAAGGGAGTTAAAGTGTCCCATAGGAATATTGTAAACATTACAATGCCTAGTGAAGATAATAATCTTAATCAAGCATTTACAAAAGATATAAAACATCTCTTGACCTTAACTCATGTAAATTACACTCCATCAGTTATTGATTATACAACTGCATTAACATCAGGCATAACAGTAGTTTATGCAAATAATGATGAAATAAAGAATATAAGTAGCCTAATCAAATTAATGGATAAGTATAAGCCTGAAATCATTGGATCAATTACTCCATCAAGATTAACTGAATTCCTAGAGGTTCCAGAGTTTGTTGAAGTCTTCCAATATCTTAAAAGAGTTGTTCTTTTAGGTGAAAAGTTCCCTCCAATCCTATATACAAAAATAAGGAGCAAACATAAAAGCATTAAAATCTACAACGATTATGGATCCACTGAATCAGTTGGAATAGGCCTTAAGGAAGTGACAAATGAAAATGACATTACAATCGGTTTGCCTATGCATAATGTAAAGCGTTATATTGTAGATATTGATGAACAGGTATTGCCTCCTCTTGTCCAAGGACATTTGTATATCAGCGGTCCTTCAGTTTCATTAGGATATACCAACAGTGAAGAGGATAAAAAGACTTATGCTGAATTCAATGGAAAAAGATTCATTAAAACAGGAGATTTGGTAGTACTGCAGTTAAATTCAGAAATCAAACTATATGGACGTGTCGATAAGCAATTAAAGCTTAGAGGACAAAGATTAGAAAGTGAAGAAATAATAAGCCTAATCAACAAATATCCAGGTATTACAAATAGCATAATAACGATTGATAAAATTAACAATTTTGAACACTTGATAGCATATTATGTAAGTAGTAATCAAATAAATGAAAAGGACCTTCGTACTTACTTGGAAAGAAAACTCCCTATATATATGGTACCTACATATTTCATAGAAATTCCTGAAATTCCAACTAATCTCCATGGAAAGGTTGATACAACAAAATTGCCAAAATTGAATTTTAATGAAATGAGCTACGAAGCTCCTAGAACTGAAATGGAAAAAACATTAATCGAATTTGCTAAAAAACTGACAAATGTGGAAAGAATAGGAATTGACACTAACTTAATCAGCATAGGTTTCACATCATTGACATTCATGAATTTCAATTATGAAATCTTCAAGGCTTTTGGTGTTGAATTAAACATTGATACTCTATTATCTGAGCCATTTATAAAGGATATTGCCAAAGCAATCAGCAATACACAAAAATCAATAAAATCCTATCCAATACAGAAATATTATCCTTTGACTACAATGCAGGAGGTAATGTTTACATTTTCATATATCCTGAAAAAATCCGTTATAATATCTGATGTTGTAAATATTGATTCAGATATGGATGCAGAAAGGCTTAGAAATGCAATTTTAAAAACCATCAATACTAAAACATCCATAAAAACAAGATTTGTGAAAAGAAATGGTACATTGATGCAATGGAGAGAGGATGATTTGAATATCGATCATTTAGTTGAATTGAAAAAGGTTGATGAGATAAGTGATGAGTTAATCTTTAATGAACTATACGAATTTAATCTTTTAAATGAAAATCTCTTCCATTTTACAATTCTACAATCCAATAGTGAAATTAGATTAGTGTTTAGCATACACCACATTTTGGTTGATTTATATTCATTGAAATTATTCTTTGATGATGTATTGAAGGCCTATGATGGTGAAGAGCTAGATAAGGAAATCGTTAACTTATTTGATTTCACAATAGCTGAAACAGAATTCTTAAACTCACAACAATGCAATGAAGCAGAAGATTATTATTTAGAAATGTTAAGTGATTATGAAGACATTAAATTGCCTAAGGACCAAAAGCAAGATTTAGATGAGAAAGTCCTAAAGGGAATAGCTGATAATCTTAATGACTTTGATATTATAGGATTCTGCAATGAGCAAAATATTTCTCCAAGTGTCCTGTTTATGACATCAACATTATTGGCTTTGGATGAATTCACAGATTCCTCTAAATCCTTGTTGACAAATATTTATAATGGAAGGCACAGCTCTTCCCTATATCAGACATTTGGAAACCTATCAAGGGAATTGCCATTGATTGTAAATAGGGATGACCGTAATCAAAGCATAAAGGCATTATTGACTGGAGCTAATGAAAATTGGAACACTGCACTGAAATATGGAATGTATCCTTTCGAAAGAATGTTCCATAAGAAGAATATGCAGTATTCAACAATAACCTATAGGTATTTTGAAGACTTTATTCCTGAATTGCTAAAAGATGATTTGGTTTTCAATAGCGCATTTATTGGAGATAGGGATTTGGAAATCTACTTTATTAAGAATTATGATGGAAGCTTTTTCATTAATTTAAGCTATAATTGTCAATTATATACTGATGAATATATGAAGAGCTTTTTAAAATCAGTGAAAAAGACAATTGGAAGCATTATCACCTGTGATGTATTGGAAACAACAATAAATGATGTTTCAAAAATTAAAGAAATAGAAGCCATAAAGGAGAATTCAAAGATTAAGGGAATGGAATCTATAAAGAAAGATCCAAAGATTGATGAAACGGAAACTTCCACTGAAAAGAGAGAAACTGCAGAATATGAAACTCCAAGAAATGAACAAGAAAAAACAAAAATTGAAACTCCAAGAAATGAACTTGAAAAGACTATTGTAAGAGCTTTTGAATTGGTCTTCAATCAAAGAATTAGCATTGATGATGATTTTGTATCTCTTGGTGGAACCTCATTAACATCTATGATGATACTTCGTTACTTATATGACTATGGAATTGAAGATATCGATTTATTTAAGCTAAGAACACCTAGAGCAATAGCTGAATACATAGAAAGCAAAGATAATTAAGTAATAATTTACTTCAATTATCTTTCTAAACAGTAGATGAATAAACACAAAGAAGAAATAAAATCAGAAAATAATACAAAAATAGCCGAATAAACAAAGCAGAATTTAATAAAGAAATAAAATACTTCAAAACCTTCTAATCAAGTTCTGCATCCTCATTTATTTCTTTTTCATTCCTTTTTCTATCTAAAAATTCATTTAAATCCTTTCTAAACATATAATAATAGATTACAATTTGCACTATGGAAACAACTATCAAAACATAATAAACACTGTTTACTATATGTAGCCAATACTCCATTACATACATTGCACCAAAGGTGAGAACTGTACCGATTAACAATAGATAGAAAGATTTTTCTGGTTTTTCAATGGAAATAAACATTGCATCCACTAAAAGACAAGCATTTTGCACTATATTCAATATTGCAAAGAATTTTATGCTTAAGGAAATCTGGTTGATAACAAGCATATCCTTAGTTTGATATAAGACATAACTTAAGAAATCAGATCCGAAAAAGGCAAATATAGAAGGAATAATGGTAATTACTTCTACTACGAAAAATGCATATTTTAAATTTGGAGTTATATCATCCCAATGCTTAGCACCTATTAAAAATCCAATAACTGAAATCATTGCTGATGAAAAGGCATTTAAGGGCAATAATGCAAATGCCATCAGCTTATTGGTAAAGGAGTAAGCTGTAATGTAAATTAAACCTTCATATAAAAAGAAGTTATTAATTAAGATTGAAAAAAATGTTGTAAGGGCAGACTGTAATATTACTGGAACCCCAATTCTTATATTCTTTTTTAAAACTTTCAAATCCCTTTTCCTATTATAGTTATATTCACCTATAGAAATATATTCGTTTCTTTTGATAAGCAAGACTGCAAATAAAATGATAGAACCTATAATAACAGAACATACTGTTGCCATAGCAGCTCCCTTAATGCCCCAGTTAAAGGAATATATAAAAATAGGATCCAAAACCATATTTATCCCAGATGTTATGACAATGATAACAATAGGTATTTTAATATAACCCTGTAGTCTCAATAAGAATGGAAGAATATCCAAAACAAAGAAAAATCCAATGAAGCATACTAAAATACTTAAATATGAATAGGAAGCGTCAAAAATTTGATTAGTGCAAAACAAGGCAAGTATCTTATCTAAAAACGGTAAAACTATAAGAGGAATTAAAATACTAAGACCAAGGATGACTAAGAGAATATTCTTAATTAGACTATTGGATTCCTCAATATCCTTTGCAGCAATTGACTTTGACAGAGAAACATTTACTGTAGTGCCAATACCAGTTCCAATTATAATCAATAAATTAAATATGAAGCTTGTTATTCCAACAACAGATACTTCAACATTACCTAATCCGCTAACCCAAATTGAGTCGAAAAATAAATTTAATAAAATACATCCAAATGAAACAAAAGTCGGAATGGCCATCTTAAATAAAGCCATTCTTGGATTTTCTACCATTTCCGCAACATTTTCATTAGTATTCATATTTATATATTTTATCTTTCATGCCATATTTATTTTTTGACACTGAAAAACAAGACGAATTTAAAAATCAGTAAAATAATTAAAAATATAAAAAAAGTGATAAACAGCAAAAGCCATCCCAAAATAAAAAAAAAAAAAAAAAAAAATAAATATCCCAAAACAGCCCAGCCATCTACAAATAATCAAAAGGTAACCTAAAAAAAAAAAAAATAAACAGCAAAAGCCATTCCAAAAATAAACATTCCAAAACAGCCCCACCATTTACAATAATCGAAAGGTAAAACCTAAAAAAAAAAATAAACAGCAAAAGCCATTCCAAAACAGCCCCACCATTTACAATAATCGAAAGGTAAAACCTAAAAAAAAATAAACAGCAAAAGCCATTCCAAAACAAAAGAGCTCCAAAATAACCCTGCCATTTACTATAATCGAAAGGTAAACATAATAAAATAAATAGCAAACCATTCGAAAAGTACGGGTAGGAATATAGTTTGCTATTTACTTAAATCAAAAGGCAAATATGATTTATTAATCTATTTTAGTTTATAGACAATTTTTAAATTGTTCTATTTATTTTAGGTGATTTTTTTCTTTCAATTCTGTATATGGATTTTTTAAAGATAATCCATCATTATGCTTTTTGTAATTATATTGCGATTATTTCATCATCCATCAAATGCCCTTTGTGATTTTTTTAGAATAATGTCTTATTCCTATCTTATTGTTTGTAAAAGGCCATATATAAAGATTTTCGCATGTAAGTGCATGCTTACATAGTTAAATTAAAAAATAATTATTATATAAAGTTTAATTAAAAAAATAATACCATATAATAGGATTTTAATATATTATATATATTAAGATTTGAAATAGGAAAGAATTTCTTAAGAAATTTCTAATAAAAAATTTTGTTTACTATAAAAAACTATACATAAATTTCTCAACAATTTAGCCTTATTTTTTACTATAGACATATAATTTTACAGCATTATTAGAATATCCAATAAGCTATTTTTTTAAATGATTTCCAAAATTACGAAACAATTACAATATTGCTTCCAAATGAAAACAATATACAAACTATTTTTAACATTAAACCAAAGCAAAAAATTTCTCTTAAAAAAAACCATTAATAAATAAAAAAAAATTAAATTAGGAATATTTCTAAAAATAAAGCAATCATAGTCCTCTATTTCCAAAAATAAGATGCAAGTAAGCACTTACACTCGAAAATTTTTATATATGAACCTTAACAAACTAAAATTATCTAAAGATAATTTACAAACAAATGAGGTAAAAAATATGAAAAGAATCATAGCAACATTATGCATATTAATGATAGCAATTATAGGTGTAAGCGCAGTTGCAGCATCTGCTGATGCTGACAATGCTAGTAATGTCGAATTAGAAGACATTGGCGATTATACAGTTGTGCCAATAGATGATGCAAGTGCTTCAACTTCCGAAGATCCATTCGTTATACCTAACAGCACTTTTAAAAACTGTACAGCAGAGGATAATGGTGGAGCAATTTTCCCTGAAAAAACATTATAAACAATACTAATTTTAAATCTGATAAAGCAAACGATACTGGTGGAGCAATTCACTATAAAGAAAATGCTACTGTAAATAATACTCGCTTCACCGATAATAATGCAGAAAATAATCCATATGATATGATTATGGAAGTCATTAACGAAAACAGCTACGGTAAACTTAACTTAAGCGAAAAATTATACTTCAACAAAATATAGCATGGAATTATAGATTCCTTTAATTCAGGACACTCAAGTGTAAGCATTGCAATTGAGTACAATATGACTCCTGTGCAAGTTGAAAACATTGTTAATACCTATAACGATCCTATTTCAGACAACCCAAAAGTTATCACTGTCTATAAAATGTACGGTTCCTATACTCTCAAAGAAATTGCAGATTACTTAGAAGTAACCACTGAAGATGCTACAAGAATTGTTCTTGATATAAAACATGGTATGTACGGAGACCACTTTAAAAAATTATTCACAAAACGTGACCTCGTATCCATGAACGACGATCATCCTGAATACGTCATCGGAAATATTATTAACAACTCTAATTAAAAAATTAGAGCAAAAATCAAAAAAATACAAAGGCTCTAATTAAAAAATTAGAGCTAAAATCTTTTTTTTAATTTTTTTAGCTTATAAAAACCTTTATACTATTTTTCAAACCAAATCTAAAGATCTTATTTTAAATCAAAGACAAAACATTATAAACTAAAAACCCTTAACTTTAAGCCAATGCTTTTAACCTGAAATATTATTTTAAAACCAGTTATAAACACTAATTTTAATCTAAATAAATTTGAACAATAATCAATAATTTGAAAAATATTACTGATTTTGTCCATTCTGTAAACTCTGTTTATTTATCGATTAAAAAGCCTTTTTTCCTACTATTTAATATTTATTTTCTAAATAACCAATAATAAATCCTTTATTTTTAAAAATAAATATGCAAATAAGCATTTAGACTTAAAAACATTTATATATGAGATTTAATATACTATTAGTAAGTATTATATATAAATACAAATATGAACAAATTTTAGAGGGAGGAAATATGAAAAGATTTATCTTAACATTATGTTTAATAATGATAGCTCTTATAGGAGCAAGCGCAGTTGCAGCATACCCTTATGCTAGCAATTCCCATGACGTAAATGAAGCAAGCACTTCAAATTCCGAAGATTCACTCGTTATACAAAATTATACATTGAAAGATAATAAAGTAAACTATAATAGTGGAGCAACTTACGCAATAGACTACCTTGACGATCAAACAGATTTACCAATCAAAGAAGCTCTCAGTTTATTAGAAAAACAACCATCAAGATATTTTATTAGAGTACATTAACGATTATACAGATATACCAATCAAAGAAGCACTCAGTATTTTCGAAAAGCAAGCATCAAGATATCTTATACCAAATAAGTACTTTCAAAAATATGCGTAAACTATACTAGTGGAGCAATTTACGCAAAGAAAAATTATTCATAATAAATTAAAAACTTTTATAAAAAAGTTTTAAGTAAAAAAAATATAAAAATGCTCTAATTGAAAAATTAGAGCTAAAATCTTTTTTTTAGCTTATAAAAACCTTTATACTATTTTTCAAACCAAATCTAAAAATTTTATTTTAAAACAAAACATTATAAACTAAAAACCCTTAATTTAAACCAAATCTTTTAAATTAACCCTTATTTTAAACTATATTCAAACACTTTTTAACAGATAATTTTGAATAATAATCAGTTTTATAAAAAAATATTAGTGTTTTATCTATTTTTTTATATGTATTATTATCAATTAAAAGCCTATTTTTCAAATGTTTACTCTTTATTTTAAAAATAACTCATAATATATCCATATTTTTAAAAAAAAATGCAAGTAAGTACTTGCATGCGAAATTCTTTATATATTAGCCATGATAAAGTTAAGTATTGCAGTTAAAAAACTTGCAAAAAAAAATGAGGCACTAAATATGAATAAAATTATAGTGACATTATGTTTAATAATGATAACTCTTATAGGAGCAAGTGCTGTTGCAGCATCAAGTGATGATGACAATTCTAGTAATGTTGAATTAGGAGACATTGGTGATAGTCCAATAATGCCAATCGATCCATCAAGCAACGTAATTTCTGAAAATCAAACCATAAATACTGAAGACACTGCAAATGATTGGAAAATTGCAGATAAACAAGCTCAAAAGGCAAAAACTAATAAAACAGTTGACATTGAAACAAATGAAACTGTAGAAGATGGTACATTATCAGAAAACGTAAATGTAACAAATACAATAGAAGATGGTACATTATCAGAAAACGTGAATGTAACATATACCAAATATGATAAAATCATGAAAGTCGTTGGAAACAATGAAATCAAAGATTTTAACGAAAAAGAAATTAATTACATTATTAACATCTATACTAAAATCTTAGACTCTTACAATGCTGGAGTTTTAACCAAACAAATTGCAAAAGACTACAACATGACTCCAGAAGAAATTCAAAATATTGCAGATTTAGAAATCAGCCCTATTGAAATCGACCCAAAGGTTGATGCAGTATATAAAATGTACGATTCCGTAACTGTCATAAAATGGCTAATTATTTAGGAATAGACCACCAAGATGTCAAAAACATTATCGATGACTTAAAAAAAGGTGTATATGGAGATATCTATAAAGATATATTATTAAATCGTGACGCATTTTGTTCAAATAGATTTGCATATCAAAAAATCATGGACGTCTTTACCACTCATGATGACGGAAATCTTAAATATGAAGATACCCAAATGATCATAGGCTTCTATATGGGAATCGTAGACAGTTATCATGCAGGATATTCAGTCGAAAGCATTGCAAAAGAGTACAACATGACTCCATTACAAATTCAAAATATTGCAGATTTAGATGTTAAACCTATTATAAAGAGTGAAATAGCTAACTCTGTATATAAAATGTACGGTTCCAATACTCTCGATGATATTTCTATTGAAGTAGGAGCAAGTAACGAAACCGTCAAAAATATTATCACCCATATTAAAAAAGGTTCATTTGGAGATGTCTATAAACGTTTATTATTTAAACGTGACTTCCTAAATATAAATCAACACAATTATGAATACGTCGTCAATTAAAATTTTTGTAAAATGCTCTAATTGAAAAATTAGAGCAAAAACCTTTTTTTAAACCAATCAAAGCAATAAAACTTAAATCTCTTTTTTTAAACTAAATTAACAAAATTTATAGTTATAAAAAAACATTAAATCTCTTTTAAAAAATTAAAATCAAACAAAAATTTCAGCTATAAAAATGAAATACCTAAAACCTTTTTTTTTTAACTGATTTAATACCATGAATAAATATTCTTAAAGTGCAAAACTTAGAACAGTTAAGTAATAATTTTAAAAAAAATGAAATAATTCTATTTATTAAAAATTTTTTTATAATTTCATTCAAAAAAATTATAAAATCTTATATAATTTAACCAACTTAAATAATTATGGAAAACTGATATATTTATTTGCGATTTTATGTCTAAAGTATCTGAGGTAAAACTTATAATTATAGTAGCTGGGCTATCACAATTAGCCATGCAGTTAGTGGCCAATATGGCAACAGTCATCATAAGACACAACAGTAGACACCGCCACAACAATAAAAGACACCACAATAGACACATACAAACATAAAAGACACAACAGCAGATGTAGCAAAAACCACCAAATATACAACAAAAGATACAATAAACATAAAAGACAAGTAGGGGGAGATAACATGAAATACTGTTACAATTGCGGAGCTGAAATATTTGACAAGGATCAAAAGTTCTGCATCAAATACAGCACAGACTTGATGAAATACAAAAAGAAGCGTGCCAAATATAATAAGGATTCCAGAAAGAAATACCAACCATTAAAAGGAGAGTCCTATAATGATTATCTTGAAAGAATCAATTCACCAATAAGGCACAAAATTGCAAGCAAAGAAGAAATAGAAGAGGAAAGCTTAGCTTACATCAATTACAAACCACATAAAAAGAATGATGAAATAAACTATCCAAAATCAGAAACAGAAGATTATGACGATCCCAAATCAATAGCTGTTGAAAACACTGCAGAACTGATTTTAGAAGGAATGTATGGAGCACCAGCTGCATCCACCCAAGGAAACTTCATAGTGGAAGGAATGTATGGAAGGCCAAAGTACTATGTGGATGGAGATATACTCAGGGAAAACAATCAGTTCGGAAAGCCAGCCTATAGAATAGACGGCAACTACATTAGGGAAGGAATGTTCGGCAAACCTAAGTATTATATAGATGGTGACTTGATTAGGGAAAACAATCAGTTTGGTAAAGTGGTTGGCAGAAAAAAGAAGATTTAAAATAAATTTTACTTTAAGAGTTAATAAAAAAACTTAAAAGATTATTTAGAACCACACAACCGATTAATTTTATCCTTAGACAAATCAGTAGCCTCAGATACCTCATCTAAACTAAAACCATCATTAACCATTTCAACAGCAGAAATAAGTTGTTCAAGCCATTGCTCAAGCGCTTCTTCAATTAACTTATCCTTAAATTCCTGAACATCAGGAGGCAAAACAACCATATCACCACCTCCATTATTATTGACTTCTTCTTTAAAATACCATTGCTTTGCATAAATCAATATAATATTCATCGTTTCTGATTTTTCCTTTTCACTGAGATTATTAATCTTATGAAAATAACCCATTAGTAGTCTAATAGCCTCAATCTTATTGTCTGAAAACATCAAAGGACTTAATAGAAATAAGGCCTTTTCCTTATCAGACATATTATGCTTGTTGTTTATTTTATATAAACTACTATTTAAAGTTTGTTTTTGATTTAGAGCGATTAACGATACGATAAGCATAGTAAAATCATCAATAAGGCCGATTTTATGTCTAATAAGGTGATGTTCATAGTGATAGTTACTTAAAACCACTGTAAACACTCGTTGTTGATGTTCCTTATGTAAGTCCGCTTGATATTTATTGAATATTGTTTCCTTTTCATAACTTATCCTATATGATTGGAATTCCAGACTTATAATCAATTTCTCGATAGTGTAAAAAGGAGAATCAGCAATAAGCTTTTTACCATCTTTCGTGAAAAATTCATTGTTTACCTTCTTTTTGAAATGAAACCTGAATATTTCACTATCCATTAGGGATTCAGGACATAGTGCCAAGAGTTCCTGAGGGAAAGTATCCCAAAAAGCATTTGGATACTAATTCAAGATCAATTCAGGATAATATTCTATTATCGTGTCATTTATAATATCTAAAATTCCTTGAGGATAAGTGTTAAAAATATTCTTAAAAATATAATCATAAATATGATATACTACCTTAACACCTCCAAAAATTTATAATTAATCTTATTTTGTAAAAAATAGTATTTAAATTAGTCAGTATAAAATAAAAGCAATTTTTAAGTCTAATTTTAATTTTTTAAGTGATTTTAATTTTCTAATATGATTTTAAAATAATAATCATCTAATAAAAGTAAAAATAAGCAATAAATTATGAAAAACATAGTACAATTTAATAACAAAAATAGAATAATAAATCATGAAAAATAAAAAACAATTATTTTTTAAAAACTTGAAAAATAATCAAAGAAAGGAATAAAAAATAGAAAAAAACTTAAAATAATCAATAAAGCAATAAAAAGAAAAAAACTTAAAAAAAATATAGAAAATCAATTATGAAATCAAAAAAAGAAAAAAGCTTAGAGAAAATACTCTAAGCCCTAACCTTAACATTCCTCTTGATTGTATCCCTAAGATAAGTTACAGCAACCTTATATGTCCTACCCTTTTTTAGCTTCTTAATAACAGCCTTCTTAATTGTAACTTGAGCAATTCCTCTGCTGTTTGTCTTTGCAGAATAGGTCCTTCCATAGAATCTGAACTTAACGACCTTTCCCCTAATTGCCTTGTTTTTAGAAGTTCTTAAACTTGCCCTAAAGATGAACTTTTTAGCAGATTTCTTAAGAATGCGGTTGCTTGACTTCAATGTTCTTTTAACTGTGATTGTATTCTTCACGGTTTGTCCCTTGTAAGTTGCAGTTATAGTGTACTTCTTAGGAGTTACAGTATAAGGAATCTTTAAGATAGCCCAACCATACTTATTGGTCTTGACCTTATATGTCTTCTTATTCAATTTTATTGTAACGACCTGACCTGCACCAACCACTTTTCCATTGTTGCCATATACGCGAAGTTGATACCTGGTGCCATTGTAATAATCCATGACTATGTTCTTGTTTCCGCTGAATCTTGATACAATCTTGACTATGCATTTAGCACTTTCACCTGTTGACGGATTGATTACAGTTAAGGTATGGCTGCCTATTCTGAAATCGTCAAGAGTGATTCCAAGATAACCGTTGGCACCAACAGGAAGCTTAACTGTCTGTCCATCAAATTTTACAGTGATATACTTGTCTGTCAATGGAAGATCATTAAGGTCCTTGAAATAGGAATCTATCACTATATGGGTGTTGAATGCTGCAGTTCGTGATGAAGCAATGCTTACAGACTTGAATACATGAATAGGATATGAAACCTTAGTGCCATTATAATAGACATTGACTTGTGAGTTGCCTGATTTCAATGCCTTGGTGAATATTGCCTTGCCATTTGAATCAAAGGTCAAGCTGGCATTTGTTCCATCATATTCAACAATCACAACTTCACCTGCAGGTCCTGTCAATGTGAATTTTTCCCCAGTCAAGTAATTTGCCTTAGCGCTTAAAGGATTTGCAAATGTGTATGCCTTGAGACATGGGATAATGCCCTGTTTGGTAACTCCTTCCCAATCATCAAATAGGGAGCGTCCTGGATCAAAGACTACTTTGCTGTCTAAAAGGTATGGAGCTAAGCTGGTCTTTATTGATATTGCAAACTGTTCCCCTTTCTTCACTGCAATCTGTTTTGCAAGGTCAATGGTTTGGTATCCAGGATACAATGACTTTCCGCTTTGGCTGTATGCAAAGAGATCATTGTAGCCAACAAGAACTGAAATGGTATAGTCAATTCCTATGCCGTTGAAGTATGTTCCCACTGCACTGATTATCTCATCCTTATCAGCAAGATAATATACTGTGTAATTGTTTTCAACAGGAATATAATCAATAAAGTCAAAATCGTATTGATAGACTGTAATGTATGATGGGGTCTGATTTATGATATATGCTACTGAATAGGATGTTGCAAAGCTTGTATCATCATATGAGACATAATAGAATCCCTCATCTCCAAATTCAGTTCCCCAACTGTTTTTAATTATCCAAGCTCCGTTTCTTTCAACATTCTTGATGCCAATGACATGTCCTTCCTCATCTTTCACTTCATAAGGCAAAAAGTTTTCCTTTGAATAATTGTCATCCCATCCAACCAATGTGACGAAATGGTCTCCCTTTGCATCAGGCTGGCCAACGAATTGGGAATAGGTAACATTATTGTATCCTTCCTCCCCAGAATTAGTTCCTTGAAGATAAACTGTCACTGCACCATATTTTATTAAGGCTTCCTTCAATTGCCTGTCAATTTCAGCAGACTGTTCCGGATTGCTGGCATTTCTTTTAGGAATCATCAAAAGATTTTGAATGTGATAGCTGTTCTTATTGAGGAATATTGGAGATACCTTTCCAAGCTCATCAAAGCTGTCCTGACTTTCATTGGCAATTCCAATATAAGATAAAAGATAAGCAATAGGTGATCCAATAGCTGCCCCTTCAGTAATTGACCTTTTTCCCAATATGGAATATGCAAGCATAATGCCCTTAAGGTTGTTTTCGGAAATGTTAAGCTTTACATAATATCCAGTAGCCTTTAGGAATGCTGATTCAAGTGCACCAGCAGCACCAAATGCCCAACAAGCACCTATTCGGCCTTGATTCTCAACTGGACTTACCAATCCATAATCCCTTAAGTCAAAGTATTGGCTGTCTGCATTTGCATCATTGATTTCAACAGGATTGTAAGGAATCTCCCTACCTGTTTCATCAATATTCAAATCATAAAACACATTGTACAATGAATTCTTATCATTATTGAATGTGTTTGATTGGATTACAGTATCAGCAAAGTCAAAATAGGTCTTGATTGCTATTCCATTATCTATAAAGTTGTTTCCAACTACAACATAGTATGGGTTGCTGTATAGGGAAAGTGCACCAGTGTTGTTGATGAAGATGTTGCTTCCAATCCAAGAATATCCGGTATCTGAATATATGGCACCTGAATTGAACTTTCCAAATCCTTCACTTAATCTGTTGCTCTCATCACCTGTTTCAAAGAAAGTGTCCTTGACTGCAGTATTGTTTTCAAATAGACACTCGAATATTTTGCTGCTTACATTTGAAGCATAAATGGCTCCACCTATGTATGTAGCATTGTTGTTTGTAAAATTAGTGTTGTTTATGGTCAAATCTCCACCAAATTGGGCGATTGCACCTCCAAACAAAGATCTACAGTTGTCAAATATTGAATCCTTGATTATAAGCTCTCCATAATAAGGCTTTGCCTCATCAAAGAAATCCATACCATTAAAATCTGCAAGTATGGCACCACTGTTTTTGGAAGAGCTTACATTGATGAACTGGCAATCATATACTTCAAGAAGAGCAGTGTATCCATCAAAAGAGGCATATCCCTTTAGAGCAATAGCTCCTGCAGAAATGGAAGTCAAATTAATGAATCTGCACCTTTGAATCTCAGTTTGATAGGCATTGTAAACAACTGTAGCATATTTGGAGCGTAAGTTGGAAAACTCACAGTCCATGAGTTTAATGATAGAGCATTGGTCATCACTGTAAATCAAGGACCATTCGATTTCATCATCATTTCTGAAAGTTGCATTGCTGATTGTTGCCATAGTGTCAGTTAAATATATGGCAGAGCCAAATTTTGCATTGTTGTTTATAAAAGTGTCATTATAGCTGGAATAGACACTGCGGTCAGCACAAACTGCAGCTCCGTAACTGGAATCTGTATTGTTTTCAAAGGTAATGTTGATTGTAGTTACAGTAGATTCTGTGTCCATATATAATGCATCAACAGCATTGATGATTTTTAGGTTTCTGATTGTTACAGTACAATTATGGAATATGAAAACTCCAGCTTGATTGCTGCCGTCTATGACATTGTTTTGACCATCCAATTCAAAGTTTTTGTTTCTAAATGAAATACCGCCTTTAAGTTGACTGTCTGTAGATTCATCAAACTTATAATTGGCATTTAACTTAATGTCAGACTCTGAAGTATTTAAAACATTTTTCAAGTCAGTAAAAGTCCCAAAAGAGCATCTTGATATATTTCTTCCCCAATTGGGTTTTCTTGATTGATATTATTATTTTCCCTTATTGGGTTATCTTGATTGATGTTATTTTCGCTTATAAGATTTTCCTCTTGACTTTTCATGATGTTATGATAGCTATCCGAGGAGATGGAATCACAAAGAACTTCTCCAGATAAAACACCATCATCGAGAGAACCAGCACAAACAGCTTCCCCAGACAAAACACCATCATCGAGAGAATCAGCGCTAACAGTTCCTATAGATAAAATCAAAAAGAAAATAAGAATTATACTTATTTTAAAATTTTTCACATTATTCCCCTTTTTCAATTAATTAAAATTATGATATAAATTATATTTTTTATAATATATAATAGCAATCGATAAAAATAATCAATGATACATATCCCATATTAAAAAAAATAAATTGTCAAGTAAAAAACCATATGCCATACATTTTAATCTTTATTTTACAAATAACCTATAATAAATTCTTTTTTTCAAAAATAAAGATGCAAGTAAGCACTTACACTCGAAATACTTTATATATGACCTTAAATATATAATCATGTAGGAAATAAATTTTAAAAAAAAGATATGAGGCAAAAAATGAATAAAATAATTCTTACTTTATGTTTATTAATGATTGCTCTTATAGGAGCAAGTGCAGTAGCAGCATCCCATGATGCTGACAATGCAAGTAATGTCGAACTAGTAGATGGATGTCATTTAGATAATGTGGTAATCGATTATGAGCCTTCCTCACAAATTGATAGCCTAAGCATAAGATCTCTTTATAAAGAAGACATTAAGTATCATATCCATGAACATGATGCAGCTTATAAGGAATCACAAGCGCAAATCCGTAGAAGCGAAGACTATGCAGAATTCGAAAAGGAATTAGCAAAACTTCGTGAAGAAATGGATAAAGCAAATCAAACTGGGGAAAAAGAACAAGTCAATAAAAGCTGTATCGATGTCCCTGAAAATGTCACAATCACCGACCATAAATTTGATAAATCAATGTATTTAGAAGACAACGGAAATCTTGTCAGTGATGTGGACAGTGTAGATCAAGAAAGCATTCATTGCCAAAAACCTGTACTTTCATCTGCAATAATGGATCAGGATTACATAATTCACAAACCAACTCAAGGTACTGTAGATAAAGAGCATGATAAAATCAACGACCCAATAGTTGACGCCATATATAGAAAGTACGGTTCCGATACTCTCGAGGGATTGAGTGAGTACTTCAGAATGAACCCTACACAAATTAAAAATATTATCCATAAAATAAAAAGTGGTGAATACGGAGAAACCTTCAAAAATGCACTTTTAAAACGTGACAAGTTATCCGCGCTTTTAGATTTGGAAGGATATATTATTGACTAATTATTGTAATAATTGCTCTAATTGAAAAATTAGAGCTAAAATCTTTTTTTTAAATTAATATCAAATCAATTAAACTTTAAATAGCTTTTTTAAATCAATACAACTCTTTTTACTATTTCAACATTAAAACCAAAAACCAAACAGTATTATGTGGAAAAAGTAATTTTTATTGAATTTATATAGTTATTATCCTTACTATATATATAGAATAAAAAAATATATTTTTTAATTTAGATTTAAGTAAATTAAACATAGAGTTTATAAAAATAATGTTTAATATGAATAATTTATTTAAAATGATTGAAAAAATAATTAAAATATATCATTATTTATTCATTTAAAAAATGGCAGAACGTGACTTAAGCTATTTTCTGTTTTATATCAGTAAAACATTCATACACATTTTATAAATCAATAAAAATTCTTATTATATATTATATTAAAACAAATATTAAATACTTTATTTTTTTATTTAATATTTAATATGCTCCGATATTCTATACATAATAATTAATTTCAAGTTTAATATTTATTAAGGTTAGATTTTTTATTCCTTTTTTATGGGCCGTTCTTTCAATTTTATTCGTATGCGAAAATATAGTTTAAATTTTAGCTTAATGAATTATATCAAGGTAGTGAAAGATTAGAAAAAGATATTATTTATTAAAATAAAAGATAAAATTAATGTTCACATTTCTTAACTATGAACTATAAAAAAAGCAAGTATCAAATGTTAGATTGTAAAACGTCTTTTTAGGAATGATAAATCATCAAACAAAACAAACAATCCTAAAAGAAACAGATATAATCCTAATTCCAAAAAACTAATTAAGGAAATTAATCAGCTTAAAGAGGAACTGGAAATAAAAGATGAGGAAAAACAGGAATTGGAATATGAGCTCTCCTTAAAGTATAAGGAAATTGATGATTTGAAAAATGATTTAGAACTTAGAAAAGTGGAACTTGACGAATTGCTTAATGAATCAATGGAAAAGGATAAAAAGATCAGCATTCTAAACAACAATCTCATGAAATACAAGTTCGAAAAGGAAAAGGTAGACTTAAAACTAAAGAATGAGATAAATTATGAAAAGTCCAGAATGAAAGAGATGGACGATTTGGAAAAGAAAATCAATGAAAAGGTAGCTATCATTGATGACAAGCAGGACCAAATAAATTATCTTAGAACATTGATTAATGACTATAAGGAACAAGTTAAAAACAATACAGATAATTTAGAGCTTCAATTAAAGAAAATTACAAGAACATATGATAATCTGCTTGCACAAAAGGATTCAATTATTGAAAAGCAGGATAAGACAATTGAAGAGATGATTGAATCTGCAAAACAATTGGCTAAAGATAATAATGCTACTATAACAAGTTTGGAATTGCAAATAGGCAATTATAGAGAGTTGTTAAAGAAGTATGAATAAAAAAAATTTAAAAAAAAATTCTATAAACCAAAAAGATTTATAGAATTATACTCCTTTTATCAGTGCAAATAAAAAAGATTGCCAATATTTAAAAAAAAATTCTATAAACCAAAAAGATTTATAGAATTATACTCTTTTTATCAGAACTATTTATAGAATAATGCTTTATATTTAAGAACCATTTATCGAATAAAGCATTGGAGCCAGATATAACTCATAATATCCTTCTTCATAATTCAAGTTCAAGTCATCTGGATTGGAAATATAGTTACCACATTCCTGACATCTATATCCATTTCCTGATGGATAAATAGCTTCACTACCACAGTATGGACAAGTTTCAGCACCATCCCCATCACTATTGCTTCCACTTCTAAGTCTAAATGGATTGTAATCTGATGAAGAGGATGAAGAGTTTTTAGCTCTCTCTTTAGCTTCCCTTTGAGCTTTTTCCTTAGCACTTTTCAACTTATCGATGAAGCCTTTTACTTTTATTACATAATGGTCATATTCACCGCCAATCAACAGGCCATTAAGATTTTGGTCAGAACCCTTAAACATTTCCTTCAAATCAGCTTGTGAAATGCGGAATTCTGAATTGTGGTCATAATGTTTAACCTCATCAAAGCTAAGTCCGCCATCTCCATTGACATCCAATTGGGCAAAATCCTTATATTTGGTAGGTGTTTCTTCTGTATATGAATCTATTGGAATTCCAAGAATTGCATGACCTAAAACCATGATAATCATTAAAATCAAATAAACTGCACAGCATCCAACCAATATTTTTTTAATAGTGCCCATTTCATTAAAAGTGTTTATCCAATCATCAATGCCTGACATAAAATCCCCTTTATGTTATATGTTAATTAATATTTTATGTTCATATATTATTTAATGTTTAAGAAATGAAAATTTTAATCAAAATTAATGTTTAAGTAAATGAAAATTATAATCAAGATACGAATAAGCAATTATATAATGATTAAGCAAATGAACTTAAAATCAAGAAATGAATAAGAAAATTGGACTTAACAAATCAATATATCCATCATCATATGCTAATTCCAAATCATCAGGATTATAAATTGAATTACCACATTCAGCACACTTATAATGTCCTCCGGTTTCATAAACAGCTTCACTTCCACAGTATGGGCAAGTTAAGAGATAGCCTTCACTGCTGTTATCAAATTCTTGGTCATTAAGCTCATTGACATATTTATAATTCCCTGAACTGGAACTTGAAGAACCGGACTGTTTATTATTATTTGAACTGGAACTTGAAGAACTGGAATACTTATATTTATCATTATCAGAACTGGAATTGCCATAAATATTATAATACCTATTCACATTATCATAAAACAGCTCAAATTCATGACCCTTTAAAAAGCCATTACTGTTCGTATCAGCTTCATTGAAATATTTTGTCATTTGTTCCTTAGGAATGGTTGGATCCAATTGTGAAGCCTCATTAAAAGATAGTTTTCCATCTCCATCCAAATCTATGCCTTCATAACTATGGCCATAACTGATTGGGAAATTTTCAGCAAAGCCATGGAAAATTAATGCATAAACTATAAAGAGAATAAATAAAATTACAGGTACATAACAGCAACATAACTTTAAGTTACTTGAATCAATGCCCGTTTTTTTATTGATTGTAGAATTAGAACTTGAACTACTATTAGATGAACCAGCCCCTCTATTAGAAGAACTTGAACTACTATTAGTTGAACCTGCACCTCTATTAGAAGAACTTGAACTACTATTAGTTGAACCAGCACCTCTATTAGAAGAACCTGAAGAAGAATCATTTGCTATATATCTTTTAAGTGTATTCAATGCAGGAGGGGGAACTGAAGAATTAGGATTATTAGAAACAGATCCACTAGAACCACTATTTGAAGAACTAGACTTATTAGAAACAGACCCACTTGTACTATTTGAATTAGAATTTTTAGAAATAGTGTCTAATTTAGCACCGCAATTTGCACAATAAATAGCTTTATCAATGTTTTCCTTTCCACATTCTGCACATTTTTTCATGTTACCCCCTCAAATAAAATTATGCTATTTATTAAAAAAATAAAAATAAGTAAATTTAAAATCAGATGTCAATAGTTATAATAACCTCATCTCCATCCTTTAAATCGAATTTATCCCTTAATTTGTCTTCTGATATGAATTCCAAATAATTTTCATCATGAGTTGTCTTGTCTGGAAATACAATTGCTCCATCAATATCATTATTTAAGTGAGCTTCAACATATCTTACTGCACCAAATCCTTGATCAGGCTTTATAAGATTCTTACAACTGTTTTTCATTAATCTTATATCTTCCAGCTTTTCCTCTTCCACAACGAGATTTAAAGTTCCTGGAAATGGTGTAAAGCCTAATCTTTCTCTAAATTGATTTTTATAAAAATCCTGACCTAAGAAATATGCTGCCTTTCCAAGACCTGTTGTAACAATTCCTGTTAGTTCCATTTTAACCCCTAATAAAATAATTTGAAATATTGAATTTTTAAAAAATTTATTAAATCATAAGAATAATTTTATCAATGATTAATATAAATATAACTGAACAATTTATTAAATTATAAGAATAATTTTATCAATGATTCATTTAAATATAACTGTACAAATCCATCCTATAAATTCTTAAAGATTAATTAAATTGAATATAACTGTACAAATGCATCATTATCACTAGTAACATAGTTTCTGATAGAAGTGTTGTTTCTATCCTCAAATACAATCATTCCATCTTTTCCATCATATGTGAAAGTTATGTTTCCCTTTTCTATATCATCATAAGTGAATGAACATAATGGATTTCCATCATATAATATAGAATAGCTGCCGTTTTTCCTAAAGTTACCTACTGAAGATAAAATGGATTCATTATCCAAAGTCAAATTAAAGAAGGTTGCATTTAAAGAATTTGGACTTATGCTAAACTCTACAAATCCTTCCATATCTTCACTGAGATTATTGAATTGAATGTTATGCTTGACAATTGACCTTTGGAAAACTTCAAGTATGTGGCTGTTTGGAATAACTTCCCTATCATGCAAATGCAATTGGCGCTTGACCTTTGATGGCAGCCTAAGTGTATCTCCTTCTCCATCCCTTGAAGCATTTACACTATATGATACGCCATCTATAATCATCGTATCGTTTTCACTCATTTCCATCGTGCTCATGGCATCATTTGGCACCCTCAATATATCTGTCTCATTTTCAATAGCGCTGTCAATGGTATATGGGCCTCTAACTGAAATGGTTTGATAATTATTGTCACTTGGAGCGTAGACAAAGTTTCTGGAAGTAAGCTCTACAGATATTCTACCATCATCAAAATTAGCTGCAGATAAGAATGTGAAAAGCATTAAGATCAATATCAATCCTGAAACAAGCACAGGATAGTGCATTCTTACAAAAGACCTTAATGAAGTGATGGTATTGCTTTTCCTTAAAATAGGAATAGACCTTTTGATAATCCTTACATTATAAAAAATAGTCAAGAGTATGCCGACAAAGGCTACAATAACGGAAATTATCACTGGAATGAATGGAACAAAGAAAATCATGAAAAGCCCTAAGATAATAAGGGACAAGCCTAAGTTAGCCATTCTAATATAATTTCCTAACTTATCCATCATTGTTACACGGCCATACTCTACAGCCCTGTCAATAATGGTTCTAACCACTTGGTTAGCCATTTGGTTTAAATTGGAAAGAGGAGACATGTCATGGGAAATCTGTCCTATGTCAACTTCTAAAATACTGATACCGTGAACATCAGCATCAAGCACAATACCAACATCCACACCATAATCCTTTTCAAACTTAATCTTATTTAATGCAGAACGTTTTCCTGCAAATTGACCGCTTAAAGGCTGTTCATAATTTAGCTCTGGGAAGAAAAATCCTAAAAGAGGCTTTGCAGTAAGCTCTGTTACACGACCGCTTTCTCTTGCAAACTTAGTTTTGGTGATATCTGTCTTATCTTCCAAAATAGGCCTTATGATCTTATCGATCTTATCTGAAGTAAAATTGGAAACGTCTGCATCAATGAATGCTACAATATCTCCATGAGAATTTTTAAACCCTGAAATAATAGCTGAACCTTTACCTTCATTGACAGAATGCTTTATTACAATAGCCCCTGCACCTTTAGCCTCTTCTGAAGTTCTATCGCTAGAACCGTCATCAACAACTATTACTTCATCCACATAATCAAGCTTACGTGCCACACCTACAACTTGAGCTACGGTAGCTTCTTCATTATAAGCAGGAATAACAATGGAAACTGATTTTTTAGGATTTTTAGTTGATTTGACAGATGCAAGCAAAAATACCAAAATCCCTATTAGCCAAGACAAATTTTCACCTCATTCAAGTTCTCATAGAAATAATAATTAAATATGTTAATAATTTATAATATTACTATTATGTTTTAAGAATGTATATATTTTGTTATATTTTTATTATTTTTAGTCTAAAAGAATGTTTGTTAGGAATTATAAAAACAAAATAAGTATTGTCCATATAGAAAAAATATGAAAGATATGAAAAACAAGGAAATTCAGAGAAAAAGAAGGGTTAAGAGCAATTGCTCCCAACCAATAAAAAGATTTTTAATCAAACTTTTTCTAAAAGTTTGACCAATACACCCAACCAATAAAAAGATTTTTAATCATACTTTTTCTAAAAGTTTGGCAAATGTCCCAAACCAATGAAAAGATTTTTAATCCAACTTTTTTTAAAGTGTGGCCAATAATCTTAACCAATGAAAAGATTTTTGATCAAACTTTTTTTAAAAGTTTGAGTTATAAACCAAAGAACAGGTACAAGAAGAAAATAATAGCTAAGACATAGATTCCCCAGCTGATTTCTTTGAACTTACCTGTAGCAATTGTTGCAACTGTGTAAGTTACGAATCCCCATGCTATACCAAGGGAAATGGAATAGGTTAAAACCATCATGATAATGGTCATGAATACAGATGCAGAAACCACTAAGCTGTCCCATTGAACGTCCTTCAATTGCATAATCATTAAAACACCAACCATGATAAGAGCAGCTGCTGTTACAGTTGATGTGAATAATGCAAGAACAGTAGGAGCAAAGAATACAGACAATAAGAATAAAATACCGGTTACTATAGCAGCAAGTCCGGTTCTACCACCTGCACCTACACCAGTAGCACTTTCAACATATGCAGTTAAGGTACTTGTACCACAGAAGGAACCGATTACACCACTTATAGCATCTACTAAAAATGCCTTTTCAATACCTTCAATCTCACCTTCTTCATCAATGTAACCTGCTTGATTTGCAATACCGAGTAAAGTACCGGTAGTATCAAAGAAGGTAACAAATACCAAGGAGAAGAGTATCATGATAAGGTTCGGAATATTCTTGAACAGCTCTCCAAATCCAGCCAGGAATCCTCCAACCAAACTTGTATCAAAGTTGAACGAGATTACTTGAGAAGGTATGCTAGGCATAAGAGGATCTCCAGCACCAAATCCCAATACTGTCATTAATAATCCTATGATTGCAGTAATGATCAAACCGAAGAATACTGCACCTGGAACTTTTTGCACATAGAAAATCAAGGTGATTAAGATACCTATCAATGCAAGAAGTGCAGGAGCGGAAGTCATAGCACCTAATGAAACGAAAGTGGAAGGGTCTGCAACGATAATTCCAGCACCTTTTAATCCAAGGAAAGCCAAGAAGAAACCAATAGCTGCACCAATACCCAATTTCAAATCAATAGGAATAATATTTAGAATAGCTTCCCTTAAACCGGAAATAGTGATTATTAAAAATATTATACTTGATAAGACAACTGCAGCTAAAGCAGCTTTTCAACTGCAACCCATACCTAAAATAATTGTATAGGTAAACAATGCATTTAAACCCATACCTGGGGCAAGTCCAACAGGCCAATTAGCAACAAGACCCATTATAATACATGCAAAACCTGATGCAACAGCTGTAGCAAAAAATACTCCAGTTGCAGGCATTCCGCCGTCAGCAAGCATAGCAGGGTTAACCCCTAAAATGTATGCCATAGCAAGGAATGTTGTTACACCAGCAACAATCTCTGTTTTAGCATTAGAGTTATTTGCCTCTAATTTAAAAATTTTATTTAACATAAAACACCTCATAACTGAAAACCATTAAGGTTTCTTAATAATATATAAGTTAACTAAATTTATTAATTTTTTGATATTAGTTAATTACTTATTAAAAAACAATTAAAAGTTCAAAATTAGTTAAAATCAGATAAAATTGTTAAAAAATCATTTAAATTTACTTAAACTGGAAATAATTCTTAAATTTTAAAAAAAAGAAAATAAATAAATTTGAAATAAGGATTAAGATTAAAATAATTCTTAAAATTTAAAAAAGAAAAAATAAATAAACTTAAAAAAATGATAAAGATTAAAAAAAATTCTTAAAATTTAAAAAATAAAATAAATAAACTTAAAAAAATGATAAAGATTAAAAAAATAAAATTTTTTAAAAAAAGCCGATAAAATTTTACAGTCTCTAAAAAAAGGAAAATAAAAAATGATAAAGATAAAAATAAGTGATCTTAAAAATATTTAACTAAAATAGGAGAATAAAAAGAGTTAGAATAAACTCTTTTTTATTAAAAAAATCAATTTACTTTAAAACTATGGATGAATGTAAATACTGGATCCGTTAACATCTGCAGTGTTGCCTTGGAGGGTACACATTACTGGAGTATTGATACCTTCATAAATATAGATGGCTCCACCATTATTTTTTGCATGATTGCCAGTGAAGGTAGAATATTGTGCAAAAGTTTTGTAAACTGCACCACCATTATTTGCATTATTATTGTTAAAGTTACAGTTGTTTGCATTACCCTCAGACATTGCTCCACCACTATTTTTTGCAGTGTTATTGGTGAAATTACAGTTGTCTGCAGAAGTGCGGGCGATTGCTCCACCTTCAATTGCATCATTATCAGCGAAGATGCAGCCTGTTGCAGTACCATAATACATAGCTCCACCACTATTTTTTGCAGTGTTGTTTGTAAAGATACTATCACATGCAACAGAATCAAACATTGCTCCACCGTCAAATTCTGCCCTGTTGAAATCAAAGCTACAATTGTTTGCATAACCGCTCTTAATGGCACCGCCAAAAGAATAAGCAACATTGAGATTAAAGATACAGCCAGTTGCATTGCCTCCAAACATTGCTCCACCATAATCTGCTCTGTTGTCATAGAAATAAGAGTTGTTTACATTACAGCAATACATGGCTCCACCATTTTTCGCTTTGTTTGAAGTGAAGTTACAATTGTCTGCTTCGGCATTATATAATGCTCCTCCATATTCTGCATTGTTAGAGACAATGATACAGTTAATTGCAGAGCCGCCTTTCATAGCACCTCCTAATTTTTTAGCAGAATTGAGGTTAATGATACAATTCATTGCAGTTGTATTGAACATGGCTCCACCATCATTATCAGCACTATTTCCAGTAATGGTACAGTTAATTGCAGTAGAGTTATACAAAGCACCACCATTATTTTCTGCAGTATTGTTGATAAGGCTACAGTTGATTGCTTGAGAAGAATCCATAGCTCCACCATTGCCTCCAATATTGCCAATGAAAGTAGAATTGACTGCTCTTGACTTAGATAATGCACCAGCCCTATTGCCTGCAGTGTTGTTGATTAGTGTACATCCAACTACAGTACCATCAATCATAACTCCAGCATCCCATGAGGCTGAGTTACCAGTGAAGGTACAGTTGGTTGCAGAGCCTTCAAACATCGCTCCACCATTTTCAGCAGAGTTACCAGTGAAGGTACAGTTGGTTGCAGACCCAGCTTTCATAGCACCACCAAATTGAGCAGAATTGCCAATAAAGATACTGTCGGTGCATTAACATCAGCCATTGCTCCTCCACGATCTTTTGCAGTGTTGTTGATGAAGGTACAGTTGGTTGCTTTACCATTACACATTGCTCCACCATTTTCAGCAGAGTTACCAGTGAAGATACAGTTGGTTGCTTCACCACGACACATTGCTCCACCAAAAAATCCAGAGTTGTTGATGAAGGTACAGCCGATTGCATTACTATCAGAGATTGCTCCACCAAAAAATCCGGAGTTGTTGATGAAGGTACAGTAGATTGCTTTACCATCACTCAATGCTGCAACATATTCAGAATTATGGTGTCCCATGAAAGTACAATTGATAGCAGTACCTGATTGAATTCCTGAACACATCTTCGCATCATTACCATTAAAAATACAATTAGTAGCAGTGCCCCCATACATTGCACCACCCATAATTCCTGCAGAGTTTTTATTGAATGTACAGTTGATTGATTTACCACCATTCACAGCTCCACCTTGATTATATGCATAGTTGCCAACAAAGATACAACCTGTTGCATTACAACCATTCAATGCTCCACCTTCTTTGTATTCTGCTCGGTTGTTATGGAAAGTGGAGTTGATAGCAATACCGTCAGACATAGCTCCACCATTTATTGCACTGCTGCCATAGAATGAACAGTTGATTGCAGTACCAGCATGCAAAGCTCCACTTACACCAAGGGCAGAATTGCCATTGAATGCACAATTGATTGCAGTACCCTGATACATTGCTCCTCCACCAGAGTGTGCTTTGTTGCTATTGAAGTTACAATTGATTGCATTGACGTTATATAATGCTCCCCCATATCTTGATGAATAGATGTTTGTGAAGTTAGAGTTTTCCACAGCACAGTTAGCATTAGGTGCATTAATAGCTCCACCATTTGCGAATTTATATCCATTTATGAAATTAATGTTTAGGAATTTCACACAGGCACCTTCGCATATTTCAAAGAGACCTGCCATATATGCACCATCTATAGTCATCCCATTACCATTTATAGTCACATTACGATTGACGGGAACACCATTTCTAAAAGGAGAATCATCAGCATCAGTTCCGCTAAAGAGATAGTATCGGGCTAAAGTGATCTCATCTTTATCGTTTCCGTTAATATCCTTTTCTAAATCAGTGAAGGAAGCTACAGGTAAGTTAATGAAGATACAGTTGTTTGAACTGCCTCCATACATATTTGGATCATATTGTGCAGTATTGCCCCTAAAGATACAGTTGTTTGCACTGCCTCCCCACATTGCTCCAGCTTTATTTCTTGCAGAGTTGCTGGTGAAGTTACAATAGTTAGCATTACCAACTTTTATTGCTCCTGCAGCGTATGCATAGTTAGCATAGAAGTTACAATTGTTTGCGGTTCCACCTCTCATTGCTCCACCAGTGTTTCCAGTGTTATGGCTGAAAGTACAGTTGTTTGCAGTACCATAGTACAATACCCCCTGCATCACGTTGTGCACTGTTGCGGTTGAAATTACACTTGTCTGCAGTACCATAGTACATCACTCCACCGTCACGTCCTGCAGAGTTGAAGTTGAAATCACATTTTTCTGCATCGCTCTTGAACAATGCTCCACCATCAGTACCTGCAGTATTGTTATTGAATATGGAATTGCTTGCATCACTGTCAGACATCGCTCCTCCAAAGGTTGCAGAGTTGCCAGTGAAAGTGCAGCCATCGGCATTGCCCCCCAATACTGCACCACCATAAACTTGGGCAGTGTTGCCAGTGAAAGTACATCCTATGGCATTGCCACCAAATACTGCACCACCATTAAATTCTGCAGTGTTGTTAGTGAATGTACATTTTTCCATAATGCAAGTGCCTTTATAAGGTGCATAAATAGCTCCACCATGACCATAAGTATCCTTTCCAGAAGCATTACCATTTATAAAATTCAAGTTCAAGAATTTAACACATGCATTTGGACCAATATCAAATAGACGTGCCATATTTGCACCATCAATAGTAATGCCAACACCATTTATAATCACATTACGATTGATGGGAACACCATGAATAAAACTAGAATCCTTGTCTATATTAAAGACATACTGCTTAAGTAAAGTGATCTCATCATCATCGTTTCCATTAATGTCATTGTTTAAATCAGAAAAAGACCCATCCTTGGAATCCATAAACATAGAATTGATCATATAATAAGGAACCATTGCCCCGCCGGATTTAGAATATTTATCCCTGTAGGTACAATTGATTATAGTACCATATTGTGTAGCTCCACCATTATTGTCTGCAATATTGCCAGTGAAGGTAGAGTTTCTAACAACACAAGTATCGTTGTAAGGTGCATTAACAGCTCCACCATTAGCATCAGCACCATTTCCATAGGCATATCCATTAATGAAATTAATGTTCTCTAATGTCACATTAGCATCTTTGCCTATATCGAATAGGCGTGCCTTATGTAAACCATCTATGGTAAAGCCATTGCCGTTAATTGATACATTACGATTAATGTAAATACCATGAATAAAACTAGAATCCTTGTCTCTGTTAAAGACATAGTCATGATTTAAACTAATCTCCTCATTATTGTTTCCGTTAATATCCTTGTTTAAATCAGTGAATGAACCTTTTCCATTAATATTCTTGTCTGAATCAGTGAATGAACCTGATATAACATCTAAACTATCAACAAGCTCATTGCTATTGTCATCATTATCAACGCTTAAAGCATCAGCATCTAAGCCATGTTCTAAAATAAAATCTTGATTATCATTAGCACCAATGATATCTCCTGCATCGTCTGCAGCATTCACTCCAGAAATGCAAAGTATGCAAACAAGAAATATCATTGCTACATACAAGTATCCTCGAAATTTCATAAAAAATTCTCCATCATTAGAAAAATAATAAGATAAATTTTTATTAAAATTAAAAATTAGATAAAAAAGTCTTTTCGCAAAATAATATCATTTAAACTTAATGAATTAATACATTTGAAATAAAAAGAATTGAAAAACATATTGATTCAAATATGATTCA
Organism: uncultured Methanobrevibacter sp.; assembly: GCF_902769175.1. Taxonomy (GTDB): domain Archaea; phylum Methanobacteriota; class Methanobacteria; order Methanobacteriales; family Methanobacteriaceae; genus Methanobrevibacter. The sequence goes on from NZ_CACXNW010000006.1 coordinate 49,763, forward strand.
TCCGTCTTTTATTCAATAAGATTTATTTTTTATCCCCTTTATCAATATAAATATATCTTATATATACTTAATTTATAATAAGGGGATATATAAAGATTTTCGAGTGCAAGTACTTGCTTAAAATCGTTAAAAGGGCAAATAAGTGATAGAAATTTGTTTTTAATTTTCAAAAAATTGATCAATGTATAATCGTGGAAATAGTTCAAACAAAAGAGAAAATAATAAAAAAAACTGAAAAAGAAAAATGAAAATAAAGAAAAGAAATAATAAAAAAAAACTGAAAAAGAAAAATGAAAATAAAGAAAAGAAATAATAAAAAAAACTGAAAAAGAACAATGAAAATAAAGATAAAAAAATCAGAATAACAATAAAAGAAAAAAAGCAAATAATAGAAAAAGAGAAAAAAGAGTTAAAATTATCAATTAAACCCTTTTTTCATTATTTTTAGATTTATGTATTCCCTAATTAAAAAGGACAATCAGTAGCTTTTAAAGTTTTAGCTACCCTCTACATAAATTCCATCATCACCAGAAACTCTTCCAGTGTTATTTATAAAGGTACAGCCTATGTCAGATACAGGTGCAAAGATAAGGTAGAGGGCTCCTCCATAGTCTGCAGTGTTGCTGTTGAAAATGCAGCTATGTGGATTGCCCTTGAAGATTGCTCCACCATTATGTTTTGCATTGTTTCCAATGAAAGTACAATTATCGGTATTTCCTCCAGCCATAGCTCCTCCATTGTTTGCAAGGTTGTTTCTGAAAGTACAGTTGCTTGCATCACCATATCCTATTGCCCCTCCATCTAATTTTGCAGTGTTGTTATCGAAAGTACAATTTCTTGCAATTCCATGGTACATAGCGCCACCATTGGAGTTTGCAGTGTTGAAGCTGAAGGTAGAGTTGCTTGCATCTACACAAAATATTGCTCCACCATGTTCTGCTTCGTTAAAGTAAAATATAGATTGAGTAGCAAAACCACCGTTCATAGCACCACCATATGTTTTTGCAATGTTAGAGATAAAAGTGCAGTTGCTTGCATTAGCATAGTGCATTCCACCTCCAAAGTTTGCAGTATTGCCGTAGAAGGTAGAGTTGCATGCAGAACCACCATTCATTGCACCTCCAAGTTTGCAGAGTTAGATACAAAACTACAATTGCTTACAGAACCACCATTCATTGCACCTCCAAGTTTGCAGAGTTAGATACAAAACTACAATTGCTTGCAGAACCACCATTCATTGCTCCACCGATGTTTGCAGAGTTGCATGTAAAGTTACAGTTTGTTGCGACAACCCCACATATTGCACCACCATAATCCTTTGCTGTGTTGTCATTGAAAGTACAGTTGATAGCATTTCCATTCTTCATTGCACCACCTTCAGATTGTGCCTTGTTTCCATTGAAGAGACAATTATTGGCATTGGTACCAAATAAAGCTCCACCATATTTTGCATTGTTTCCTTCAAAGAAAAGTCTTTTTTAATGTATTTTAAGCACCTATCTTTGCTTCATTTTTAGAAATAGGCATATCAATGTCATCAATGTTGAAAGGACAATCACTGCTAAAGTCGACACGTGGAAGGACTTCAGTCAATATTTCTCCTACCAATTCTAAACCAAGTGAAATTGCACCTAATTTAACTGCTTCTTTTCCTACTGGTTTTGCTACAGCGGTTCCGAAATATTTTATTCCAATCCAATCTGCAGCATAACCGGTTACACCATCAAATATACCTGCAATAATAGACAGGATTATTATGTTACCAACATTGATGTTATGGTCAAACCAAACCTCTTCTACAACCTCTTCACTAGCTGCCAAAAGACCTCCGCCAATAAAACAAATAATTCCCGCTATAGCTTCCGGCACTCCTGCCAAACTACAGCCGATGGTTAATGCTACACATGCAACAACTTCAGCAGCTCTTAAGGACCATCTGGCAACTTCACTCGGTTCTTTAACGATCACCTTAATAGGCTTTAAAACAGATGTATCCTCATTATCCTGAATATATGAGTAGGTAATGATGTATTTGCTGTCCTTTCCAAATCTGAAAACACCTTCTCCATTTCTGCTGTGAGATTCTTGGATTAAGCAGTTGTCTAGAGCTATTTCACTAAAGTCATTATATATTGTTCCTCCATTATCCTCAGCAGAATTATCCTTAAAGAAAGATAGGCTTATGTTCATTACTCCATAGGTACTAAAGACAGCACCACCATCTTTAGCAGAATTATTGAAGATATTACAGTGTTGCAATCCAATCATTCCTTTTTCATTATAGAATGCTCCACCTTTATCTTCAGCGTTATTGCTGCTGAAATTTGAGTTGAAACAATATACTGTTCCTAATTCGTTATAGATTGCTCCTCCATAATGGCTTGCTTTATTGGATGTAAAGTTACAATAGTTAGCCATGAAGATTCCCTTCTTGTTATATACTGCAGCTCCATTTTTAGCTTTATTGCCGCTAAAGGAGCATCCGGTTACAAATGCATACCCATTTTCATTATTATATATTGCAGCGCCAAAATCACTGTATAAAGTATGGCTAATCAGATTATTGGAAAAGCTTGAGTTTATAATGGTTAAGGTACCGCAGTTTTTTATTGCTTGATTGAATCTTACAAAATTCATATCCTTAATGCAGCAGTAGCATCCATCGGATATCTCTAAAAACATGCTGTCAAAAGCCTTTTCTTCATTATCTTCTACCTTAATTGTAGCACCGTTTCCTTCAATGAATAGATTTTCCACATCCTTAAGATTTACACAATCATCATATTTGTAGATATTGTATGTATTAGGTGTAAAATTCAAAATCAAATATTTTACATGTCCTAATATAGGTATAATTTTGAAATAAGTGTTATAATCGGTCATGTCTCTAATGTTGAAGAATACAATATCATCTTCAGCATTCAAGACGATGCATGATGCTCCTGTAGATGAATGAATGTTATTCTCATCATTATTGGAAAATCCTGACTTTTCACATTTTTTGTCAGCTTTATTATCTTTAAATGAACATGTAATTATACTGGATTGGCTTCCTAAATCATTATAGATTGCACCACCGCTATTTGCACTATTTTTAATGAAGCTGCAATCTACACATTTCAAGATTCCTTTGTTGTTTATTGCCCCTCCGTTTCCACTAGGATTTACATTTTCCTCAAAGTTTACATTATTAAATTGGCATTTTCCTTGATTGACCACTGGGCAATTGAATTTCTTTATTGTAATATTGCTCATCCATATTGTAGCATTAGTATTTGCTTTTAAGAAATGGTGTTTGTTATTTGAGATTATTGTTGCGCCATTACCTCTAATAACAATATTCTCATTGAAGTCGGTTTTTATATATGCATCTGCATCATAATCAATGTTAAGTGTTAGGTTTTCCTTAAAGTCAATGAGAATCATATCATATGGAATCTTATTAGCTGAAATGTATTCAGTTACGTTTTTAAAGCTTTCCAAATCATAAACTGCAAATCTATATGCAGTTAAATTAGTATTATTGTTCATTGTTATCATATATCCATTATCTGACAGTTGAACAACTTTAGATTCGGTTGAGTCAACAATATCCTTTATTGTGAAATTGTCACCACTTTCATTTACCTCATCCTCATTTGTATCGGCTATCAAAAACACCTTGCCAACAACATTAACTGGTATGTCATGAGCCTATCTGCAATATTATGGTTATTGCTAAGGCCAATATGAGATATGGTCAGATTGCCTATGCACTGAATCGCTCCACCGATATTTTTGGCAGTATTGCCTTCGAAAAGGGTATTTTCCAGTTTTGAATTAGATTCAACATCTATTGCACCTCCAGCATTATCCTCTGCAGTATTGTTAATGAAGTAATTGCAGAAAATGGAATCGTTTCCTTTGGAAAGTGCATTTATGGATTTTGCATATATTGCTCCTCCGTAGTCTGCTGCAGTGTTCTTGTTGAATGTTGAGTTGACTAAAGTTACGGTTTCTTTGGAGCGTATTGCTCCTCCGTAGCATTGAGATGCTTTTGCTCCTTTTGCTTGGTTTGATTCGAATAGGCAGTTGTCAAGGTTTACGTCCGTCAACTATTGCATGATTGCCTCTAAAGCATGCATCATTTGCTGTTAGGCTTCCTTCAACATATAATGCTCCTCCATCATTGTCTTCTGCAGTATTGTCTATGAAGTAATTGCAGAAAATGGAATCGTTTCCTTTGGAAAGCACTTTTACGGTTTTTGCATATATTGCTCCTCCGTAGTCTGCTGCAGTGTTCTTGTTGAATGTTGAGTTGATTACTGTTACGGTTTCTTTGGAGCGTATTGCTCCTCCGTAGCATTGAGATGCTTTTGCTCCTTTTGCTTGGTTTGATTCGAATAGGCAGTTGTCAAGGTTTACGCCGTCAACTATTGCATGATTGCCTTTAAAGCATGCATCATTTGCTGTTAGGCTTCCTTCAACATATAATGCTCCTCCATCATTGTCATTAGCAGTATTGTTAATGAAGAAAGTGCTTATAGCGTTATTTCTCTTCCTTTCACAATTTATCATTACAGTTCTTGCAGAGATTGCTCCTGCATAATCTGCTGCATAATTGTTCATAAAAGTTGAATTGTCAACATAAACATTTGTTTCACTATATACTGCTCCACCATAGCACTGGCTGATTTTTGCACCTTTTGCATTATTGGATTTCAATGTTGAATTATAGATATGCACATCTCTTTTACAGTAGATTGCTCCTCCTTTAACATCTGCAGTATTAGACTCAAAGCTTGATCCTTCAATATTCACAACGCCTTCAGACCAGATTGCTCCACCGTCATCATCTGCTTCACAATTCTTGAAGGTACAGTTTATGATTGTAAGTGGCAGATTTACGGTATTGTAGATTGCTCCACCATAGTCATCTGCCCAATTGCTTAAGAAAGTACAGTTTATGAGAGTGTATTTGGCACATCCGGTAATATATATTGCACCACCCTTATCGGTATTATCGTTATGGCCATTGATTATGCGAAGGTTTTTCAAGATGATATTTCCCTTGTTTGAGTAGAATGCACTGCATCCTCCTTCACTTAAGCAATCTAAGGTGTGGCCATGTCCATCAATTGTCAAGCCCTTATTGAATTGGATTCTTGAACCGTAATGCCCTTTATAATCCCTGTATAAATGTAATGTAGGTCCTGTAGGGGCATTGTTTATCTCTACTTGAAGGTTATCGAAAGTACCTGGAGTACTGGATTCCTTACTTGGATCATAACTATCTATATATGCCTTAAGCAAAGTGGAATTTAAATCAATAGTACCAATCTTAGGGGGATGAATAACTATTTCTGTTTCGTTTGTTGTCCTTGGGCCTTGAATATTTAATTGAGTTCCATTTATTTCTTCAGCCATTGCAACAGTATCATTAAGCTGTGAACTTTGGTCGACCATATCAAGACTTGAGCTAGAGCTGTTTTCATCAGCACCAGCATTCAAGTCAACCTCATTTTTAGCTTTATAGTCAGATGCTTTGACATTGTCATTAATGTCAATTTTATGTTCTTCATTAGCTATAATGCCAGAATTATCATTTAGGCCTGAGTTAGGATTCTCATGAATAATGCCAACATTATATGAATCTAAATTTTCATTAGGAATCAATCCTGCATCAGAGCCATTATCCGCTGCAAATGCACAATTGATTCCCAATAAAAATATGAAAATCAATATAAAAAAAGTCATTTTAAGTTTCATAAGTTTTCACATCCGCAAATATTCTAGATTTTTATAGTTCTCCTTAAGCTTAAAAGTTCTTTAGGAACTAAAGCTCTTTACCATCCCCCAGGATTTTATTATAACTTTCAATAACCTAAATAATTATATATTTAGGTATACCAAAAGTATATAAGATATATAAACTATATCAGATATAAAGTTTTTTGTAAACAAGTATTTGCTTGCATTGAACATAAATAGCATATTTAAATGCAATTCAAATCATTATATAAGTTAAAATAAGATAGTTCTATTTATTTATCATATTTAATTGATTATACTACATTATAAGCATTTTTCAAATTCTAGTTTAAATCATTATTTTTTTCAAGTATTTTTTTCTTATTTGATTGAAATCTTTAATTTTTTCAAGCATTTTTTCAGATTATTGTTTAAATCATTAATTTTTTCAAGTATTTTTTCAAATTATAGTTAAATCTTTAATTTTTTCAAGTATTTTTTCTAATTTGATTCAAATCTTTAATTTTTTCAAGTATTTTTTCAAATTCTCCTTCAAACCATAATTTCTTCAAACTTTTTAAATTTGTTTTTCTTCTTGTTTTCTTCCTTAATTCATCTTAAATGCTTTATTTTATTAACAAAAAATAATTTTTTATTTATATTTGATTTAAATGCAAGTAAGTACTTGCATACAAAAATAATTATATATTATGCCTTTCATAAATTCTTTTTATAATAATTCGAGTTGATTATTATGAAAAACTTAAGTATAAAATTAGCTTGTATATTTATTATTGTTATGTACTGTTTAGCACCTTTAAGTGCTTTAGATTTAAATCAGAGTGATAATAATACTAAATATTCAAACCAAGATGACAATACTAGCAAAATTGAAGTAAAGAATGAAAGCATCCCTGTTGATGATTCTCAAAGAGAGATTGTGGATGATAACAGCAGTGATGTAAAAGTGAAAGACGATAAAAAGCTTGCATCTGATGATGATAAAGCTAATGGAAAATTCATTGATCCAGATTTACATATAAGCATTGCAGACATTGATGTAGGTGAAAGGCCAGTTGTTGAAATTTTTGCCGATGATAAATTCTGTGGCTATGTTTATCTTACCACTCCTGATTCATGTAGTTTTAAAGAGGTTTATGTTAAAAATGGACATGCTACAGTTACATTAAATGAAAAATACAACCCTGGAACATACACTGTAGTAGCTACATTTTATGGTAATTTAAAATATAAGTCAAGTGTAGCAAAAACATCCTTTACCGTAAGGAAAATTGATCCTTGCTTAAGCATATCTGTTGATGATATCAATAAAGGTGAAAGTGCAATTGTAAATGTCAATGCAAATGAGAAATTATACGGTAAAGTTTAGGTTCAATTAAACACTTTAGGTTCTGTTTACACCGTTAACCTTGTAAAAGGTCATGGTAGTGTTGCTATCGATGATTTAGCAGTAGGAAACTACACAGCTACTGCAAGCTTTGATGGAAATAAATATTTCAGGAATGATGAAAGTTCTGCAGACTTTAAGGTAAAGGCAAATGCTGATCCTTGCTTAAGCATAAAAGTAGATGACATTTATGTTGGTCAACAAGCAGTTGCTGTAGTTGATGCTAATGAAAGCTTTAATGGTGATGTAAACGTTCAATTTAACACTTTAGGTTCTTCTTACACCGTTAATCTTGTAAATGGTCATGGTAGTGTTGCTATCGATGATTTAGCTGCAGGAAACTACACAGCTACTGTAAGCTTTGAAGGTGATGACACCTATATGGCAGACGAAGCTTCCACTGACTTTGCGGTTAAGGAAAAATTAAATCCTAACTTAAAAGTTTCAGCAAGTAATATTGTTTATGGTGGAAAAGCTACTGTAACTGTAAGCGCTGATGCTAAATTCAGTGGTACTGTTGCTGTTTCTGTCGGAACCAAAAACTTTAATGTTAAGGTCACCAATGGAAAAGGTACAGCTACTGTAAGCGGTCTTGCTGTTGGTACATACACTATAAAAGCTAGCTCTGCTGCAAGTGAAACCTACAATGCCAGCACTGCTTCAAGTACTTTCAAAGTCAATAAGGCAAATGCTAAAATTATTGCAAAAGCAAAAACCTTTAATTATGGCGTAAAAACCAAAATATACTCAGTAAGCTTGAAAAGCAGTCAAGGCGCTGCATTGAAAAACCAAAAGATTACCATGAAATTAAATGGTAAAACATACAGCGCTAAAACCAATGCAAAAGGTGTTGCTTCTTTCATAATCACTAACTTAAATAAAGTAGGAACCAAAACTGCAGTTATCAGCTATGCTGGAGATAAAAACTACAACAAGGTTAGTGCTAAAGCAAAAATTACCGTTAAGTTTGTCACCATGAAATTAGGCTGTAAGGACAAGACTTTGGTTAAAAAATTGCAAAGAGCATTGAAGAAAAACCATTTCTACATTAAATACAACAGACGCAATTTAATTGTAGATGGTATTTATCGTTTTTTCACAAAATGGGCAGTTAAAAAATATCAGCTTGCTAAAGGCTTAAGAGCTACTGGTAATGTTGATTTAAAAACTGCATTAAGACTAAAAATTATTTAAGTGAAGAGTTTTAATTAAACTCTTTTTTTCTTTTTTTTTAATTAGTCTGTATCTTTTTCTAATCCAGTTTATTCTAAAATATTGGTTTATTATTTATAGGAAATCTTGTTTTGATTGATTTTTTCTAAAATCTTAGTTTTTTTTATTTTAAGCAATTACCTTATTTTATTTAATATTTTTTTCTAAAAATATCTATTTTGTTAAAAAAAAGTTTATTTTTTCTATACAATTGGCTATGCAAGTAAGTACTTGCATGCAAGCATGCTTATATATGATGCATTTCAAAAATTTAGATGTAATTGAAGTTGATTTTATGAAACGTTTGAATTTATTGTTAATCAGTGTTATAATTATTTTCATTTATTGTTTAGCACCTGCATGTGCTGCAGAGTTAAACCTTGGAAATGATCATTCTATAGATGGGAGTTCTATAGACGATGCTATACCTATAGATGGGAGTTCTATAGATGATGCTATACCTATTGATGGGAGTTCTATAGATGATGCTACCTATTGATGATGGTTCTAAAGGGGACATTCCTACTCCAGATGAGTCTAAAGGTGATGTTTCTGATTCTGATGTTTCTGATAATGATAATTCTATAGATGATGTTCCTATTGATGAAGATGATGACCTTCCTGTAATTGATGGTAATGCATTTGACGGTGACAGTGACATGGATGATCCTAATTATGTCCCTGATATACCTATAGAAGGGGATTCCCATGATTATATTATTCCTATTCATAATGAAGATTCTTATGATGCAAAGGAAAATAGTGTTGTTATCATTGACAATACTGACAAGAATTCCTATAATAATGGCGATAAAGATCAAGAAGTTTCAATAGATTCAAGTATTGATGCGGATATTACTTCTAATGTTCAGGAAAATATTGATTGCATTGGCGATGATTCTACCCTAATCGATGATATCCAATTAAATCTATCATTGGATGTTTATGGAGTTCAAGAGGAAGAGGATTATGATGCTACAAGCCCATTGGATCATGTTAAAAACTATAACAAAAGGGGATATCAACTTTTGACCATTAGAAATAATACAGACATAGAATACTTTAACGATGAATTATTCAAATCAAACAACTCAATTTATGAAATAAGAAAAACTATAGATTTAAAGAACCTTAATTTAAGTTATAAGGTTCCGGATAAAAATGATCGGCCATCATTGCAGATCCGGACATTTGAACCTCAAAATAACTTATTAAGCGTTTATTTAAACAATACTCTTTTTATAGACCTTGAAGATATTAGGGAAGCTAATGCAAATGAATCTTTCACTGAAGGTCTTTCTGCTATGGAAAACCCTGTTCCTACTTTTTTCAGTGAAAAAACAATTCTTTTTGAAATAGCTCATGTTTTTACATAAAATGCTTTTTGAAAAAAGAGTGGAAAATTTATTTTCGTTTTGAAAATGATTTTTCATTGATTTTTCAAGTAATTTTTACTTGACAATTTTAGCTTTTCAAGCGTATTTCCTTTGCTTGATGATTTTAGCTTTTAAAAATTGATTTTTATTCAAGTATTAATTATTTGGGAATTTTAGCTTTTCAAGTTAATTTCTTGCTTGACAATTTTAGCATTTTAAAATGAATAAGTTCAAGTATTTCTTTTACTTGATTATATCATTTGAACACTGAATTTATCAGGTTTTTTAACTTGATTAGTTAGCATATAAACGTAAAAGCATTAATTAATTCAAGTATATTCTTTTATTTGATTAATTAGCATTTTATAATTAAAAACATTAATTAAGAATATTTCGAGGTGATTTTATGATAGATCATTTAATCAAAATTGTTGCAGTATTTTTCACTGTAATCTTTTGCTTATCTTTTTTAGCATCAGTTGACATGCATCAGGAAAATATTTTGCACAGTCAGAAAAAGGCCGTTGAATTTGTTGATAATGGCCTTAGCACCATATCTAGGAATTTAGATCTAGTTGGCTTAAAATGTGCTGAATTTTTGAAATGTTGCTTTAGGCTTTACCCAAAAACGATGGGGAGGAGATTATGGATCTTTTAACTTCCCAAAAATTTATTGTATTGTTCCTGGCTTTATTACTTATATTTCAGTTTTCAATCGATATTTATATAAGTGAGATTTGCCCTAAGGACACTATCCAAAGTAAGAATACAACAAACATCATTGGCATTCACCCATAGGTAGTCGTAATGGCATTTATGGAGTAAATAGCAGTGATCATCCAAATGTTCCTATTGGTCAAATGGTCTGTACAGATTTACGAAATTCAGTTCATAAGCTGATGGCAGTAAGGCATTTTTAATCTAGTTGCTGCTCGTAAATAATAGATTTGATATAAAAACTTTATAATTGCCCCTTTTTAAGGGGCTTCTTTTTTATTTTTTAATCCATTGATTTTTATCAATACTTTTCCATTAATAATGCTTTTCGTATTGTAAATTTTAATTATGAATATTGTAAGGCTTTTGTATATTTTTAATCAATATTTTTTTATATCTATTTTCCAATTAGCTATTTTTCTATTAAGAATATTATTTTTACTAAATTGATTTGCAAGTTTTTATTTTTCTATTAAGAATATTATTTTTACTAAATTGATTTGCAAGTTTTTAATCAGTTATTTTTTTTATTAAGAATATTATTTATACTAAATAAAACAAATAATTTCATATGAAATCAAGCCAAATGAAAGTCTCTGACCTTGGTGAGAAAGGCATTATAGAAAGAATAATAGAAAGGTCTAAACTCTGCTCACAATCCAATATGGACTTAAGCAATTTTGCCACATCAATAGGAGACGATTCTGCACTAACAAACATCACTATGGATGAAAACAGCTATTTAGTCTCATCAACAGATATGCTTATCGAACACAGCCATTTTCCATATGGCATGACTTATTTTCAGATGGGATATAAGGCCGTAGTAGTTAATGTAAGCGATTTAGCCAGCATGGGTGCAGACAATATTGGATTCTTGCTTAACATAGCCATTCCAAAGGACACATTATTGGATGACTTTGATGAATTGATCTGTGGAGTCATAAAGGCTTGTGATGAATATGACATTCCCCTTATAGGTGGAGATACAAACCAAGCTGGTGAAATAATAATTTCAGGAACAGCTATTGGACAAGTTGACAAAGACAAAGCTTTAATGAAATACGGATTCCAAACAGGAGATTTGGTTTGCATCAGTGAAGAGCTTGGTCTTGCAGCACTTGGATTTGAATTGCTGAACCTGAAAAAGCAGCTTACAAACAACCTATTTGAAAATGTTGATTTGGAAAAAAAGCTAAAGGCAGCTTATGAAATAGATTCAAGTCTTTGTGAAATGGCTATTTTCAAGGCATTAAAGCCAGAGGCAAGATATCTTGAAGGCCATATATTAAGGGACCATAATACAAAAGACAACAGACTTACTGCAACTGACATCACAGACGGTTTGGCAAGCGAGTTTTATGAAATAATCAATTCAGATAAAAAGTTCACATATTCTTCAAGTGAAAATTTGAATGACAATTATAAAAAGGGAATAAGAATCTATGAGGACAAGCTTCCAGTTGAAGAAGAATACAAAGAGATAGCAGATGCCTTAGGGCTTGATTACCTTGATTTGTTTCTCCATGTAGGAGAGGATTTTGAGTTCCTATTCACCATAAACAAGGAATTGAAGAATCAATTGTCAGATGATATGAACTTTTACATCATCGGTGAAATCATTGAAAAAAATACACTTGAAATAGTACTCTCCAATGGTGATATAAAAAATATAAGTTCAGAGGGTTATCAACATCTTAAATAGATTTGATAAAGTTTTTTTACAATAAATGAAATAATGTTAGTCATTTAGAATTATTATACTGTTAAAATAGGTGTTTTTAATGTTGCATGAATCAAAGTTCTATGATAAATTATATGAAGATGAAGATCTTGATATGAATGATAATTCAACATCAAAAAGGATGGTTCAATGCTATTTATGTGGAAAGAACTGTAAAATAGTTAACAATAGCTATGGATTCTGCAATACTCAAAAAAACATCGATGGTAAGTTATATTCCTGTAACTATCATAGAATTGCATCATATCACACAGATCCTATTGAGAAAAAGCCTCTTTATCACTTTTTGCCAGGCTCATCAACATACTCGATTGGTGGTTTTGGATGTAATTTTTCATGTTTGAACTGTCAGAACTATATGTTGTCAATGAATTCTTATAATAAATATTGAGAAAAAGCCTCTTTATCACTTTTTGCCAGGCTCATCAACATACTCGATTGGTGGTTTTGGATGTAATTTTTCATGTTTGAACTGTCAGAATATATGTTGTCAATGAATTCTTATAATAAATTTAACTCAACTAAAATACTGCCAGAAACCATTGTTAAAAATGCTATTAATGATAATTGCCTATCGATTTCTTGAACCTATAATGAACCTACCTTATACTTTGACTTCGCACGAGAAACTTCTTTGATTGCACATGAGAAAAATCTTAAGAATGTTTATGTCAGCAATGGTTTTATGACTAACGAATCATTAAGGGAAACATTAAGGTTTATTGATGCATTCAACATTGACTTGAAATTTTTCGATGATGAATTGTATAGGAAAATATGTGGAGGCAGATTGGATATTGTACTTTATAACCTAAAGACAATTTATGAAAGCAATTCCCATTTGGAAATAACTACCCTTTTGATAAATGACTTAAATACTGATGAAGGCCACATTAGAAATATTTGCAGATTTGTTTTAGATGAATTAGGTCCTGAAGTTCCTATTCACTTTTCAAGGTTTTTCCCAATGTATAAGATGGAGGATAAAAGTCCAACCAATATTGATTATCTCTTAAGAGCTAAGGAAATAGCTATTGATATGGGAATTGAATATGTTTATTTGGGAAACACGCCTGCAGACAATAACAGCTATTGCCCTAATTGCGGTGAGCTTCTAATAGCAAGGGAAAGATACTGCAATAGGGATAAAAATAGAATAAAGGATGGCCATTGTGCTAATTGTGGCCGTAAGTTGAATTTTGTTTTAGAATAAGGTTAGCTATTGTGCTAATTGTGGCCGTAAGTTGAATTTTGTTTTAGAATAATGATTTTCATCGATAGAATTATTCTAAATATTCTTTTAGAAAAAAAATAATTGATAGTTAATAACTATCATTTTTTACTTTTTTTGATTAACAATTTTTTTGGGGATATGGAAAATCTTTAAGCTCCAGAGACCTTTTCTACATATGGTATTTTGCTCATGATCCAAATTATTCCCCAGCTTGTAAAGATAACCAATACTATCAATAATGAAGACCATTTGATTGGATTATGATTTGCTATGTCTATTGAGTGGAATATGATATCCTTATAGAACATGTATACCAATGGATGGATGAAGTAAATTCCAAAGCTGCATCTGCTTAGGGAATTGATCAGTTCCCCTAATTTTCCATTTCTTATTTTCATGAATAGGGAATTCTCATTTTCATTATATGATTCCTCAAAGTATCTGAATGATAGGAATATGCTTGAAGACATCAATAATGTTAGAATGCCAAAATAATTTACTGATACAAACTTGTTTGCCTCAGCGCATAATCCTGTTGCATATACAAGGAAGTAAATGTATAGTACTGCAAACAGTGCAGTTGAAATAATGAACAGTGCCTTATTGGATAGCTTTAGCTTATTGGAAAAGTCTGTTTTTGCCAAATAGTATCCTAATATTCCATATCCTGCAAAGGATATGTAGTAAGGTATGAAGTTCTTGTAAGGGCTTAATTTTATTAGGTCAAATGGAAGGGCTACTAAACAGTATATTGTAAATACTATTACTAGTATGTCTATTATTCTTTTCCTTTGATTCTCATTGAAATGATACAATACCTTATTCAGTATAAATAAGATTACATATACTACCAAAATCATCCAAATAAACCAAAAGAGACGTCCTTTTTGGAATCCTGGAGTAAATCCTATCATTGACTTGAAGAGGTATCCTATAGAGAAATCGCTGATCATGTTTGTCTTGATTCCCAATGTGACCAATAGGAATGAGACAAGAACAAAGACAATTGCCCAAAATATGTAATGGATAAAGATCCTATTGAATTTTTTCCTTATGAAATTTGATAGGGAATAGTCCTTATTGATTAGCAGTGCACCGCTTATCATTACGAATAAGGGGATAGAAAATTGCCTAAGTGAATTGAAAAAGAATAGATACATCCAATCCAGATTATGAATGGAAATGTCATTTGCTTTTGTTATGAATATTGTAATCATATGACAGGCTAAAATTCCAAATATTGCCAAGGCTCTCAAAGCATCGTAGTAAAAAACTCTTTTGTTTGCCATATAATCAACTGTATCTAATCTTTAATTTTTCAATCATTCTATCTAGCCATCTTATCAACTGTACCTAATCTTTAATTTTTCAATCATTCTATCCTGCCATCTTATCAACTGTATCTAATCTTTAATTTTTCAATCATTCTATCTATTTGGATAATCTTTATTTTTTATAATCTTATTTTTGCTTAATATCCTTATTATTTTTTATCAATATCAATCAATATGTTTTTTTCACCTGCATATTCTCCTATGCCTCTTATGATTATTTTCTTCATGCCAATTTCAGAGTAATCCTCTTCTTCCCAATCGTAATCCTTTCCTTCTGCCAATTCTTCCCCATCAAAGCTGACAGTGAATCCATCCTCTTCTCCTCTGTATTTGGCTTTTTTGATGTTTTTCTTGATTTTGAAATCAATAGCCTTGGATCCGGTATAGATTCCCTTTCCTATTATTTCACATTTGGCAGTGCCGATTTCCACATTGTCATGATATTTGACATCAAAGTCAAGTTCCCTGATAAGCTTCCTGCCATTGTAGCTGACTTTCATCTTGTTGAAGACAATAGCCTTGCCGGTGTATGGCCTATCATCAATTCCTTCTACGATAATATCATTGATATTGTGCTTTCCAGCTTTTTCAGGGAAAATATTTGTCTCATAAACGTAATCTATGAATCTTTCAGTATTTTTTCCATCGTGGTATTCAACAATGTCGTTGTATTTTCTTGTGTTTTCTTCACTATGGCTTCCATAATAGTTTTTGCTGATGAGTTCAGCAAGCTTGTCATAGTCATATGCAATGTCTGCAAATGCATTATCATCATTTAGCTTAAGTTCAATTCCAAGGTTGCTGAGGCACATTTCCTTTTCCATCCAAGCGAAAATTACATTGCATCCCCTATAGAATGCATCATAGGAAATTGAGGAATAATCGGTAATGAGCAATCTTGTGTTTCTCAGCAATTCATCATAGCTGTATTCCTTTGGCATATACTTTTCCAGGTCTGTCTTTCCGAATATTGCATTTACAAGTGGATGTGGAATAAAGACTATCTTGTCCTTCAAGTCCTCTGGCACACTTTCTATAATGCTTTTTGAAAATTTGTAATAGGTTGAATTGAGTGTGTCGTCCCTTATTGTTGAATATTCGAAGTTTCTTGAAGTAGGCATTATGAGAATCTTGTCTGCATCCTCATTTTGAACGGCATGGTCGAATTTTGGAAGTCCGCATTTAATAAGGTCTTCCCTATCGAATTTTCCATCCTCTATGAAATGGTTTGCCTCTGTTTCAGAAGATACAACTACAAAAGCGTTCTTGTCAAATCCTCCTCCCTTTTCAAAGTCCCATCTGCCTTTTAGGGAGTATGCATACATAACTCCATGCTGAAGGAAGATATAGTAATAGTCTTTCCAGTATTGCCTTTTTCTTGTAAGTTCGTTGTATGTTGTCAAATCGATGACATGGTTTATGGATTCTGTAGCTATGAATGCTTTAGCATTGAAATATTCATAATAGTGCTTTGGAGAGTATTTTTCTATGATGTTTGATCTGTATTTCTCTGGAACATCATCCCAATAATCGCTGTCTCTGCTTAATATGAAGAATACGTTTTCACATCCATCATCTATCAGCCTTTCATAAACGTATTTTGCGCTTTCCTCATATTTTCCACAGAACTTTTCATAAAGGAGAATGGAAGGAATGTTTTTCCCATCCTTTTTGTCTTTCATATACTTTTTGAAGGCAGATTTTATCTTTCTTGACTCTTTTGAATCGTCTGTTACATTTATTTCCCTGTAAGCTATTGAAAGGTATCCCTTCCAAGTGTCATAGAGGAAAATGCTATGATTGTCATAGGTGACCAAATCGCTGTAAAAAAGGTCATGATGAATATACTTATTGTATGAATTGGTTTTAGTCAGATAGAAGTTTTTAATTCTTCTCATAAAGCTTCTCATAGCAAGGAATTTCTTTTTGAAGATAAATCCGTTTTCATCTCTATATACAAGATAGACTCCTGCAGACCTTCCTGGAATGCTTATGGTATCATATGGAATCTCCACATGGTATGCCTTTGATTTCTTAGTGAAGCTGTAGTCATTATATCCAACATTTACCCGAAAGTCCTTTAAGTCATAGTCAGGATACTTTTTGCTGGATACTGTAAAGTCTATGGCAATCCTATCCTTTTTCATGGAAACTGATTTTGCTCTTGGCTTGAAATCAAATATGCTATTATAAACATTAGTTTTCTCAATATTAAGAATTTTCTTAGGCTTTCCCTTTTTAAATAAGGCATTATATTCTTTTCCTTGTCTTATAGTGTAAGCATTTATCAAATCTAATTCTCTATACTGTGGTTCTATGCTTTCATCCATATTTATTCCTCATCATGAAAAATCCTGATTTTGCTTTTTAAGATATTTTGTTTTTTTTTTTAATCCTGTTTTTGCTTTTTTAGATATTTTGTTTTTTTTTTTTAACTATCTTGGTTTGGATAATTGATTATATCTTAGTTTTTTTTAGTATATCTTAGTTTTGTTAAGTTTTATTTAAACAGCTTTTTCACCTATTTAATGAAATACTCTTTTTTAGACAGCTCCTGTATTTTTGCAAGAAGCTTTGTTCTGCCTTTTTTCTCCAAGACCTTTTCAATCAAATGGTCTATTTCAGGACTTATTGAAAATGTCATTTCATGTTTGCTGTATTTATTCAATGCCTTAATTGCATCTTTCAATTCCTTATGAAGTCTCTTGAAGTCTTCTTCATCATCTATGTCATAGCTTAATATCTTTTCAGAGTTTTCTTCAAAATATTTTCTAAGCTTAAGCTGTCATTGGTCATTTCGACAAGATTCCAGTTATTTATTATTATATTATAGTCTTCAATTGCAATTTCCCTTTCCTTTTTAATTTCATTGCTATTGTTTCTTGATTCGATTACCAAATCTCCTATTTCTTCCATTACCTCTTCATAGCTTCGATTTGCATCTATAAGGATATGATTTGGCTGTGTCTTTTCATTGATTTTTCTGCTGTTAAAGTTTTTTCCATACATTTTTTTAAAATAGCTTTCGTTGTCTTTAGGAAAAGCCAAGTCAATTCCATCTACATTGACCTTTTCAATTTCCTTGAAAATATCCACATCATATTCCTTATTGATTATCTTAACCAATCTATAATCCTGCATGTCTTTCCATTTGTCTAAGAATCTTTTATCATCTTCATCATTCCTAATCAAACTTTTGATCCTTCCAAAGACTTTTTTTCTAGCTACATTCTTTTTAGATTTTGATAGGGAAATTGGAGTAATCTGAATGCTGATTCCATTATAGAGACTATCATCTGATTTGAGCATATTGAATTCAGCGGTGTTCCTGTTTCCATAAAAGACATAAGTTTCCTTATGATTTGGATTATTGAAGCGTCCTTCAACATATCTGTCTTCATGCTCCTCTTCAATAATTTTACAGAAGCGTTCCAAGTCTCCTTCAGTCATAGCAACGAAGACGCTGATAGGCCCTTTTTTAATTGTATGATTGCGATAGGCATTTAAGGTATTTAATCCGGTTAGGATGTAATTCAAGTCTTTCTTTGAGGAAATCTCATCAACTTCCTTTAGGAGTTCCAATTGGACATCTTTTTTAGTTTTCATTTTCATCCCTCTCCATATCTAAGATCATTTCGGATTCAATAGCTATTCTGCTAATGCCAGATTCCTCTTCAACCTTTTTCCAAATCAAACCGTTTCTTGTATTTTCAATGGATTTTTTATAAAGCTCCATAGCTTCCTCATCATTTCCACATTCCAATTTTGCCCTTGCCTGATAGGCCATTGTTTCTCCGTCAAATGGATAGCTGCTTAAGACATCTTCACATAAGCTGTCAATTTCCTTAAAGTCTTCATTTGATTTTGCTTGGCTTTCCTTAAGATAGATGATGGAGCGATGAATGTCCAATAAGTTAGGATATTTGTCCTTGTTTTCTTCAACCAGTTTCATTAGCTGATCATTGTCCTTTTCATCATACCGGGCTATTGAGATTTTTCTGCATAGGCTAATTATTTCTCTAATCTCATTGAATTCATCATCCAATGGAGTTTCCTGTGCTTTAAGAATATCTAAATACTTATTGGCTTCAAAGTATCTTCCCTGTTCTGTCAGGGACAATAGCAGTGTATTAAGATTCTTTTTAGAAATAGGAATAAGTATATTGTTTTTTCTTATGTTTTTAGACAATTGTAATTTTGAATAGTCATTAAATTCTTTTGACAATGTTTCATAATCCTTATTTTCCAATAGTGAACTTAAGTGTTCCTCCTTAGAGTTTAAGTCATTACAAATTTCCTTAGACTTTAAAATGGCATTTGCCTTTGCAACAAGCATTCGGTTTCTTTCACGCTTATAGAATAGGCTTGCATTGTTTCTTTTGTTTTTTCCATATCTTTTGAAAACAGATTCTCTGTTGATTTTCTCTAAATAAATATCCGTATATTCCTTTAAAGGCACGTCAATGTCTTTTATTCCACCATGAACAATTTGATTATGGTATTCTGGAACATACATCCAGTCATCACCAAAGTTAACTCTAAGTGCAGATTCAGCTTTCTTTGCTATTGGGAAAAAGTCCTCTTCAAATTTTTCCATTCTTCCACTTTCAAAGTATTCCTTTTTGAATATCAATATGTAATTTCCCCAACGCATGCAAAATGAATCGCATTCTTCCATTGGGTAGCCCTGCAATCTTTCTTCCAATTCATTGATTACCTTTTCCTTGCCTTCTTCATCAACCCTTTTTAAATATTTTTCATATAGTCTGTAGTGCCTTT
This sequence comes from uncultured Methanobrevibacter sp., assembly GCF_902769175.1. Classification (GTDB taxonomy): domain Archaea; phylum Methanobacteriota; class Methanobacteria; order Methanobacteriales; family Methanobacteriaceae; genus Methanobrevibacter. The sequence goes on from NZ_CACXNW010000006.1 coordinate 69,297, forward strand.
CCCACTCTTTAAGGTTTAAATTGAAGTTAACTACATAATAAGGTGTTAATAATTCTGTGTAGACCTTGAATAAGTCAACATATTCCTCTTTTTCCTTTTCATCCTTTGGCATAGGGTCTAAAATAAAGAGTTCTATATTTTGTCCGCATGATGCTCCAATCATTGCCTGTGACTTGTAGATTGATGTTGTATTGTTGTTGATGTATCTTGGGAGAGTGTTGCAGTAGTATTCTGTATTTTCTTTGTAGACAAATGAGCGTCCTTCTGGGAGGATATTATCTTCAGTTTCCAATAGATGTCTTAGCTTGTTCCATTCGTCCCTTTTAAGGTACACGTCTATATCATCATCCCATGGCATGAATTGATTGTGTCTAACTGCTCCCAATGCATTTCCTGCAGCTATGAAATATTCTATGTCATTTTCTTTGCAGATGCTGTCAAACTCTTTCAACAGCTGATATAGATTTTTCTGCACATCATTCATTTCACTCAAACTCCCATTCCCCTTAATTTTTATTTTTTCGTGTTTTGTGTTTTTTTCCTTTTCTGCTGTGTTTTTGGTTTGTGCTTTTTTCTTTTCTTGTTTAGTCCCTTCTTCGAGTTGTGCTTGGAGGTCTTGGATTACTGCTTCAAGTCTTGCGATTAATTCATCCTTGTTTTCTTCTTTTTCTATTGTGTTTTTTTGTGTTTTGTTTTTTTCTTTTTCTATTGTGTTTTTTGTGTTTTGTTTTCTTCCTTTTAGTTGTGTTTTTCTCTATTTTTTAGCTAATGTATCTCTTAAAATGGTTTTCTTACCGCTAAAGTCTCCTTTACCCTCTACAACTATCTTGATTAATGCGATATCTGGGTAATCATTCCATTCATAAGTATAATCTTCACCTTCAGTCAGTTCTTCTCCATCGTAAAGGAGGATTAAATGACCTTTTTTGATTTTATATTTTGCATTCTTAATGTTTTTCTTGATTTCATAATTAACTGTCTTTGATCCTTTATAGATTCCCATTCCTTCAATCTTGCAGGTGGCAGTTCCAATGTCGATATTATTTGAATTCTTTACCTTAAAGTCAAGGTCTTTTATGAGCTTAACTCCATTGTAGCTTAGCTTAATCTTTGGATTTCCTATTGGCTTGCCTGTATATCCATGGTCTTCTATGCCAGTGACGACAGCATCCTTTATGTCACGTTCTGCTGCCTTTTGCGGGAAAATATTTGTATTGTAAAGATATTCGATAAACCTTTCAGTATTTTTTCCATCGTGGAATTCAACTATGTCGTTGTATTTTCTTGTGTTTTCTTCGCTGTGGGTTCCATTGTAGTTTTTGCTGATGAGTTCAGCAAGCTTGTCATAGTCATATGCAATGTCTGCAAATGCATTGTCATCATTTAGCTTAAGTTCAATTCCAATGTTGTTAAGGCACATTTCCTTTTCCATCCAAGCGAAAATTACATTGCATCCCCTATAGAATGCATCATAGGAAATTGAGGAGTAATCGGTAATGAGCAATTTTGTGTTTCTCAGCAATTCATCATAGCTGTATTCTTCAGGCATATATTCTTCCAGGTCTGTCTTTCCGAATATTGCATTTACAAGTGGATGTGGAATAAAGACTATCTTGTCCTTCAAGTCCTCTGGCACGCTCTCGATAAGTTTCTTTGAAAAATTGTAGTATGTTGAATTAAGGGTGTCGTCCCTTATTGTTGAATATTCGAAGTTTCTTGAAGTAGGCATAATAAGGATTTTGTCAGCATCCTCATATTGGATAGGGTGGTCGAATTTTGGAAGTCCGCATTTAATAAGGTCTTCTCTATCAAAGTTTCCATCTTCTATAAAATGGTTTGCCTCTGTTTCAGAAGATACAACAACATAGGCGTTTTTGTCAAATCCTTTTCCCTTTTCAAAGTCTCCTCTGCCTTTAATGGAATATGCAAACATCACTCCATGCTGAAGGAAGATATAATAATAGTCTTTCCAGTATTGCCTTCTGCGGGTAAGGGCATTGTATGTTGTCAAATCAATAACGTGGTTTATTGTTTCAGTTGCAATAAAGGCCTTAGCATTGAAATATTCATAATAGTGCTTTGGAGAGTATTTCTCTATGATGTTGGATCTGTATTTTTCTGGAACATCGTCCCAATAATCGCTGTCTCTCTTTAGGATAAAGAATACGTTTTCACATCCGTCATCAATAAGCCTTTCATAAACGTATTTTGCACTTTCTTCGTATTTTCCACAGAACTTTTCATAAAGGAGAACTGATGGAACGGTTTTTCCATCCTTTTTATCTTTCATATACTTTTTAAATGAAGATTCTATCTTTTTAGCCTCTTTAGGATCATCAGTAACATTCATTTCCCTAAAAGCCAATGAAATGAATCCATTCCATGATTCATAGAGGTAAATGCTATGGTTTTCATGCTCTATCAGTTTGCTGTAGTAAAGGTCATGATGCTCATATTTGTTGTAGGAGTTGGTCATGTCGAGGTATTTGTTTCTAAGTCTTTTTGTAAAGCTTGGAACCAATTCGAATTTCTTTCTGAACATGAATCCGTCTTCATCCCTATAGCAAAGGTATACTCCAGCTATTCTTCCTGGAATGCTTATGCTGTCATAAGGAATTTCAACGCGATATGATTTGGATTTTTTTGAAAATTCATAATCATTGTATCCCACATTTATAAAAAAGTCCTTTAGGTCATGGTCTTTATAATTTACACTTTCCACAATGAAATCTATGACTGCCTTATCCTTTTTCATGGCGATGGATTTTGCTTTTGGCCTGAAATCAAATATCCTATTGTATACGTTGATTATATTGGTGTTTAGGGTTTTATTAGGTTTGCCCTTTTTAAAAATAGCATTTAGTTCGCTTCCTTGTCTAAAGGTATATCCATAGCCTAAGTCAAATTCCTTTAAGTTAGCAGAGTCATTGTTTTCCATTAATCATACCTCGCCATAAAGTTTTTGTGAGTTAGTAAGAGTTTTGAAAAATTTTTGCCTTTCAATAAGATTCAAATCTTAAATTTTATTAATAGATTAAAAGAGCATAAATTTTAATGCAATAGCCTTTTTTTAGCTACTGTTATCAAATTATTTGCTTCTAATAAGTTCAATGATCTTTTTTTTAGCTACTGTTATCAAATTATTTGCCTCTAATTAATTCAATAATCTTTTTAGAAGCTGTTCCATTATCAAATTCATTGTATTTCCTTTGGAAATCATCATATTTCTTGCCGAATCTTTCCATATATTCTCCATTGTCAAGCTCTTTTATCTCAGATATCAATTTGTCGGTTGTCTCAACGATAGGTCCTGGAACCTCTTCAAACATGTCGAAATAGAAATCCCTTAAGCTGTCCTTATAGAATTCAAGGTCGTATGTAAAGAATAGCATAGGCCTTCTAAGGATTGCATAGTCAAACATCACTGAAGAATAATCGGTTATAAGCACATCGGAAATGAGATACAATTCCTGAATGTCCCATTCTGAATCGCATTCAATTACAAATCCTCCATACTTATCCCAGTCTATGTTTTCCTTAACAAGATAATGATACTTTACAATCAAGGCATAGTCATCAGATAACGCTTCCTTCATGGCATCAAAATCCATGTCAGTTGCAAATTTGTATTGGCCTTTTGCATAGTATTCATTGTCTCTCCAAGTTGGAGCATAAAGAATTATCTTCTTATCCTTAGGGATATTGAATTTGTCCTTTATGGCTTCTATGTCATCAGGATTGTTTTTTGAAAACAATATGTCATTGCGGGGATATCCTATTTCAAGCATTTCCCCATTAAAGGCAAATGCCCTTTTGAATATTTCACTTGAATAGCTGTTCTGTGAAATAAGATATTGCCAATCTGCACTGTTTTTGGTAAACTCTGCATGATACTTTTCAATGTCCTGGTTTCCGCTCATGTCAATATAGTCCATATCCAATCCTAATTTCTTAAGAGGTGTTCCATGCCAGGTTTGAATGTATTTTGTTTTCTCATGTTTCCTAAGATAGTAGAGATGCCTTGAATCAAATATCCATGTTCCGCTTACGATTGTATAATAGAGGAACTTGAAGAAGGACCTTTTTACCTTGATTCCATTTCCAGGTATTTCCTGAAGTTCAGGCTTCATGAATACCCAAACGCATTTGAATTCCTTATCAAGGCCTTGGCTTAAGATCTCTTCATATACATATCTTGGGTTTCCAGTATAATTACGTCCATTGCTTGATTCCAAGAGGATAATATTGTCTTTTGGTCTAAGCACATGGGTTCCTAAGTAGTACAGGGCTCTTGCACTACGTTTTGCAGAAACGTATATTATATCTTTGATTTTCTTTTTGAATGATTTAGCCATTTTATCCTCTCTGTCAAACTTTTTTTATATATTTACTACTTTTTTTTATCTGAAAATAATTGTATCTTTTTTTAAATCATCTCGATTATAATACTTAAAGCTTAATGGGCTCCACTGATTTCCCTTAAAATTGGTATTTTGCTTAAGACATAGATTATAAGCCAGCTTAAGAATATGACCAATATCAAGACTATAGGCAGATAGGCCACTGATGCTGAGTATATTGGGAACATATTATGGTCAATCCATCTAAGGCCATAAACAATGAAATAGTGGATTAAGAACATACCATAACTGCATACGCTTATTGTCAAAATGATTTTTGACATGAATGTGTCTTTGAAAAAGGAATAAACCTTATTTCTAAAGGTATTTACATGCTTTGAACAGTATTTTGCATAATATTCAAAGAACAGGAATACTCCAGTAGATTGCAATACCACAATCAAAGTTTCATAATGGTAGTATTTTAGGTTATTGTCCCCTGTCAATCCAACTTTTCCATGTGTTAATGTAAATCTGATGTTGATTGCTGTAAATACTATGAATATAATCAAGCTAAGCCATATCATTTGTCTATCTGTTAAATTAAACTCTTTATTGGTTAAATAGTAGCCTAAAACGATGTATCCAACATAACCTGCAAAATAGCTTAATTCCAAGTTATGGAATGGGTAGATTCCAAATGTATTAAGACCTATTGTGAGCAGCCAAATTACAAGGAAGTATTCCACTCCTTTCATTTTGAATTCCTTAATAAATGAATTTAGAATAGGCAGGAATAGGTAAACACCAATCAGCATCCATACAAACCAGTATTGTGAATCAAGGAATAATGTAAGATAGTTGCTTGGGTCAGTTGGGTATGTAATTATTTTAAAAATCGGAAGAAGCAATGCCCAAAATATAAATGGAATCAAGATTCTTGAAAATCTTCTCTTTAAAAAGTCTCCTAATTCATAATCTCTATTCAATAATAAAGATCCACTTATCATTAGGAATAATGGAACTCCCATTACTCCAAAATCAATTAAAAAAGCGGTAGAACTCCACCCAACTGAACCAATTGGGCGTATTTTAGTATATTCTCTTAGAACATGGCATAATATAACCAATATAATAGCCAATGCCCTGACTTGGTCTAAATAGAATATTCTATTTCTACCATTAACATTCTTTATCATATTCTCACATTTCAATTGGTTTTAAAATTGCTTATCAGCAGTTTTTTTTATTATTTGTGTTTTACTGATTTTTCATCAGTTTTTTTGCTTTCAGTGATTTTTTATTATCAGTTTTTGATTTTTCAGCAACAATTAAAAATATAAAAATGATTAGTTTTCTAATTCATTAACAAGTATTTGAGCATTTTCCCAATCTGTATGGTCATCTATTTCAGTCCATTTCAATCCGTTTGTTAGTACAAAATCAATGGTTTTGATTGTGCTCAAGTCCTTGTATGCAAAATCATAATAGTTTTGAGGGTCTTCTTCAATTAATCCTTCCAATATTCTATTGAATTCTGCTACATCATCGCTTTTTACTTTAGACACTCCAATGAATTCTCCACTTGAAGATGGAATATCAAGGCCTTTTCCAATGGAATTGATCTTTCCATTAGCTATTGACTTGTCATCATTGAAGGACTCATCATTAATAATCAATTTGAAGGATTCTTCATTAAGTTCCTTAAAGTTGTCAATGATCATTCCTGTATTGATGGAGGCAGCAAGCCTTGAGATTATTTCAGGGTCTACCACATTATCTCCATTAACTAAAATGAAGTCATCCAAATCGTTTTCTTCAATGTATTTGCTTGCAAGATAAGTTGATACAGAGGTATTTGTTACATCATACTTTTCATTTACAATAGTCTTTATTTCAATATCATACTTTTCAGCTATTTCAGGGCATAAGTCAATAACTTTGTCTCTGTTATATCCTACAACCACTAAAAATTTGCTGATATCAACATCTACACAGTTTTTAATCATTCTTTCAAGCAAAGTAACTTCATTAATTTTTAATAATGCTTTTGGAATGTCTTTTGTAAGGGGCATTAATCTTGTACCCATTCCAGCAGCTAATATAACACCGATCATATTATTCCTCTTTAAATTTTTTAAATAATCATTATTTTAAGTTTTAATTTTCTTTATCATTTAATGAATCATTATTTTTTGTTTTAAATTGTTTATGATTTTTTATTTTTTAATTAATCATTATTTTTAGTTTTAATTCATTAACAAGTTTCAATTTCATATCTAATGCTTTAAAATCCATTCGTATGCACGTTTACAATTGTTCTTGTCATGATATTTGAAGAAACCATTGACTCTATCTATGTACTTCTCTTCCATTTTACAGTCATTTTCAATGTATTCAATTATTTTTGCAATCAATTCATCTTCGTCCTTTATGATGTCACCAAAGGTACTTTTCTCATCATCAATCAATGCCTCTCCCTCAAAGTGGTAGTCATCACCGTATTGGTAATAGATTACAGGCTTTTCAAGGTAGGCGAAATCAAAGTTGACTGAAGAGTAATCTGTAATCATTAAAGCTGATTCACACAATATGTCGTGGAACCTTCTATAATCATCAACTATAACGTTTTCAGTGTTGAAGAGCTCTAAGAACCTTAATGAATTAGGGTGTGGCTTGAAGACTATATTATAGCCATTTTCATTAGCAACCTTCAACAATTTCTCATCGTTAAGCAAGTTGTTCCATCTTCTATAGTATTCAGATGCTAAAAGCCCTACTCTAGACCTTATTTGCTTTCTCCAAGTAGGAATTATTACAATTTCCTTCTTAAGGTTTTCATTTGTTAGATTGTCATATCTTGGGAAACCTAATTCCTGAATGATTTCCTCGTCATAGTTGTATGTATTGACAAATGCCTCTTGGTCATAGTCAGATACTGTAAGTATAAGTGAGAAGTTAATGTCATACTTTCTAAGCCAGCTTCTCATGTCGTATTTTCCAACTCCATGCTGGAGGAAATAGATAGGTGGGCTTGAAACTCCTTGCACCAATTTTAGGTTCAAGTCAGAAAATGGATTGGCATGCTTCTTATATCCTTGTGAAGAGATAAGCTTCTCTGAAAACATATAGAGGAACTTGTGCTTGATGGATCCGAATTTGAGAATGCTCTTTCCATATTCTTTTTTAAGCTTTTTGTATTCAGCACAGTCCTTTTCCACTGCAAAGTATTTGGATATTCCATCTTTCTGTTCTATTGCATATCTGAACAGATGCTCTCCATTGTCTCCTGTATTCTCTCTTCTATCCATATACATATTGATCTTTTTGTTTTTCATAAATGGATAGGACAATAGGTACAATAATCTATAGCCTATTGACCTTGGCCAATATTTTGGTCTGGTCAATGCAATTGATTTGAGTGAGGTCAATTCATAGCGCAATGCTTTCTTAAAGCTATATGGCATAACTACAAAGGAATTTCCTACTGCTGCTATGATTTGTGAATTTCTAATGTAATAGTGACTGAATTTAGAGATTTCTGCAAATTTCCTAAAGGTGATGTTGTTCTTCATCACTGTTTTCTTTCCATTCTCATCAAGTATCATGCGGAAATCAATTTTAGTTTCTCCTTTCTTGTCAATAGGAATCTTGAATTCAAAGTTATAGTCAAATCTCCAATCGATACCTAATGACCTTCTTGTTACACGTGGTGTTCTTGGATATTCAACATACTTTCCCTTGAAGGTTTCTTTCTTTCCCTTATAGGTTTTTATGGCTTCTACGCTTAATGCATCGCTTTTGCATGAACTTACAAAATTACCTGATAAATTTAGAACTCCTTCCTTAAGTTCTATAATGTCAAAGAATATTCTGCGCTTTTCCAATCTGTTGAAGGTATAATCACCAGTTTTCAAACATGTGTATCCATCTTCATCCTTCTCAATGCGGAAATCCTTTCTGTTTTTCACATAAATAAGGAATTCCCTAAAGTATGCAATCTTTTTATTCATTATCCTTGGGTCTGAAATGACTTCCTCTTCGACATTTTCCAATATGCCGTACATTGATTCCCAAAAGCCATCTATTTCATCTTTTGTTAGGAATTTTGGAAAATCAGCTATCTTTTCAAATGTCTGCAAAACGTATGCAATTGCACCTTGTATAAATCGAGGGACTCTTCCTTCCTTTTCTTTTGCAAAATCAATAAGGTCCTGTAAGCAATCTAATCTATAGGTGTAGAATTCCTTGTCCTTTGATGCAATTTTACTTAATGATTTGTCATTAGCTAGTCTAAAGAGATACATGGCATCCTTTACCAAGCCTATTTTTTCGCATGAAAGCAATAGCTTGTTTATAAAAATAAGACCTTTAGCATCATGCAATTGCTCATCAAATTTCAAATCATTTATTGCACTTGCCTTTATGAAACAAGAGTTTACAGAACTTTGAATAAAATCAGGATTTTCCTTGAAAGCTATTGTTCTGTTTTTTGAATCCTCTTTTAAGTTGAATTTGTAGTTTAATCCATGACCTCTTTCATTGTAATAAAAAATAGGGATTGTAGCGACATCAACTGAATTGCCTTTAAGGAATTTGTTTACCTTATCCAAGCAGTTTAGGGACAATTCATCATCGCTATCCAGGAAATTTATATATTCCCCTTGAGCCACTTCCATTCCATAGTTTCTTGCAGCTCCTACTCCTTTATGTTCTTGGGAATATGTTTTGACACGTTCATCCTTAGTTTCATATTCCTTTAATATGGATTCAGAACTATCTGTCGAACCATCATTGATACAGATTATTTCAAGGTCCTTGAATGTTTGGTTTACAGCACTGTCCAAACATTCCCTAAGATATCGTTCTGAATTATAAACTGGAATGATAATTGAAAATTTTGTCATAGATTTTTCTCCCAATAATGAATTTGATTTAATTTTTGAATATTTTAATTAGAGCAGTTTATTAATTTTAATTTGATTTAAAATATTTTGATAAGTTTAAATTATTTTAGATTTTAGATTATTCTAATAGAGTAATTTTTATTCTAATAGAGTTAATTTTCATGATTTTTTTGATTTTAGATAATGGTAAGCATAATTTTAGTTTTGATCATTCGATATTTTGCCATAATGTATTAAAGGCTTTTGTAGGCTTGATTTGCTTGACAATTACATCATAAACGAAATTGACTATTACGCTTTCAATATTGTGCTTATCGCAAATGTCCTTAACTGCCATAATGGAGTTCTTTCCTTCAAAGACTATTCCGCTTGCCTTTTCGTCCACTATGATTCTTTGACCATAGAGCATTCCAAGGGTATGGTTTCTACTTTCCAAGGATGTTGAAGTCAATACCAAGTCACCAAATCCACAGTATTCTCCTGCAGTGGATTCATGGCCTCCAATGTTTTTGATAATGTTTTTAGTGTCTTCAAATCCTTTTGTCAAAACACCGAATCTTGCGTTTTCATTAATGTTCATTCCTTCACAGATTCCATTAGCTATTGCATTAATGTTCTTAAGGACTCCACATATTTCAAGGCCAATGACATCACCGATTATTTTCACCTTAAATTGTGGAGTGGACAATACTGATTTGACCTTTTCACTGTTTGCCCTATTTCTTGATGCAATATTGGAAACTGTTGCAAGGTTTAACATGATTTCAGATGCGAAATTAGGTCCGGATAATGCTACAAAGTCACCATCAAAATATTCTCCTATAAGGTTTCCCATTGATTTTAGGGAAGGATATTCAATTCCCTTTGCAGTTGTTACAAGGACAGTGTCTTCACTTATGACTCCTTTAATGCTTTCTAAGCTGGTTCTAAAAGCAGATGATGGAATAGCTAAAAATATGATGCTGCATTCTTTCAAGTCATTCAAATCGGTAGTTGCAATTATATTATCTTTTAGCCTTGTGTTAGGATAATATTCTGCATTGTATCTTGATTCATTTATGGAATCCTTCAATTCTTCCCTTCTAAGATGCATATACACCTCATCGACATTTTCAGAAATTGTTTGAGCTAAGGCAGTTCCTAAGCTTCCCGCTCCCATAACACCTACTTTTTCCATTATTTCACCTAATCTAAAATCATAAAATTAAAGTCAATATTAATTCGCTAAAGCTATTCTTCTTGTTTTCCATTTTTTTAGCTAATTTGAAACTTTTTTGTTTTCCATTATTTAGCTAATATTTGAAGTTATTCTTCTTGTTTTCCATTATTTAGCTAATATTTGAAGTTATTCTTCTTGTTTTCCATTATTTTAGCTAACATTTGAAGTTTTTTGTTTTTCTGTAATTTTAGTTATTTTAAGCTTTTTCTTTTTCAAAATAATCTTTTTATTTCAAATTAGCTATTTATTCGCTAAAACTCACTCTTTCGAATTTTTCTGGCTCTAAAATTGATTTGGTAGCATCAACACCTACTTTAGTAGTTGTTCCATCAACTTCAGAAGCTTTTGGATCTAAGGAAGAACCTCTTGCTTTAGGGACAATGATTATGTCGTCATCACCTTTTACACGTGTAGCTATTGCATATTCAATGTCCTGTGGGTCGAATATGTTTACATCCTCATCCACTACCACTACATGCTTTAATGATGGGTGTGCAGCAAGGGCCGCCATAATTATGTTTTTTCCGTCTCCTTCAGTTTGCTTTCTTACTGAAACAGCTGCATGCAACCAACAGCAGCCTCCTTCTGTAAGAACTACGTTTTGTACAGTAGGAACGGTGTTTTTAACAGCATTGAATATTCTTGGCTCTTGTGGCATTCCTTGAAGCAATTTATGTTCAAATCCTGCTGGCAAGATTGCATGATACATTGGATTTTCCTTTTTAATGTACATTTTGCTTAATTTAATTACAGGCTCTTCTCTTACATAGTCATAAGTATCAGTCAAGTCTACGAATGGACCTTCAGGAGCAGTTTCATCTATCAATATCTTTCCTTCAAAAATGACGTCTGCTTCTGGAACCTTCATTCCATTCTTACAGTTTACAAGTTTCAATTCTCCATTTCTGAATCTGTTTGCAACTTCCATTTCATCTGCATCGATTGGTATGGAGGTTGTGCATGCAAGAAGTATTGCAGGTTCCATTCCAATAGCTATTGCAATGTCCAAGTCCTTGCCCATGTCCTTTGCCTTTTGGAAGTATGTGTAAAGGTTTCTTGGCACAATACGAATTGCCAATTTATTTTTCTCTAAAACCAACATTCTGTGGATTGAAGCATTTTGAACACCTGTTTCAGGGTCTCTTGCAAATACAACTCCTGCAGTGATATATGCTCCACCGTCACGTTTATAGTGGGTAAGAATTGGTATTTTGCCTAAATCGACTCTTTTGCTTTGGTATTCCTCTACCAAATCAATGAATTCAGTGACTGGTGTAGGATTGTTCATACCATCAATGATCTTGTAAAGTATTTCATCAACTTGACATCCAAGGGATTGGGCTATTTTCTCTCTTGTATTGCAGATTCCAGAAACCACTGGAATGTCATATCCCTTAATATTATTTAACATTACAGTATCTTTAGGATATTTACGAAGGACTTTTGCTGCTTCATATTTAGCATCAAGCTCTTCATCAATTTGAATAACATTCATAATCTCTTTTGTCATATTAATCACACATCTTCCTCTTCAATCATATAATCAGATTTAAGTTATAATCAGCATTTAATTTTTCAAAATCATTTTACTATGAGATTTAATCTTAAACACATTTAATAAAAATTATTTATCTATAAATCAGCATTTTTGTATTTAATCCATTTCAAATTCTCTTCAATTGTTTTATCAGATATTCCAAGGATTTCCCCTGCAACTATTGCAGCATTTCTTCCATTGTCTATTCCTACAGTTCCTACAGGTACTCCTGGAGGCATATTAGCCATTGTAAGAAGGGCATCTTGGCCATCTAATTTCTTGGAGCATGGAACTCCTATAACTGGCTTTTCAGTTAGTGCAACAACAGATCCTGCAACAAGAGCGGATAATCCACTGATTGCTATGAATAATTTTGCATTGTTTCTTTTGCTCATATAAGATTCAAAGTCTTTAGAATGTCTTATTGGAGAAATGTAATCAAGCTTGTATTCTATTTTCATTCTTTCAAGTAAAATAGCTACATTTTTAGCTATTTCCATATCTGAATAACTGCCTGCAAGTATCATTACATCTGGAGTGTCATCCAATTCCTCAAATTCAATCTTTTCATAGTTTTCATCTGCTAAAAAGTCTTTTTGGAAGTATTCTCCTTCGATGCTATCGATTAATTCCTTTTCTCCTTTTTCAACTTTTTCCTGATATTCAACACGCAATTGGGAGATTTTTAAAGCAACTTCATCATCATGGCTTGCAATGATTTCACCTGCAAGGATTGCAGCATTGTCTCCTCTGTTTATTCCTACGGTAGTCACTGCTGTAGGGAAAGGCATTTGAACACAAGCATACAATGCATCCATACCTCCAACAGCACCATCTACAGGAACTCCAATAACTGGTCTATGGGTATATGCAGCTATTGCTCCTGGAAGGTGGGCAGCTAATCCTGCTATTCCTATGAAAACTTCTACACCTTCTTTTGTTGCATCCATTACCAATTTTTTGACCTTATCATGAGTCCTATGTGCAGATGCCACTTTTAAACTATATGGAATTTGAAGTTTTTCCAATATTTTAATAGACTTTAAAGCTATTTCCTTATCAGATGCACTTCCTAGAATTATCATAACTTTTGGAATCATTTAATTTCTCCTTTAAGCATTTTATGTGTTGTAAATCAAGAAAAATCTACTTTGTTTTCATACAAAAATTTAGATTATATTTATATTTATATTTACTAATATATAATATTTAATTAGTATTTATATAATTATTTTAAAAATATAAATCAAAAAAATCTATTAAAGCACTTAAATCCTATTAAATTAACTAAATTTAAATAATAGAGATTTTATATTTATAAACAATTAATTGGAGAATTTACGAATAATTATAGTGACTTTATATTTATAAACAATTAATTGGAGAATTTACGAATAATCATTATTCTTAACTTCAATTTCAAATTTTTTTTATTAAACGTATTGGGATTCTTATGGTAAAGATTTCAGTTATAGTGCCTGTTTACAATTGTAAAGAGTATATTGAAGAATCAATCAGCAGTATCCTTAATCAGACATTTACAGATTTTGAGATTGTCTGCATTGATGATGGATCAACTGACGATTCATTGAAGATCTTAAATAAGCTTGCATCAGAGGATTCTCGCTTAAAAGTATATTCACAAGAGAATCAAGGAGCAAGCGTTGCAAGAAACAATGCCTTGAAGAAGGTCTCTGGAGATTATGTCTATTTCTTTGATGCAGATGATTCTATCCTTGAGGATTGTTTGGAAAAGGTCTATGATAATGCAGTAAGCAATGATTCAGATATGGTGATTTTTGATTTTGACATTTATGAAGGCAATCAGTTCATTAAGCATTCAAGGATTGATATAGGAAAGAAATTTAAGGATGCTGACTTCAGTGATTTCACATTTAACTATAAGGACTATAGGCTACTTCCATTTAAAAGTCCCTTTGCCCCTTGGTTTAAGTTTTATAAAAAGGAATTTTTAGACAAGCATGACTCTCTAAAGTTTCCAACAGGCTTAAATCACAATGATTTGCCATTCCATTCAATGACAATTCTAAAGGCTTCTAAGATTTCATTTCTTGGAGAGCATCTCTATCATTATAGAACAGACAATCCAAATTCCATTTCAAACACTCGATTGAAAAGGTATAAGGATATCTTTTGCATACTTCAGATAGTTGGAGACTTTTTAAAGTCAGAAGGCCTATTGGATGAATTGCAAAAGGAATTTGATTATTTGAAGTTGGATCAGATTACATATCAAATAAATGGACGTTCAAATGAGTATTTCGATTTGGCTAAGAAAGAGCTGTCTAAAATTGATTTGAATAATGATTATGTCTCTAAAAATGTTTTGCTTAAAGTCAAGGCCATTTTAGATTCCAATTCAATAGAAGAGTATAAGTATAAGATGAGAATAAAAGGATTGGAAAATCAAAACAGTAAATTGTATAAACAGATTGAAGAGTTGGAGAATCAAAAAAATAATCTTATGAATGCTTTGAAGGAAATTGATGCAGAAAATGAGGCAATGGTGACTTCCACAAGTTGGAGAGTCACAAGGCCTTTTAGATTTAGAAAAAAAAAGATAGTCAAAAATTTCTTAGGTTTTTTTCCATGATTATTTTTTAAAAAATGTTATCAATAAATTCTTAGGTTTTTTAAATAAGCATAATTCAAGAAATTTTGCCTTGGTTTTTCGAGTAAAGTATAATTATTAATACCCATAAAATATTAATTGATAGTGATTTAATTTTTAGTGTTAATATTTTGATTAAAAGGTGTTTTTATGGATTATGAGTATAAATTTTCTGTTGTAATGCCTATTTATAATGTAGAAAAGTATCTTGCAGAGGCTATTGATTCTTTAATAGACCAAACTATAGGCTTTGAAGAGAATGTCGAGCTATTGATCATTGATGATGGCAGTCCTGACAATTCCAAAGACATCGCATTGGAATACCAAGAAAAATATCCTGAAAACATAAAGTTCTTTTCTAAATTAAATGGCGGTCAAGCAAGTGCATTCAATTTAGGATTAAAGCATTTGCATGGAAAATATGTCAGCTTTTTAGACAGCGATGACCGTCTCTCACCAAATACCTTTCAAGAGGTTTATGACTTTTTTGAAAAGCATTATGATGAAATTGATCTGGTTGCAATACCTGTGCTGTTTTTTGAAAGAAGAACTGGAGACCATGCCTTAAATTATAAGTTTAGGTCTACTCGAGTAATTGACTTAATGAAGCAGCCCCATAACCCACAATTATCTGTTGCATCTTCATTTGTAAAGAATGAATCATTGGAAGGAAAGGAATTTGACACAGAATTGATTTCAGGCTATGATACCGTAATGGTAAATAGAATAATATTGCCTAAGAAAAAAATTGGTGTCATAAGCACCTCTTCCTATTTTTACAGAAAGAGAATGGATGAAACTTCCATGATTGACAATTACAAAGGCAAGAAGAAGTATTTCACCCATACATTAAAGAACCTTAACGTTTACTTGATTGATTATTATATGGAAAGGATGGGCTGTGTTCCTAAGTTCATTCAATATGTTATTGCATATAACCTTCAGTGGTATAAGGGAGTTTCAGACTTTCCGGATTACTTTACAGATGAGGAAATCAATGAGTTTTGGGAAACTTTCTGCCATGCCCTAAGCTATGTGGATGAGGATGTAATCAATGATAAGCGCATCATAAAACAGAATATTGTCAGATATTTCCTGATGTATATCAAAAACAAAAAAGAGTTCCATATAGAAACTGTTGATGGGGAAGGAGAGGTCTATTTAAAGACTGGAGACTTTATAATCAACAATTTGCATAATCATGGAATCTACTTAGACAGCATTGAAATAGAAAGCAATATTCTAAAGATTTTAGGAACCTTTGCAAGTTCCTGTGATTATGATACATTAAGCATTCAAGCTATTAAGACAGATTCAGATGGAACCAAAGAAGTTTTCCATGATTTAAATGAATTTACAAAGGAAAATTCGTCAATTAAAAGATTTTTAGGTGTAAATTGGCAATATAAACGTTATTTCAATTTGGAAATACCTATTATAGAAAATGAAGAGGCTAAATTAGAATTTGAAGTAATCTATAATGAAAATGATAAAACCATTGTCATGAAAAACGACATTCACTTTAGAGACACTTCAATGGTGGATGATAGAATCAGCTATTCTATAGAAGGATCTCATATCATTTCCTTTAATGAAAATTCATTTAGCATATGTCCTTATTCAATAGAAAAGGCCTATGAGCTTAAGAATGACTTACACATGAATATTCAAGAGCTGTTGCAAACCCAAAAGGATTTGGAAAAAGAACTCAGGTCATTGAATAAGGAAATAAATAAGCTGAATAAGAAAAACAGTAAATTGGAAAACAAGAATGAAAAATTAAATGACAAAAACGATAAGCTGAATGAGCAAAACAAAAATTTAAAGAATCACAATAGAAAGCTTAAGGAAAATCTAAAGAAATCCAGGCAAAAGAATAAAGAGATTGTTAATTCCACCAGTTGGAAAGTAACTAAACCTCTTAGAATGCCTAAGCAAGTGATTAAAAAATTGGAAGATTAACTTGTCATTTTGTCTGATTAAAAGCTTTTCATAGTTAGAGAATCAACTCTAACTATTTTATTTTTTATCTTTTTAGGGGCTGTTGAAAACCTTTTTTAAAATTTTATTTTTAATCTTTTTAACAGTTATTTTTTAAAATTTTTATATAAATTTATAGAATTTCAACAAAGCCCTTTTTTTAATATTTTCCATTTTTTTAAAAATCTTTTTTTTAAATAATCATAGACAATTGAATCCTATGACGTGCAACATCCACATCAATAACCTTTACATCAATAATGTCTCCAACACTTACAAAATCAAGTGGATGCTTTACAAATTGTGTATCGGTTATTTGGGATTTATGGACTAATCCATCCTGATGCACTCCAATATCTACAAATGCACCAAAATCAACTACATTACGAACTGTACCACTTAAAACCATACCTTCTTCAAGGTCTTCCATTGTCAAGACATCTTTTCTTAAGATAGGTTGTGGCATTTCTTCCCTTGGGTATCTTCCAGGTTTTTTAAGCTCTTTTGCAATGTCCTTTAATGTGATTGAACCAATGCCGATTTCAGAAGCGATCCTTTCAAATTCCTCATCTGTTAAGTCAAGGTCAGATTCCTTTATTTTTCTATTGTCCAAATCTTCAAGGGAGTATCCAAGTGAGCTTAGGAATGCTATTGTAGCTCCATATGATTCTGGGTGAACTGTAGTGTTGTCCAATGGATTGTGGCTGTCCTTTACCTTCATGAATCCAGCACATTGCTCATATGCCTTAGGACCTAACTTATTCACTTTCATCAATTCATCCCTTGAGTAGAACTTTCCGTTCTCCTCTCTGTATTTCACAATATTTTTAGCTACTGTTTTACTGATTCCTGAAACATGTTCCATAAGTGATACAGATGCAGTGTTTACATCCACTCCCACTTCATTTACGGATTTTTCAACAACATTGTCAAGAGACTCTCCAAGCTTCTTTTGATTCATGTCATGCTGATACTGGCCGACTCCTATTGATTTAGGATCTATTTTAACAAGCTCTGCAAGTGGGTCTTGAAGACGTCTTGCAATTGAAATTGCGCTTCTTTCACCTACATTGTAATCTGGAAACTCTTCTGATGCCAATTCACTTGCAGAATAGACACTTGCCCCTGCCTCATTGACTATCACATACTGTACATCAAGGTCCTTTATTATCTCTGCCACTATTGCTTCAGATTCCCTTGATGCAGTTCCATTTCCAATTGCGATAAGATTAATGTCATACTTGAAAATCAGGTCACGAACAGTTGAACGGGTTTCAGCTATTTTATTTTGAGGTTCTGTTGGATATACAAGTCCTGTTTCCAATACCTTTCCATATTCATCAACAACAGCAAGCTTGCATCCTGTCCTGAATGCTGGGTCCCAACCAAGAACTACCTTATTGATTATTGGAGCCTGCATCAACAGCTGTTCAAGGTTTTTTGAGAATACCTTGATTGATTTGTCTTCCGCCTTTTCAAAAAGCTGATTTCTAAGTTCCCTTTCAATAGCTGGTGCAATAAGCCTTTTGTAGGAGTCTTGTATTGCATCAGTTAGGGTTTCTTCAGTATACTTATTGTAAATCGGTTGAGTTGGCTTGCCTCCCTTATTGATTAGGACATGTCTTCTTAGATATGCTATAATGTCCTCTTCAGGAGCACTGATTTTGATTTTCAAGAATTTTTCCTTTTCTCCACGATTGATTGCAAGGACTCTATGGATTGCTATCTTAGAGACTTCTTCAGTGTAGTCGTAGTACATGTCATAAACTGATTCCTCATCCTTATCCTTAGCTTCTGAAATAAGCTCACCATCTTCATAACTGAGTTCACGTATAAGGGCTCTGAAGCTTGCATTGTCAGATATGATTTCAGCTATTATGTCTTGTGCACCTTGGATTGCCTCTTCTGTATTGTTTACTCTCAATTCCTCATCAATCTCTTCATTGTCAACGGTAACAAAATCCTTAGCTATCTCTTCAACCGGAACCTCTATATCTTGGGCAAGGATAATATCTGCCAATCCTTCAAGACCCTTTTCCTTAGCTATTGTAGCTCTGGTTCGTCTTTTTTGTTTGTATGGTCTGTATAAGTCTTCAAGTTCAACAAGGGTTGTAGCTTCCATAATGGCCTTTTTCAACTCTTCAGTCAGTTTTCCTTGTTCCTCAATATTCTTTAAGACAGTTTCCTTTTTCTCTTCAAGATTTCTGAGATATTTTAATCTTGTATCAAATTTCCTAAGTATCTCATCATCAAGTGAACCGGTTACCTCTTTTCTATATCTTGCAATAAATGGAATGGTGTTTCCATCGTCTATTAGCTTTATTACACTTTCTGCTTGTGATATCTTTATGTTAAGCTCTTGTGATAATGTATCTGCAATCATCATTTTTTAACCTATAAAAATCTGTTTTATTTGTTTATCTTTAAATTATTTTTATTTTCAAAATATTTAAAGTTAATTTTCATTTATCTTTTTAAGTTGTTTTTTTATTATTTTTTTATCTTTTGTTTGAAAATCTTTAGTATAGATGTTTTTTTATTATTTTTTTTTATCTTTTGTTTGAAAATCTTTAGGGATGATTTTTGATTATTTTTTTATGAAAACTAAAATAAATTTCCTTCTTTTATTTGCAATTTTAACGATTGTAAGCAAGTACTTGCACTCGAAAATCTTTATATAGTCCTTTATTGAAAAATTTTTTTACATAAGGAATATTTATTGAAAGGATGATAAAAAATAGGTTGAATAAAATTTGAATCAAATATGATTTCAAGCCTTTTTTTCTCAAATTTATTATTTTATGATTTAAAGGATATTATTTTGCGAATAAGACTTTTTTTATCTATTTTTTATTTTAATAAAACTTTTTCTTATTATTTTTAAATGATGGAGAATTTTTATGAAATTTCGAGGATACTTGTATGTAGCAATGATATTTCTTCTTTGCATGATTTGCATTTCTGGAGTTAATGCAGCAGATTATGATGGAGGAAATATTATTGGTGCTGAAAACAATCAAGATTTTACTTTAGAATACCGCTTAGATGCTGATGCTATAAGTGTTCATAATGACGACAATGCTAATGGGCTTGTTGAAGATATAACTGAAGATGGTACTGACAAGGTTAATGGGCTTGTTGAAGATATAACAGAAGATGACAATTCATCAGGTTCATTTACTGATTTAAACAAGGATATTAATGGAAATGAAAAAAATGAGATCACTTTAACTCGTCACTATCTCTTTAATGGTACTGATATTGATGATTCTCGTTTTACTGAGGGTATTTCCATTAATCGTACAGTAACTATTAACGGAAATGGCATTACTATAGATGGTGCAAATCTTGCACGCCTCTTTTATATATGTCCTGGTGCAAATGTGAAATTCCTAAACATAAATTTCATAAACGGACATTTTAGCGAATATGTAAATGGTGGTGGAGCTATTAATGCACCTAGTAATGATAGTTGTGTTGTGGAAAATTCTACCTTCAAGGGCAACATAGCAAGATGTAAAGGAGGTGCTATGTATGGTGGCACAGCAATCAATTGTATCTTTAGGGACAACAAAGCAGGTGATGGTGGAGCAATGTCAAAAGGCACTGCAATCAACTGTACTTTTAGTGGAAACAAAGCAGTTGATGGTGGCGCTATGCAAGACTGTTCTGCTGTCAATTGTAATTTGACCAGCAACTCTGGAGAATGGGGTGGAGCAATGAATGGTGGCATTGCGATTAACTGTCGATTTGGCTCCAACTCTACAGAGGATTATGGTGGAGCTATGTATGGCTGTTCTGCTGTCAATTGTACTGTCTCTAACAACAAAGTTAAACGTAATGGAGGTGCAATGTATAATGGTAATGCAATAAACTGTGCATTTGACTATAACTATGCGCTGGAAGATGGTGGAGCTATGTATGAGTGTTCTGCTGTCAATTGTACTTTTTTCAAGAACCGATCAGATAATTTAGGCGGTGCAATGTACTTAGGTAATGCAAGCAATTGTACTTTTAAGAACAATAACGCAGATGCGGGTTCAGCAATATTCCACGGGGATGCCTACAATTGTAATTTTACAGGTCATTATATAGTAGGTTCTGGCGGAGCTATGGAAGGTGGGAATGCGATAAACTGTACTTTCCACAATAACACTGCAAGTATTTATGGTGGAGCTAAAAGAGGTGGTAATGCGATTAACTGTACATTCTTAAAGAACATTGCAAAAAGTGATGGTGGAGCAATCTTTGCAGGCACTGCGATTAACTGTACTTTCATTGGCAACCTTGCATATGAGGATGGTGGAGCTATGAGTAGAGGCACTGCAATCAACTGTATCTTCAAGAACAATACTGCAAGAGAGTCTGGTGGATCAATGTCTGACGGAACTACAGACAATTGTACTTTCTATGGAAACACTGCAAAAATCAATGGTGGAGCTTTATTAAGAAGTACTGCTAATGATTGAGTCTTTGAAGGAGACGATATGTGTATTTGCATGAAAAAAGAGTTCAAATCACTTATTTTTTAATTTTTTTTTAATTATGTTCTTCTCCAGTGAAATTAATATATGTATATTATTTTTAATTTATTTTTTTCTTTTTTTTAATTATGTTCTTCTCTAGTAAAATCCATGATGTATATTATTTTTAATTTGTTTTTTTCTGTATTGTCAGTTTTTATGAATTTTTGTATTTTTTAATTTGTTTTTTTCTGTATTGTCAGTTTTTATGAATTTTTGTATTTTTTAATTTGTTTTTTTCTGTATTGTCAGTTTTTATGATATTTGTTTTTTTTAATTTGTTTTTTTCAGATAATCACTTTAAAGAATTTATTGATTCAATTTTCTATTCATTATAATGAATTTTAAGCATATTTTAATAAAAGTTATTGTTCAAACTATGAATTTAAACAAACAATTATTTAATTTACTTATAGATAAATTAAAATTATCAATACATAATCTAAATCAGACACATCATATATTCATAAATTTATTGAATTATTAAAATATTTAATTAATGGTATGTATTTTTTTAAAGAAATTATGGTTTGTAAAATTATAATTGAAGTATGATATTTAAAAAAATAGAAAATTAAAAAAATCAGAATCATTAAGATTGAAATTATAAAAAAAAAAAAAAAAAAAAAAATAAAAATAAAAAGCCCCATTTGGAATAGGGCTGAGAAAAGATAAATTAAGAATTGATCTTAATTCACCTTCAAAGAATCCAAAATTGTCTATTATCTCATAGCCAAGCTTCTTATAGAGATTGATAGCTGCATCATTTTCACTTCCTGTTTCTATGACAGAATACCTGAAGTTCTCTTCCATTGCCAATTTTTCAATCTGCTTTACAAGCTTATAGGCTATTCCTTTTCTTCTGTATCTTCTTTTAACATAAACCCTTTTGATTTCAATTGTGTCCTTATCAAAGAGTTTAAAGCTTGCACAAGCTATTGGCTTTCCATAGTTTAAGGCAAGGACTACAATATGAGGATCCTTCAATTCATTATAATCCTTATACTTCAATACCTTATCTCCATGCTTTTGGAAATATTCATTATCCAATTCATTGGAAAGTTCAATGAATCTTTCATCCTTTTCATCAGTAATAATGGATTCCATAATCATTCCTCATCTTATTTCAATTCTGTAGTGTTTCCTACCTTGGCAAGCTCCTTTTCCCATACTCCAGGGTTTTGTTTTACAAATCTGTCAAACAGTTCCTTGCATCTTGAATCATTCAACACTATCACTTCAACACCATTATCTTCCAAAAGCCTTTCAGCTCCCATTAATGTTTTATTGTCTCCTATAACGACCTTTGGAATATTGTATAGCAATACAGCACCGGAACACATTGGACAAGGGGATAATGTTGTGTATAAGGTGCATTTTCTATAATCATCATAATTAAGGCCTTTTGCATTTTCAATTGCATCCATTTCTCCATGAAGGATTACTGAATTCTTTTGAATAAGCCTGTTATGGCCTCTTGAAATGATTTCATTATCCTTTGCTATCACTGCTCCAATAGGAATTCCACCTTCAGACAATGATATTTCAGCCTCTTTGATTGCTTCATCCATGAATTTTTGATGCATAAAATACCTCATAGTTTTTTGATTTAAAAAATTAATTAGCTAATGCATTTCAATTAGAATATTTATTGACTTAAAAAATTTAAATTGATTTAAATTTCATTTTCAATATTATATTTAAAAAAGGAATAATAATAATTTTACTAAATGAAAATAAAAAAAGAATTATTGAAAAAAGATTAAAAAAAGAATATTATCAAATTATATAAAATTAAAAAAAAAGAAATTTAGATTACTCAAAACCATTGCTGGTCTTGAGTTAAATTCAAATTAAATTATAAATCTTCAGCTTTTGGTTTGATAGTGAATTCAACACATGTTGTAGAATTTCCAAAAACTTCAGAGCCATAATGCTTTATATACATTTTATGGACACCTGGTGCTAAATCTACATCTTCGAATGCACAATTGGAATAACCATCTTTAACATTCTTAACTGCACTAAATCCTTCTGGATCATCTATATAACATAAAACATAGCCATCAAAGTTTTTAGTGGTTCTAGTAGATACCAATACTGGTTCACCAACCTCAACACTACTAACAAATGCATCTACTGTATAATTATTGGATACAGTGAATTTTACTGTCTTTTGAGTTTCATTATAACGCTCATAAGGGGAACAAACCACTTCAACTTCGTATTCTCCAGGTAACAAATCTTGATCAAAAGTTACTTTGGAATTACCGCCTCCTTGAACGGTTTGGGTTTCATTGCCTAATTTGATAACTATATCTCCTTTGTATGCATTATATGTACTAACTCTTACTACTGGTTTTTGACCTGCAACTATATTATCAACATCTACAAATAAACCAGGCTCTTTAATTCTATTAACAGTGAATGTTGTATGACCTCTTACTTCATAGCCAATAACATTAACAGTATATCGACCTGAATCCAATCCTTCAATATCTAATGAAGCAAATCCATTTTTCATAGAAACAGATCTTTCTTGGTTTCCAATCAAGACAGTTAAATCTGCATTAATACCATCAGGTGAAATTAATTGTATTGATTCAATTTCCCCTTGATTGATGTTTTCGGAAATAACAGCCATAGAAGGATTTTTCTTTTCGTCAAGGTTTGCGTTTAAAGCCTTAGCATTATCAATTTCAGTCTTTTTGTCAAGTTTCACATCATCTACTTCGTTTTCATCATTATCTACAGTGATATTTACATCTTTTACTGCAATATCGTTATTGTTATCCTCATTAATATATTTAGTATTATTATCTTGAGCTAAGTCACCAGCACATATAGGTGCTAAGCAATACATAAGAATAATAAATATACATGAATATTTAAAAATTAATTTTTTCATCATAATCACATAATATATTTTTTTATAAGTGTGGATTAATAATATAATATAAATTTTTAAAAAAAGTATAATTATATTCAATAATATATATTTTAAAAAAGTAAAAACTTATAATAATCCTGTATAATAATTTATAAAATCGTATATATAATTATTTTGGCATGTAAGTACATACATGCATCTTAAATTAAAAAATAAAGGATTTTATGCATTTATAAAATAAAATAACCAATTATTAGTGGAAAAATAAAAAAATAGATGAATATAATATAAAAATCTGAAGAAATAGCTATAATATTCAATTAAAACAGAAAAAAATATTGGCTATATTTAGAAAAATATCCTCTACAATAGAAAAAAAGATTTAAATTTGTTAAAGATGAA
This sequence comes from uncultured Methanobrevibacter sp., assembly GCF_902769175.1. Classification (GTDB taxonomy): domain Archaea; phylum Methanobacteriota; class Methanobacteria; order Methanobacteriales; family Methanobacteriaceae; genus Methanobrevibacter. The sequence goes on from NZ_CACXNW010000006.1 coordinate 93,727, forward strand.
AATAAAATAAAAAAATCTAGAGAATATATAAGACTCAAATTAAATAAAGCAAAAAAGAAAGAGAATAGAAGACTCTAATTAGAGTGCTTCATTAACCATATCCTTTAATATTTCAATCAATATGTCATCATCACAGATTGGGTCTGGATAAAGGATTTCCCCTTCAAATTCCATTTTAATATCATCATTTCCATGATGATGGTGATGATGTCCGTGAGAGTGACTGTGGCCGTGATCGTGGTCATGGCTGTGTCCATGATGGTGATGGTGATGTCCGTTTACATCATCTTCAATAAGGCCTAAGATTGTTGGAATGTCTCTTGTAGTGTGTGCACCAGGAGCAATGAATACAGGTACAACAACCAATCTGTCAACTTCGTTTTCATTTACAAGCTTGTTGATTGAAGTAGGGATATTAGGTTCTACAAGTTCCATAAATCCAAAGTCACATGGATAATCTGTTTGAGCTTCAAATTGACCAAACAAGTCTGTGATAAATTCCTTGCTGTAATTTAATCTGCTTCCGTGAACCACAAGCAAAACGCCAGTCTTTGCATCATCTCCAAGTTCAGATTCATCAATTGCAGTGGAAATCTTTTTGTTTATGATGTCTAAAAGCTTTGGATTAGGACCGATAGGACCAATCAAATCAATTTTTCCATCAAAATCAACTTCCTGAAGACCATGTAGGTAATGACCTTCTGGATAGATTCCATCAGGCTGTCTTGGATCTGTCTCTTTAGGTTCAAGACCAAGAATGATTGGAATGTCAATGTTGGTGTGGATTCCAGCAGCTAAAAATACAGGAACAGCTATGATTCTTTTCAAATCAGAATTGCGTTCCTTTAGGACATCAATAGCTTCAGGCAAGTTTGGATGAGCAACTTTCATATATCCAACTTCAGCATCGAATTCTGTATTTTCCTTAAACTTAGCGCATATATTTTTAAACACTTCTTCTGCATATGGGAGAGTACTTCCATGACTTAATAACAATACAGCAGTATCTTCATAACTCATAATAATCACATATACATATTACTGATTTTCCTCATTTTTAGGAAAGGATAAATTTAATTGAATAAACATTAAATATTGAAAATCTTAATAAATTTTTCTTAAATAATTTTATACTATAAATTATAGCTTTATAGTTTATAAACTTTGTTAATAATCATTAAAATTATTTTTAAATCGATTTAAAAGTAATAAAATTTTAATAAAAATACTAAAAAAAGTATTACTCAAGATTTATAAAAAATAAAATAGCTAAAAAAGCTATTTTAAAAGATTTATTTGAATCCAATGGACATTAAAAATATTATTTAACTACTTTAAACTTGAATCCATATGAGATTACGCCATCAGGGCCATCTTCACGGATTTTTCTAAAGACCATTTCAACTGGGTCTCCGATTTGAATATCATCAACATCAGCGTCAACGATTTGTGCAGTTACCTTTGCACCTTCATCAAGTTCAATGATAGCTACAGCATATGGAGCTATTTTCTTAAAATCAGAAGTAGGAGTTCTAATTACAGAATATGTAAATATTTTTCCTTTTCCAGAAAATTGAATATCTTCAATGTTTCCTTTTCTTCTACAATCAGGACAGATTACTCTTTGTGGGAAAAATACTTGTCCACAATTTGTACATTTGGATCCAACAAGGTTATATCTTTGTTGGATATGACGCCATGTTCTTACAGTATCAGACATTAAATTCCTCCAATATAAGCATTAATAAGTATGATTTCAATAAATTTTAAACTGTTTGCAAACTTTTAGCAAGATTGAATTTTTAAACTAGTTTTTATTTATTTTTAATTTTTTTTAGTTAATAAATATTATCTTTATTTATAACAATAATCTATTTATAATTCATCTATAATAAAGTTTTAAGTATTTTGCTTGCCCAATGAAGATTTTTTATATTGAATTATTAATAAAAAAGTTAAAAAATATCTTGTGAAAATATAATTTACATTCTTTTTGGCATATCCTAATTATGTTGAAAAATTATAATTAAATAATGAAATTACAATCGTTTAATCAAATTATAATCACTTAAACAAATTATAATTAAAATTTAGTAAGTTTTAAATATTATTTTGAATAATAAAGCAATCAATGAAGATTAAATATAAAAATAAGAAAAATAAGGAAAATAAAAATTATAGAAAAAATGACTTTTTATATGATGAAAAGGCTAATTTTTCAATAATAATAAGCGGCCTTCTTCTAATCAGCTTCCTATTGCTTTCAATAATCCTTCTAAACACAGCTATTGAAGAAAGAGAGGAAAACCAGGAAATCATATCCACAAGTCAGTACCAATACATAATGAAAGACTATATAAGAAATCTTCCCCTTATAGAACGTGAAGGGTTGGAAGAACTTAGCGAAGAAGTTATAAAGAATAAAAGAGCATGTCATGATTCTAAAAGTGATTTAAAGGAACTGATTGATGAAAAATTGCGTTTGAAGAATCAAGAATACTATGATAACTATAATATCAGGATAAACTCTTCCCTAATAGCTATTGAGAATACATCGAACCCTTTTTCTTACAAATTCAATACATATATTTCAAGTGTAAAAGGGGATTATTCATTTGATAATGTCATATCATCTGATGTGGATTGCATTGGATTGAAGGATCCTGTTCCTCTTCTTTTCTGTAAAGGATATCATGGCCTTAGCCATAATGATACAAGCTATAGCTATGGAGATTCATTGTCTGAATTCCTAAAAAGACAAGGAGTTGAGAACTATTCCTGTTATATCAATGCAAGCTCTCCTTTCATAGTAAGGAAATGTCTATTTGACCCTTATACCCATCATGGAGATGATAATGGAAAGATAATGAAGAACTGCAGAGACAATGGATACTATCATGAAAGCAGAGATGGAGCATGCTATCTATGTAGGCTTGAAGGAAAAAGCGGATGTGAACACTATGGCTTTGAAACATTCATCAATCCTCAAAGGACAAATGAAACCGGACTTGTTTCAGCCTGTGGAAGTGACCATGTAATATTCAGTGATGATGTCTATCCTGGAGTTGAGGTGATTTATAATAATGAAAGCTCCAATGATGTAGATGGGCCTTATGAGATTTTATATCTTGACCCAAATGGACATAAGGTAAAGTATGGAATGAGTGATTTTTAGGTGATTTAATGAAAATAATTGATTCATTCATAAAAGACAATGATGGCCTATTGCACTCAACTGAACTTCTACTGTCAATCATAATTCTTGTATTCATAATAGGAACAATAGCTAACCTAAGTGATGAATTAAATGAAAAGATGCTAAGTAAAGAGGAATTATCATCACTTGAAAACATTGCAATAGCTACAAGCGATTATCTATTGAACAATCCGGGAAATCCAGAGCATTGGGAAAGGGATGAGGGATTGGATAATGGAATTGTATCTCGTAATATCATTCCTGGCCTTGCCATAAAGAAAAAAAACATAGGCAATGGTGAATTTTACGATGAAAGTGGAAATGATGAAATGATAATGTCAAATGCAATATCCTACAATAAGCTGATGAAGATTAAAAACAATTACGATGATTTGATAGATAGGAATATTCTTAATGGCAGCTTTAAAAGTTCAATGGCTCTTTATCCATTAAACTGCAAAATAGGGCCTATTAAAATGGGAGATGATTTAGGTGTCAATGATAATGTCAATGATAATGACATTGCAACTGTAAATAGAAGAGTCCAATGTGACTTCTATTCAAGCTTTGTAGTGTATAGATTTAATGATTTAGAGCTTTTTGGTGATGATTATGAAAGAGATGAAATATGCAATCATGATACAAATCCCAATTTGACAAACCATAGCAATGATGGAAGGTCCCTTTGGCTATGCAAGAACTTTAGAGTATATAAAAAATCATTGGAAGACTATAATTATTACCTGATTAGTGATGAATCTGTAAAATACGGCAATTTTTATTGGATATTGGAAAGCCTTAATAGGACAAATGACAATAAGGAAAGGCTAAATAGGGAAGTGATTGATTTGAATCCATTCTTTGAAGAGGATTTATCAAATTCTTCAAATAAAATCTATTCCATTCACTTTAATGTGGAAAAAGATAAGAAAGAGGATTTTAGAACGGTTTTAGTAGCTATTCCAAAGAATATGACTAATGATCTAATAGCTGATGATGAGTTAAAGTATGATTATTTCAATAGTCAGAATGTTGAATTTTTATTAAAGATGGCTTATAAATGATTCAAAGCCTAAAATATTGATTTTTTATAATAAATAGCTAAAAATAAATAATTATGGCCTTTAGGAAGGAAGAAATAAAAAATAACTAAAAAAAGAAATAATACATCCCCTATTTAGAAATAAAATAATAAAAAAATAACTAAAAAAAGAAATAATACATCCCCTATTTAGAAATAAAATAATAAAAAAATAACTAAAAAAAGAAAATACGGCCTGTTAAGAAATAAAATAATAAAAAAATAACTAAAAAAAGAAAATACGGCCTGTTAAGAAATAAAATAATAAAAAATAGCTAAAAAAAGAAATAAAAAGGAGAAATTTTAGTCATAATGGTATTTTGAGTAGAATAATAATATCATTGCAGATAATGTTAAAACTGTAGCTATCGCCATCATAATATGTGAAGATTTTATTAATCCGCTTACATTGCTGCTATTAATAACTTCATTACCTATGAATAAAACACAAATTACATTATAGATAGCTAAACTGACTGTCTTACCAACTTCCTTACTGGATGTTAAGAGAGATGAAGCATCTCCTAAATCCTCTTTAGACACAGATGTGAGAACAAACTTATTGTTTGGCGGTGAGAAGAGACCATGGCCTAATCCTTGAACAATCATAACAATAAGCAACACATATGGTGGCAATAAATCAATGAAGCATAGGGCAAGAATGACAAAGAACAATATTACCATTGCTGTTCCTGCTAAAACCCTATTATCATATTTATCTGCTAATTTTCCACCAGTAGGTGAAATTAAAACCATTACAATAGGAGTGATAAGAAGTATCATACCTGCAATTCTTGAATCGTATCCTAAAACGTATTGTAAATGGAAGTTAAGAATGTATGTAGCAATGAAAGTAATGAAATATGTAACGAAAGCTGCATAATTTCCAATCACATATTTGCCATCCTTAAAGAGATTCAAATTGAAAATTGCATTAGAACTGTTTTTTTCAACCATAATGAAAATGGCAATAGCGATTATGCTGAAAACTAAAAGATAAGATCCCCAAGTTGTAATCTCATTCAATCCTATCATAAACATAGCCATTATCAGCATATACATGATTGAACCTTTTACATTAATAGGTCTTGGGTCAGATTTAAAGTCGCCATCGAGTCTAGACAACAATATCAATTCAATGATAAATACTAAAACCAATAGGACAAAGAGTATTCTCCAAGATAAATAATAAACTATAAAACCTGAAATGGTTGGAGCGGAAGTCATCCCAATATATCCGCAAGATCCTACAATACCTAATGCCTTTCCAAGATTATTTTCAGAAATCTGATTCACTACAAACATGTAAATACTGATAAGGAGTATTCCAACTGCAAACCCTTGAATGATTCTTGAAAAAATTAGGAAAACGATATCGAAAGAAAGTGCAGACATTGCCAACCCAACCTCTAGAATCAGTACCCCATAAATGGTAAATCGCTTAACTCCATACTGGGAAATAACTCTAGATATTGGAACTGAAACTGCAATCAATGCAATCAAATAAGAAATAGTAATCCAATTTGCAAGTTCAATGGTTAAATGTAAATCATTGGAAATCAAAGGAATTGCTACTTGAAGCATGCTTCCAATAAAGGAAGTTGTAAATTGAATTAATGCTGCAATTACAATAACCAGCAAATCCTTTTTAGTAAATTGCAAATGAGATTTTAAACTTAATGCCATGAATAATTTTATTGATTTAATTATAAATAAAACTTTTGAAATGTGATTGCAAAAATAATGTTTCAATGCTGATTAGACCAATTTGCTTGATAAAAATAAGAAAACAATTATACAATTATTCTGAATAATATTCAATCGATTTAAGTATTGAATTTAATAAAAAAATGCAATAGAATAGAGATATAAATATCCTAAAAGAATAAAAAAAGAAAAAATATTCTATCTTAACTAAAAAAAAGGAAAAGGAATAAAAATAAATTATCCTAAATATATTGGCCGCAATCTATTTGATAAACCTGACCAGTAATATTGTTTGCTTGATCGCTTGCCAAAAACAAAACCAGATTTGCAACTTCTATAGGCTCTGACAATTTCTTGATAAAGCATTCATCAAGAATCTTCCTTTTCATGGCTTCATCTATATTGGCATGACGTTCAGTGTTGATAAAGCCTGGAGCTATGACATTGGCAGTAACATTATAAGGACCTAATTCCTTAGCAATGGATTTTGTAAGACCAATCATCCCTGCCTTTGCAGAGGAATATGCTAAGTTACCTTCTCTACCTCTCAAACCATTGATTGAACCAATGTTGATAATTTTTCCAGACCTATTTTTCTTAAAGACCTTTGAAACTTCATTTGAAAAATTAAAGCAGGAGTATAAAACATTTCTGACTGTGAAATCCCAGTCCTCAGGAGTAAGTTCACCAATAAATCCATATCGGAATCTTGAAGCATTGTTGATTAAGACATCTATAGTCAAAACAACTTTCTTATTGGACATAATCTTACACCTTTAACATTTGGTCATATTTTAAATATCAATATCCTCTTTAATTTTTTCATTTCTTCCATATAATATTTTTTAAATTATGGTTAATAAAATGTTTTATAAATTTGAACCATTTGATGTTAAATTCCTTATTATTTTATCATCCCAAAAAACAAAAACTTTTTATATGACAATGATAAAATCATTATACATATATTCAACTATATAGGATGATATTATGAAATTAGATGCTATAATAGGAATGATATTCGTAGCGATATTAATAGTTGCAGGACTTTTAAAACATAAATCTGCAGTTGATTTAGAAAAGGAAAAGGATCTAAAAGAATTGCACAGCTTAAGTGATCTGTTCCATATTCATTAATTCAGTTAGGATGCTGATTAATTGAGATTATAAAAATCCATTACTATTTTTAAAAAAAGAATCTCAAGAAATCAGATTCCATACACTTCTATTTTTTTATGCAATTATCTAAAAAAGATATACACATTTAACTTTTAAAAAAAATAAGATATGCTAACACATATAAACTATTTAAAAAAAACATCTCAAGAGACACTAAAACTAGCTGATTTTAAAAAAACAAATAATCGCAAGAGACACTAAAACTAGCTGATTTTAAAAAAACAAATAATCGCAAGAGACACTAAAACTAGCTGATTTTAAAAAAACAATATCTCAAGAGATTTAAACATATATTCTAATTTTAAAGACTATTCATTGCTCTTCAATGATTCAACCATATTCACCTTTTTGATCTTGAATGAGAATGCCAAATTAACAAGCACAGACAATCCAAAGGTGATTATGAAACTGATAACAAAGTTCCACAAATAGATGTATATTGGGAACCAATAGTCATTTCCAGTTGATCCCATCATGATTCCAATCAAAACATATGCTCCTGGAATTGCCAATATAAATCCGATAGTGGAGTACCATAGATTTTGAGTAAGCAAAAGCCTTCTTAAGCTTTTAGAACCAAAACCAAGTACTTTCATTGTAGCAAGTTCCCTTTGAATCTCGGTAAATGACAAGAGACCTAAATTATATAGAACCACAACTGCCAAAACAATAGCAAAGGTTGTAAGAACACTTACCATCATGTCCAATGCCTCTGTCATTGTATTCCAGCCTTTTTGGATTTCATCCCTTGTTGTAATACTGCTTACTCCAGTGTAGTTCTTATTGATTTCCTTTTTGGTCAAGACAACATTTGCACTGTAGTTGTAATCATCCCCACCTTCTTTATCAAAAGTTTTAGGGGACATTATCAATCCTTGGCCAAATGGAATTGTATAGGTTTCTGTAACCTTTGAATCAATCCATTTAGGATTTCCTGCAACATGCCATCTTATCTCATCGCCAACTTCCACTCCCAGGACTTCAGCCATCTTGTCTGAAATAGCTACTCCCTTTGGATTGAGCTTGATGAAATTCCTATCGCTATCGGTTATTCTATAATACTCAGAATCGTTTAAGACCGTTAGTGTACCTGACTCCTTATTGCCCTTGGACTTTATTTCAATTGCCTCTTCCATCATTGCTTCACCATCGGTTTCCTCTAATACATGGTCCAATTGTGAATCAGTGATGTTTTCATCCAGAAGCAGCTTAGAATTGAAGTTATAGATATCGTCATATTGCCAAGATTCAACATCGTTTATTGAGTCAACCATACCAAATGCAGACATTATAAGTAGGGCACAGGCAAAAACACCAAAAATACTCATTATGGCTCTTATCTTATTTCTTTTGGCATCCCTATAGTTCCATCTTTCATTGAAGCTAAATCTCTTCCAGATTTTAGTCTTTTCTATAAATCCTGATGAAACAGCCTTTGGAGCCTTATGCCTAATTGTTTCTGCAGGGTTCTCATCACTTATGCTTTTAACTGAAATGTAGCTTACCGCAACTGAAAATATCACCATCAATGCCGCTACAGCAAAGGCGCTTATATCCAATCCTGGAGCCCATTTTGGAAGGGAATAGGTCGCTTCCATTGTTGGATAGAAGAGATGTGGAATGGTTAGAGGCCCTATTATGAGCCCTATTATGGAACCAGTAAGTGATAATACAAAACCATAGGAAAGATAATGAAGAAGGATTTCCCTATTGCTGTATCCCATAGCCTTAAAGGTACCGATTTGTGTTCTTTGAGCTGCAATGACACGAGACATGGTTGTAACCAATGTCAATAGTGAAACAAGAACGAAAATGGAAGGAAAGATTCCTGAAAACATTTGATGCTGATCTATTTCATCCTGCAATGTCTTTACACCAACATTGTCGTCACGATGAACAAACTGAACAAACTTAGACATTCCCATAAGCTCTTCAAGGTCCTTCTTAAAGTCCTTTTCATCAATCTCCTCATAGGAATCCAAAGCTATTGTATTGTATTCAAGTTCAAAATCCGCTCCTTTTGCAGGCATATAGGCATAACCTACTTGGCTAAAATCAGGAAGGAGACTCCCTTCCTGGATATAAAAGACATACTCTGGAGAATACATTATTCCCCTAATGGTTTTGGAGACAGACTTTCCATCAAATTTCAAGGTGATCTTATCTCCAACATCCAGTTTACGGCCATCAGCAAATCTTTTGTCAATCCAAATTCCCTCTTCATCATTTTCATCAAAGTCCTTTCCTTTGAAGAGATGGAATTTAGATACTTTCTGCTTGCCTTCTACAATATGTAGAGTAATGTCAGGATCCGAAGAGTAATTTGCAACTGTATCCACCACCATTTCCCGTTGAGCATCCTTTATCTGATGCCTGCCTTTAATATCGGCAAATGTGTCATTGTCCAAATCCTCTCCATATATCCAGCCGTCAGCAATATTGGTATCATGGTAGTAATTGCTTGAAACCGGCTCTATTCCAACTGCCTCACTGCTGATTCCTGTAAATGCAAAGACTCCTATAAGAGCCATTAAAAAGATAGAGATGAATTGGGCCTTATGATCCCTAAAGTCACGCAACATTTTTCTAAACAGCATCTTCATATTATCATCACTTTAAAAAATATTAATAATTTCACTAAAGAAACAACTTTAAAAATTCTTCTAAAAAAATCATTCAAAATATTTCACCAAAGAAACAATATTCAATTCTCCTAAAAAAATATTCAAAATTAATTTCTCTAAAGAAACTATTTTCAAAAATTCTACCACTCTATCTCTTTTACATCCTTAGGATTTTCATTGATTGTGATTTCTTCAATCTTACCGTTCTTGATTCTTATAAGCTTGTCAGCTGCTTCAGCCAAATTTGAGTTGTGGGTTACAATGACAACTGTAGTGTCCTTTTCATGGCACATGTTCTGCAATAAAGAAAGAATAAGAACACCAGTATTTGAATCCAATGCACCAGTAGGCTCATCACACAAAAGCATTGCAGGCTCTTTTTCCAAAGCCCTTGCAATAGATACCCTTTGCTGTTCACCACCAGACAATTGTGCAGGGAACTGGTTTCCATGACCTGTAAGGCCAACTGAATCAAGAACCCTATTTCCATCAACATCAATGCCGGTAATGTCCTGCATCATTTCAACGTTTTCCTTTGCAGTAAGATTAGGAATCAAGTTATAAAATTGAAATATAAAGCCAACGCTTTTAGCCCTATATTTTGTCAGCTCATCATCATTATAGTTTACAATATCCTGTCCATCAACAACTATCTTTCCACAGCTTGCAGTATCCAATCCTCCTAATAGATTCAAAAAGGTGGATTTACCTGCACCTGATGGTCCTAAAATAACAACAAATTCCCCTTTATCGATTTTTAAGCTTATATTGTCTAAAGCTCTCAATTCATGTTCGCCGATTTTATAAATTTTATATACATTTTCAAATTCTATCATTGTTGTCATTTTAAAACCTCCTTTTTAGTTAATTAAATTAAAAAATATTTTTCATATAGTTTATTTATAAAAAAATAATTAATAAATATTTTCATGGTTAAGTCATTGATCATTAATCAAGAAAATATCTTTTCATATTAAGTAGGCTTTTAAAAATAAGAATTAATAATCCCTTTCAATCATTTTAAAAAAATTAGAAGAAACATCTGTAAAATCAAATTTAAAATAAAAATAAAGACCAAATCCCTAAATCTATTTATAAATAAAAATAAAGATCCAATCCCTAAATCCTTTAAATAAAATTTTACAAATATTCCTTCTAAAACCTATTTTAAAAATATATAAGGATATATATTTTAAGGCCATGTTTTTCAAATTAAATAATATTTTTCCTCATAAGTCGCGTATTTTAATTATAACTGTATAAATAAAATACAAATCAATATATGTAATTCATCATATATAATATTTAGGTTTACCTAAAAATAATAATTTTTCACTTTCAATGATAAAAATGAAATTATCAAAAAGCATTACTGTCAATGATAAAAGTATAGAAATTATCCAAAATAATTACTTTCAATTATAAAAGTATAGAAATTATCAAAGAGTATTACTTTCAATAATAAAAGAATGAAAATATCCAAAAATAAAGGATATTCCTTATTTTTAAATAAAAAAAGTAATAAGATAATAAAGCAAAATAATACTTAATTAAATTAATTATATAATACTTTTAATATTATAAGATTTAAATAAAATTATATATTCTAATTTTCACTGATAAAACAGGTTTTAATATGGCAAGCACTATAAGAGAAAACTTAAAGCAAATACTAAAATTCACTATCTACCTAGTGTTGGAAGTGATCATCTTCTTTACAATCACTAGGACATTAGGTGGAATCTCATTGCCTAATTTTGGAACAGCTTTTCTTGTCATAGCCTTATTATCATTGGCAAACGCCCTATTATGGCCTGCCTTAAGCAAGCTTTCACTTAGATTTGTTGTTGTTACACTTGGTTTTGGAACATTCTTAATAGACGGAATCCTTTTATACATCATAAGCCTTTTTATTCCTGGAGTGGAAATTGGAGGAATAGCACTATTTTCAATTCCTCTTCTTATAGGACTAATATCTTCCTTTGTTTCACTTATCTTAAACATTGATGACGATAAAAGCTATCATCAAAACGTTTTGGAAAAGGAAATGAAATCAATTTATAATGAACCTATCGATAAGGAAGGATTTATTTTTCTTGAAATAGATGGACTATCCTACTATACCCTTAAAAAAGCATTGGAAAGGGGAGACATGCCTACATTATCCAAATGGATTGAAGATGGAAGCCACGAACTGACAAGATGGGAAACAGACCTTTCAAGTCAGACATCATCTTCACAAGCGGGAATACTTCATGGAAACAACAGCAATATTCCAGCATTCCGTTGGGTGGAAAAGGATAATGGCAATAGAATCATTTCCTCAAATGGGCTTGAAAACTCCGAGATTATTGAAAAGAGAATATCAGATGGCAATGGACTCCTTAGAGACAATGGTGCAAGCAGAAGCAATCTCTTTTCAGGAGATGCAAGAGACCATATACTTACTTTCAGCAGATTGACAGAATCTTCAGGAATCAGAACCACCAGCTGGTACTATGTTTATTCAAGGCCATATGTCATTACCAGAATCTTAATATTATTCCTTTTTGATATGGTTATGGAACTGATATCCAGATTCAGACATCTATTCAAAAATGTTCAGCCTCGTCTTAAATGGAGAGGAATTCCATACTTTGTTGCCCGTGCAGGAACAAATGTAGCTATGAGGGAAGCTACAACATACACCTTGATTGGAGACATCTTTGCAGGCCAGTACAATGCAATCTATGCAACATATATGGGATATGATGAAATAGCTCATCACTCAGGAGTGGAGGATTATGATGCATTCTATTCCCTTAGGCAAATAGACAAGCAATTCAAGAGAATCGAAAAGGCAATTGAAAAATCCCCAAGAGACTATAAGCTAATCATTCTTTCAGATCATGGCCAATCCAAGGGATTCACATTTAAGCAGAAGTATGAAATAAGCCTTAATGATTTGGTTAGCCAGCTATTGCCGGATAACATAAGCATACATGGTATATTGCATTCCAATGATGATTACTTCAGAAAGAAATATGCCATAAAGCCCTATTTTGAACAGCGTGTTGACAGAATTGACACTAGAATCGACAATACTGTAGACAATGCAAAGGAAAGGATAGACAATGCAAAAGAGAGAATTGACAATACAGTGGATAATGCAAAGGAAAGGATAGATTCAAATATCAACATCAATACCTTGGAAAGAATATCCAATATAAAAGACAAGACAAAAATCTCAGAATATGTTGAAAGGCTAAGAACAGACAATAGGTTTTTCAATAGCGATGAATCCTTTTCAGATAAGCTAAACAAAATTTCAACAGATTTGGACGTAAACATCAAATTTTCAAACAAGACTACAGTAAGTGAAGAGACTGCACAGACAATGGTGCTTTCTTCCGGAAATTTAGGATTGATTTATTTTACAGATTGGTCTAATAGAATGACATATGAACAGATAGAAGATGCATTTCCTAGACTCTTGAATCAATTATCTCATCATGATGGCATAGGTTTCGTAATGGTGAATTCAATAGTATATGGAACAATAGTTTTATCACAAGATAATGTATTTTATCTTGAAACAGAAGAGTATGTTGGTGATCATTTCCTTGACAAGTATGGCAATCACATCATTGAAAAGCTAAAAAGGACAGATGGATTTGAGCATGTGCCGGACATTCTTGTAAACAGTGACTATGATATTGAAAATGATGAGGTTTATGCATTTGAGGAACTGATTGGAAACCATGGTGGAGCTGGAGGAAATCAGCAATATCCATTTATACTATATCCAAAGAAATGGTCATTGGATGAGGAGATATTTGGTGCAGAAAATGTGCATAAGTTCTTTAAAAGAGAAATGGAAAGGTCATGGGAAGGAAAATAAAAATATGGCCTTTAAATACTATTTTTATTATATAATTTAACTAAAAAAAGAGAAATGGGAAGGGAAGGAAAATAAAAAACATGGCCTTAAAAAGAAAAATAGAAAGGAAAATAAAAAAATGCCTTTTAAGTGCTATTTTTATTATATGATTTAACTAAAACATGCCTAATATGCCTAAAGACACTACAATAAGAATCAATGTGGAAATTGAGTCTGTTAGGCTTGTTGACATTGGAATTACAATATTGTCAGGGTCAAGTCCTCTTCTATAGGAAATTGTAGATATATAGAACACTACAAGGAGCATGATGAAAATCAAAATCATTCCTGAAAGGAAACTTATTGATAATGCAGGAAGATATCCCACTCCAATATTTCCAAATCCTATAGTTGATGATTCAGCTAAGAATCCAATTAAAGGATACATTACAATAGCTAAAGTTATAATAGCTATGAAGTTTTCCATAGTGTGCTTTTTAGGCTTGAGGACAGGGTCTATTAAACCAGAGTGGAGACCAGATGAGAGTCTTGCACCTAAAATGCTTACTAAACCACCACTTTCACCTGAGAACAATGGAACCAATGTAAGCAATGTTTGATTATTAAGCAATGTGCTGATTGAATTGTTCAATATTCCACCTGCCAATGTTCCTAAAATGGAACAGAAGAATAAAACAGGAGTGGATTGCCTTACAATATGTCCGATTTCACTTTTGGCCTTGTATCCTAAGACCAATGCTATTGCTGTTAGGATGAGCACTATAGCAAATAAGGCAATTTTGACTATTGAATGGAATCCTATAAAGTTTACAATCATAACGCTTAAGATAAGTGCAGGCAATGTGAAGAAGTCTCCAACAGCTGCAATGAATGGAGTTGTGATATTATCTGGGTCCCAACCACCTTCAAAGCTCTTAAGTGAAATGAACATTGTAATAGGAAGCATGATGACTGTTGACAAGAGCCCTGCTATAAATGAAATCAAGACAAAGTCATATATGCTGATGCTTTTGAAATTGAATAAAATACAGATTACCTTAGCAATGATTGCAAGAAGAACAGAAAGCACCATGGTTAAAATCAATGAGGCAACTATGTTTTCATCTAAAAATTCTGATCTTTTGAATTCAGGAGAGATGGTACCAATGTGGAGGTGAGTGCTTAGCCTTGAACCAAAGGATCCAAAGATGTTTCCTCTCATTCCAATAGCTCCTGGAATGATTACCATAAGTCCTGGATATGTTTCTAAAAAGAATTCCATGTTTCCTAAAATAATGCCTGCACACAAATCACCTACAGCACATATTGAAAGTGCTATAAGGCTTTCCTTTAAAACAGAATCAGTGTCAGAAAAGAATTCCTTAACTGCACCGATAAAACGGGAAGGCATGGAAACGATGTATTTTATACCATTGAATAAAAGTAGAATAATGCTAACAACTATTGAGATAGCAGATTCCCCAACTTGACGTATCATCTTCATTAGACTTTTCAATTGGTTCACCTCCCATCATCATAGTGTCACATCCATACATATTAATTAATAAATTAATTGAAAATTAAATTCATTTTCTAAAATTCTTCATTTTCTAAATAGTTTTTTTAATAAGTTTTTAAGATTTATAATCCTATAATAATTTTTAATTGATAAACAACTAATTTTAATTGTTTTTTTAATTTATTTATGATAACAACTAATTTTAAAGATTGTTTCTTTAATTAATCGTCATCATCATCAATAAATTCTTCAATATTTCCTAAGTCTTCTAAGTTCATTTCTCCATCAGCTAACTTTTCAATGATTTCAGTTCCTGTTTCAGAACCTTTAGCGATTAAGACATCTCCTGCAAGGATTACAGTGTTTTTATCAGGACCGTAAATCCAAGAGTCTCCACGTCTGATGGAAATAATTCTCATACCAGTACGGTTAAGCAATAATAATTCTCCTAAAGAATGGTTAGCCAATACGGAACTTTCTTCAACATTCAAACGAATAATGTTCTTTTCGGATTCTTCCATAACCATTTTAAATACTGGGTGTGGTTCAAATCCTTTTAAGGTTAAGTCAGCTAAATCCTTAGCAGCATTTCCCATAGATTCAGCAGCTTCTGCAATTTCAAGCAAGGTAGTCAATTGTTCTGCATCTTCAAGTGAACGTGCAGCTACAAAAGATTGCTTTTTAATCTCATAATTCATGCTATTGAGTCTATTTTCAAGGGTCAATACTTCTTCTGCAGCAGCTTTATTATTAAATAAAACAGCAGAATACGCTAAATCAACCATTAATTCCGACATGTCTTTCATTTCAATTAAAATATCTTTTACACTTGGCATTTTATAACCTTCTTAAATTAATATGTAATAAATAAGCATAATTTTAGCTAAATAGCTATTTGTTCTTTATTTTTATTTATGATTTTAAATTATTTTAAGTTTATTTATGATTTGAACTATTTCAAACTTGATTTCATTTCTTCAAATCAAAATTATTTCAAGTTTTATTTTATAATCCTTAAATCAATAATATTTCAAACTTGATGATCTTTAAAATAAAACTATTTCAAAGTCTTTAAGAGACATTCACGTCTTAATCTTAGCAATTCAATGTGCTTGTCCTTTAAGTCATCAACATCCTTTAGGATATCTCCAAGCCCTTGTCTGATTGTTTGACATGGCTCTTCAAGATGGATCCAATCACAGTATTGACAGCTCCAAACGTCCTTGTCCTTAATCCATTCTCCACCAGTCACTCCATCAGCACATGGATAGAATGGACAATAGCAAAAGTCACATGCTTCCAATGACTTATGGCATGGGAGATAATCGCAATCATAATCAAGTTCTTGAGGAGTTTCATCTTTCAAGTATCTTTCAAAGAAATCCATATTCTGTGAAATGAACTTTGGCTCTACTATATAGTCACATGATGTAACCATATAATCTTCCAGCTTGTAAGAGAGCTTAGTTCCAATGACTAAAGAAGTATTTCTGTTTAATTTTTTCTCATCAATCTCATTGAACTTGGATATTTCGTATGATGAGTCGTTTACTGCTGCAACCAATAAATCCTTGCCGTATTCATTGACAAGTTCCTTCAGCAGATTGAAATTATCCATTAAGTCATCTTCTTCACCTATTATATTGTGAATGAATAGGACCACATCATTTCTTATTGCAAACTTAATCTTATTTTTTAGTTCTTTAGAAGATGATAATGTCTTGTTTAAGTCAATAGCTATGAAATCATCAAATGGAGTACCTAAGATAGATGATGCATAATCAATTGGAGAAACTCCTGGATGTATTTTCAATTCAACATCACTGTATTTAGAACTGATTTGAATCAATAGATTTGCTATGCCATAAATATTAGGATTGTTTGAGCAAATCAAAGCTACATCATTATCGAAAGATTTTGAGATTGCCAATTCTATTAGTGAATAGCTTTCGTTAAGCTTTGAATATACGGCTTTGGAATCATTTGAAATCTCTTCTGAATCCTCTTCCAATTGAATCATGTCTTCAGATAAGGTATCCAAATCCTCTTCTGACTTGATTGAATCTCTATCAATTATTTCCTTATCTTTTGTATATGAATCCAAATCACTTATATCAATATTATCAAAATTAATTATAATATCTGCTTCAATTATAGCACTGAATGCATTTACAGTTAGATCTCCTATATCATAACCAATACCAATAAGATTAATCATAATATCACCTTTTAAAAAGGTTGTTTAGATTTAATTTTTAAATAAATGATAATTAGCTCTAAAAGAGCCATTGCATTTTTAAATAATGATTATAACTCTAAAGAGCCATTAATAGCATTTTTAAATAATGATTATAACTCTAAAGAGCCATTAATTGCATTTTTAAATAAATGATAATTTAACTCAAAGTTTTATAGATTTTTTGTATTCTTAACCATGATGATTTACTCAAAAGATTAATTATTATGAATAAATGAAAATAATGATTAGCTCAAAAAGAGCTAAAAATTAAATAATAATTAATTTAACTAAAAAACAAAGCTAAAATTTAAAATTTAAAAATATAGGTGCTAATAATTCACCGGTACCTCCACCAGAAGAGCCTCCACTTGAAGAGCCACCACTGTAAGATGAACCACTATAACTGCTGCTTGAGCTGGAATAGCTGGAACTGGACTTATAGCTGGAACTGGATGAAGAGCTTGAATTATAGTCTTCACCTAAAACATTGTACTTGTTGTTGTCATCTTCATCAAAGATCTTTAGGATAGAATCTACCTTAACGGTGTCTAAATCGACTTCAATACCATTTACAGTGTATTTAGCTTTTCCTGTACAAATGATTTTATAGTCAGGCTCATTGCTGATTACAATGGAACCTCCTTTGCTTGTAGGTTTGGAATATCCATAAGCAGTAATGGTTACATTGAATTCCTTGCCGTCAGTGTCGTCAACTGTTGTAACTGTCATGTTTTCGACATCGACTCCATCAACATCCGCCACCTCTGATACCTTGTCAGCCAATTGGAATCTGTTTGTTACGTTAATGCTGTCAGGGTCCTTGATAAGCAATCCGCCTACATTTTCGGCACTGAATATGGAAGTTATTGTTTCAACTTGCATGCCGAACAATTCTCCTGGATCAGGTACTTCTCCAGTTGCTAAGGTATAGGAACTGAAAAGACCTATTTCAAAAAATACAAAAAATAATAATACAATAAGTATAATTCTTGATATTTTCATTTTAATCCCTTTTTGATTAATTTTTTAACAAATATTCTTTTAATAATATAATTTAAATTGATTATTCTTTTAATAATAAATTTTAAACTGATTTATTCCTTGAATAATAAATTTAATGGGATTTTCATTTCCCATTTCATAAATTTTTATAAGCAAATTTTTTTATCTACAATACCATCCATAAGTTTTATATTTGATGGAATTATTATAGATAGTATCTTATAGTATTAATGTTTTTATAATTTATATATAATAAAATTATCGAGAATTAATATTATATAGTTTGTTTTATTAAATAATAAATAAGACAAATAAATTCATAGATATTTTTTAGATTTATAATTTCAATTATTGGAACTATCTCAAAGGCCAGAAGAAACTCTAGAAATCTGGCTAAAATAAAAGAGGAGAATCATGACAGCTGAAATACTTATTAAATTTGCAAGGAAAGGGATAATACTATCCCCAGAGGCATATGAGTTAATTGCCAACTCTGAAAATCCTTTAAATTTAAGTTCAGAAATAATTGTAAAGCTAAAAAGTGGAAATTATTCTAAAGAAATGGTTCCAGTTGATGTAAACACCTTAAAAAGCATGGAAGGTCTTAATTTTAAATTAAACATTCCAAAAGATCAAGAGATTAAAACACCAACTCAAGAAAAGCCTATTGCACCTGCAATGGAAAAGCCACAAACAAAAGTTGAAGAAGAGGTTAATGCTCCTGGTTTAGATGGAAGTCCTGTAGCACAAGCTGAACAAAACAGCACTCATACACTTCAAACAGAACAAAAACCAGCAATGGAACAGAATGGTTCTGCTACAGTACAAGTTGAAAAGCCTGTAATGGAAGAT
Organism: uncultured Methanobrevibacter sp.; assembly: GCF_902769175.1. GTDB lineage: Archaea > Methanobacteriota > Methanobacteria > Methanobacteriales > Methanobacteriaceae > Methanobrevibacter. Next base: position 112,985 of record NZ_CACXNW010000006.1, read on the forward strand.
AGACCTGTTGCTGCAGTTCCAGAAGAAAAGGAAACAGCTACTATCCAAACTCCGGAAAAACCTATCATAGAAGAAAAGGAAACAGCTACTATCCAAACTCCGGAAAAACCTATCATAGAAGAAAAGGAAACAGCTACTGTCCAAACTGAAGAAAAGCCAATAGCTGAAGAAAAATCTCTTGACCCTATTGAAGAAGAGCCAGAAGAAGCTAAGGCCGAATTAAGCTTAGAAGAAAAATACAAAAAGCTTGGTTATGATAGGGAGCATGTAGAAAAGATAACAGATACAGAAGTTTCAGAAGACACTAAAATCAAATATAAAAGAAACTTAACAGAATCTACAGTTAGCTTTGACAGATATAAGGTTATTCAAGACACAAGCAACAAATCCTATACAAGCGGTGATATAGGAAACCTTATCGAATACTTCCAAAACAGATATAAAAAGTTATCAAACATCCTATCCAAAAGGCCAGAGCTTAGGACTTGGCAAAAAATCAATGAAATTACAGAAAATCAGACTGACTTAAATTTAATTGTAATGATTACAGACATCAGAAGCACTAAAAACGGTCACTATCTAATCGAAGTGGAAGATGATACAGGTTCAATACCTGTTCTCGTAAGCAAAGACAACGAAGAAATGATCAATGCTGCTAAAAACCTTATGAAAGATGAGGTAATTGGAATAGTAGCTCAAAAGAGACCAGGTGCTGAAAATCAATTGGCAATTTGTCAAAACCTTATAGACCCAGGTGTTCCAAGAATGCCAAGAAAGGATACTGAGTTTGGAACAGTATTCACTTCAGACATTCATATCGGAAGTCAAACATTCCTTGAAGATGCCTTTGTCAGATTTACAAGATGGCTTAATGGTGACTTTGGTGATGAAAGACAAAGGGAAATGGCTAACAATGTAAAATACATGATTGTTGGAGGAGACATTGTAGATGGTATTGGTGTTTATCCAAACCAAGACAAGGAATTAGCTATCAAGGACATTACTGCCCAATATGATGAAGCTGCCCGTTTGTTAGGTGACATCAGAAGTGACATTAAGATCATCATCACTCCTGGAAACCACGATGCATCAAGAGTGGCAGAGCCTCAACCTGCAGTGCCTGAAAAGTATGCTAAATCATTGTATCAATTAAATAATGTAGAGTTCCTATCAAATCCTTCTATGGTAAGCTTAGATGGACTTGAAGTATTGATTTACCATGGAAGAGGAATAGATGATATGGTAATGGGTTCAAATGACTTTTCACACGAAAGAAATGACCTTGTAATGAAGGAATTCTTAAGAAAAAGACATTTAGCTCCATTATATGGTGAAAGAACACCTCTTGCTTCAGAGCTTGAAGACCATTTAGTAATTGATAAGGTTCCGGATGTCTTGCATACAGGACATGTTCACATTAATACCTATACAAATTACAATGGAATTCACTGTATCAATTCTGGTACTTTCCAGACTCAAACAGAGTTCCAGAAGATTTATAACATTATGCCAACACCTGCAGAAGTTCCTATACTTGATGTAGGTGGTGTTTACAGACAATTAGACTTTAAATAGTCTGATTGTTTTTAAAACTTTTAATTATTCGAGTCAGATTCTATTTAACAAAAATTTAAACTTATAATTATCTAAAAAGATTCTAATTTAAAAAAATTAAAATTATAATTAACTAAAAAGATTCTAATTTAAAAAAATTAAACTTATAATTAACTAAATTTTTTACTATTTTTATACTAATTTTGGAATGATAATATGGAAAAGGAAATCGTAAAATCAGTTGTAGAAATGTCAGCTTATGTATTTGAAAGAGGATTGGTTTCAGGTAAGGCTGGCAATGTCAGTGCAAGATTCAAAACCGAAACAGGTGATATAGTAGCTATTACACCTACACTTAAATCCCTTGCTGATTTAAAGGAAGAAGATATTGTCCTTGTAAATGAAAAAGGTGAAAACCTAACTAAAGGAAAGCCATCTTCTGAAGTAGGAATGCATTTGACAATTTACAGAGAAAAGCCTCAAGTGAATGGAATTGCACATACTCATTCACCATATGCAACTGGATTTGGATTTTCAAACAAAAGAATCAAACGTCTTGAAGGATTTGGAACAATTAAGTCTGAATACATAAAGGATATTGAATACTTTAAGCCTGGAAGCAAGGAATTGGCAGAGCATGCTGCAGAAGCCTTAAAGAATGAGGATGCAATTATCCTAAAGAATCATGGAGTGATTGCAACTGGTGAAACAGTTAAGGAAGCTGCTGCACTTGTTGAATTCGTTGAGGAAATAGCTAAGACACAGTTTGTAACTCATGTCTTAAATTCAATCGAATAATATATTAAATAAAAAAATATCATTATTTTAAGCTATTTCAACGGATATTGATCATCAAATTAACATCGTTATAAAACTATATATACATCAAAGGTCAATATGATAGTATGAAAATTGAATTTGAAAACATTGGCATAATACACACTCCATTTAAAGAGCTTGAAGGAATGCCGATACAACCAACTGGGGCGAAAGGGATTGAAGGAAAAATATGCCTTAAGGATGAATTCAAGCCTGGACTAAAGGATATAGAAGGATTTTCACATCTTATACTTATTTATCATTTGCATAAGACAAATGGCCATGCATTGGAAGTCAAGCCTTTTATGGACAACAGCACTCATGGAGTATTTGCAACAAGATCACCTAAAAGACCAAACAATATAGGAATGACTACTGTAAAATTAGATAAGGTGGAAGATGACATACTATACATTTCCAATGTAGACATTCTTGATGAAACTCCACTTCTTGACATAAAGCCATATGTTCCTCAATTGTTTGAAGACACTATAGTTGATGACTTAAAAATAGGATGGTTTGAAAACAATCATCAAAAAGCTAAAAATCAAAAGGCAGATGATAGATTCATTAAATAAATTATCAACTGTCCGATATTCTTTTTTTAAAATATTTATAATCTATTTATCGTTTTATATTATCTTTTTTAAAAAAGTTTTAATCTATTAATCTATTTATATTCTTTTTTTTTTAATAATTTTAAGATAATAGATAGTGTTTGAATAATTTTAAGAGAATAGACCTTATTTAAATAATTTTAACATACACTTTACTTTTTTCCTTAGATTCACGAGTTTGAACTAAATCATATTCAACAATCTCTTCTTCATCAGTTCTTTTTACTGGCTCATCTGCAAGTGCATATTCACCAATCTGCTTTCCATTCATATGGCTTAAATACTTAATGACTTGATCAATTACATCCAATTCGTCCTGATTCAATTCTATTTCAGGTGCTTCTACAGCAAAATACCTATTCATTGTCTTTCCACAAGGCAATTTTCTTTTTCCTAACCTTACCTTGCCTTCATCAACCAATTGGCTTATTGCCTCTTCAAAGTGAATTGGAACAGGTCCACGTTCCATTTTTCTATAGGATTCATTTGTTATTGATTCATTGTAAAGCTCATAATGGTTAAAGTCTGAAAAATAGAGAAGCTTATGTAGAACTGTTCTTCCAACTGTGTTCTTAAATCCACATTTGTAGATTATGTAATGTAAAACCATTTTGAATTTTTCTTCCATGAAATCCATTTTATCATCCTATTAAATTAATAAAGCCATTTTAAATAATCTTATTTTATTGATTTTAATATAAAATTCTATTGATTTAATCATTTAAGCTAAAATTATAAGAATACTATTTTTTTAAATATTCATTAATTTGTTAAGCATTTCTTAAAATACGAACAATATACCATAAATATATATACTTTAAAGACAAGGATTAATTAAAACTCATATTGTACATAAAAATGCATATACCATAAATATATATATACTTTAAAGACCATAATATTTATTGTTAGATAACTATTTACTTTTTTTGAAACATATAATACTCACTTTATAATGAAATTTCAAAAATTGATGAATAGGGAGGAATTATTATGATAAATGACACTTTTGAAGAAGTATCCGCAATTTTAAAACATATTATGGAAAACCAAAGCGTACCACGTAATATCAGAAGAGCTGCAGATGAATCTTACCAAACATTAAATGATGAAAGTGAAGATCCAACTGTAAGAGCTAGTTCTGTTATCTTAAAATTAGATGAAATTAGTAATGATCCTAATATCCCAGTTCATGCAAGGACCTTAATTTGGGAAATTTTATCTAAATTAGAAGCTACTACTGCTTAATTTTACTATTTTTTTATTTTTTAACCTTTTTTTACTATTTTTAATTATTTTCTACTATTTTTTTAAAATTCTATAATTTAATACTTTATGGATTTATATAAATCTAACTTATTTGCCCTTTTTTTATAATTGAATTTAATTATAGTCTTATTGCAACATTAGGATAATTTAACTTAGTTAAAATATATTCTAAAACTTTATGAATATTATCTTATCATTATCAAAAATTTAGACGTGTATTTCAAGTGTAAAATTTTATAATGATTATCATAAATTAGTAATACTTTTAGATTTTGAAAACTAATTTAGAAAGTTTGAAATATATAAAAGAAACTGTTTAAATCATTATTGAAAAATTGATAAATCTTGAATGATATCTGAAAAAATGACCATTAAAATTGAACAAAAAAATAATAAATTCAACAGCTAAAAAATCATCACAATTCATGATGAAAAAAAATAATTAAACACCAATAAAATCAACATCATAATCCAATATAGAAAAAAATAATTCAACACCAATAAAATATTAAAAACATTTATAAGTAACGATGTCTATAGTATAAATACATACTATTTTTTAGGGGTGATTGTATGAAAATTGAAGAGGAAAAATTTGTAACTGTAATCTGTTTTAACCAATTTCACGGACAAAAGATATTTAAAATTGGTTCTATTTTAAAGCTTATCAAAGAGCCTGACAATAATCATGATGCAGAAGCCATTCGTGTAGAGATGAGATTTGCTGGAAAGGTAGGATACTTGGCAAACAGTACGAAAACTGTTGTCAGAGGCACCATGAGTGGAGGTAGGGTTTACGATAAACTTGATGATGAAAACGCTTATGCTATAGTAAAATTCATTTCACATCATAATGTGATTGCTAAAATCATTGAAGAAGATGAACTTAAGGAACTTAAAAAAGATCCTGAAAGTGATGTGAACTTTATCTAAGCCAATATCAATTCTGTTTATATTAAACAGGATTTTCATTTTTAATATTGATCTTTATAGTTTGCTGTAAGCACTTAGACAATTGTTTCTATAATATCAAACAAAATCGCAGATTGTTTCTTAAGAAAATTTGGAGCAGTTGTTTAGTGTAGATAAAACATATCAGATAAATAAAAAACACGAAAACATATCAATGGGGGTATTTTATGGATAAATCTAAAAACAAAGCCAGTGCGGAAGAAAACTTAGAAAACTTTGCATTCATTGACGTTGGAGGTACTAAAATCTCATTTGAGCTTTTAGAAAGCCAAAAATATCAAAATGTAGAAGTGGTTCCAATCAAAAGCGATTCATTTGGAGGAAAGGATTTCATCACAATTAATAAGGGATATGAAATGAATCTTGAGAAATCAATGAGCTTGAACAATCTAGCGTAAACTGTGTTTTATGTAAAAACGATGCTGTTGTTCTCTCTTATTGATTGACAGTGATGAGATTACAGGTGCAATGCAAAACCGTATCATAAATGACACTTTGCTTGTTCCTGCCCAAAGCACATTAAAGATTCCTGTAAGCTGTACTGAACATGGAAGATGGCATTTCAAAGGTGAAGGAAAAGCTGCAAAAAGATTTGTTCCATCTGAATATTCAGCAAACCTTTCTACCAGAAGCGTAAAATCAAGAGCTGCATTTGAAGACCGCCGCTACCAAGGTGAAGTATGGGATTCAATTGACAGATTTGAATCTAGAACTGAATATCGATCCAATACCAGCGCATTGCATGACAGCTATGAAAACCTTAAGGAAAAACAGAACAGCTACTTAAAGGAATTCAATCTTGAAAATGGTCAAAATGGTGCTATATTCATTGTAAATGGTGAATTCAAAGGATTTGAATTATTCTACAATCCAAGCATCTACAGACAATACAATGAAAAGCTTTTAAGAAGCTACATCATTGAAGCTATCGTGGATAAGAAATCTGAAGATGCTATAGATAGATTGGAGCTTATGAAAATATTGGAAGACATATCCCGTAGCGAATACAAATCTAAAAAATCCATTGGCCTTGGAGACAACCTCAAATTTTCAAATGAAATAGGATCAGGTTCCGCTCTTGTATATGATGATGAATTGATCCATTTGACATTCTACAAGGACTTGGATGATATAGGTATTAAATATTAATACCTTATCTTTTTTTTATACTTATACCCTTTTTCACTAAGCATCAACAAGCAAAAACTTTTTTTACACCATACAATTTTATTTTTAAGTATTTTCCTAACATTAAACAATGATTTTATAGTATTTAATTTAATGATATTAAAGACCTATTTTTTTCTAATAACTAAAATTACATTTGTATTTTTAGAAATACATATGATTTTTTAGGAGAATGAATTAAATAATGGTAAATTCATCGAATTTTTATTTAAAAAATTCAGACCCCTAAAAGTATTTAAAAGATTTTAGTTTACCATATAAAACTATACATAAAATTACTCCTCTAATTTTGCTTATTTTTAACTAAATAATTATAATATTACAGTATAATTATTATATTGACATTAAATTTTAGATAAGCTTTATATAATACCATATACAAAGTATTTTCAAAAATAAATAAAAAATGTTATAGAAAAATACTCTTACAATGGCATTATAAGAAATGAGATGGTGTACCTTAATGAAATA
>NZ_CACXNW010000007.1 GCF_902769175.1 uncultured Methanobrevibacter sp.
TTTAGAATTAAAAAAAAATGTGTTTTCGAATAGTTAAAATAAAAAAATTAAGTTATTGAATATTAAGAATAAAAAAAATTGAGTTTTAGAATATTTAGAATAAAAAAAGATTTGAGTTTTAGAATATTGAGAATTAAAAAAACATTTAAAATTTAAAGTACAAAAATAATACTAAAGGACATTAATAAAAAAAAAAAAAAAAAAAAAAAAATCTATTTAAAAAATCAATGCCTGAATAACACAGGAGAATATATTCTTAAAAAATTATTAAAAAATTGATAGGGTAAAAGTATGAGAAATATCATAATTGTTGAATGCATATCTACAGGACTAAACTATGTTCAAGACATTATAAACAGAAACTATAATCCGATTGTTTTAGAATTGAAAATAGATGGGGATGAAAAAGCAAAGAAAGAGTATGATGAAATGCTCGAAATAACTTATGGCCTTATTGATAATGAATTCGAAATCATCTATGAAAAGGACACATATGAAGAAAATCTTGAAATGGTTAAAAAGTATGATCCATTCTTGATTATTCCAGGAAGTGAAAAAGGAGTAACCCGTGCAACCAAATTAGCAAATGACTTGAATTTATTAGGCAATCCTATTGAAAATCTAGAAGCCATGACCTCAAAGGATGCAATGCAAAAGAGATTAGCTGAAAATAATCTTCGCCACATAAAAGGCAAGCTTGTAAGTTCAGTTAAAGAGGCAAAAGAATATTACGATATGGAAGGCTTAAAAGAGGTTGTAGTGAAACTGACATATGGTGCAGCAACTGTCGGAGTGAATATATGCAAAGACAAGGAGTCAATGATTAAGGCAGTTGAAAAGTCATTAACAGAGAATAACATTTATGGCGAAGCCAATGAGGACATCCTTATTCAAGAATATATTTATGGTGAAGAGTATGTTGTTAATACAGTTTCCTGTGATGGAGTTCATCGTGTAACTACCATTTGGAAATACAATAAAATAAAGACAGCTGAAGGATTTCCGATATATGACTACGATGAAACCATCAGTGAATTAGGTCTTGGTGAAGCGGAACTTGTTGAATATGCTTATGATGTAGCAGATGCAATAGGCATCAAATATGGACCAGTTCATGGAGAATATATGGTAGATGAAAAGGGTCCTGTTTTAATTGAAGTTAATTGCCGCCCTATGGGAACCTATTTAGAAGCAAAATTCATTGATGCATTTTCAGGCCAACATGAAACAGACAGCTCACTGGATTCATACATGAACCCTGAAAAATTCAAATATGAACAAATGAAAGGATATAATTTATTAGGACATGCAGCTATGAAATCATTTATTGTGCCAAAAGACGTTATTGCAAAGTCTTCTCCAATGAAACATATCAGCAATAAGCTAAAAAGCCATAGCAAAACAATTCTAATTCCATTCAATAAAAGTCAAACATTTGTAAAAACACAGGATTTGGAAACCAGTTACGGAACCGTATTTTTAGTCCATGAGGATCCTTACCAAATTAAAAAGGACATTGATTATTTAAGAAGCGTTGAAAAAAAATCATTCCAACTGGTTTTAAGTGAAGAGCATAAGAAAAAAATGGACTTTGATGAAGAGTATGAGGAAGAAATCAAATCTTTCGTAAGGAATATGAAAGGCTACGGAACTTGCATGATTATTACTGACACTAAATATGATGATTTAGATATTTTGCAACTGTATCCTCAAGAATTAAAGGAAGACAAAGGAGAATTTGATGCTGTTTTCGTAAACTTAAATAAAAGCATGATGGAAACAAGTGATGAACTCATCGCTAAATTCATTTTAGACATTCTCGATAAAATAAAGGTTGGAGGATTAGTGTTTATTCCAAAAACCACATATGAATATATGCCTAATGGCAGAACAGGAGCTGAAGCACTTGTTAAAGCTTTAGACTTAAAAATTGAATTGCCATTGTATAATTTCCCAAAAATGTTGATCGCATCAAAAAGGTAAAAAAAAATATAGAATGGCTAAAAATAATTAAATTAAGGTAAAAAAATACAAAATAGTTAAAATAATTAAATTAAATCTAAAAAAATACATAATAGCTAAAAATAATTAAATTTAAGGCAAATAAATACCGAATAGCTAAAAATATTTAATTATATGATTCTTTTTCAATAGTTTTTGTAGACAAATAATACTTTTGATAGAATCATAATCTTTTTTTATTAATTAAGTTTATAAAAAATGAAAACAAATAATTGATAAGTGAAAATTATTTTTTAAACTCACCATAGAAAAGTGAAAAAAATTATTTGATAAAAATCACAATACATAAAACTTTAAACATGATAAAATGAAATACAAAATCTTAGAAAATCCCAATTATGAAGAAACTTATGAGCTTATTGAAGAAGGTCTAAGGAAAAAAGCAACCATATTGCTTTTTGCATGTTGTAGAGTAAGTTATGAAGGTCGTGCTTTAAGCGAACTTGATTATGGAGAAAGAATCATTATGATGAAGCCAGATGGATGCTTTTTGATTCATCAAGACAATAAGGTGGATCCAGTCAATTGGCAGCCTCCTAAATCAAGACCAAGAGCTTACATTAAAGATGAAATTCTCTTTTTAGAAAGCCACAGACGCAGTCCTCCTGAAAGATTGGAAGTTGAGGTTAGAAAAGTCCATTATGCAAATTATAACCTAATAGAAGATTATGAAGAGCTTGAAAGAGCAGGCTATGAAAAGGATATGGGAGATATGATTTGGGATAAGCCTCACATAATCGAAGAAGGATTCCGTCCAAACGTAAGAGAATATGCTACTGAGCATGGATATATTGATATTCTTGGAAAGGATAGTGAAGGAAACCTAATGATTTTAGAATTGAAAGCCCGTAAGGCAGGAATAGCTGCAGTGAAACAGATTAGAAGATACTTATCTGACTTTGAAAATAGGGAAAATAAGGAAATCAAAGGAGAAGGAGAAAAGCAAAAGATTAGAGGATTGCTTGTTGCTCCATCTATTGGTGATGATGCACTTGAGCTTTTGGAAGAGGAAGGAATTGAATTTGTAGCAGTAGAACCTCCAAGAGAGCTTAAGAAAGATAAAAAAGTCACTTTAGATGCCTTTGGTTAAAATTAATCAAAACATCAAATTATTAATCAGACAATCATTATTGAACAAATTAAAACATATTATTATGGATTTCATATCAACATTATTGATAGCAATTGCACTTGCTATGGACGCATTTAGCGTTTCACTTACAAAAGGATTCACCTTAAAGAACCTTACCAAAAGCCAAGCATTATGGTTTGGAATATTCTTTGGAGGATTTCAGTCATTGATGCCAGTCCTTGGTTGGTTAGGTGGAATCCAATTGGAATGGCTAATCACCACTTTTGCACCATGGATTGCATTCATATTGCTAGTTCTAATCGGTTCAAACATGATTAGGGAAAGCTTCTCCAATGAAGATGAAGAAGAGACTTCTGACAAATTTTCATTTAAGGAACTGACATTGCTTGCAATAGCTAGAAGCATTGATGCATTTGCAGTTGGAATAACCTATGCAGTGTTAAAAACAGATATTTTAATTCCAGTAATAATAATTGGTGTTGTAGCATTTATCTTTACAATCATAGGACTTTATTTAGGTAAAAAAATAGGAAACTACTTTGGAGACAAATTTGAAATCCTCGGAGGAGTAATCTTAATCTTGCTTGGATTCAAAATACTCCTTGAAGGACTTGGAATATTAGTCTTATAAAAAAATATAATAAAAAAAGTGTAATCAAATATTTTTACAATGGTTTCAAACTAAACAAACAGCGAAAATATTTTTGGTCAAGGTTTTTAAGCCGAAGGCTCAAAAAGCTTGGAGCTTGAGTTAAAGCTCCAAAACAAACCTTTCACCACTTAATTCTTTTAAACGTTTTATCTCTTCCATTTGATGTCTTTTAGCATAGTCATTATATGGTTTAGGAGATAATGTGTGACCATCATACTCTAATTTATAGATGACAAATTCATCAGTGTCTAAAGCAATTGTGTCTTCAGCGGTTTTCAATTCAATGCTGTTCAATTCATCCATAATGCTTTCAAACTCTTTTTCTTCCAAATCTATAAGTTCATCAAGGTCTCTTGATGCAAAGCTTGGATTGAATTGCATAGCTAATCCAATCATACCATTGATCTCTTTTCCATCAATCTCAAATACTGATGCCCTAATATGATCCATATGCTTTACCATATGGTCTAATGTAGGTTTGGTAACTGGAATTTCACTTGCAGTTCCTAAAATGTTTATTTCATAATCATTTTTCCAATCCCCAATCCTATAAACTGCATAGTTAATATTATCACATTTTATCTCTTTTTCTTCAGCCATTCTATCACTTTAATCGTTTTAAAAATTAATGGCTTCTTAAACAAATGCCATTATTTAATTTATTAATTATATTATCTAATTACTAAATAAAATATTTTCCTAATAAAGAACTAAAAAAAGAAACAATTAAAGACTAAAAAAGCAATTAAATTAAAAAGTATAAATAATATTAAATAAAAAATTAATAATAGATATTAATTACTAAATTAATTCTTATGAAGCATGATAAAAAGGAAGGAGGTTAAAAATTGGTTAAATATTGTCAAGAGTGTGGAAATGCAAGTTATGACAGTGCACCAAAATGTGGAAACTGTGGTGCTATACTGCCTCCAAAATCTGAAGCAAACTCTAGACCCCCTAAATTAGATGGGAAATTCAAGAAAACAACTGTAATCAAAAGTACAAATGATTCAATATTTTCAGGCAAGTCAAGTGAAATTGGAAAGGGATTGTCTGAAAAATTATCTGGCTTTGATTTAAGCAAATTTAGCAATACCGCTAAAGATCAAAAAGCAAAGCAAAGTGTTGAACAAGTCCAAAGTTCTAAACCATCTTTTAGCAAAACCGCAACAGAAGGATTCAAGCAAAAGGATAAAGGAATAAAAAATCCTGCTAAAAAGTTCAGCACTCCAAAAACTGAAACTGAAACCAAAGAAGTTAAAAAGGAAACACCTAAGAAGGAAGCACCTAAAAAAGAAGTTCCTAAAAAGGTTATTCCTAAAAAAGAGAAAAAGGTTGAAACTAAGGAAATCAATAAACCTGCAAGCCCACTTTCCAATATAAACATTAGGAAAATAGGAATTGTAGCAATATTAGTATTGATAATTCTTTTAATCGCAGGAATTGGACTCAATGGAATCCATAACCAAACTACAGATGAAGTAAAAAGCTATACTGATGGTGTAATCAGCTATAATTACTCTGGAAATTGGTCCATGTATAACAATACTGAAGGAAACAGCAATTCCAGCGATATTGCATTTAAAACTAAAGATAACACATTAATTGGATTCACAACTATTAAAAGCGATGAAATCACTTACGATAAGATCTTAAGTGACGTTAATGCAACTGCACACTCCTTAAACGGAGAACTTGTAGAATACAAAAACATTGAAGTTGGTGGAGTTCCATCTTTAGAAATAACAATAAGCACTGCAGACCAAGGATACTCAAGATATATCTGTATCCTAAGGGATGGAGTATACTACAGCTTTGTCATAAACAATGGAAAATCCAGCAACAGCGACATAAGCGCTTTAAATACTCATGAAATCCAAAATATGATCAATAGTATTAGTTTCCCAAATGTCGACTATGAAGGAGTAGACAGTGAAAATATAGCTTAAGTCTATTAAAACTAATATTATTAATTTTTTATTTTTTTAACTTCCTATTAAAAGTTATAAATTTCTTTTTTTCTTTTTATTTTAATTCTTTTTGATGATTTACTATTTTTTAAAAATATTTAATTGAATAAAACAAATATTAAAATTAATTACTAAAATTCAAGAAATATAATATTTAATTGAATAAAACAAATATTAAAAATAATTACTGCTTATACTAAAATTTTATTAAAAATAAAATAAAATCAGATATAATAAACGATTTAGAGGTGAAAACATGAATATTATCAAAATAGCTCTTTGTCAAATGAATGTGGTAGACAATAAGGATGAAAACATAAATAAGGCAATCCAAATGATTAAGGAATCTAAAAAACAAGGAGCTGATTTAGCGGTTCTTCCAGAAATGTTCAACTGCCCTTATGAAAATGAAAAGTTTATTGAATATGCTGAAGAAATGGAGGAAAGCATTACATTAAAAGAGATTTCTAAAATTGCAAAAGAGGAAAATATTCATGTTTTAGCAGGATCAATCCCTGAACTTGAAAATGATGGCGATTCACAATCAATTTACAATACAGCAGTTCTTTTTGACAATTCTGGAAACATATTGGGAAAACATAGAAAGATGCATCTTTTTGACATTGACGTTAAAGGAAAAATCTGCTCTAAGGAATCAGACACTTTAAGCGCAGGAAACGAAATTACAGTTATTGAAACCGAACTTGCAAAAATTGGAATCGGCATTTGCTATGACATCCGTTTTGTTGAATTATCCAGAATTATGGCTTTAAATGGTGCAGAAATATTAATATTCCCTGGAGCATTTAATTTGACAACAGGTCCAGCCCATTGGGAAATCCTATTTAGATCAAGAGCATTAGACAATCAAACATTTACTATTGGAGTTGCTCCTGCATTGGATAGGGATGCAAATTACAATTCCTATGGACATTCAATTGCAGTTAGCCCATGGGGAGAGCTTATTGAAGAGTTAGGATTTGATGAGGAACTAAAAATAGTTGAAATAGATTTAGATGAAATTGCTAGAATAAGAGAGGAAATTCCTGTTTTAAAAAATAGAAGAACTGATTTATACGAAATCAAGAAAAAATAGCAAACTTAACTAAAAAATAAAAATAAAAAAAATAGAAAGATAAAATAAATCTAAATTAATAGCAATTTAGATTTTATTTTAAGTTTCCTAACCTTTTCTCAAAGTAAGACAATTTTTTCTCATTGTCTGCAAATACTTCAATTGCAGTTTCCAAGACCCTTACTTCATTGTCATAATCATTTGTTTGCCTATAAATGACACATAATCTTTTATATGGAGCATCTTTTGCTTGTCTTGAATAAACATATCTTTCATATTCTTTAATTGCCTTTTGAAGATTGGTCTTTTCCATTTCCTTGATTGTGCTCATTGGAATGACTTTTACAATAGCTTTTCCAGAATCCTTAGCTTTTTGTCTTTTTTGAGCTTTCTTAATTGCCTTATTACAGGATTTCTTAAAGTCCTTATCATCTTCGCCTTTTCTTGCTTCCTTGATCAATGCAATTGATTCATCAGTTGCTAAATCTCCTAAAGCTTGAATTGCAGCTAATTTTACACCCCAATCCTCATCATCAAGACATTTTGCTATAGTATCCAATTCATCTTCTGCTTGAAGCTCACCTAAAGCTTTAACAGCAACTTTTCTAACACCGAAGTCTTCATCATCTGTTGATTCGACAAAATAAGGAATTACCTTTTTATCTTCAGTTTCCTTAAGTGCAAATGCTAAGAATCTTTTATCCTTTCCTTCAGATTTAGCAAATTCATCAATCAATTTGTCTACAGCTACATCACCCATATTTCCTAAGATTTCTGCAGCTTTAAAACGAATTTGAGCATTTTCATCTTTAGTAGCTTCAATTAAAGGTTCAATAATAGATTCATCATTTACCCTTTCCAAACTTGCAATAGCTAATTTCCTCTTAGCTACATCTTCATCTTTTAATGCTTCTATAGCTTCTTCAATAGATAATTTTTCAGCCATAATAAAACCTCATAAATTAAAAATAAAAATCTTGTAATCTTAAAAATATTTTAATAAAAGAATTAAACATTTTATTAAATAATAATTTTGATTTAATAATATTTTAGTTTAAACTAATATTTAAATTAAAACTAATTTTTAAGTTAAACAAAATTTTGAATACAAATTATTAAATTAATTTGAATAAATAAAAACTAAACTATAAAATAAATAAATTACATAGATATTGAGTGAAACAATTTAATTATGCAACTACAATAACAAAAAAGAGCTAACAATTTAATTAGACAATTCAATAACAAAAAAAGAGCAAACAATTTATTATACTATAAATAACAGGAAAACCACCAAAATAAGATTTGATAATATGATAAAAAAACAGACAAAAAGCTATTCTAAAAAGCAGATTTATAAAAATCTCCACCCCTACGTTAAGGAATGGTTTGATAATAGCTTTGATGACTTTACACCTGCACAAAAGCAAGCGATTCCTGAAATACATAAGGGAAAAAACATCCTTGTTTCATCACCAACAGGATCTGGAAAAACATTAACTGCATTCCTATCTGTCATTAATGAATTGACAAGCCTTGCAGATAAGGGAAAGCTTGAAGACAAGGTATACTGCATTTACATATCTCCTCTCAAGGCATTGGACAACGACATCGAGAGAAATTTGGAACAGCCTTTAAATGAAATTGAAAAAATAGCTAAAAAGCCATTAAACATTCGTAAGGCTGTAAGAACTGGAGATACAAGCCAATACCAAAGAACAAAAATGCTAAAGAAGCCACCTCACATTCTAATTACAACTCCTGAAACATTGTCAATCCTTCTTGTTGCCCCTAAATTCCGGGAAAAGTTATCACATGTCAAATATGTGATTGTTGATGAGATACATTCATTGGCGGAAAACAAAAGGGGAGTTCATTTAAGCCTATCCTTAGAGAGATTGCAGGCATTGATTGGAGGATTTACAAGAATCGGATTATCAGCTACAGTCAGCCCCCTTGAGGAAGTGGCCAGATTCCTTGTAGGTTACGAATATGGAATTGAAAGGGATTGCATTCTTGTTGACATAAACTACCTTAAGGAGCGGGACATTGAAGTGATTTCTCCAGTTGACGACATTGTAATAGCTGACGATGAGGATACGAGAATGGCAACCTATGCATTGATAGATGACTTGGTAATGGAACATAAGACAAACCTTATCTTTACAAACACCCGTAGCGCAACTGAAAGATATGTTTACAACTTAAAGAAGCTTTATGGTGAGCACTTCAACAGCAACAACATTATGGCACACCACTCCTCACTTTCAAAGGAATCCAGATTGAGAACTGAAGAAAAGCTAAAAAAAGGAGAGCTTAGGGCAGTTGTATCCTCAACTTCACTTGAACTTGGAATAGACATCGGATACATTGACCTTGTAATCCTAATCAACTCTCCAAAGTCAGTTTCAAGAGCCCTTCAAAGAATAGGAAGAAGCGGACATAGGCTACATGAAAAATCTAAGGGAAGAATAATCGTTACAGATAGGGATGAACTTGTGGAATGCTCAGTGCTTCTTAAGAATGCCAAGGAAGGAAAAATTGACAATATAAAGATTCCAAGGGACTGCTTGGATGTATTAGCCCAACACATATATGGAATGGGAATTGAAAACCCATGGGACATTGACTATGCCTATGACATAATCAGAAAAAGCTACTGCTATAAGGACCTTGATAGGGATGAGTACGAAGATGTCTTAAGCTATTTGGCAGGAGAATATGTAGAGCTTGAGGAAAGATACGTTTATGCTAAAATTTGGATTGACTATAAGGAAAACACCTTTGGAAAAAGGGGAAAATTAGCAAGAATGCTTTATTCAACAAACATTGGTACAATTCCAGACCATTCTGCAGTTCTTGTAAAATGTGATGGAGAGACAATAGGAAAGGTTGAAGAGGACTTTATGGAAAAGCTTAAAAAAGGAGACAGCTTTGTCCTTGGAGGAAGAACCTATAAATTCAATTACGGCAAAGGAATGACAATAAATGTTTCTCCAGCATCAGGACCTCCTACAATACCATCATGGTATTCAGAGCAATTGCCACTTGCATTTGACCTTGCAGTTGACATACAAAGGTTTAGATACATATTGGAAAGCAGATTCCTGTATGCAAATTCCAAAGAGGAGATTATGGAATTCCTTCACGAATATCTTTATGTAGATGAATTTGCAGCAAATTCCATTTACGAATACTTCAATGAGCAATTCCTCTATGCACAAATACCTCATAAGCAAAGATTGCTTGTTGAGTATTACACAGGATTTGGAGGAAGAAAATTCGTTGTATTCCATAGCCTGTTCGGAACAAAGACAAATGATGCCATTGCAAGAGCTGTAGCTTATCTGGCATCTGACAGAAACAAGAGAAACATTACAATTTCAATTACTGACAATGGATTTTACTTAAGCTCTGATGGAAAAATGGGAGCATTGGAAGCATTGAAGAGATTGACTCCAGACAACTTTGAAAACATTCTAATAAGATCCCTTGATAAGACCGAAACATTGGCAAGCAGGTTTAGGCACTGTGCAGGAAGGTCTCTTATGACCTTAAGGAGATACAAAGGCCATGAAAAGTCAGTTGGAAGACAGCAAGTCAGAGGAAAGATATTATTGAAATATATTCAGGAAATGGACAATAATTTCCCAATCCTCAAGGAGTCAAGAAGGGAAGCAACTGAAGATTATATGGATATTAAAAATGCAAAAAGAGTCATTTCATGGATACACAGTGGAGAAATGGAAATCAAAACAATTAATACGATTATCCCAAGCCCATTTGCATTCAATCTTGTATCTCAAGGATATCTTGAAGTATTGAAACAGAACGACAAGTCTGAATTCACTAAAAGAATGCATAGGGCAGTTATAGAAAAAATCAAAGAGGAAATGAATAATGATTTTTATTAAAAATTGTTAAATCTCTTAAGAAAGTTATATGATTATTTAAAAAGTTTTTAAAAGTTTAAAAATTATGAAAATTAATTTAAAATGTATTAAAAATCCTTAAAAATATTTAAAAAGTTTTAAATACTATAAAAATATATCATATTTCGATAAATAATTCTTAAGGAGGGGGATAAATGTGCTTGGAATTTTGGATAATACTTGCAATTGTATTCCTAATTGGAGAATTATTAAGTGGAGGATTCTGCTTATTGTCAATTGGAATCGGAGCAATAGCTGCAGCAATATTGAATTATTTTCAATATAACCTTACTATTCAAATCATTGCATTTATTATAATCACATTGATTTTCGTTCTGATTTCAAGGCCATTATATAATAAGCTCAATAAGAATACTGTTGATAAGAAGTCAAATACAGAAAGGCTAATTGGATTAAAGGCAAAAGTCACAGAGGATATTAATTCAGATAAGATTGGAACCATCAAAGTAAATGGGGAAATTTGGAAAGCAATTTCAGATGAGGAAATATCCGAAGGAGAGGAAGTTGAAACCATAGCAATAGATGGAGTTAAGCTAAAGGTTAAAAAAGCTTAAAATCTTTATTGGGAAAAAAGAAAGATAAAGGTTAAAAAAGCTTAAAACCATTATAGGGAACAAAGAAATAAATATTAACATTTAAAAATAATTAATTAAACAAAAACAATTATTGAAATCTGAAAATAAGCATATCAAATAAAAATTATATTCATTTAGAAGGTGAAAAAATGAACATTATTTTATTAGTCTTAATCATAATAATCCTTGTAGTGTTTGCATCCAGAACCTTGCAAATATTAAGGCCTTATGAGAAAGGGGTTGTTGAAAGATTAGGAAAATATAATAGAACTGTTGAAAGCGGTTTAAACATTATCATTCCATTTATCGAAACAATCAGAAAAGTTGACCTAAGGGAACAGGTTGTAGATGTTCCTCCACAAGAGGTAATTACAAAAGACAATGCAGTTGTAGTTGTTGACTGTGTAATCTTTTATGAAGTCATTGATGCATTCAATGCTGTCTATAACGTTGCAAACTTCTATCAGGCAATTACCAAACTTGCCCAAACCAATTTAAGAAACATAATCGGTGATTTGGAATTGGACCAAACCTTGACTTCAAGGGAAATGATCAATACAGAATTGCGTGAAGTTCTTGA
The DNA here is from genome assembly GCF_902769175.1 of uncultured Methanobrevibacter sp. Classification (GTDB taxonomy): domain Archaea; phylum Methanobacteriota; class Methanobacteria; order Methanobacteriales; family Methanobacteriaceae; genus Methanobrevibacter. The sequence goes on from NZ_CACXNW010000007.1 coordinate 11,921, forward strand.
TGTTGCAACTGACAAATGGGGAACTAAAGTAGTTAGAGTGGAAATTCAAAGAATTGAACCTCCAAAGGACATTGTTGAAGCAATGAGTAAACAGATGAAAGCTGAAAGATTCAAAAGAGCAACAATCTTAGAATCTGAAGGTTACAAGGAATCTGAAATCCAAAAAGCTGAAGGGGACAAGCAAGCTAAGATTCTTGCTGCAGAAGCAGAGGCAGAAGCAATCAAACAGGTTGCAGATGCAAAGAAATATCAAGAGATTGCAGTTGCAGAAGGTAAGGCAAAAGCTACTGAAATAACATATAATGCAATACATGCAGGAAATCCTACAAACGATTTGATTGCTATCAAATATTTGGAAGCTCTTGAACAAATAGCTGATGGAAATGCCACCAAAATCTTCCTGCCAACTGAAGTTTCTGGAATCTTAGGTTCAGTCGGAGGAATAGCTGAATTGTTCAAAGAAGATTCTGACAATGTAAAGGTTTTTGAAAAAACTTCTGAACAAAAGCAAATTGAAACCATGGAAAAAACTGAATAAAAACAAAAATTTAAAAATCAAAAAATATAAAATTAAATATAGAAATAATTGAAAAGAGGTGATATTATGGCAAAAATGAATGCTGTGATTTTAGGATTTATACTAACATTAGTTGTAGCCCTATTCTTCAGCCGTTATGAATTCTGGGGCCTTTTAATAGTTGGATTTATAGTAGGATACATTGCTCATGATGGAGCACTTGGCGGATTGTGGAATGCTGCTCTTGCAGGAGCATTCGGTTCAATAGTATCTGCAATCCTATTCGTAATACTTGTAACTGTTGGAGGAAGTGCATTAATGGGTCCTCTCGGAGGTCTTGCTGGATTTACAGTCTCTGGAATCACAGGTTTTATTGATGTTATTCTTCAAATAATCAAATACATGATTGCTATGGGAATAACTGGTGCTATTGGTGGAGCAATAGCTGGAAAAGAAGAATAAAAAATTTTATTTTTTCTTTTTCTTTATTTTTTTTAATACATTTTTTTATTTTTACTACTTTAAATGAATATTTTAAAATAACCTACACTTTTTTACAACTTTAAATGATTAACCTACTCTTTTTTACAACTTTAAAAGATTATTTTAAATAAAATACTTTTTTATAGTTACCACTTAAGATGAATATTTAAAATAAAGTCTTCATTTTTATTTTAATTTTTATTCTAAAACTAATTAAATCGATTTTTTCTTTTTTCTTTTTTAAAAAATATTTAATCTCTTTTTTATGTCCTTTTTTTAAAATAAATTCTAAACAAATTAAAACAATCTTTCCTTTAAACTAAAAAACATTAAACTTTAAATTATATGAAAAATAAAAATCTAATAAGATATATAAAATGTTAATTGATTAATTTTAAAGTTTTAGGTGTGATTGAATGGTAGATGCAGATAAGCAAAAAAATCCTAAAGGAAATAAAACTAAAAACAGTAGTTTGCCAGAGATAAATTTAAAATCATTGATATTTGGTGCAGCAGCATATGCATTTTTCCCACTTATGGCATATCAACATAATATTGATATCTTAATGGCATTTGCAGCTATTGGACCTCTTTATATAGGTTATGAGGCAAAAACAAAATTAAAAGCTGTCCTTTTAGGTATTGTTGGTGCAACACCATTACTCTACTTGGCATATGGGGGAATGATTGGAAACTATGTACCATCTGAAACTGGAGATTTAATCACTGTAGTTACAATTCTTGGCCTTGGTGCAATAATGGCATACTTCGGATCTTACCTTTACAAAGACAGATCCAAATCAAAAGAGGCTTACGAAGAGGCAAGCAGTTACAAAGGAACCAAGAACGTTCCAATTAAAATGAAAAAGATGGAAGACACAGGAAGTGTAACAACCAATATCCGCAACCTCTTTTTACCAAGCAGAAAAAAGAAAGAAGAAGATGAATAAAACAAATCTAATTTATTAGGATTTGAATAAATCTTAAAATTAATAAACAAATCAAATCAATTAGAATTTAATAATTCTAATTATTCTATTTTTTTTAATATAATTCCAAATATCCTGTTTTTTAAATTGATAGACACAAGTATTTTTTTAAATTTCATATTTATTTTGAAAATATGTTTTTTTAAAAAATAGTTTTAATAATGTCGAACTAAATAATGAGAAATAAAAAAAAGAAAAAAATAATGAAAAGATATTAAGTTTATGTAATGATCTTTTCAAATCCACCGTTTTCGAGTGCCATTTTAATTTCACGTGCAACTCTTCTTCCCATACTCATACCTTCACCGTATTTGAGGTAACTGTAGGAAGAACCTTCCATGAAGGTGTTTGTACCACCATCAGTTCTTGCACTTGTTTCAAATACAACAACTTCAAGGTTATCGTTAACAAGAGTTTGGATACAGAATGGACCGTTTAAACCAGGTTTTACTAATTCTGCAGCACTTTTAACTAATTTGTCACCGATTTCAAATGCTTGTGGGAGCAATGATTCTCTCATTACAACTGGGTGGTTACCAGTTACAACATAAGATGGGCTAATATCAATGGATAATTGGTCTTTAGCAGGCATTCTTACAAATCCATCAATACTGGATTCGTATCTGCTGTCCATACCCATAAGTTCCACTTCATCATTTAATGCTGAGTAGAAATAGTGGATACAGTAGTTACAACCGGATACATACTCTTCAATGTGAGCTTGTTCCACATCTGCATCTTCAATCCAGCCACGTTCTTTCATTGCTTCGATTTTTTCATCAAATTCTTCAGTAGATGAAGCTACGAAGTAACCTCTTCCACCTCTTGCTCCAGGGAACTTAACCATTACAGCACGGTCAATTTGTGAAGGGTCATCGTATTTCATTGGGATTCTGATTTTACCGTTGACAAGCAATTGTCTTTCCAAGTCTCTTTCAGCTTCCCATCTTAAGATGTCTCTGTTACCGAACATAGGAACATTGAACTTGTCTTCAACATTGTCCAAACCTGCATATGCAACAAAGGATCCATGAGGAATAACGATTGCATTCATGTCTCTTAATTTTTGTTGAACATCTTCGTTTACAATGTCTTCAAATTTATCGACAATGATATATTCATCTGCTACATCAAAACGTTGATAAGGGACTTCTCTTCCTTTTGCACATACGATAGCAGTTCTAAATCCTTCTTGTTTAGCACCGTTAAGAATATGTAAAGAAGTGTGACTACCTAAAGTTGCGATAGTTATATTGTCTTTATCATATCCTTCTAAAATCTCCAATATTTTTTCTTTACTAACTTTACCCATTTTTAATCTCCTGAATGAAATAATTTTTCAGAAATAATCTTAAAATATAGAATATATTTATCGATAATAATATTATATTTTTATAAACTTATAAAGTTTTATTATTAATTTTCATTTGAAGTATATTAAACAAAACTTATACTGATTTTTAAAAAATTCCCTATACTGAAACGATATTAGAAAGAAAAAATATTAAAAAATGATGATTTTCTAAAAAACTATATAATTTATATTAAACAAAGTAATTATTGTTAAACAATTACTTAAGAAAAACTTAGAAGACTGGCAAAATAATTTATTTAAACAATCTTAAGAGAAACTTAGAAAACTGCCAAATTAATTAATAGCTAAAACTGTTAAATTAATCTTAAAAACCAAAAGACATGTGAAATTATGCTAATCGGACTAATATCAGACACACATATTCCAGATAGAAGAGTTAAACTTCCAGAAAAGGTTTTGGAAAGCTTTGAAAATGTTGAGTTAATACTTCATGCAGGAGACATTACAAGCCAAAGCGTTATTGATGAATTGGAAGCGATAGCTCCAGTTGTTGCAGTTGAAGGAAATATGGATCGAGTTGTTGGAGAGATTGATTTGCCTGCTGCAAAAGTCATTGAAGTGGAAGGTCATAAAATAGGAATAATCCATGGAGAGGTTTATCCAAGAGGAGACACACAGCACCTATACTACAATGCATTACAGTTAGGTGTAGACATTCTTGTAAGCGGACATTCACATATAGCCCAATTGGAAAAGGTCAAGGATGTTATTTTAGTCAATCCTGGAAGTCCAACAAATCCAAGATTATCAGACCCCTCTGTAGCATTGATGGAAATAAATGGAAATGAGATAAGCATAGAATTCATACAAACTGGAAGACCTGTCTGTTCAGCATTGAATTTCTTTGAAGAAAAGGCAAAAAAGGACAAAGAGAAAGAAAACAATAAAGAGGAATAATTTAAGGAGGGCTAAAATGGGAAGCAGATGGCAAGTGGAAAAGAAGAATGATCCTTATTATAAAAGAGCAAAAAGTGAAGAATACCGTTCAAGAGCATCATTCAAACTCAAACAGCTTGATAAGAAATACAAGATCATTAAAGAGGGAGACACTGTAGTGGATTTAGGTGCAGCTCCTGGAGGATGGTCTCAAGTTGCTTTGGAAAAGGTAGGTGAAGAGGGAATCGTTGTAGGAGTGGACTTAAATAGGATAAAGCCATTCCCAGACCCTAATTTCTATGGAATCAGAGGAGACTTCACCAAAGACATTATTCAGGAAAAGGTTATGGAATTGACTAACGGAAAGGCAAAGGTCTTGATGTCTGATGCAGCACCTTCATTAACTGGAATCAAGGATTTAGACCATTTAAGATCTGTAGACCTTGTTGAAACAGTATTTAAGATTGCAGACAATATTCTTGAAACTGAAGGAAACCTGGTAATCAAGGCATTTCAAGGAGCTGAATACAAGCGTCTTTTAGACAGCATAAAATACGATTTCAGAAAAGTGAAATCAACTAAGCCACCATCATCAAGACAAAAAAGCAAAGAAATGTATATTGTTGGATTAGGATATAGAAAAGGACCTAAAAGGAAAAAATAAGAATTTTATAAATTTAATAAAAAAAGCATTGAATATGAAAATAAGAATTTTATAAATTTAATAAAAAAATAGTATTGAATAGGAATAGTTAAAATTTTAATTAAAATTAGTTAAAATAAAAAAAGAAAGTTAAATAAAATATTTATTTAACTGACAATGTATTATAAGCTTCTTGAGCTATCTTTAAATCTTCTCTTGTTTGTTTCAGTCTTTTATCAACTTCCGGAGCAGGCTTACCCATCGACAATGCACTTTCTACATCACTTAAATCATTTTGAACCCGTACAAGTTCCACTTTTGCATTTACAAACTCTCTTTCTAAAGTAATATTGTCCATAGCATAAATCTTATTACCAGTATCATTAAATTGAACCTCTAAATTGGTGCAATTAGATTTTAGCTCTGCTAATTGGTCATATTGAGTACCGGAAGAAATTCCACCAGTAAGATTAGAAGAGACTAGGCTAAAACCAATATAAGCAATTGCAGCAACAGTAGCTACAATCATTATAACTCCTAAAACTGAAATTAGCATAGAAGTTGATTTGAATAGACCCAATCTTGATTTTCTCATAAATTCACCATAATATTATTTAAAAAATATCTAATACTATTATTAGTTTTAAATTTACACCTATTTATAATTATCAATTAAAACTGAAAATGATAATCGGATAAAAAAATTAAAACTGAATGTAAAATTATAACTGGATTAAATAAATAATAATTTGATAAAAGAATAAAAAATGATTGTAAAATTATAACTGGATTAAATCAATTTTACAAGCCAAATACAGTAGGAAAATGAAATTTTTTTTAAAATCAAATAAACTTTTATAAGATTAAATATAAAGAATATAATACAATGAATTCCACTAACAAATCAAAAACATCACTTTCAAAATTTGAGGAATTTTTCTCAACAGTTTACAAAAATGATGTATTTGAAATCTTAGAAAAATATCCTGATGAAAGGTCACTTACAGTCAATTACAAAGAATTGGAGATGTTCGATCCTGATTTAGCGGATTTGCTGATAAAAAAGCCTGATGAAGTTATTGCAGCTTCCCAAAAGGCTATTAAAAATATCGATCCATTAATGAAAGATGCAGAATTAAACATCAGATTTGAAAATCTTGACAACAACATTCCATTAAGTGATTTATTAAGTAAATACATAGGCCAATTTGTGTCAGCTGATGGAATTGTCAGAAAAACTGATGAAATTCGTCCAAGGATTGAAACAGGAAGATTTGAATGTAGAAGCTGCATGAGAATAGTTGATGTGGAACAATCCTCTGGAAACCATATCATGGAGCCTTCATTATGCAGTGAATGTGGTGGAAGATCTTTTAGATTGCTTCAAGAAGATTCTAAATACATAGACACTCAAAGCGCTAGAATGCAAGAACCTTTAGAAAACTTATCTGGAGGAACTGAACCAAAACAAATGCTTATGGTTTTAGAAGATGATTTGGTAGATGAATTGAATCCTGGAGACAAAGTAAGAATCACAGGAACATTGAAAACATTTAGAGAAGAAAGAAGTGGAAAATTCAAAAATTACATTTATGTAAATCATATTGAACCTTTAGAACAGGAATTTGAGGAACTTGAACTTAGTGAGGAAGACGAACAGAAGATTTTAGAATTATCCAGAGACCCTCATATACACGATAAGATCATCAATTCAACTGCACCTTCAATTAGAGGTTACAGAGAGGTAAAGGAAGCTATTGCCTTACAGCTCTTTGGAGGAACAGTTACACAATTAGACGATGGTACTCGTTTAAGGGGAGACATACACCTCTTGCTTGTAGGGGACCCTGGTATGGGTAAGTCTCAAATACTTAAATACGTTTCCAAATTAGCTCCAAGAAGTGTTTACACAAGTGGTAAAGGTACTTCAGGTGCTGGATTAACTGCAGCAGCAGTTAGGGATGAACTTGGAGGATGGTCTCTTGAAGCAGGTGCATTAGTACTTGGGGACCAAGGTAACGTATGTGTAGACGAATTGGACAAAATGCGTTCAGAAGACAGATCTGCACTTCACGAAGCATTGGAACAGCAAACAGTAAGTATTGCAAAAGCAGGAATCATGGCAACATTAAATACAAGATGTTCTGTGCTTGCAGCGGCAAACCCTAAGTTCGGTAGATTTGACCAATATAAAGGTGTAGCAGAACAGATTGACTTGCCTTCACCTATTCTTTCTCGTTTCGATTTATACTTCGCACTTGAAGATAGGCCAAATGTGGAAAACGATAGAAAGATTGCTAGGCACATTCTTGAAATACATAAAACATCAAATGTAGAATATGAAATTGAGCCTGAATTGCTTAGGAAATATATCGCTTATGCACGTAAAAACATTAATCCAACCCTTACTGATGAAGCTATGCAGGTATTGGAAGAGTTTTATGTTACAGTAAGAGGAGGAGGTGTTGAAGAGGACACTCCAGTGGCAATCACTGCAAGACAATTGGAAGCTATCGTTCGTTTAGCAGAAGCCAGTGCAAAGCTACAGCTTAAGGACAAGGTGGAAGCTTCTGATGCACATAGGGCTATCAAGCTACAGCAATACTGTTTAGAAAAGATTGGAATGGATCCAGTATCTGGAAAGATCGATATTGATAAATTCGAAGGAAGACCTGCAACTTCAGATAGAGATTTAATGAATAAGATCATGGCAGAGATTACAGAATTGGAAGGAGAATTTGATAAGGTTCCAGTTAAAATCCTAAAGCAGACAGCTGTGGAAAAATATGAGATAAGTGAAGAGAAAGTTGACGAAATCGTTAAAAATCTCAAGAACAAGGGAATGATCTTCGAACCTCGTAATGGTCTTATAAACAGACTATAAGAGAACTTAAACATTACAAATCTCTTGTAAACAGACTATAGGAGAACTTAAACATCACAAATGTCTTGTAAATAGACTATAAGACTAAATTAAACATTTTTGCTTGATTCAATCAAGCATTTTTTTTATTTTTTTAAATTTAACAAACTTGTTTTGAATTTTCTTTTTAAAACTAATAGTGTTTTGGAATATATCTATAATTTTAATTTTATTTTAAGCAGAAATAAATTAGATATTCTCATAATTTTTTTATTTTAATCAGAATAGATTAGATTTTTATCCAAATATTTTATTATATTAATAAATACATTAATAAATGATAAAAAATATAACTTATATTAATATAATCCAAATACTATTTTAAAAAAGAATTATCCAAATTTTATTTGATTATAATTATTGCAAATTATTTTATTATTCCAAAGAGGTGAAAAAAATGGAAGATTATGAAAACTTATTAAACAGAGCTATTGACCAATTACCTCCTGAAGTATTTGAAAGCAAAAGGTTTGAACCGGTTAAAGCATACTCTGTTATTCAAGGTAATAGAACATTCATTCAAAATTTCAAAGATGTTGCAGATTCTTTAAACAGAGATCCTCAACATGTATTAAAATATTTATTAAGAGAATTAGGTACTGCAGGTAACTTAGAAGGAGTAAGAGCAATCTTACAAGGTAAATTCAATCATTTCCTAATCAATGAAAGAATTGATGAATATATTGAAAAGTATGTTATCTGCCATGAATGTAACAGACCAGATACCAAAATCATAAGAGAAGATAGGATATTTATCTTAAAATGTGCTGCATGTGGTGCAAAAGCTCCCCTTAAGCCATTATAAATTTTTTATATCTTTTCTTTTATTTTTTTATTAAAATTGATTTATTAAACTAAAACATGGATTATTAAATTAAAATATTGATTTATTTTATTAAGCCATTCATTATCTATTTTAACGTATATCTTGTATTTTTATCAAAATTATTAATTTTTATTTACTTGAGTGTTTTAAAATGTTTTGTCCAGAATGCGGTGCAACAGATGTTGAAATGATAGATGGAATCTGTAAAAACTGTTTTTTAAAGAAATTCCAACTTATGGAAATTCCAGAAAATATCTCTGTAACTGTCTGCAATCACTGTAATGCTAAATTAGATGAAGGAAAATGGAAAGATGAATACATTCCAGAAGAGGAAATCATCTATAGAGCATTAGAGAGAAACATCACCCTTTCCGATTTGGCTGAAAACGAAGAGATTGAACTTGAAATTGGCCAAATGAGAGGAACAATTGCAGAATGTTATGTTGAAGCTATTGCAACTGTTTTAGGAGAAGAAGTGGTGGAAACACACACTCCAAATGTAAAGATCAATTACTCTGTTTGCCCTGACTGCAGCAAAAGGAATGCAGGATATTATGAAGCTGTAATCCAATTGCGTGCTGATGACAGGGAACTTAAGGAAGATGAAATAGAAAAGGCAGAGGAAATTGTCAACAGAACCCTTAACAAGCAATATAAAAAGGACAAATTAGCTTATATCCCTCAAGTTGCAAGGCTTAAGGAAGGAAATGACTATTATATCGGTTCACTTAAATCTGCTAAAAAAGTTATAGAGCATCTTAAGGAAGAGTTTGGAGGAACTACTAAAGAATCTCCAAGACTTATAAGTGAAGACAAGTCTACAGGTAAGGGATTATACAGAATCTGGATATCCTTAAGGCTTCCAAAATTCGTTAAAGATGATTTTGTAAAATACAATGACAATGTCTACCAGATCAATGATGTTGATGGAAACAGAATCCAAGTGATAAACTTGGAAAATCAAGAGAAAATAGCATTGAAATGGAGAGAATATGACTCTATAGAAAAAATAGACCATCTTGAAGGTGTTCAAAAGGCAATCATAACATCAAAGTCTCCAAGCACTCTTCAAATCCTTGACCCAGATGATTACAGCCCAATTGATTTGGAAATGACTGAAAAATTGGAAAAATACAATATTGGCGAAGAGATAGATGTTATAAAGATAGATGGCAAAATCTATATAATCTCATAATCATTAATAAAGAAAAAATTTAATAATCTCAAATATTACCAAATAAAGAAATAAGAATAAAAATTTAACAATCCCAATTATTGCTAAATAAAGAAAATAATGGGAAAAACCAAAAATCTCATAATTATCAAATAACCGAATAAAACAAAAGTGTGATACAATGAACATTGAAGAAAAAATTGAATTAATTCAAGAAGGAACTTTAGAAATCATTGATGTAGATGAATTAAAAGAAAAGCTTGAAAAAGAACACCCTATTGCTTATACTGGATATGAACCTTCTGGAAAAATTCATTTAGGCCATGCAGTAACAATAATGAAGCTTAAACAATTACAGGATTTAGGATTTAAAATCAAGATTTTACTTGCAGATTATCATGCTTTCTTAAATGGAAAAGGAACTGTAGAGGAAATAGTTGAAACTGCAGAATACAATAAAAGATGCTTCCAAGGATTAGGACTTGGAGATGACACTGAATACATTTTAGGTTCATCTTTCCAAACCGGAAGCGAATACACTAATGACGTTTACCAATTAGCTACATTAACCACCTTGAAAAGAGCTAAAAGAAGTATGGATCAAGTCAGCAGACACGATGACAATCCAAAAGTGGCAAGTGTAGTTTATCCATTGATGCAAACTGCAGACATGTCTGCATTGGAAGTGGATATTGCATTAGGTGGTATGGAACAGAGAAAAATCCAAATGTTGGCAAGGGAAAACCTTCCAAGATTAGGAAAAGAAGCTCCTGCCTGTATTCACACTCCTTTGATTCATGGTCTTGACGGTGATGACAAGATGTCTTCAAGCAAAGGAAACTACATTGCTGTTGACGATGATGAAAAGACCATTAAAGACAAAATCAAGAAAAGCTACTGTCCAATGGGAGAAACTGAAGGAAACCCTATTTTGGAAATTGCAGACCACTTTGTATTTACACAGCAAGACACTTTGCTTATAGAAAGACCTGAGAAATTTGGTGGAAACTTAGAACTCACTAAAGATGAGTTATACCAAATGTACAGCGAAGAAAACTTGCACCCAATGGACTTGAAGAATGCAATGACCAAATTCCTTATTGACTTCCTTAAGCCAGTAAGAGACTTTATGGAGTCACAAGAATAAATAAGGATTAAACTTGGAGTCAAAAGAATAAATAAAGAGTAATTATAGGCTCACAAAATAAAAATAAGATTATAATTATTATTTTTAAAAAAAGATAAAGAGGGATAGAATGGAAGAAGAACCAGTATATGAAATGAAACTTACCAATGGTATTGGAGAACAAATGCTTGCTCATGTTATTGAACAGTTCGATGTTGAACTTAAGCAAACTGAATTTGGACCAAAACTCCAAGGAACAAAAGAAGAGCTTGAAAAAGCACAAGAATACATCGTTAAAGTAATGAAAGAAAGATTAGATGAATTAGATAAAAGATAATCTAATTTAACTATCTTTACTTCCTTATTTTTATTTAAAATTAAAAATACTTATTTTAGATTTTAATTATTATTTTAAAAAAAAATAACTAATTTAGATTATAATTTTAGATTATATAATTAGTTTAAAAAAAATAACTAATTTAAATCATAATAATTAGTTTAAAAAAAAATATTAATTTAGATTTTAATTATTAATATAAAAAAAATAACTTTTTAAGAGTTTACTTAAATATCCTATTTTTAGATTATAAAATACAATCCTTACAGATATCAAATAATGGAGCAACTTCTTTTTTAATATCAGAAGACACCTTATTTGGACCATTATTTGCATCAATTATCTTAATGTTATCATAGGATTCAGCCAAATCCAAATACTTCTGTTTCACTTCAGTTAAAAAGGCTTCGTTTTCGAATTTATCTTTTTTATCACATCTGTCAACAGATTTCTTAACATCCAAATCCAAGAGCAAAACCAAATCTGGAACCTTAGCATATTTATTTAACTCTTTAACCCATTCTAGTGGTTCTTGATACACAAAGCTTGAATAGAAAGATCTGTCGCTTATCACAACAGTGTTTTCCTTTTCCAAACTTTCAATCTTATCCATCTGCATAAGTCTATCAGCAGCGAATAATAATCCTAAAATCCTTTGCATAGACTCTGAATCAGCATCGCTTCTAGCCAAATATTCTCTAATAAGCCTTCCAATTTCCATATCAGTCGGTTCTGTAATTGTTTCAACATTAAAGCCATTATTCTCTAGCCATTCCTTTAACAATTTTATCTGGGTTGATTTCCCAGAGCCATCTATTCCTTCCAAAACTATATACATAAGATAAAATTTATTTTTTTAGAATATATAATTTATCTAATTTGAATAGTTTTCACAAGCTCCCATAAAAAACAATATATTAATAATGAATAATTAGAATCATATTTATAAAACTATTATATAATAAAATTAACATATTATTAATAGTTAGATTATTTTAAATAAAAAATCCTTAAACTAAGATTAAAATTGAAATAAAGCATTATCTCATAAATCAAAAACAAAAAAATTTTCATATTATAAAAATTAAATTAAATTAAATTTCTAAAAACAATCAAACATCAAAATTATAGGAGATTACTTAATGACATTACCTGAATTATTAGCACCTGCAGGAGACTATGACATATTGGTTACAGCAGTCAATGCAGGAGCTGATGCAGTATACATATCTGGAGAAAGATTTGGAGCAAGGGCATTTGCCAAAAACTTCACTTTAGAGGAAATAGAAAAAAGTGTGGAATATGCCCACTTGAATGGAGCAAAAATACATGTAACCGTAAACACATTAATAAACAACTTTGAAGTTGAAGATGTGGTGAAATACCTGTTCTACTTATATAAAATAGGTGTTGATGCAGTTATCGTACAGGACTTGGGAATCATTGAACTTATCAAAAACCTTATTCCTGGCCTTGAAGTCCATGCATCCACCCAAATGACCTTAAGCGATTATGATTGTATCCTATGGGCTGTGGAAAACAATATCTCCAGAATAGTCTTCCCACGTGAAATAAGCGTCGATAAAATAGCTGAAATATCCAAAAAGCTAAAGGAATCAAATTTAAGCATGGAAGTTGAAGTCTTTGGACATGGAGCCCTCTGCTATTGCTTTAGTGGAAACTGCTACATTTCCTCTTACAACAGTGGAAGAAGCGGAAACAGAGGAGCATGTGCACAGCCATGCCGTAAGCAATACAAGCTTAAATATAAAAATTACAATGTTGGAAACGGATATCTCCTTTCAACCCATGACCTTGCAGTCTACAAAGGATTGGATAGAATAGAAGATGCAGGTGTCTTTTCACTTAAATTGGAAGGGCGTATGAAGTCTGCAGATTACGTTGGAACAATCACAAATGCATACAGACACTTGATAGATGGAGATGAAGGAGACTATGAAAAGGACTTAAGCCTTGTATTCAACAGACAATTTACAGATGGATACATTCTCAACCAAAAGCCTGGACAGGTATTGGGAAGGGAAAGCTCATGTCACGAAGGAGTCTACATTGGAAAGATCATAGAGAAAAAAGGTGAACTAATTACCATCGCTAAGGAAAACAAGGAATTCAAGATCAACCTTGACATTGGAGATGGAATAGGCTTCAAATACAAGGATAAAATCAAAGGAATCTACATCGACAACATCAAGGAACAGACTGACGAGTACATAAAGCTTGAAACAACAAGAAATGTAAGGGAAGGTGACAAGGTTCTCTTAAGCTATTCCAAATCAACTCATGACAATCTCAAGCAATTCCACAATGAAACAATAAGGCAAAACATCCCATTGGATTTAGACATCAGATGGACTGAAGACTTGAGGCTTAACATCAATGCCAAATTCAAGATTGTTGAAAAGGGAATAAACAACGAAAACAAGGAAGAGGAATTTAACTTCAGATACATATCAGAAACCAAATTCGAACCTGCTCAAAAAAGGCCAATAAGCATTGAAGACATTGAAAAGCAAATGCTTAAAACAGGCTCAACATCATTTTACATTAACAGCTTAACCATAAATGGAATGCCTGAAAAAAGCTTTGTTCCTATTGGAAAGCTAAACAAGATAAGAAGAACCATACTTGATAAGGCTACCGAACTATTATTAGGCTATTACAAGCCTGACAAAAAGGAAATCAGAGCAACAAACAAACGCATTAGCCAATTCATTAAAGAATACAAAAGCTATACAGACATTCCAGTTAGAAATGAAAGATTGAACCTTTCAATATTTGCAGACAATTTGGAACTTATCAAAATGACTTCCAAATTGCCAATCCACAAGTATTTCTTTGATCCATCATTTTCATACAATAGCCCAGAGGAATACTTCAGCAATATTAAGGATTTATTGAAAGAGGCATATTCCATCGTTTATAAAGGCAAGGAAAATACAAATGACAAGCTGGTTCTTGTCTTATCATCATTTATCAGCGATGAGGAAATAAATGAAATCAGCAAAATCATTGAAGGCTTGGAAGATGAAGGAATGAGAATCCCAATCATGTATGACACTCCAGGAATAGCTAACAGCTTTAATCATAAGGTTTATGGAAACCATAACCTAAATGTCTGGAATAGCTATAGCGTTAAAAACCTCTCTGATGCTGGCTTTGAAAGCATAATCCTATCTTCTGAATTGTCACATACAGAAATCAAGGAATTGGTTTCAAAATACCAATTCATCAAGGGAGCTGCTGATGTAGACTTAAATCTAATCATTCAAGGAAACCTTGAAGTTATGAGCAGCAAGGATGACTTTTCAAATCTTAATGATGGAAAGGATTTTATAGTCAAGGATTCTTCAGATTATGCAATACTTGAAGACCAAAAGCGTAAGAAATTCAAATATAAGGTGGTCTTTGATTATAACATGCACAGCCATTTCATCAATAAGGACTGCTTATGCCTAATAGATGAAGTGGAATTGATTAAGGAAACTGGAGTGAACTCCTGCATAATAGATTGCAGATTCTCTTCACCGCAATACAGTTCTACAATAGTCTCACTTTACTCACAGGCATTAAAGGAAGACAACACATATGATTTGAACTTGCTTAAAGAGCAAATAAATAACATAACATTATCAAGATTAAACAAAGGAAACTTCATTAATGGAAGAATACATGAAAAACCATGCTAAAGCAAAAAAGAAGATGAAATTAAAATAATAATGCTAAAAAAGTAAAAAAAAAGAGCATTTGATAAAATAATAAATGATAAAAAGAAAAAATAAGATGAAATTATAACAATAAATCTAAAAAAACAAAAAATAAGACGAATTTATAATGATAAAGTTAAAATAAGCCAAATTATGAATTCATAAATTTATGAAAAAACAATTATCTTAAATTAGAGGAATAAAATGAAATTACCTGAATTATTAGCACCTGTTGGATCTGCAGAGCATTTGAAGTTAGCAATATTGTCTGGTGCAAATTCAATATACTTGTCTGGAGAGAATTTTGGAGCAAGGAAATTTGCAGAAAACTTTTCAGTCCCAGAAATAAGGGAAGCTGTAAAGTATGCTCATTTGCATAATGTAAAGGTTTATGTAACTGTCAATATCCTAATCAAGGAAGGAGAATTGGAAAAGGTAGCGAATTACCTTCTTGAATTATATAAAATGGGCTTTGATGCAGTGCTTATCCAAGACATTGGACTTGTAAGAATCATTAATGAAAACATCCCTAATCTTAAGATCCATGCATCCACTCAAATGAACATCCACAATATTGAAGGAATAAGATGGGCATCAGAACATAATATTAAAAGAATTGTTCTCCCAAGAGAGACTGAAATGAATGAATTGAAGGAGATTATCGATTATGCCCATTCATTAGGTATTGAAATAGAGATATTCGCTCATGGAGCACTTTGCTACAGCTATTCAGGACATTGCCTACTTTCTTCAATGCAAGGAGGAAGAAGCGGAAACAGAGGAACCTGTGCTCAGCCTTGCAGGGAAAAATATGAATTGAACATAAATAAAACCAAAAAGATCAATGCTAAAAACGAAGGAAACTACCTCCTATCACCAAAAGACCTTTCATTATATGAACATCTTGATGAAATAATCAGTTTAGGTGTTGACAGCATAAAGATAGAAGGGAGAATGAGAAGCAATGATTATGTTGCAACTGTTGTCAAAAACTACAGAAAAAGACTGAACAAATTAAGGTATGACAAGACAAACAGGGAATTGAACAGAAACATCAAGGAACTGGAAAGGAAAAGCAAAGGGAAAAAGGGAAGAAGCACTGATTTGAAAAAGGCTCATGACAAGGAAAGAATAGCTGAGCTGAAAAGAGAACAAAAGCTTCAGAATATGGAATCCCTTGAAGAATTGGAATTGGTATTCAATAGAGAGTTTACAACAGGACACTTGATTCCTAAAAACAATCCTATAATAATGAACAGGAAAAAGCCAGGACATCAAGGATTATACATTGGACAAATCCACAGATACAATCCCCAAACAGAAGAGATACACATTTTGCTAAGGGACAATCTCATACACATTCCTGAAAAGGGAGATGGAATACTAATCGAAACCAATCCAAATAGCCAAACCAATCCAAATGAAGATAATCAAGATAACAAAAACAGAAAAAATAAAACAAAACAGGATAAAAGAGCTAAAAGAAAGGAAAAAAGGACTAAAAGGGAAATCAAGGAAAGCATTCCTACTGATGGCAGCATCCAAACCTATGGATTTGACATATCCTCAAAACCTGTCCTAAAAGATTCCAAAGACAAGCATTGGAGAAAAAGAGACAGGGACAAGGACATTGAAGGAAAGCTATTAGTTGTCAAAAGGGTTAGGGAAAACAGAAGAATCAATTTCCCACTGACTAAAGGCTCAAAAGTATTCCTTACAAAGAAAAACTCCCTTTTGAATGAAGTGAAGGACCTTCCACATAAAAAGGAAAACCATTACATTAAAAAGTCATTGCTTGAACTTTACTTTAGAATAGACAGCGACAATTATCCTCACTTAAAGGGAAATCTGAAATTGGATAACGGCAAGGTAATCACCCTTAAGGTTAAGGGAGAAAAGCCATGGGAAGAGGCAATCAAAAAGCCAATATCCAATGAAACAATCAAAAAGCAGCTTTTAAAGATTGGAGACTTGCCTTATTACATTGAAAAGATTACAGTAAACAATAACAAAAGCCTGTTCTCCCCAATAAGTGAAATAAATGAGCTTAGAAGAACTTTCTTCAATAGACTTGAGGAAGAGATCGTTGAAAGCTACAAGCCAAAAATTGAAGATATGGAAATAGCTGAAAGAAACATATTCAGATTATGTGAAGACTTTAGAAAGAGAATTGACTTGAAATCAAAAGTCGATGACAGCAAAGACAACAATCTATCACTTTATATCAATAGCTTGGAAATCCTAAAGGAACTGAATAAGGGCAATGAATCCATTTACAATAGAATCTATTTGGAAATTCCTTCAAATAAGGACTTTGAAGAATTCAACCAAGACATAATAGAAAACAAATCCTTGCAGGAGCATGAATTAAACATCAGCTACTGTGTCAATTTCCTTAAAGAGGCTATTGAAATTTCCCAAAATCAGGATTATGAATTGATCTGGAAGTTGCCTGACATTGCCCATAAGCAATCCAAGGAATCAATAATGAAGATTATGGGAATCCTTAAAAAGATGAATTTGGACATTGACATAATGGTCTCTTCTATTGGATTGGATGATTCATTAAAAGACAAGTTCAATGTCAAACTTTATGGAAATTATCCATTGAATGTATTTAATATAGAATCTGTATTGGAACTTGACAATTATGAAACCATATCCATCTCTCCAGAGTTATATAAGAAAAACATTAAAGATTTGATGGAAGACTATTACATTGAACTTCATAAGGGCAAGGAGCTTCCTGAATTGGAACTTTTGGTTCATGGAAATATCGAATCAATGATAACAAGAAAGGAATTGGTCTCTAAAAAGCAATTGAAGCTAATCAGCAAATACAATAAAAAGCAAATGATGAAGAGCAATCATGATTATTACAATAATTTCTATATTGATTCAAATGAATATTATCTAAAGAATAGAAAAGACATGTATTATCCTATTAGAACCAGCTTGAATGAAGACACAATCATACTATTGAACTGTGAAGAACTTTGTCTAATCGATAATATAGACTATTTAAAGTCAATGGGAATCTCAAGCTTTTCAATAGATGCAAGATGGAAATCAGCAGATTACATTAAGGATATTGGAAAGACATATAAGGACATTATTGACGGAAAAACAGACAACATCAATGAATCTAAAAAAACAATAGCTGAATACTGTCCAAACATAACAAAGGCAAACTTTGAAAAGGGATTGAAATAAATATTTATAAAAATTTACGAAATGAATCAAATATTCTAATCAGATTGAAATTGAAACTCTTGAAAATCAAAAGATTTAAAAAACAATAGAAAAATAAAAGAAATTAACAATATGACAAAGAAAAAAAGGCAATTTAATTATTTTAAAAAATGTAAGAAATTATTTAATCATTCTTAAATTGAGGTAATCTTATGGAAGGAGCAAATTTACAAAACATTAAGGGAATTGGAGACAAATTATCTCAAAAGATTATTGGTGAATTGGGAGGAGAAGAGGAATTAAACCGAGTAATTGATGATCTTGACCTTGAAAGACTAATAAGCATTGAAGGAATCAGCCAAAGAAAGGCAATTGAAATCATGAACCAATTAATTGGAAATCCTGCCCAAAAGTTCTTGAAAAGCGAAAGGGCAATCCAACTGTACGAAGAGATAATAGAAAAGATAGTTGGCTATTCAAACACTTCCTACTCTAAAAACAGAATTCTGCTCCTTGCTCCTATAAAAGATGAAGCCATCATCAATGAAAGATTGGATTTTGTAATGAATGCAAAAGAGAAAGTAAGCCAATTGCCATTATATGACTTGGATAAGCTAATGAAAAACCTGCACACACCCAAGAAATCCAAAGCAAACTATGATGCAGCTAAGGCAATACTTGTAGAAAGCCATGAAGATGCCGACTACCTAATGGATTTAGGATTGAACAAATACTACACAATACTAACCGCCTCTGATTCACCATTCTTCCAGGAAGAATTGAAAGGATATGAATTAATCTTTTACATATACACTGAAGGATTCCTTGACTTAGGAGACATGCCTAACTTAATTATGATAAACAAGGATGCTCCAGTTTATCAGCTTGTACCTGAAGTGATATTAGACTATTTCAAGGAAAACAAAGACTTATTTGAAAGAGTTTCTAAAATCAAGGAAATTTTAGGCGAGGAAACCGTCCTTAATGACATTGGTCCAATACTTGATGAGCTTGATAGCTACAAGACTAAAGAAGTGGATTTGGACGAAATTGTTAATAATGAAAAAAGACATATAGACCAAGAATTGAAAGAAAGAATTCAAAATATTGACCTTGAAGGAGATGAAGTACTCGACTTATTAAACAATGCTTTACCTGCCAAACTAGAAGAAATATTTAACGAAATTTTAAGTAAATCAAAGGAAACAATTAAGGCAGAAAGTGGAGTTTCATTTGACCCATTCATCAAGAAGTATCCGATTGAAATTGATGACATGGAAGTTGAAAGGATGAAGATGGAAATTCTTTCAAATTCTGAAAACAATTACTTTGATAAGAAAAGCACTGCTGCAGAACAGTTGGCATCAATTAAGGAAGAGGCTGAAAAGGAAGTTGAAGAGATAATCAAATTCGATTATGAATATGCATTAGGAAGCTTTGCATACCTCTATGATTTGAACAAGCCTGAGTTTTCCAATGAGTATGACCTTCATCAGGCACTTCACTTGGAATTATGCTTGAAAGAGAAAATCAGTGAAGAGGAAATTCAAAGAATCGATTATAAATTGAATGAAAAAGAGAATATTGCATTATTGACTGGAGCAAACAGTGGTGGAAAGACCACTTTGCTTGAAACAATCAGCCAAATAGCAATCCTTGGACAGATGGGAATGCCTGTTCCAGCAAAGGCTGCAAAGATTAAATTGCTAGATGAAATCTATCACTTTTCCAAAAAGAGATCTTTGGATGCAGGAGCATTTGAATCATTCCTGAATGTATTTATGCCTATTGTTACAAGTGACTCAGAAAAACTGGTTCTCCTTGATGAGCTTGAAGGAATCACCGAATTGGAAGCAGCTGTTAAAATCATTTCCAGCTTCATTGAAATGATTGAGGAAAGCAATTCCTTTGCAATAATCGTAACTCACATGGCAAATGAATTGATGAAATATACAGACATTCGTGTAGATGGAATAGAAGCAACAGGGCTTGATGAAAACTACAATCTGATTGTAGATAGAACTCCTAAGATGAATTACCTTGCAAAAAGTACACCTGAGCTAATTATAAAAAGGATGTATAACAATTCCGACCCAGAACTTAAAAAAGTCTATGGCAGAATACTTGAAAAATTCTAAAAAAAGACCAATACAAAAAAGATTTAAAAACTAAAAAAATCTAAAAATATGAATTAAACAATGCTTTACCTGCCAAACTAGAAGAAATATTCAACTAATTTTAAGTAAATCAAAGGAAATTTAATATATTAATAAATTAAATATATTAACAGTTAACTAAATTAATAGGTGATTTTTATGGTTGGGTTCTCTGTTGAATTAGCAATTGTTGATTTTTTTGTTCCCATCTTATTTTTATGCTCTTTCTTAATCTTGAAAAAAAATTTGAAATCTAAAATGGAAAAAAAGCTCTACACCCTTTTTGTTATAGGAATGTCAATGTCTTTAATCATGGGATTCATAATCCCAACATATAAATTAATAGTAGGATTAGGATTTTTAAAATTCACCCCACCAGGACATTTAATAGTCATGACAGGAATTGGTCTTTTAACTGCAGGAAGCTCTCTTTTTATTAATGTTTTTAAAGAAGAAGACTTAAGCAAATGGTGCGGTACAGGATTAATGATTCCAGTTGCTTATCTGAATATGCTCTGGATAATATTAGGAGTGATTGGAGAGGCACTTCTTTATATTTCCTTAATTAAGATAGCAAAAGAAAATAACTTAAAGAAACCAATAATCTTTCTAGCCATTTCATTCTGTTTTGTAATACTTATGGGAATGTGTGGATCCATAGAGAATGTGAATTCTGCATTAACTCATTGGATATTGGAAATAGTAAATATTTGTACACAATTTTTCTTGCTTTTAGCAGTGATGAATTTATTCCCAAAAAAAGAGAAAGCTTGTTGATTTCATCTCTAACAAGCATCTAACATCATTGATATAATCCAGTTGATTTTCAGACTTTTTTTAAGCTCGAACTATGCTGGAATATCAGAATTATATAAGCCATGACAGATGTTTCGATTAGATAATCTCCCATATAAACCCAACCACTATTTTTTATTATATGATTAGATTAAACCTAAAATAAAAATTATATGATTGGATTAAACCTAAAATAAAAATATTTCTTTATTTTTTTAAGAAATTATTAAATAATTTTGCCCGTATACTAACTCTCTTGCTTCACAGGTAGTTTACCCTTTCCTCCACGAGTAACCCTCGAAACAGGCAGCCTATCTAATGCCGGGTTTCTCCTAATCATCGACAGCTAAAGCTTCCCTCATAGAAGGACCATAAACATCAGTCATAAAATATGATGCGACAATATAATCTTTACTTAAGATTGTATATATAATTTTGTAATAAAAAAAACTATTTTTAAAAAATGTGGAAACCTACGCCACATACACAGTTATAAAACCCCTTCCTCAAAATCAAGCATTTTAAGAAGAAAACTTTATATGTAAAAACAGCAAAAATGTGGAAACCTACCCCCTATAACAGTGTTAAAAAAGCCTTACACAAAACTTAGCAAAAAGAAGAAGCAGTTAGCATTTAAATTAGAAAAATAAGAAAAAATTTTAAGGGTTTAATCAAGTTCTTTAAACAGAAGTTTTGTTAAACAAAAATAGCTTTTATAATTTAGATTCGTCAATAGGAATAGGATTATCCCGAGTACCGAAAAAGTCAGGCAACCTATTTCTAGCTATACACCATGCTTTCCATTCATAATATTTTTTAGGGTCTTCTTGCCATAACTTTTTAATATGGGCTTTTTTACCATCATTATCTAGTTCTTCCATTTTTAGTACTTCTGAAGTATTTTCAAATCTACCATATCCTTCTGGACGATCAAAAGTGTACTCCATTTTATCACCTAATTAGTATTATATTCTTTGGCATTAATAAATTTTGTTTAATCAAGTTCTTTAAACAGAAGTTTTGCTAAACTTTATCAAACTTTTAAAATTAGATAAGTATTGAATTTATTTCAGAAATTTTATTAATAAAAGATTATAAATTATAATTATGTATAATATTAATGTTTTAGATTAATTAATTTTTAATTAAAGAGTTAATTATCTAATATAATTAATTGGGGCGAGAGTAATGAAAAAATTAACAATATCAATATCAATTATTTTAATGCTCTTAATAATTGTATGTGTTGGTTTCGGATTTTTTGATTTCTTAGGTAATCCTGAGACTTTTGATAACAATCCAGATAGTGCATTTGTCATTGGATTCAATAGTGAATTTCCTCCATTTGGTTATGTGTCTGACAATGCCACTTATACTGGTTTTGATATTGAATTAGCTCAAGAGGTTGCTAAAAGGAATAATTGGACATTCAAAGCACAGCCACTTATAGATTGGAACACTAAAAAAGTTTCTTTGGATAGTAAGGAAATTGACTGTATTTGGAGTGAATTCACTATCAATGGAAGAGAGAATGATTACCTTTGGACTAAGCCTTACTTTAACAATACCAAGTATGTTGTTGTTAACAAGGATTCAAATATCACAACTCTGGATGATTTGAATGGCACAGTTTTAGAAGTTCAAAAAGGAAGTTCAATCTTAAATACAATTGCAAAAAATGACACTCTAAACAAAACTTTTAAGCAAATAAATCAAGTGGATGGATACAACACCGCATTTAAGGATATGGTATCTGGAAATTGTGATGTTATAATACTTGATTGCTGTTTAGGAAGATATATGGTTAAGGAGAAATATACCAATACAAGAATCCTAAATGAAACAGTTAACACTGAAGAATATGGGGTAGCATTTGCAAAAGATAATCATGAATTAAAAGATCAAGTTCAAAGAACTTTGGATGAAATGTATAGGGATGGAACTGTAGAGAGAATTGCTAAAAAATACAGTGATTATGGTGTTCCTGAAGGTTTAATTTATCCAGAATAGGGAAATTTAATCTCTATTTTGCAACATAACGATTTAATGGGCTTGATTATACTAATGTTAAATGATAATGTATTCGGTGACTACTGAAACATTTATTTCACTCTTTTTATTATTTTTTTTTTAAATATTTAATCAAATTATCTAAAAGTTATTAATTGTTTTAATTTATTTTTGACATGCTTTATCGAATTTTGACTAAAATGTATCGTGTCACATTCTCCATTTTGCATTTTGTTTGATCAAGTTCTTTAAACAGAAGTTTTGCTAAACAAAATAGATTTAAAAAAAAAGTAAAAAATTAGGGTCTGTTGAAAACCTTTTTAAAAATTTATTTTAAATCTTTTTAACAGTGAAATTTAAAAATTTTTATATAAATTTATAGGATTTCAACAAAGCCCAAAATTAGATAAGATTATCTAAATTTTCATTAACAATTAAAATTCAGGAAAAGGGTTTATATAGGTTATCCTAAATTTGTATTGTTGTTGGGATCTTTATAACTAGGTATGTCCCCACCATCAATTATCCATCCGATAGGTACATCTCCACCGGATTGTAATCTTTCATTAGGATTAGGAACAGAAATAGTCCTATTCCTAGAAGATTGTAACCTTTCATCAGGATTAGAAACAGAAATAGTCCTATTCCTAGAAGATTGTAACCTTTCATCAGGATTGCTTGTGAAGATGCCTGGTCTTTCAGAACTTACTATTGCTTTGTGAACATTATGATCTCCACTATCAATTTTTTCAACAATGGAATGAGAGTTCAAATCAGCTGAAAAAGCACAGCCAATACCGAATACCAAAATAAATAATGAAATTAAAATTATTGTGGTTCTTTTCATTCTTTCACCATTAAAATTTAAAAAAAGTTCTATAAAAAAAGATTTTAATAAAAGGTTAATGGAATTTTTTAAAAAATTAATATTTAAAAGATATTATTTTTTAAAATTATTTTAAGAACAAATGTTTCTCAAGATGAAAATTAAAAATAATGAGATTGTAAAAAAGTTTCGGCTTAAAATCAGAACATTAATTTTTATTTTTAAAGAAATCTGACAAAATTAAAATAAGCCTATAAAATTTTTCACTCTCAAAATAATATTTTTAAAATATATGTGAATAATATTTTAAAGATATTATTTTTTAAAATTATTTTAAGAAAAATTATTTCATAAGTATTTCGATTAACCATTCTTGTTTTTTATAGGACTTTCCCATATTAAGTATTAAGAAAGAAATATATAAATGTTATTATATGCAAGTATTTACTTGCATCTTTAAATAATAAATAGTGCATGGAATATTGGGTTAAATTGAAAATTAAACCAAGTTTGGTCAAATTCCTTAATAGAAATTTTGGGAAAATAAAAAGTTTAGGAATTTGGGATTGTATAAATTTATTTGAAAAACTTTTTTTATTAAAAATGCTTATTTTTTAAATTGAAGAGTAAAATCCACTTATATCTTATTTATAAACATTTAAAAACTTTATTTTTTAAAATAAAGATGCAAATGAGTGCTTACATGCGAAAATCTTTATATATGTCTTTAATATAATAATTAAATGTGTTAAGAACACGATAAAAATTTTTAATAAAGGATGATAATAATGAATAGAAATATATTATTCACTTTTACTATAATGATCATATCCATTGTTGGGCTAGGTATAGCATCAGCTGCAGATAACGGCACTATTAATGATATTGAAATTAATGATATCGATAATGTAGTTGTTGCTAATGAAACTATTGATTCAATTAATGGCATTGATGATGAAGTTGTTGCTAACGAAACTGCTGATTCAAAAGAAGACATTGTTAAATTAAACCATACTATTATCTATGATACACCAGATAAGGAAAATAAGAACGTTAATAAGCCAATAGGCATTGCTACATTAGAAAAGGCTAATACCCAAAGCAATTATGAATTAATTGAACTTTACTTCGACCAACTTATAAAAAACATAATGAATTGGATATTGAACACATTGTTCCTATAATTGATGAAATCGATAGCATGTATGTTACTGGACATAGCTGCAAAGAAATTTCAGAATATGCGAACATGACCCCTAATCAAGTTCAATACATTGTAGACACTCATCTCATTGAACCTATTAACTGTGATGAATTATCATATTCCGTTTACACTTTATACGGAACTGGAAGTCTTAAGGAACTTGCTGATAAGATTGGTGTTTCCCAAGATGATGTCTATAATAAGGTGCTTCAAATCAAATCAGGATACTATGGAATAAATTATAAAAAATTATTCCACGCTCGTGATATGATTGCTTTAACTTCAGGTCATTCTGATCTAGTTATTAACAATAAAGAATATTATCACAATTAATTTTTCTTTTTCTTTTTCTTTTTTTTATTTGTTTCTAATTTTTATTAACTTTTTTTAATGCTTTTTTATTTAATTTCAATTCTTTATTTCGATATTTTTTTAAAATTATTTAATTCAATTAATAGAATCATTTTCATCTATTGGCAAAGCATAATTTTTCCACTTAATAACAAACATTTATATTGTACCATTTCAATAAAGTACTTGCACATATAATGTGAGAAGGTGATAAAATAATAGAAGTAATTGAGAAAGTGACAAAAGAATTGGAAAATCTTGGCCTTACACTGGATACTGTTGAAAATGAGCATATCCTTGAAGCATGCATAGCTAAGGTTGCATTGGCGGATAATTTAAAAAAGGAAGGAATCGATTTCGATGAACTCGAAAATAAACTTTATCCTGATTCAACATTCGTTAATCAAATGATAATGCATCTTGATGATGGAGGATCTGATAATGATTTGATTTCAAGATTCTTGATTAAGGCTCTTGATTATTCACCAGAATTGCAGGATTTGTTCGAATCTCCTTAAGAAGAATAGATAAAAATCTATTCTTTTTTTACTGATGCAATGATGTTAAAAAAAAACTGGAACTTTAAAACTTATATTAAGTTCTTTTGATGAACTACTTAGTTTTTTATCCCCATTTTATTTAATTAAGCTTTATGAGCCACTGCATTACTTTTTTATCATTATTTACTTAATAAAGCCCCATATAATTAATTGCTTTACTTATATCATCATTTATTTTTTATTAAACTCGTTAAGAAAGTTTTTACAAAATATAAAAGGCTCATAGAAATTATTATTCTTTTTTTTAAATCCAGATTTTCTGAAATAAATTTAATGATATTGAAAAAAAGCACATTTTATATATGAAAAAAAATAAATTTAATGATATTGAAAAAAAGCACATTTTATATTATGAAAAAAATATATCATATAATAAAATTTATGGATTCAACCTATTTAAGACCACATATGAATATATGTTAAAGAAATACCCAAGGAATGGAATTTTGAAGTTTAATAATATGACAATGCAAAAATTTTTTCAAAGGAAGAAATGGATTTATATGGAATACATGAAGAGAAAATTCAATATGTTTGAGAGAGAAAGCAAAAAGGATGAAATAATATATGATTTCGGGAATTACTTATTCACATTGCAATGGGAAGTTTTATTATGAAAATAATCATGGCATCTACAGAATTTGAAGGATTGTTGAAAACTGGAGGGCTAGGTGATGCAGTTACAGGAATTTGTCACAGCTTATCAAAGTATAATGACATTGAAGTTTATGCAGTAATACCTAATTACAGGAATTTAGATAGCAGTGACTTTGAAAAAATTGATGAAATAAGCTTAGATGATTCTAGATTCCCAAAAGAACAAACCAGTGCAAATCTTTTATATAAAAAAATAAATAATACAAATGTTTATTTGATTGACAATGAATATTACTTTAATAGAGAAAACATTTACGGTTATGAGGAGGATTTGCTTAGATGGGCATTTTTCTGCCGTTTTATTTATGAGTTAATAGTTCAAAAAGACATGAATCCTGATATTGTCCACACTAATGATTACCATGAAGGTATGGTTTCTTATATCTTTAAAAATTCCAATTTGAATCCTCTTCCAAAATTTGTCCTTACAATCCATAATGCATTATTCCAAGGGTATTATGAATTTCAAAGCGATGAAGAGAAATCATTGCTTGAATATTATATAAATTCCCCATGGCCTCAAGACAGCATTAATCTATTAAAAGAATCAGTTTTAAAATCTGATGAGATATTGACAGTCAGCCCAGATTATGCAGAAGGCATGAAAGAAGAGAAATGGGGAAATGGCTTAGAGGATTTGTATTTGGAAAAAGGGATCAAGGGATTTATAAATGGTTTGGACACCAGTTTTCATGACAGAGAAACTGATAATTTTGATGATTACTTGAATGTTAAAAAGGAATATAAAGCAAGAATACAAGAAAAATTTGATTTGAAGATTGATGAAAACATCCCTTTAATAACATATATCTGCAGATTAGGTATTCAAAAGGGTTCGGATATTGTTTATGAATCTTTAAATAACTTCATAGATAAAACCCAATTTATATTGTTAGGCACTGGCGTTGAAGAGTTTGAAGAGAAGTTTTCTAATTTCAAGCATGAAAATTTACATGCCATCATTGACTTTGATTCTGAACTTGCTAGAGAGTTGTACATTGCATCAGATATCTTTTTAATGCCTTCCTATTTTGAACCTTGCGGAATAAGTCAGTTAATAGCCCTACATTATTCTTCTATTCCAATTGTAACAAATATTGGAGGATTAAAGGATACTGTGGAAGATGGAGTCAATGGTTTTAAGATGAATGAATATTCTTCTGATGAATTAACAGATAAAATATTAATTGCAACCAGCATCTATCTAAATGATAAAAAAAGATGGAGGAATTTAATGAAAAATGCATTCGAATCTGATAACCATTGGGACCACAGAATAAAAAATTATGTTAGATTATATAGGAAAATGGTGAAATAATACAAGACAAAAATGAATTTATATTAAGGACATCTTAATATTGTCTACAAATTACACAAAATAGATAAAGGAAGGAATGCTAAAAGTGAGGGCTATTGATGTTTGAAGTAATTTATGATTCACAAGAATTGGAGTATAAAAGACCTTTTGGAGCAATTCCCATAAATGCAGATGTTGAATTTAAAATAAAAGCCAATCATAAATGCAAAGCAAAAATGATCTTTAATTCAAGCTTAGGCAAGGAAGAATACGATTTAGAATGTCTAAGGCAAGATAGAGATTATTTTATTTACTATTTAAAATTAAACACTTCCAAGTATATTGGACCGATTTTCTATTATTTCAAATTTCAAGTTGAAGATAAAATATATTATTATTCCAATAATGAGGAATTGCAGGGAGGCATTGGAAAGCTTAGCTCTATAAAACCAAAAGGCCATTATCACTTTTATGTTTATGATTTAAAATATAAGGTTCCAGAATGGTTTAAAACTGGAATAACTTATCATATATTTGTAGATAGGTTTAACAATGATTCTTCAACCTTAGAAACAGTGGATAAAGAATTATGGAAAGTTTACGGAGGCAATCTAAAAGGAATAATTAACAAATTAGATTACTTAAAGGATTTAGGAGTTTCCATAATCTATCTAAGCCCTATTTTTGAATCTGAAAGCCACCACAAATACGATGTTGAAGACTATAAAAAAATTACAAGTGATTTTGGAGATTTAGAAACTTTTAAGGAGTTAGTTTCAGAAATGAAAAAAAGAGACATGCATTTGATATTGGATGGAGTATTTAATCATTCCGGCAGCAACAGCAAATATTTCAATAAATACTCCAAATATGAAACTATTGGCGCATATCAATCTAAAGAATCCCCTTATTTTGATTGGTATACCTTTAACAGTTTCCCTGATGATTATCAATGCTGGAATGGCATTGACACTCTACCTGAACATAAGCAAGACAATGAGGATTTTCTAGACTATCTATTGTTTAATCAAGATTCAATAGTGAATTATTGGATGAACTTAGGAGTGGAAGGATGGAGATTAGATGCTGCAGACTTGTTGACTGATGATTTCCTAAGAAAAGTATATGCAGTTGCAAAAAAGAACAATCCTAATTCAGTGATTATTGGAGAGTTATGGAATGACGGAACCAATTTCAGATATCATACAGAGAATGAAATTCATGAATATATGTGTGGCTGTGAACTTGAATCAGTCACCAATTACCCATTGCATGGTTTAATTTTACAATATTCAAATGGAGAATATGATTCAGCCAGATTCATTAAAGGATTTTATTCTCTTTTGGAAAATTATCCCATTGAATATTTTTATTCATTGCTAAACTTTTTAGGAACTCATGACATAGAAAGGGTATATCATCTTTTAGAAGGAAATGTTGATTATTTAAAATTAGCTATCCTGCTTTCTTTAAGCTTGCCAGGAGTTCCATTGATATACTATGGTGATGAAGCAGGATTGGATGGAGCTGGCGATCCAGATAATAGGCGCCCATTCCCATGGACCAACATAAATTCTGAAATCTATAATCATTATCGTTCAATGTGCCATATGAGAAACAATAATGATGCATTTAAAAGGGGATCCATTTATTTTGTAGAAAATTCTGATTTTTTAATTTTCAAAAGATCTTATGAAAATGAAAATATTTATGTTATTTTAAATAATTCCACTGAAAAAGAGCTGAATTTAAGCATTTTATCAAATGATGACATTAAGTTGAAAAATTTGGAAAATAATGAGGTATATGATATAAAAGATAAGTTATCCTTTGATGGCTTTAGCTATAAAATACTCTTGGAACAAATTTAAAAAAAGGTTTAAGTTTAATAGATTTCATTAGATTAAAGTTTCAAAAGCATATTATTAGATTTTAAAAAAAAATCATAAACTCTAATTTTACAACAAATAGTTTTCATAAATGCAAACAAATATTAGATTTCTAAAAAAAACATCAAATCTAATTTTACAAGCAATAGTTTTAATAAATGCAAACAATAATATACTATAAGAGACTATTATCATACATACATTATTAGGAGATTAAACATGTCTGACATTGCAAGAATAGTTATATTTAAAAAAGATAATGGGGAAGAGTTTATTTTTGATGATAAATATGTCCAAATAACCTCTTTGGAAAATAAGATGATGATTTTTAAATTTGAAGCTCCTCAAGAAAAATTGAAGGAAGGAACCGATTTTTTCAGTAAGTTCAATTCCTATGAACAGATTAAAGTTGATATTGGAGGAACTGGAGACATTCCATGCTATTTGAAAAGCTTATCACATATAGTAGGTAGAGGTCCTAAAAAAACCAATGGAGAACATTTAAATGGCATTTTCACATTATCTCTACAGCAAATAGTTGCAGCTCCTGATGCAGAGGAAGAGCAAAACTGTTTAAACTGTGCATTATCACAAAATGGTGTATGTTCAATTAAGGACAATAGTGAAAAAACAAGCTGTGATGATTATAAAAAATAGATTAATTGGTAAAAAGCCATTATATAAAAATTATTTAATCAATGCAGAAGGGAAAGCTGATTTTTTAAAAAAAAAATATGAAAAATAAAAAAAATAGGATAATTGATAAATATATTATCTATAAATTTATTTTAACAGAAATTGAGGAAAATTAAAAAATTTTCCAAAACTCAAACTTTTTAGAGTTAATGATTATTTATACTCATTAACCTCTAAACTTTCTATTTCATCAAGGAAGACCCAAGTGATCCATTCTCCTCTGCGAAGTTCAAGCAAAAGATGAATTCCAGTTCTGCCATAGTCATGCATATCACATTGAACTATGCTGATTTGTTCACATCTTGTTCTGACATTATTTACGGTGACTCTACAATCCATATAATAATCCAAGCCATCAATAAATGGGTTATTGTTAGTTTCTATCTCTCTAATTATTTCTATTGCTTCCATATTTTACCTCCTAAAATATATTATAAAAATCTTCTTTTACCTTGCTTAGACATCTGATATTAATTAAGCTCTAAGTGAGCTTTAGAAAACTAAATCTTTTTACACTAGTTTCTATTCCCCTAACTATTTCAAATGATTATATATTTAAAACCCCCTAAATAACATTTTAAATTCATATGAACTCATCTTTCTTTACTGTGATTATGATTTCTTATAATCAATTAAGTTCTAAACAAGCTTTAGAAAAAATAATCTTTTTACTCCTCCAACCACATTTCCTTTTTTAAAGATTGGAAAAAGATATATATCATCAAAGTCATATTTTATATTGGTGTATATAATGAGGTTAACTAAAATATTAATTTTTCTAATAATTTTAATGATAAGTGCAGGAATAGTATCTGCAGCAGATTTCAGTAATTTGAAAGCACCTTCCAACTTTAAGTTTGATGGAAATCAATCTTTTTATGAAACAAATATTTTAGGGATGGAAGATGTTGAAGGAGTAAGTTTAGATATTGTGACTAATGATGATTTGGAAGAAGCTAAAGAAGCACTAAACTCTGATGAAGATGCAAATATCTTAGATAGTTTTAAAAATGATTCTGATGTGAAATATACCGTAGAATCTACTGATGATGAAAATATTTTCTCCTTCACAGATGGTGTAAATGAATTAAAAGGTTATGTTGAATTGATTCAAATTGGTGATGAAAAATATGTTTTAGAGTCTTATGTTGATAATGGAGATTCTGATGAGAAAGTAAACAAATCATTATCTTCATTAAAAGAGTTTAATGAATTAAATAATTTAAAGCCATTAGACCATAATTCAGATAATTAATCAATCTCCAATTATTTTTTTATTCATATCCCTATTTTCCATTTTGCTTTTTTTACTTCTTTACTCTTTTACTCTTTTACTTTTTTACTCTTTTACTCTTTACTTTTTTACTTTGTTAGGTTTCATAAGTTCTTTAAGCTAAGACATATGAAATCATGATTTCTTTTAAAAGAAAAATTATACATTATAATTGAAATTCTTCTCTATATATTCCTTAACCCTTTCATTTAAATCAGCAAGCTCCTGATTATATTCAACATGTTTCAAATTCAAGTCATTGTTGATTTTAAAGCATATCAAGTCATCTTCATTAGGCCCAATTGCAAAAAGACGATCCAGAATCCTATTTGCCTTATCAAAGTCATCCTCCAAAAAGCAGATGTGCATTGAATAAATGTAATGCTCATTCTCAAATGGATATGCATCATGCTCCTTTTTAAGATATTCCTTGGCCTTTTCAATTTCTTCCTTCTCAATCAATACACTTGCTATTCTAACATATACTCCCATATATCTCGGATTTATTTGGGCTAATCTTTTATACTGTCCTAAAGCCTTATCCAGTTCTCCCAAAATCTCATAATTCCATGCCAAAATAAAATTTATTTCTTCTACATCAGGCCATTCTTCCAATATCTTTTCATAGCATTCCCTTGATTTCCTAAAGTCCTCCTTATCCCAATATTCCATAGCCTTTTTCTTAAGGTCATGATAATGCTTGAAATTTTCAAATGGCAAAAGCTCGCTTCCGCAGTCTGAACAAATTTCTCCACCCTCATTAACCTCACTAAAGCATTTAGGGCAAAACTTTTTAGGATAGGCGCCGCAAAAGGGACAAAAATCGAATTCTTCAGAATAATCAGTACCACATGCATTACACTTCATATTATCACCCTTTAAATTATGTATTCCTAAATATTTTTCAAACTATAAATTGCAAATAAAATATAGGAACGATAGTATTTAAAGTTAATGAATTTGAAAAAATTTCATTAAATCACATAATACAATATCCAAACAATTAATGAAATAAATGAAATAAAAAAAAACAAAAACATATGAAAAATATCCAAACAATTAATGAAATAAATGAAATTTAAAGAAAATCACAAAACACATAATAAAATATTTAAACTAACAAAAAAAGAAAAAACATTAAAGAATAAATTTATTTATCAAATAGACTTTTTTGTGAATGGAATTATGTAGAATAGTTTTAAGCATAATGATCATTTCACTTAAATTATAAGAAGGATTTTTATGTTAGAAATGAAAAATTTATCAAAAAAATTAATAGTCATATTTTTATGTGGGCTGCTAGTGTGTAGCATACAGGCATGTGCAGCATGTACTGCTGTATACGTAGGGCAGGATGTTAGCGCAGACGGTTCAATAATTATCGCCAGATCAAACGACCATCAAGACGTTTGGGGAAATCATATTACAGTGATTCCAAGGGTAGAGAACCAAGAGGGACGCTTTATGCCTGTAAGTGGGGATGGAAAGGTAAAGATGGAACTTCCATCAACCACATATAAATACACAGCAACACCCTATATGAATAGTACAACTGCATACAATGGAGCATCTCATGATGCAGCTGCCTGCACTAATGAATATGGAGTTGCCATGACCATGTCCGTTACAGCATTTCCAAATGATGCTGCATTGAAAGCAGATCCATTAGTTGAAGAAGGAATTACTGAAGATACAGCAGTGGACCTTGTGGTTTGTCAGAGTAAAACAGCAAGAGAAGCTGTAGAAAAGCTTTGTGGAATCATTGACAAGTACGGGAGCAGTGAAACCAATATTGCCCTCATCGCTGACCAAAATGAAACATGGTATGTAGAGATGTATACTGGACACCAGTATTCTGCAGTGAAATTGCCATCTGACAAGGCATCTGCATTTGGTAATGAATTTAACTTAGAATACCTGTCTGACTATGAAGACAACATCACATCAAAAAATTTAACCAAACTTGCAGAGGAAAAGGGTTTTGCTGTACATGGCAAAAATAATGAAATCAATTTATATGAAACATATTCTGGAATTGATATGGCTTTCGATTACTCACATTTGAGGACTTGAATAGGACACCATCTTTTATCCCCTTCAAACTACAGTGCAGACTACAGTTTAAACACTATGTATCCTCTCTGCTTTACACCAGACAAGAAAGTTTCAATGGAAGATGTCTGTCAAATTTACCGAAACAGATATGAAGGAACAGAATATTCTCCTGATGAAACTGGCAGAGGTGAAATTAGGGTTATTGGAACTGAGACTACACTAAGTGCCCATGTCTTACAGGTGTACCCAGACCTTCCAGCAGAAATGTCATGCGTCAGTTGGGTCAGTTCTGGTCCGGCAGTTTGTGGAGTCTATGTGCCAGTCTCCAACGATTGCCTAAATGTCAGTGAGGCTTATGGAGCCAATCAACCTGCAAATGAGAAAGAAACCTTTGATACAGATCACTACCCATATTATGTATTTAAGGAACTTTGCGATCGTGGTATAGGACCTGAAAACTACAAACCTTATGGTAAGCCTGTACAAGCCTACTGGAAAGAAGCGGAAGCAAATATGTTTACTGGAATGAGTGAAGTCATTAAAAAGGCTGAAAAAATAGAGGATAAGGAGACTAGGGCAAAATATATCACAGCATACTGTAATGAGAAGCAGAGCCAAGCATTCGCAGACGGTCAAGAAATATTGAATGATGTGACTTGGATACAAAACAAAAACAGTAAAACACTTAAAGTCAAGCTCAATCCTGAAACCCATGAACTAACTGGTGAGAAGATAGAGATTCCTCCAATGAACATAAGCCTTAATGCAACAAAATATAAACATGTTCCAGAGGTGCCAAATGGAGGATTTGAATTTAAACTTCCATTTACCTAGTTATTGCATATTACTGCAATTGATGCAAATGGAATCTCTAAACTAATTCATTCAGTAAGGAAACTGCAGAGAAATTTCATATATGCAAAGGAATTTATTTTCCTTGTTTTTTCTTTTTTTAAAAAGTTTGAACTATTCGATTTTTCTTTTTTTTAAGAGATTTAAACTACTTTTTTCTTTTTTAAGGAGATTTGAACTAATTTTTTCTTTATTAAGACTTTATGATTATTATTTACTAATTGTTTCAATTGAATTTTAATTCTAATTTTACTTGTTTAAAGTAGTTTATTGAAAAAATAATTAATTAAAATGGTTTAAATTAGTTCATTAATTGAAGTTTTGTAAAACATAACCCTATTTAAAAAAAGAAAAAAATCTAAAGATAAACAAAAAATAAACCAACAGATGAAAAAAAAAAGAAAAAATTTCTAAATTTAAACAAAAAACAAACCAACAGATGAAAAAAAGAAAAAAATCACAATTATGAAAATAAACATGGAAATCAGTATAACAATGTTAAAAAGTATGATTGAACAAGTTTATAAAATAATTGCAAAAAAGTATATAAACTACAAAAAAAGAAAAAATAATAGGGATGACATTATTTATTAAATTTTGTGTAATATTTAAACATCAAATGAATGTTTAGATGAATTATATGATAGAGTTAAAATATTTATCCAAAAAAGGGATAGTCATAATTTTATGTGTGCTGTTATTGTGTGGAACACAAGCTAGCGCAGCATGTACTGCAATATATGTAGGCTCAGATGTCAGTGCTGACGGTTCAACAATCATGGCAAGGTCAAACGACTTTCCAGAAGTTTATGGGAATCACATCACAGTTACTCCAAGAGTAGAAAATCAACCGGGACGATTTATGCCAGTAAGTTGGGATGGAAAGGTAAGACAGAGATTCCGGCAACAACTTACAAATACACTTCAACACCATTTATGAATAGTACAAGAGCATATAATGGATTTAATCAGGATTCAACTGCCTGCACTAATGAATATGGAGTAGCAATGACTATGTCCGTTACAGCATTCGCAAACAATGCTTCATTGGAAGCAGACCCATTAGTGCCAGAGGGCCTTACAGAATTTGCTGCAGTGGATCTTGTAGTTTGTCAGAGTAAAACAGCAAGAGAAGCTGTAGAAAAGCTTTGCGGAATCATAGATAAATACGGAAGCAGCGAGTCCAATATTGCAATCATCTCTGACCAAAATGAAACATGGTATGTGGAGATGTATACTGGACACCAGTATGCTGCAGTGAAAATGCCTAAAGACAAAGTAGCAGTCTTTGGTAATGAATTTACCTTAGAATACTTGTCTGACTACGAAGACAACATCACATCAAAAAATTTAACTAAACTTGCAGAAGAAAAGGGTTTTGCTGTACATGGCAAAAATAATGAGATTAATTTGTTTGATACATATTCTGGAAAGGAAATGACTTTCGATTATTCTCATAGGAGGACTTGGATGGGACACCAACTTCTATCCCCTTCAAACTACAGTGCAGACTACAATCTAAACGCTATGTATCATCTCTGCTTTACACCAGACAAGAATGTTTCAATAGAAGATGTCTGTCAGATTATCCGTAATAGATTTGAAGGAACAGAATTTTCCCCTGAAGAAAATGGCAGAATTGATGTAAGAGTTATTGGAACAGATACAGCACTAAGTGTACATGCATTACAGGTTTTCCCAGACCTTCCAGCAGAAATGTCATGTGTCAGTTGGGTCAGTACTGGTCCAGCACTTTATGGAGTGTTTGTACCTGTCTCTAACGATTGCCTAAATGTCAGTGAAGCTTATGGAGCAAATCAAGCTGCAAAGGACAAAGAAACCTTTGATACAGATCACTACCCATATTATGTCTTTAAGGAACTTAACACCCGTTGTTTGGAACCAGAGGATTACCAAGCTTATGGTAAGCCTATTAGAGCTTACTGGAAAGAAGCAGAGCATAATATGTTCGAAGGAATGAGTAAAGTCAATAAAAAAGCAGCAACAATGAATGATAAGGATGCAAGGGCAAAATATATCACTGCATACTGTAATGAGAAGCAGACCCAAGCATTCAATGATGGGAAAGTACTGCTGGATGATGTGATTTGGACACAAAACAAAAACAGTAAAACACTTAAATTAAAGCTCAATCCCGAAACCCATGAACTGACTGGTGAAAAGATAGAGATTCCACCTATTAACATAACCCTTAATGCAACAAAATATAAGAACATTCCAGAAGCGCCAGATGAGGGATTTCCATTTAAACTCCCTTTTACCTAGTCTTCTAAGTGTATGGCATTGAGAAAATAAGGGGAATATACTATAGTCTCTATTAGACAATATAAATTAAAATAAAACAATTTATGCAAGGAAATCATTATTCCTTGTTTTTTTCTTTTTTTTTAACTTAAAAAAACTATTTTTAAAAATAAAAGGATCATAAAAAAATTATTAAAAAAACCTATTTCTTAAAATAAAAGATTAATTGGAGGTATGTCACGATTATGACCATCACTCACT
This sequence comes from uncultured Methanobrevibacter sp., assembly GCF_902769175.1. Taxonomy (GTDB): domain Archaea; phylum Methanobacteriota; class Methanobacteria; order Methanobacteriales; family Methanobacteriaceae; genus Methanobrevibacter. The sequence goes on from NZ_CACXNW010000007.1 coordinate 49,254, forward strand.
TTTTTTCTTAACTTATTTTCCTTTAAATTTATATACAAAGAAGTACAATTCCTTATTATAGAAATAAATAATTTAGGTTGTGTATTTTATGGTTTTAAGAGATGATACAATAAATCAACAATTATTAATCCTTCTTGACTTGAGAGATTTGATTCCGAAAGACCATCCGCATTATTTTATAAAAAACGTTGTCGACACAATGGATTTCACAGAAGTCCATAAAAAATTCGAAGGAAAGCCTGGAGAATCTGCATATTCTCGTGCAATGCTGCTTAGAGTAACATTAATGGGTGCGTTCGATGGAGTATTATCCAGCAGAGACCTGGAAGAGCAAGTAAATAGAAATATCGCTTACATGTACCTTGCAGGCATGCTAAAACCAGATTTCAGAACATTTGCAAGATTCAAAGAACAAAAAAGAGATTAATAAAAGATTTTTTTGGATTTTGGAAAAATTAAAAAAAAAAATGGGATCATGAATTTGTTTTTTTTTTTTCAAATTTGTGATCCCTCTCAAAAGTAAAAAAAAGAAAAATATCTGAAAATCAATTATTTAGCATATTTTTGTTCAAATTCTTCTTTTTCTGTAGCGATTTTACCTTCTAAAGTAGTTACTACAGTAGCTGTTTTATCTTTAAATTCAGCAATACTTTCCTCGTAATTAATAGTTTCAATAGTGTCATCAAGGTCTTCTTGAAGGTTTGCAATTAATTCATTTTTTGCTACTTGTATTCTTAATTGTGTTCTTAAGAGAATTTCTTCTAAAATGTTTTCTGCTTTAAATAAAATAAAGTCAGCATCTTCACCATTGTTTTCAATTGCTAATTCAACTTCATTAGATAAAACAGCAACAGCTAAATCTGCATCATCTAAAGCATCTTCGATTCTTGCATCAGCTAAAGCAAGATGTGATTCTAATTTTTTTTGATTTCTAGCTTTTTTGTTTTCTAATACTTTTTCTTCGAATTTTATTTTAGCGTTAGCCTTTTTTTTCATTAGCAGCTAATATTTTTTCTTCTTTTTTTTATATTAAATTCTTCTTTCTTTTCTTCAAAACTCATATTTTCACCATATTATTTAATTATTATTAATAAAAGTAATTTATTAACACATTATTATATGCTTCTCATCATTAATTAATATTTTCATTATAAAATTCATTTTTTAAATATTGTTTACTATTATTAATTAAAATAATTTCAAATTATCTTAATAAAAAAAAATAAGTAGACATATGATAATAAACATATGCCCTATAAGACTGGCAGAAAATCCTGATAAATCAGTTGATTTAAATATCTTTACCCTTCAAGTTGCAATGATCCAAAGTTGACAAAAATTGTAATACAGATAATCCTTTCATGACATATTGTGTAATTAAAAAAAAATGATTAAAAAAACCATTTCTTAAAAAAAAAAGATTAATTAAAAGAATAATTGAAAAAAACTATTTCCAAAAATAAAAGATTAATTAAAAGAATAATTGAAAAAAACTATTTCTAAAAATAAAAGATTAATTAAAAGAATAATTGAAAAAAAACTATTTCTAAAAATAAAAAAAGAGAATGATGATTTAATTTAAACCATCAATAGCATTTTGAACATGCTTAATGTAAACATCCCTAATGTCTTTAGATTGAGCAAGTCCTTCTATTACACATTCAACTTCATAGCCTTCTGATGCAAACATGTTTTTCCATGAATCATCTTCATCTCCAGCCATATCGTTTTGTGCATGATCACCAGCTACAACCATTAAAGGTTTTAATACAACCTTCTTGTAATCCCCTTCTTTTACCATAGCCAATACATCATCATAATCAGGCTTTGCTTCAACAGTACCAATATAATAATTATTGAATCCCTTATCCTTTAGCATTCCCTGTAATTTGGTATAAACCATATTACTTTCCGCAGGAGAGCCATGACCCATGAATACAACTGCTGTATCGTCATCGTAATCTCCTTTAGTTGTAATGCTTGCAATTAAGTCTTCAAAGTCTTCATCGGAGATTAATAAAGGTTCTGCAATTGGAATGTTTTCAAATTTGTCAATATACTTATCTACGGTGTCCTTGATCTTGAAATGATATTCAGTACCATTCATAATGTGGGTAGGTTGGATTATAACTGTTTTAACGCCATCAGCTAATGCCCTTTCCAATGCTTCCTCTACATTATCAATATGCAAATCATCACGTTTTTTCAAAATGTTTATAACCATTTGGCTTGTAAATGCCCTTCTCATTTCATAATCTGGAAATGCTTCATCAATATCCTTTTCAATAGCTCCAATAGTAAGGGCACGGTTATTGTTATAAGAAGTACCGAAACTTACCACTAAAATAATCTTGTCACTCATATTATCATCCTAATAAAATAAAAATTTTTTAATTGAATTATTTATATTTTAATTTATTATTATACTAATTTTTCATTTTAAATAAAAATTTAAAATTATTAAATTATACTTTATAAAAAGAAATATTTAAAAATATTGATTAAAAAATAAGAGAGAAATCAAAAAGATAAGATTTAAAAATATTAGCTAAAAAAGCAGATAAGATATAAAAGAAAAGAAGAGAATGAATAAAATAAAATTTTCATGTAATTACATGAAATGAAAAAAAAAGATAAAAAAATAATAAAATGAAATTAAAAATATAAAATTTAAAAAAGAAAAAAAATAATGAAACAGACCTAAAAATATAAAATTTAAAAAAGAAAAAAATAAGGAAATGGAATTCAAATTATTTCATTTGATCCCTTAAGATATACAATAATGCATTGGAAATGGCAGCTGCAACATTGCTTCCACCTTTACGTCCACGAGCAACTATATATGGAACATCACATTCCATTATCAACTCTTTTGATTGGACCACATTAACAAATCCTACAGGAACTCCAATGATAAGTTCAGGATTGAGTTTACCTTCTTGAATCAATTCATATAATCTAATCAAAGCAGTTGGAGCGTTTCCTATTGCAAAAATCAATGGTTTATCCAAGCTTGCAGCCTTATCCATAGATGCTCTTGCACGTGTGGAATGATTCTTTTTAGCCATTTCACGAACATCATCATCACTCATAAAGCAGAAGACTTCACCGCCATGCTTCTTAAGCTCTGCCTTATTGATTCCTGCCTTTGCCATATTAGTGTCAGTTACAATGCAAGCACCCTTTTTTATTGCTTCCAATGCCTTATCAACAACATCTTCTGAAAAGTATAAATTATCCACATAATCAAAATCTGCAGCTGTGTGAACTGCCCTTTTAATGATTGGTGCCAATTTTGGATCCAATTCATGAGGCAATTCAGATTCAATGATTTCCATACTCCTGTTTTCAATCTCAGCAGGTTCAACTTGTTCTAATTCAATTTTCATGTTATCACTTCATTTTCTGATATCAGTAATTAGCCAATATAAATCATAATCAATAATAATCTTTAAAAATAATTTAACTTAATTTTTCCATTCCTGTGCCTTTTTAACAAAAGACTTTGCGAAATTAGGGTTTGCAGGAAGATAAATATGAGGGAAACCAGCATATAGGCTATCTGAACCATGACAGCAAAGATATTCCACTCCATTAGATGCCTTTTTAGCCATAAATGATTCTCCACAGTTTTCACTATCATAATAATGGAATTCATGCACCCTAATGCTGTCATCCTTTTTGCATAATAGATTATCCTCCAATGCAGTTATTTCAATATAGCCAAAACGCTGCAATTTATCTGTCTTTATGCAATTTCCTTTGATAAAACCAACCATAGGAATATTTTCAATGGATTCATGTAAATACATGAAACCCCCACATTCGGCTATTGTAGGAATTCCCTTTTCTATAATGTCCTTAATTTCATTGCATAATTTCTTATTTTTAGATAATTCTTCAGGATATAATTCAGGATAACCTCCACATAAATACAATCCAGATATATTCTCTGGAAGCTTTTCATCTTCCAATGGGCTGAAATAGACCACTTCACATCCTAAGTCTTCCAATATCTCAATGTTTTCCTTATACATAAAGCAAAAAGCATTATCACGGGAAACTGCTATGCGAGTCTTTGGTTCATTGGAATCGGCTTTGCTGTTTTCAATCAATTCCTTAAAATCATCGCTTGCTTCAAGAACTGGCGCAGACTTGGCTAATTCAAAGAGACCATCTAAATCAATGTATTTTTCTGCCAGTTCTCTAAGGCCATTGATTTTCTCCTTAATATCTTCAATCTCATCTGCAGTGATTAGACCTAAGTTTCTGCTTCCAATGGAATACTTTTCTTCCCTTGGCAGGAATCCATATGCCTTTATGCCTTCTCTTTCAACTATATCCCTTAAAAGAGGGTAGAGCATTGGAGAAATGCCATTGAAGATTACACCTTCAACCATGCTTTCGGCTTTGAATTCCTTAAATCCTTTTATGATTGCTGCTGCAGAATTGCTCATTCCTTTAGCATCAATAATCAAAACAGCAGGAGCCTTAATGGATTTGGCAACTTCCCAAGCGCTTGCCCTTCCTTCAACTCCTATTCCATCATAAAATCCCATAGCACCTTCAATTATGCTTAAGTCCTTACCGCAATTGCGGATGAACTGGTCGCATAACATCTCTTCAGTTGAGAAATAAGGGTCTAAATTATGGGTTTCTACATTAAAGACCTTTCTGTGAAACATAGGATCAATATAATCTGGCCCTGATTTAAATGAAGCTATTTCCAAACCTCTGTTTTGAAATGCAGCAAGCAAAGCCATAGTTATAGTTGTTTTTCCACAATTACTGTTGGTTCCAGATATTAATATTCTATTCATCCTGACCACTTCCACTAATAATGAATATAGGATTTTGTGCTATCAGCATATGCAAATCAGCAATTGCCTTGCCTTTTGATACTGCAACTTGAACAATGTCCCCACTTATTCCAACATTTTTAAGGGAATTGAGACCTGCCATAACATTTTCAAGAGTTACAGCAGTTATTACAAATCTCATGTTGCTGTTTATTCCATATAGATAACTGACAATTTCATCCATATTTCCAGAGCTTCCTCCAATAAAGGCTACATCAGGAACCGGAAGGCCCTCAAGACATTCTGGTGCCAAACCACAGATTGCCTCTACATTATCCAAATGGAATTTTTCACAGTTTTTCTCCAATAAGCCTATAGCCTCTTCATTCTTATCAAAGGCATAAACCTTGCCGTCATATGCTGAAAAGGCCATTTCAATTGTTACAGAACCTGTTCCGCAGCCAATGTCATAAGCTATATCATTTGGAGAAAGTGACAATTTAGATAAGCATACAGACCTCACTTCTGACTTTGTCATTGGAACTTTTCCCCTAATGAATTCCTCATCAGGAATGCCTGTTCGGATTCTTGAATCAAAATCAGGGTTTTCTATAATCAAAACTGTCAATGAACTGAATTCCTTTCCGGATAAATCTGATATGATTGTTTCTTGAATTGATTCCTCTTCAGAGCCTAGGTTTTCACCAACCCAAACCTTTAAGTCTCCAAAGCCAAACTTATCCAATTCCTTCTGCAATTCTGGAACATTTTTACCTGTTAAGGCAAAGGTGAACCTATTTCTGCCAACTGATGAAACGATGTTTGTATCGATTCCATGACAGCTTATCAGATTTGCATCCTTCCAAGGAAGTCTGCATTTTGCAAAAAAGTAGGAAACTGATGAGATTCCAGCAATTAGATTAGGATCATAATTCTTTAAGGTGTCTGTCAATTTTTCAGCAGCGCTATAAAATCCGACATCTCCAGATACTAAAATTGCAATTCTTTCTCTGTCTTCTTTTTCTATTATTTCTAAAATATCATCAGATAAATAAGCATTAAAACTTGGTTTATTCAAATGGGAAAACTCGTTTATTAATCTTTTAGCACCAATTAAAATATCTGCCTTTTTAATCAGCTCTAAAGCTTCAGAAGTAAGAGTCTTTTCACTCATTCCCATTCCAATAATGTTGATTTCTTTCATAAGCATTTACTCCTAATGGCATCCTTAGCTTCTTCTACACTTAGCCCTTCTTCATTAACTAATCTGGATAAAACAACAACTTCCATGCCACATTCCTTTGCAGCATCTATCTTTTCTAAAAAACCACCAGCATTGCCTGATTCCTTAGTTACAAGTATATCTGCACCTATTTCCTTGAATTGAGCCATATTGAATTCCTTTGAAAACGGACCTTGCATACCACAAAGATTTTTCATAGGATATCCTAAGTCCAAACAAGCCCTCATTCCTTCAGGAGAAGGCAGCATACGCAAATAAACTCTTTCCTGGAAGTTTTCTATTTCAGTTAATGCAAGAGCCTCCTTTGCTCCCATTGAGGAAAATATCAGACCTTCAGTGCCATTTAGATAATCAATCAGATCTTCCATGCTAGAGCATTTTACAGCATCTTCAATCTCAATGGATTCCCGCAAGACTCGAATGTATTCAATGCCCTTTTCAGCACAGACCTCCCTGATATGCTTGCTTATTTCTGTTGCATAAGGATGTGTAGCATCAAAGACAAATTCAGTTTGCTCGTCTTCAAATAGTTTTCTCATAGCATCTGGCTTTAACCTTTTAGGTTGAACTATGACAGGAGGTTCATATTCCAATACTTTCTCCCCATATTCAGTAGCAACACAGACAATAGATGGAACCTTGTTTTGAGATAGGAATTCAGTTAAGAGACGTCCCTCAGTAGTTCCACCAAATAAAACAATTTTATGCATTTTTACACCTCTAAAAATAGAGTTTGAAATTATCAATATGAATTATAGTATATTATAAATTGAAAGTATTTAAGTTTATACTTAATTAGAATTTAGTTATTTTAAGTTTGGTTAAATTAAATTATTTTAATCCAAATTAGTTAAATTAATTTTATTAAATGTATGATTTTGATTAGAATTTAGACGTTTATACTCCTTTATAACCTCTTGGAGTTACCATCTTATTATCAATGATTCTTGTATTGGCATTTCCAATGAAGACTGTGGTGAACATATCCACTTCTGTGTCCTTAAGTTCTAAAAGGCTTGTTATATGATACTCTTCACCATCTCTTCCAATATTTCTTACATAACCGCAAACGGTGTCTTCTCCTTTGGATTTCAATAATATTTCACACGCCTTTTTCAAGTAGTCCTTTCTTTTATGGCTTGATGGATTATAAAGGCAAATGCAGAAATCTCCTTGAGCAGCTAAATCCAATCTCTTTTCAATAAGTTCCCAAGGAGTGAGGAGATCTGATAAGCTGATAACAGCAAAATCATGACCTATTGGAGCACCTAAAACTGCAGAACCGCTTAAAACAGCACTTATGCCTGGAACGATATCAATTTCAACATCAGGAAAATCAACAGACAATTCATAAACCAATCCTGCCATACCATAGACTCCAGCATCCCCACTGCAGACTACAGATACACAATTGCCTTCAGATGCCTTTTCCAATGCCATTTTACATCGGTCAACCTCTTTAGTCATTCCAGTGTATAAGTATTCCTTTTCAGGCAAATACTCTTCTACAAGTTCCACATATTTTTTATAACCTACTATCAAATCTGAATCTTCAAGAGTTTTTCTTGCAGCAATGCTAAGAAATAACTCATTTCCAGGACCAATACCAACAACAGATACACATTTCATAAATTTTAGCCTCCAATAGACACCTAAATAATTATTATTAGCATTAAATTGAAATTTTATATTATATTGAATAATTAATTTTTGAATTATTAAAATTTTGATTATTAAACTTACTTCATAATTAAATTCATTGAATTATTAAAATTTTGATTATTAAACTTACTTCATAATTAAATTCATTGAATTATTAAAATTTTGATTATTAAACTTACTTTATAATTAAATTCATTGAATTATTAAAATTTTGAATCATATTAAATATTATTAATTTTATTGAATTTCCAAACTTACTTTTCCCATGAAATAATAGGGTCATTTATCGCTAAAGCAACAGTTACCCCTGCACCATCACAGGTATCCTTTCTTCTAATCAATTTTCCATTGCTTTCCATAACTGCGGAACGTTCGCAAACATTGTCAACTTCCACAACACTTTTAACAAAGTCTGACTTTGTAAAGTCACCTTCAAGACTGTTAAGCTCATCTGCACTATAAGTGATAAATGGCAAATCATATTTTCGAGCAAATTCCAAGATTCCCTTTTCATCAGCCTTTTTATCAATGCTTGCCAAGGCCTTTAAAGACAAAAGATGATAATTCTCTTTTTTCAATATATTCAAGATGGATTCTTCTATCGCTTCAAAGCTTATATTCTTTCTGCATCCAATTCCTACTGTAATAATTTGCGGAACCAATAACAATATATCTTTCTTATACTCATTTTCAAAATCATTATGGCTGATTATTATATCATAGTCACTATCAGAACTTTCCAAATCATTAATAAAAACATTATTTGGCAGATTTCCACCTATCTGATAGTCAGATTTTACATGTATTGGCTTTCCTTTCAACAATTTAGATGAAACCAATTTAATGCATTCAGGATTTAAAATCTGCAGTTCTTGGCTTTTTGCCCAAGTATCAATTGCAAATACATTATTTATATCAGTTGCAGTTGTAATGACTGGAATTGCATCTAATATTCTAGATATCTGAAGAGCCAATTCATTTGCTCCGCCGATATGTCCAGAGAGAATTGGTATAGAGAATTGTCCCAATTCATCAACAACAATTACAGCAGGATCTTTTGTTTTAGTCTTTATGTAAGGAGCAATTGCCCTTAATGCTATTCCTATTGCACCTACGAAAATAAGAGCATCATCATTAGAGAAATGTTCCTCTGTCCAAGTTGACAAAGCACCTTTCCCACAACGGCTAAAATTAACATCATTATCTTCAGATAATGAATTTGATAATTTAAATGCTATTTCCATACCATTATCTGTAAATGCAATAATTGATACTTTCATTATTAACCTCACATTCTAAAGGAAAATTAGTTTACGACTTACTCTTAGTGAAAATCATTTTTTAGCTTGTCTGAACTCTGTTGAAAAATCATCTGCATAAAGACGTGACAATGAATATTCACTGTCTAAAACATCCCCAACAATTATCAAAGCGGTTTTGGTAATGTTGTTTTCCTGTGCAGTTTCATATAATGTTCCAACAGTACAGCGCATTACCTTTTCATCAGGCCAAGTTGCCTTATAGACAATTGCAGCAGGAGTGTCTTCAGTGTATTTTCCTTTAACAAGCTCTTTAGACAATTCCTTAAGAAGTCCAGTGCTTAAGAAAATAACCATAGTTGCACCATGTTCTGCAAATGAAGCAATGCTTTCCTTTTCCGGAACTGGAGTTCTTCCTGCCATACGTGTGATTATTACGCTTTGACTTACATCAGGTAAAGTGTATTCTGCTTTCAATGCTGCTGCAGCACCACAGAAGCTTGAAACTCCAGGACAAACATCATAGGAAATTCCTTCCTCATCCAATCTGTCCATCTGTTCACGAATAGCACCGTAAATACTTGAATCTCCAGTGTGTAAACGAACAGTCATCTTATTTTCCTTTTCAGCTTCAAACATCTTTTCCAAAACTTCATCCAATGTCATTTTAGCACTGTCATAAATTTCACAAGAGTCTTTAGCATAATTTAACAAATCAGGATTTACTAATGAACCTGCATATATAATAACATCTGCTTCTTTTAATAATTCAGCACCTCTGATTGTTATTAAGTCTACAGCTCCACTTCCTGCTCCTACAAAATGAATCATAATTATTGCCTCCGCATATTTTAAATTATTTGATTATTATTAATTGATTGATATTAAATTGATTATTTTAAATTAATTGATTGCTTAATCAATAGATTAATATTTTTTTAATTAATTGATTATTTTAAATTAATTGATTGCTTAATCAATAGATTAATATTTTTTTTAATTAATTGATTATTTTAAATTAATTGATTGCTTAATCAATAGATTAATATTTTTTTAATTAATTGATTATTTTAAATTATCAATGGTAATAGTTATCGTTTTAAAATTCTTAAAATTATTCTTTCCATAACTGCTTAAGTTCATTTACATTTTCACTTTCAAATAAAACGCCATAGTATTCTCCAGTGTTAGCAAAGCATATGAATCCTACCTCTATATCATCAGGGACTCTTCGCTCGATATTATGTTCTATTCTGCCCTTTAGAACTTCCATAGTCTTATCCAACAGATTCTTTTCATATAGGATATCCAATACTGCATTTGTAGTTACACATTTTTGAATCTCCTTTAATGTCTCTAAGTCTGCTCCAGCATCTAAAGCACAGGACAATAGGGTTTCTATCCTACCATCACCATTATGGGAATGGGTATTGAACAATCCAATGCCCAATTTTACAAACTTGCCTATATGTCCGATTAGAAGAATCTTTTTGAATCCATACTCTACAGAACTGTCTAAAGCAACATCAATGAAATTACTGCACATTATTCCTGGTTTTGTAGATAATTTCAAATCCTCTTCTGTAAACTTCTTTCCAAAGTTTCCTAAAAAGATAAGTATAGAATCGTTTCCTTCAGCAGATATTACACTTACTTCCACTTTAATTGAATCTGCAAGTGCCTTAGCACTCATAGGCTCAACGATTCCAGTTGTGCCTAATATTGAAATTCCACCAACGATTCCAAGTTCAGGGTTAAATGTCTTTTTAGCTATCTCTTCACCTTTCGGCACAGAAATCAAAACATTAAATCCACCATCATATCCATATTCCTTAGCCAACTCATTCAATGAATCCCTAATCATCTTTCGAGGAACTGAATTGATGGCAGCTTCACCTACTGGCTGGTCAAGGCCTCCCTTAGTTACTCTGCCTACCCCTTTACCTCCTTCAATAAGAATTTCATTGGAATCAGGAACTAAAGTGACTTTGGAAGATACTAAAATTCCATTGGTAATGTCAGGATCATCTCCGCTATCTTTTTCAATTGAACAGCTTGCAAGATTTTCATTGAATTGAGGACTTAAAACATCTATGACAAGGCCTGTCTGATTAGGAGTTGTGATAGAAACAGAATCCATTGCTTCCTGAGTGAAAATCATTGCAGCTGCTGCCTTTGATGCTGCTGCAGCACAGGTTCCTGTTGTATAACCACAACGCAATAATTGCTGATTCACTAAACGTTTTTCTGCCATATAAACTCCTCAAATAATAAAATTAAAGCAAAATCAATAAATATAAGTCAATTAAACTAATGAAACTAAATTAAATGAAACTAAATTAAATTAAACTAAATTAAACAATTTAAATAAATTAAATAATTAAACTAAACTAATTAAATATCCAATATTACGTAAAATAAAGTGAAATGATTACTTTACAACCATAATAGTAAAGTAACCCATTTTTCTATCAAATTCATCTAAGCTTTTATAGATCTTTTCATTTTCCAAACCGCAGTTTTCAACTGCATATACATTGTCTTCAATGCCTAATTCCTTTAATGTTTCAATCAGCTTAGGCATTGATTTGCCTATTTTCATTAAAACCTTAGATCCAGGCATTTGCAAAGCTTCCTTTAAGTCAATTCCAGTCGCAGGAAGTATATGCAACGGTTCATTCATTGTTGTCAAACCTATCTTCAGCTGGGAAGCAGAAGCGCAAAAGCTTGTAACACCTGGAATGACTTCAACTTCATAACCCTTTTCCAACAGCTTATCCATAGTATATGCAAATGTTGAATAGATTGTCACATCTCCAAGGTTTAACATTGCAACATCTTCTCCATTATCAAGAACTTCAGCTATAGCATCTGCAGCTTCATTATGGCTTTTGGCTAAAATGTCCTTATCCTTTGTCATAGGAAATTCCAACATCATTATCTCCTTATCGGATAAATCGATTGCTTGAGAGACAATAGACAATGCCGATGAATCACCGGTTCCAGTATGTGGAGTTGCAATATACTTGGATTGAGCAATCTTATTCATTGCTTTTACTGTAATCAATTCCGGATCTCCTGGCCCAATACTTACACCATATAATTTTCCTTTTTCCATTTTAATACCCTTTCTATTATGAAATCATCACTAAATTGCCATAAAAACAATTTTCCACTAAAAATTAATTGACTGAATAATATTCTGAAGGAATATTCATAAAGAAATACTCCTTTTCTTAAATTAATTTTTAAAAATATCAAATAAACTTAATAATAAGAATTAATAAAAATACTATTAGGTTTTGCTTTAAATGAATAAATTATAGTTTAAATTAGTTTATCATTTAGTATTGTATTAATAAAAATTTTAATTTTTAATTTTTAGTTTAAATTTATCTTATTAATATGCTAATTAAAAATTATGTTTGCGACGATATATAAATATGCTCATAAGTTTTTTTATTAATCAAAATTTTAAGTTAACTAAGGAATTAATAAAAAAATTACTTAAAATAAAGCAAACTTAATTATATTATGTTATAGGCTTTATTTTAAAATAAAAATCACAGAATTATTAATAAAGATTTATATATAATAAATAATATAAATAATAGTTAATCAATTTAGGTTTAGAAAATATTAATTTAAATTGATTTATAGTTATATCAATTTTTTTTTGATATTAATTTGGAGGAAAAAAGTTATGCATATTATGGAAGGATATTTACCATTAACATGGTGTATCATATGGTTTGTCATATCATTCATCATTGTTGCATTCGGTATTTATCAAATCAAAAAAATCGTAGATGAAACCCCTGAATCCAAATCCTTACTCGCTGTAAGTGGAGCATTCATGTTCATCTTATCATCTTTAAAACTACCATCTGTTACTGGAAGTTGTTCTCACCCTTGTGGTAACGGATTAGGTGCAGCATTATTCGGCCCTGCTGTAACTGCTGTACTCGCAACTATTGTACTTATTTTCCAAGCATTATTACTTGCTCACGGTGGAATAACCACCTTAGGTGCAAACATTTTCTCAATGGGTATCGTAGGTCCATTCATTGCTTGGCTTGTATACAAAGGATGTCTTAAAGTTAATATTTCATCAACCATTGCAATTTTCTTTGCAGCATTTTTAGGTGACTTATTAACTTATGTAGCTACTTCATTCCAATTAGCTTTCGCATTCCCTGCTCCAACCTTTGGTGCAGCATTAACCGCATTCTTAACTATCTTTGCAGTTACCCAAGTGCCATTAGCTATTGGTGAAGGTATCTTAACCGTAATCATATGGGACAGATTAAAAGCTTACAAACCAAAATTATTAGACAAATTAGGTGCATTAGCTCCTAATGAAGCATAAGGTGATTAAACATGAACACATCAACATTAATTATATTAGCAATAATCTGTGCAATCATTTTCATTGCACCGTTAGCAATGTATAATGGTCATGGAGAAGACGATGGATACTTTGGCGGTTCAGACGATGCAGCAAGTGAACAAATTGAAGCTACTAACTTCGAACCATGGTTTTCATCAATTTGGGAACCACCTAGTGGTGAAATAGAAAGTTTATTATTCGCTCTTCAAGCAGCTATAGGAGCAATCATTATAGGTTACTTCTTCGGTTATTGGAGAGGACAAGGTAAAGAAGAATAATTCTTCTTTATCGATTTTTTCTTTTTTTAATTTATATACAATAAATATCTAGTGATTTTATGAAATTTGACATGGATTATATAGCACACAATAATGAATTAACTGAAACAAATCCCTACTTTAAATTGTTTTTAACTCTATTCCCGCTAATTCTGACTTTAGCACTAGATAACCTTTATTTTGATATATTTATATTTATAGTAATGTCTATCGTTATACTTGCTATAGCAAAAATCGATTATAGATCATACTTAAAGTTTTTAACAATTCCAATGGCATTTCTTGTTATAACATGTATATTTTTAATATTATTCTTTGGAAAAGGAGATGTAATATATGAAACAGGAATATTTGGAATTGTAGTGACAACAGATTCATGGCATTATGGTATATATACATTCTTTAGAGTGATGGGATGTTTGCCTTCATTAGGTTTTCTTGCATTGACAACACCAATTGCAAAAATCTTCCATTGCTTAGACACAATGAAAGTCCCTAAAATTGTTATTGAAATAGGACTTTTAATGTATAATACAATATTCATATTCCTAAATGAAATAGACACAATGCAGAAAGCCCAAAAAACAAGAATGGGATACAATTCATATATGAATTCAATGAAATGCTTAGCGGATCTTATTAGCAGTATATTCTTAAGGTCTTTAGATAAAAGTGAAACATTGCAACATAGTTTAGATTCAAGAGGTTATACTGGAGAGCTTCCAGTTTATGTACCACCAAAAAAGGAGGAATAAAATGTTAGAAGTAAAAAATATAAAATATTCTTATAATAAAGATTATCAGGCACTTAAAGGAGTCAGCTTAAAAGTTGAAGAAGGTGAAATGGTTGCTCTTTTAGGTAAAAATGGTGCTGGAAAATCTACTTTGTTCCTTCATTTAAATGGTATTTACGAACCTGATGAAGGTCAAGTGTTTATTGAAGGAGAGGAGCTAAAATACGACAAGAAATCATTGCTTAAATTCAGACAAAAAGTAGGTATTGTATTCCAAAACCCAGATGACCAAATATTTGCACCTACTGTTGAAGAGGATGTAGCATTTGGCCCATTAAACTTAGGATTGCCAATGGAAGAAGTTCAAAAAAGGGTAACTGATAGTTTAGCTCGTGTAGGAATGAGCGGTTTTGAGAAAAAAGCATCTCACCATTTAAGTGGAGGTCAGAAGAAAAGAGTTGCTATTGCAGGTATTCTTGCAATGAAACCTAAGATAATGGTATTGGATGAACCTACTGCAGGTCTTGATCCACAAGGTGTAACAGAATTAACTGTATTATTGAAGGAACTTAATGCAGAAGGAATCACAATCATTATTTCAACTCATGAAGTGGATTTGGTACCAGATTATGCAAGTAAAGTATTTGTATTAGTAGATGGATTATTGATTGCTGAAGGTAGCCCAAAAGATATATTTTCACAACCAGAAATCCTTGAAAAAGCAAATCTGGAAGTTCCAATAGTTACAAAACTTTTCCAAGAACTTGAAAGAGACGGCATCAATATGGAAAACGATTATCCATTAACCCTTGATGAAGCGAAAGAGAAGTTCTTGAATTTGATGAATAAAAATTAATATTGACATGTAATATTAATAATTAATAAACTATTTTTTTTAAATCTTAAAATTTATCATAACTTTCATAGGATAAGTATTACTAATTTTCCCAATTAATAATACTTTAAAAAATTTAGCTCTTTTTACTTAGAAATATTGAAGATTTCCACCTAATCTAAAAAAAACTTACTATTTTTTAAAGAAGAATATAACAATCAAATTTACTTAGCAAATAATTTCTATTTAATAAAAAATTAGTTATAGATTTAAAAAAATACAACAAATTAAACCCACTCATTTTAAATAGAAATTATGAAAAAATCACATCCAATATACTCGAAGTAAATTGATTAGACAATTAATTAAATTATGCTAAATTATGACAACATTGATATAATTTATAAGTTCTTTAATTAAAATTAATGATTATTGAAATTATAATAAAAGTAATAAGCAAATATAATGTGGCGTATCATATAGAATAAAAAAAATGAAAAAATAATAAATAATATAAAAAAAGTAGAATTAAAAATCTAAGAAAAATCGTGACCAAAATAAAAATAAAAAAAAAAGTTATTAAAATATAATATTTAAAAAAAGTTCGCAAATAATAAAATAAGAAAAAATGAACTAAAAAAAATAGAAAAAAAAAACTAATAAAAATAAGAAAAAATAAGTAATAAATAAAATATTAAAAAAAAGTCGCAAATAATAAAATAAGAAAAAACAAGCAAATGAAAATAAGAAAAAATAATTTATAAAAATATAATATTTAAAAAAGTTCGTATAGAATAAAACTAAATATTGTTTGATAAAAAAAGGCTAGCAGCTAAATGAAATTCCCATAGACCGAAACCCATAGTACACAAACAAAACGCGAAAAGACTTAACTTCTGGGATCGAAACGAGACCAGGTGTAACCCCGTAACCCCATCGCTATGACCGCCAAACCTATATGATAATGATAGAATCAAGACATATTGACTCAAAATAATAATGATCTTAAATAACGTACATTTTCACCCAAACTGAATACACCAAACCGAATCCTAATCATCCATTAATCGAACACACTAGAATTCGTTTACTAATTTCCTTAAGAATAAATATATTAAGAAAATAAAGCAAGCGAACAATTGGAAGCAGCGGACTAAACAACTCGGAAAAAAACCTCGAAGCTTACATCCCTACCCCATCAAACGAGTCTTCTACTCGAGTCCTAAGCAATCTATTTTCAGGGGACACCTCAGGCTTAGATGCTTTCAGCCTTTATCGTCCAGTGCGTAGCTGCCCAGCAATGCCTTATCAGACAACTGGTAAACCAGAGGCACCGACAACTCGTTCCTCTCGTACTGGAGCCACCTTCCCCTCAGACTACTAACACATCCATTAGATAGTAACCAACCTGTCTCACGACGGTCTAAACCCA
>NZ_CACXNW010000008.1:0-56770 GCF_902769175.1 uncultured Methanobrevibacter sp.
AGCTGGTATTATGGCAGCTTGTACTGTTGATGGTGTACTTGAAATTAGTGCAGGTAACTTCGACGGTAAGTTAGGTGCTTACATCATGAAATTACACGACTTATTCGAATAAGTCTGTAGCTTATTAAATTTAATTTAATTAGTACATTAGTTTAAGATGGTGTATTAATATTTTGAGATAATTTCATTATCTCACTCTTTTTCTTTTTTTATTATTATCTATTTATATCTATTTTTAACAAATTTTTTTTTGCATTGCATTTTAATTTTTTAGTTGGGGGAATGGTCGAATGAATGAATATTTGATTGAGACAAAAAGCATTGATTATATGAATCCACATATTCAAGAAAAGGTTCAGAAATTAAAAGATCAATCATGTGATGATGCAGATTATATTAAAAGAGCTTATATCTTTGTCAGAGATGAAATTCCACACTCCTGGGATATACAAACAAGTATAGTTTCAAGGACAGCCAGTGATGTATTAATAAATAAGACTGGGATATGCTGGACAAAATCATGTCTTCTTGCAGCACTTCTTAGAGCAAATGGAATTCCATCTGGAATCAGCTATCAACTCCTTACATTAGCTGAAGATGATAGTTTAGGTCATATGGTCCATGCATTGAATACAGTCTATATTGAAGATTTAAATAAGTGGATTAGACTTGATGCTCGTGGAAATGTCGGAAATGCTAATGATGAGTTTAGTTTAGAAAAAGATTGCTTGGCTTTCTCACCACGAAAGGAATTTGGAGAAATCGATTATAATGACAACAATCCTGATTTAGAGGAAAGACTAGTTAATAAACTTGAAGAAACTGAGAATCTAATGGAAATGAAAATAGATTTTGAGTTTTAATTCCTTGAGATTATAAAAAAAGAGTTAAGAGTTTACTCTTTAAATTGTTTAGTAAACTCATTTATTTCATCCTTGAGATTATTAAAAAAGAGTTAAGAGTTTACTCTTTAAATTGTTTAGTAAACTCATTTATTTCATCAAAGCTTAAATTAACTCCCAAAACAATTCCTTCTTTTTTAAGCTCTTCAATAGCCTTATCTAAATAGGATTTATCTGGACCTGATAGCCAATGGGAATGAACTTCGTTTACAGTGCTGTAAATGGTTTCCAATGATTCCCTAACATTCTTATTGGTATTGATTTTTTCAATGAAACTGTCCTCTTCGCTTTCATCCATAACTCCAATGGTTCTTGAAACAGGAGTTTTGATACCATGGAAATGATATTCTATATTCTCAAGATGGCAATTGTATTTTCTAAGAATTTCCATTTCCTTTCCAATGTAATCCACACCATGCTTTTCGGTGATGTGGACTAAATTAGGCTCTACAGCAGCGAAGTAAATATCTGTTCCACCACTTGCTTCAGGGGAAATTACCTTATTTGCACCTGCATGCTTTAATCTGTTAACGTTTTCCTTTTTGCTTGCCCTTGAAATAATCCAAGAATCATTATACAATTCCCTTGTTGTAAGGACAATGAATAAGTTGTCAACATCACTTCCAGTTGTTACAATCACTCCTAAGGACTTGTCAATATTGAGCTTTTTAAGGGTTTTGTCCTCTGTTGCATTTCTATGAAGTGCAATTACATTGCCATTATCTTCAATATCCTCTAGTTTCTCTTCGTTTTTTTCAATGATAATTACCTTTTGGTTTCTTTTCATTAATTCTTCGTAAACTGCGACACCTACTCTTCCAAAACCGCATAATATATAATGATTTTCCATTTCAGCTAATTTCCTTTCCATAATTCTTCCACTCCTAATGTCCTGTAGGTTTTCTGTAACTGAACTAATGATGTATGTAAAAATATATGCTATGATTCCTACTCCAGAGAGGGCAACTGTTACACTAAAAATCTTTTGTAATGGAGTAATAGGAATAATGTCTCCGTATCCTACAGTAGCAATAGTAATTATGGTGTAATATATTGAATCGTATATGTTCAGCTTCATGATATAAATGGATCCTAAAATACCATATAATAAAAATATAACAATTATGAGGACGCCAATAATTCCTCTTTTGTCTTTTTTAATACTCTTCAATAAGATTTCCAGGTATTTCATTTTATGCCTCATTGGAGTTTAATTTCCCTTTTTCTCAAATTTAAATTTTTAAAAATTTTCTCATCTTCAGTTTTATTGTCCTTATATTTAATTATTAGTATGATTATATAATATAATGTTTATTATTAATTTAATTCATTTTTAAGAATGTAATTTTTTAAATGTTTATTATTAATTTAATTCATTTTTAAGAATGTAATTTTTTAAAAATAGTCATTTCAATAATTTAATTCGAAGGTGTAATAATGGATCCAATAGATATGATGACAACAGATTATAATTGTGAGTATTTAGGCCTTTCTCGATTGTGTTTGATGGAGAATGCAGGTAAATCATTATCAGATGAGGTAGCAACCCTTTCAACTTTCAAGTTTTCAAAGCCTGTAAAAATCCTGATCTTTACAGGTTCTGGTGGAAATGGTGGAGATGGTTTTGTTGCAGCAAGACATTTATTGAATAGAGGCTTTGAAGTGGAAGTTTATTACTTGAATTCCTTAGATGAGATCAAGTCTGATGATGCATTGGTAAATCTTGAAATATTGATGAATATGGAACCAAGAATTTCACGTTTGTCTGTTGATTTCATTAAGGATTCATCTGATTTGGACAAGCTTGATTTTGATTCCAATAGCGAATATATTGTCCTTGACTGCTTGCTTGGAACTGGAATTAAGGGAAGGCTAAGGACTAAGGTCAGAAAAACAGTGGAATTGATTAATGAGATAGAAGGTATAAAGATAGCGGTGGATGCTCCTTCAGGTTTGGATCCATTAACTGGGGAAATATCAGACATTGCTGTAGATGCAGATTACACTGTAAGCTTTCACAAAATCAAAACTGGTGTCAAATTGGCTGGTGAGGAAAAGACTGGAGGAGTAATCACCTGTGATATTGGAATTCCTCTTGAAGCTGAATTGTTTGTTGAAGGTGGAGATTTACTCAGATTAAAGAATAGAAAAAATGATTCTCACAAAGGAAACAATGGCAAAGTCTTGATTGTTGGAGGAAGCAAGGATTATTATGGTGCACCAGCTATTTCTGCAAAGGCAGCTATTGCAACTGGTGTTGACTTGACTTACATTTACACTCCAAAGAATGCAGCTATTCCTATCAAGTCATTTTCTGAAGACTTTATTGTAACTGAAGCAAAAGGAGATTATCTATCTCTTGAGGATTTAGAAGATATTTTAGAACTTGCATCTAAGGTTGATGCCGTTTTATTAGGTCCGGGTTCCAGTCAAATGGAAGAAACAGCTAAATTATTCAATGTTTTGGCAATGAAAATTGACAAGCCATTGGTTTTAGATGCTGATGCCTTAAAATTAGTGGATTTATCCCTTGTTTCCAAAAGGGAAGATTTGATTATCACACCACATGCCTCTGAATTCAAGTCCTTCTTTAAATCACTTATTTCAAATGAGGATATGGATGATTTTGAAAAGGCATTGAATTTAAATGACAAAGAACATTTGGACTTTAGAAAAGTCAATGACAAGATTGATGCAATCCATAAAATTACAAAAAACATCAATGGTTCTGTCATCTTAAAGGGAAAATACGATTTTGTATTTAATGGAAATAGGTTGAAGATTAACAGAACTGGAAATCCTGGAATGACTGTCGGAGGTACAGGAGATGCATTGGCAGGAATTTGCTTAAGTTTGCTCTCTCAAGGATTAAATAGTTTTGATGCAGCATTGCTTGCCCCTTATCTCAATGGCAGAGCAGGGGATTTAGCTTATGAATCTCAAGGATATGGATTTGGGGCACAGGACTTGACCCAGTACTTAGGTGCAGTGATGAGTGGTTTGATTGATTAATTTATTTAAAAGAAATTATTATTTTTGATATTTGAGTGATTTAATTGACTGATTTGGTTAAGGCAATATTTAGGAATAGGGCAAATCGATTTATTGCAGAAGTGGAAATTGATGGAGAGATAGTAAAGGCACACTTGCCAAATACTGGCAGATGCAAAGAGCTGTTAATTGATGGAACAACAGTTTATCTTAAGCCAAGCGATAATCCTAATAGGAAAACCAAATATTCCTTGTATTTGGTTGAGAATAAAGGGGCGCTTGTAGCTATGTTTTCCCAACAGGCAAATAAGATTGTCTTTGATGCAATTAAAAAAGGAAAGATAAAAGAGCTTTCAGGATATTCCATTTTAGAATCTGAAAAGACAATAGGCAATTCAAGAATTGACATTTATTTAGCTAATTCTGACCATGATGCTCCTATTGATGAAACATATGTTGAAGTAAAGTCCGTTACTTTAATCAAGGATGGAATTGCACAATTTCCAGATGCTCCTACTGAAAGGGGCAGAAAACATTTGGAAGAGCTTATTTCTCTAAAAAAGCAAGGAATCAGATCAGTGGTATTCTTCTTGATTGAGCACCCAAATGGAAATAGTTTTAGACCTAATTGGGAAAATGATCCTAAATTTTCCGAGACTTTAAAAAAAGCATATTCTGAAGGTGTGGAAATACTTGTCTATAAAACAGAAAACACATTGGAACATATTGAATTGGTTGGAAGTTCTTTAGACTTTGATTTAGAAAAGTAGTTTTTTTTTTTAAATTTTAATATTTCCCATATCTTATTTTTAAATTATTATTTTATTCCCATGTCTTTTTTTTAAATTTTTATGTTTATTCAAAAATTTTTTTAATTTTTTTATCAATCGTTTTTTCATTCCTAATTTTGCGAACAAAATATTAATTAAGTTAAGTATAACTTTTTAAAAAAGATTTAAATAGTAAATAAACTCTTAAAATTAAAATTAATCAAAAATAGTTTAAAGAAAGCGAGAATAATATGCAAAGGTTTAATTTTTAAAAAAAACATATGTAAAGGGGTGATATGTAATTGAGTACATATTATTCTCGGATTATATTATATTTTTTCATATTAATAAAGTTTTTGTCTATACATACTATTTTTTTAGCTTTAATGAATTTTTTCATAATAAATATTTTTAAATTTATTTAATTAAGATTTAAACTAGTTATTAGAAATAAGTTAAATTTTTTGTATTTTTATAATTTTTTTAATTAAGTTTAAAACTAGTTATTAGAGTTAATTTAATTTTTTTTATAATTTTTTTAATTAAGTTTAAAACTAGTTACAGAAAAAAGTTAAAATCTCATTTATAATTGGAAAAATTATAATAAATGATAAAATTTGATAAAAAAAGAAATAAAAATAGATAAAATTAATTATCTATTTAATTTTTGATAGTTAGCAGCTTGGAGACCGTGGTATTTAATCATACCTTCGATTTCACTTTGATCGGTTTCTTTGTCTTCAAAGGTGATTTGTTCAATGCTGTGTAAGCTGAAAGGTGATTTTCTGCTTAATGGTTGAATGGAACCTTTGAATAATTTCATTACAACTTCTCCGCTAACTCTTCTTTGCATATGGTCGAAAGCTTGGTCTAAGTCTTCTCTTAAAGGTTCTTGCCATAATGCTTCGTAAACTAAATCCGCATATAAAGTGCTCATGTAATCTGCAAATCTTAATTCATCTACAGTTAAGACCAATTGTTCTAATGCCTTGTGGGCTGCAATCAATAATTTAGCACCTGGCACTTCATAGGTTTCTCTGCTTTTAAGACCAATCATTCTGTTTTCAATGATGTCCACTCTACCGACACCATTTTCACCAGCAATTTCATTTGCCTTGTTGATTAAGTCTACAAGTCCCATCATTTCTCCATCGATAGCTACTGGAACTCCTTCTTCAAATTCAATTCTTACTTTAGTAGGAGTGTCTTTTGCATCTTCAGCAGATTTGGTCCATTCGTAGATTTCTTCAGGTGGCTCATTAGCAGGGTCTTCAAGCACATCCCCTTCAATAGCTCTTCCCCAAAGGTTTTCATCTATACTGTAAATTTTATCATAAGCTAAATTAAGTCCATGCTCTTTTGCATAAGCAACTTCTTCAGTTCTTGTAATGTTCATTTCTCTGATAGGTGCAATGATTTTATAGTCAGACATGGATCTTATGATTGCTTCAAATCTGAATTGGTCGTTTCCTTTACCTGTACATCCGTGTGCAATTGCAGTTGCTCCTTCCTTATCTGCAATTTCAATGATTTTCATTGCAATTAAAGGTCTTGCAAGTGCAGTGCTTAATGGGTAACCTTCATATTCTGCATTTGCTTTGATTCCTCTTGCAATGTATTCATTTGCAAATTCATCTTTAGCATCAATAATGTAGTGTTTTCCAGCATTGATTTTATCTGCAGAATTTTGGGATTTTTGCAATTCTTCTGGTGGTTGACCAACGTCAACACATGCAGTAACGACTTCATAATTATATTTTTCTTCTAATAATTTGACACATACAGTGGTGTCTAACCCTCCACTGAATGCAAGAACGACTTTTTCCATAATATCACTTTTTATATTTTTATAATCAATAAAGTTTATTTAAAATGTCTTTGTTAATTAGTATAACATTATAAGTTATGTTCTTTATTATATATAATTTTAAGTTTAAATAAAAGAAACTATAAAATTATTACTGTAATCTTTATTTTTACATGATTTAAATTATAAGAAACTTATTAAGGTTCTTTATTAATTTGGTATGATTTAAATTATTAGAAACTTTTTTAGGTTTTTTATTAATAATCTGATTAAATTATTAGAAACTTATCAGTGACCTTATTTATTGATATGATTTAAATTATTAGAAACCTATTAGAGTCCTTTAAAGGTGATTTGATGGATGAATTAAACAAGAACAATTTGGAATTGGAATTAATTTCTTATGATGCAGGAGGATTTATCGCTGCAAATAGGAATATCTTTAATAATATTGACTTATCAGACAATTCTAAATTCATTATAAATCAAGCCCTTAAAGGAACTCCAATGATTAAAATGGGAAATGGCTATCCTCAAGTCATGATGGTTGCAGGAGTTCACGGCAATGAATTGGCTCCTCAAATTGCAGCCTTAAGGTTAATTGACAAGCTTTTCCACATGGAATTAAATGGAACTCTATATATAATTCCATTTGCATCTCCAAAAAGCACTATGGATAATTCAAGATACTTTGATGGGATAGACTTAAACAGGTCTTCACATTTGCCTAATACTGTAACAAATCTTATTTTAAACAAGGCAATGGAATTGAATGTTTCTGCCATAGGCGATTTTCATTCATCTGCCCCTAATTCAAATCCTGGAAAAGAAGGTGTATTCTGTACTCAAAATCCATGCAATGCAAGCTTTTACATTGCAGACTTTATTTCAAAAAAGGTAGGTTCTGAAAAGATTATTTATCCTGTTGCAGGAATTCCATTTAAGGGGGCTCTTGAAGATGAATCCAACTTGAAACAGATTCCTTCTGTAACCTGTGAGGTTTTATCTGCAGTTGGATATTCAAATGAGAAAATCTGCAAAAGGTCTTATCTGCAAATGATTGCATTTTTAGAGTATTTTGGCATAATTGATTGATTATGAGTTAATCATCTATTTTTTAGTTTATTTATTATAATTAACTGTTTTATTATGAGTTAATCCTCATTTTTTTATTATAATTTAACAGTTTGATTATGAGCCAATCCTCATTTTTTTATTATAATCGAACTATTTTTATCTATTTTTCTAATATTTTTCATTGTCTCTTTATCGATTTGTCTTTTTTATTGTCTCATTTCAATCTCATTCATTGCTATTTATATATAGTGAACTTTCTATGAATATTAGTTCTCAAATGCTCTCATTTAGTTTATATTGGCAAAAAATAAAATATTAATAAACATATTTTAACTAATCAAATCACACATTTTACATTAGCTTCATTATCGTTTTTTTGAATTTTTTAAAATATGTTTATAAAATAGGATGTGTTAGTATTTCCTCTTATAAAGGCCATACAATATTTGCATTTATTCTTTCTTTAATAATGTTTTATGATCCTTTGGCTATTGCATTAGCGGTAATCTCTGCAAACATTCCCGATTTCGACCATGAGTTTAAAAGAAATCATGTCATAACAATCATTGCTCTTGGAGCAATAGTTTCTCTGTTTCTTTATTGCATGGGATTGCCATATTACTTAGGTTTGGTCATAATTTTTTTAGGAGGCATATTTCTGCTTTCTAACCATAGGGGATTTACTCATTCTATTTTAGGAGCATTTCTAATAACTCTTTTCCTATCACTATTCTTATTCTTTGGAATAGGATTGTCCTCTTATGATTTGGATTTCAACAATCCAAGAAACATGATGATTCTATTGATATTGATTATAACTTTGGGTTTATTGTTTCTTAATAAAAGATTATATCCGATTTTCTTAGTGGCAATTGCCTTGATTGTTGTATCTGTCCATATGGGATTCATTTCCCCATTGAAAATAAATTTGACTCTTCTTGTATTTTCAATCTTTTTTGGATTGGCCAGCCACATATCATTAGATTCCTTCACTCCTGCTGGAGTTAAGGCATTCAGTTCCTTTAGCGATAGGGAATATCATAAGAAATTTGGCATTTCATTGCTTATTGCATTGTTTGTGATGTTTGTTTTATTGTTTCCAAACAAACTCTTGTTTTACTTTTATTTTTTAGCTAATCTCCTCTAATTTTTACTAATTTTTTAATATTTTTCATAAATTTAGTATTACATTTGATTTATATAGTGTCAATTTCATGTAAAATATAAAAAGATTTATAATAAATAATCATGATAAATAATAGTGTTTATAATATAATAAAAAATTGGATTTTTTACTATATTTATATATAAATATATGTGCTCTTTTTCAATATTTTTTAAAGAGGATTTTGTAAAAAGGAGTATTATGAATATTTATGATAATTTATCATGATTTGTTATGGTCTGTAGAAATTTTTTCATTGATTTTTTTTTAGATTATCATTCAGTTTTTCTAAAGTTTATCAATGATTTTATTGTTCTATCTGACTAATTAGAATTCTTTATTATTATAAATATGTAATTTAAAACATTATGGGGTTATTTTAATGTTTTTAAGTAGAATTTATTATGCGATTGCTTATTTGGTGGTTCTTATTTTAGAAATTATCAAATCCACAATAGACATGTGCTTAAGAATAGTCAAAGCTAATTCTTTTGATCCTATTGTGATTGATATTGATACTGAATTGAAAAGACCAATATCCCAAACAATATTGGCTAACAGTATTACTTTAACTCCAGGAACTTTATCTGTAGACTTGGATAGTGAAAATCAAGTCATTAAGGTTGCAGTTATTGCTCCAAGAGATGTTAAAGACATCATTCCTTTTGAACCTTACATAAAAGGAATGCTAGAATAATTTTCTTTAATTTTAATCTTAATTTATAAGCGATTGATTAATTTCATAATTTAATGATTTCAACATTTTGTATACAATTTGTATTTATGTTTATTGGTGATTTAATATATCATAGAATGTGATGATAATGGATATTTTATTGTTTGGTGAGTATTTTTTAATAATTGCATTGATTGTATTTTCATTTGCAACTTTGAGGATTATTACATATAAATCTACATCCATGGGACTTATAGGTACTTCTTCATTTACTTTAGCACTTACTTTACTACTCCTTACAGTAGGCACAATCCATAATATCGGATTTTTTAAGGATATTGCTTTAGCATTGCTTTTATTAGGTATTGTTGGAACAATAGCTTATGCAGCAGTTATGAGGAGGGCTAAATGATGTTTGGGATTGATAGTGGTATAATCATTTTAATTCAATCAATTTTACTGATCATTTCTGCGCTTTTAATAATAATTGCATCAGTAGGTGTTTTAAGAATTGATGGAAACTTAGATAATGTAGTCTATGCTAGAATTCATATTTTAGGGATTGTTGATGTAGCAGGCATTATTGCATTCCTTGCTTTAGGACAGCCTTTATTTGCTCTTATTTATTTATTCTTAGCTCCATTATTAGCTCATGCATTAGCTAATGCTTATTTCCATGGAGAAGATACTCATAATAATCCTGTACTTAATCCAAATATTGAAGAGACCATTCTTGAAGATGCTTTAGATGAGGATGAAGCATTTGAACTGATCTCTGAAGAAGTTCCTATTGGGGATGAAGCTGATTCTCAAGAGGATTTGGATTCAAGTGAAGATTCAAGTATTGATGAAAGTTTAGAGGAAAGTGGGGATGATGGCAATGATTGAATTGGTAATAATTATTGTTGCAGTTGTAAGCGCTATTATCGCACTTTTACAAAATGATTTGCTTAAAGCAGCTATTTTAACTGGTATTTCTGGATTTTGTATAGCGATTTTATTCCAGTTTTTGCTTGCTCCAGATGTAGCTTTGACTCAAGCTATTGTAGAAGGGGCCATTGTACCGGTATTTATCGCATTGGCTGTTTTAAAAACTAGAAGGGAGGGAGCATAGTATGGATCTTCAAATGGCTTCTTTATTCGCTTCTGGTGCTTTTATAATTATTGGACTATTTGCAGCGATTTTCATTGATAATCTAATTAAGAAGATTATCGGTATTGCTTTTATTGAGGAAGGAGTAAACCTATTCCTAATCTGCTTAGGATATAAGGCAGGTGGCGTAGTGCCTATCTTCTTGCCTGGCATGACTGCTGATTGGTTTGCAGCAAATTCAGCTTATCCTTTGCCTCAAGCATTAGTTCTTACAAGTATTGTAATTGGTGCAAGTACTTTAGCAGTGATGTTGGCTTTAGCTATGGTTTTATATAGAAAGCATGGAACCTTAAGCGTATCTGAAATGATGGGGGATAAAAAATGAATTATCTAATTCCTTTAATGGTCGTTATTCCAATTTTAGCTGCTTTGATTGTTAATATTTTTGGCGGAAAGGACAAGGCTGTAAAGGCAATATCCATAGTGGTGGCTATTGTCATTCCACTGATTGCCATTCTTGCAGCTGTCGGTGTCCAATATTTCGGTGGACATAACCCATCACTATTGGCAAGCTCACTTCCATCCAATTTGCTAGGCACTCTTGCAGCAAGCTACAATACAGGTATTGTTTATATATTTGGAAACATTGAAAGAATCTTAATATTCCTGATGGGCATTGTTGCATTCTTAGCTGTGCTTGCATACTTCGGTGAGAAAAAGAACGTATCTGGACCATACTTATATCTAATATTCATGGGTATTGCCTCTGTTACTGCATTGATGCTTTCAAACGATATTTTCAATATGTATGTTTTCTTTGAAATCACTGCTTTGACTCAAGTAGGTATCATTGTAGCTTCAAGCACTGAAGATAATTATGAAATTGCAATGAAGTACATGATTTTAGGTGCTATTGGAGGACCAATGCTCCTATTAGGTATTGGATTCATCCTTGGTACAATCGGTTCAGTAAACATCAATGATATAATTTATGCAATAAGCAATAATTTCGTAAATCCATATTCTCCAAGCTTGGTGATTGGTTTTGCATTGATATTGTTTGGATGGCTATATTCAGCAGGATTGCCTCCATTCCATACCATCAAATCTGCAGTTTACTCAAAAGCAAGACCAAATGGATCTGCGATATTGCAAGGTTTCTCAGTTTTATGCATGCTTGCCTTTGGACTTGCAATGTATAAGATATTTGCTTATATCCCTTATTTCAATACAGCTTTAATCGTCTTTGCTATTCTTGCGATGGTTTTAAGCATAGCAATGTCTGCAATGGAGGTAGACTTTAGACGAATGATAGCATTTTTAGCTGTAGGCGAATTAGGTTTCATTGCTTTAGGTTTTGGTATAGGCACACAGAATTCCATTGCAGCAGCATTGTTCCAAGCAACAAATGAGATTGTGATAACTGCTTTGCTATTCATAGGTTTTGGTACTGTATACTACCTTACAAAAACTTCCGATACAAGAAAATTAGGCGGTTTGATTGCTGTAGATTCAAAGATGGCAGTAATGGTATTGCTTGGCGGATTTGCATTGGCAGGTGTTCCTCCATTTAATGGATTCCAAAGCAAATTGATGCTTGTGCAGGCAGCATTGGATGCAGGATATGTTGAACTTGCAATCTTGGCTATTATTGTAAGTGTTGTAATATTCTTCACCTTTGTAAAGGCTTTCCATACAGTATTCTTGCAGCCAAAACCAAAAGAATTGAAATTTGCTCATGATAAATTTCCAAAGGTTACTGTATTTTCTGTTGCAGTATTGCTTTTAATCTGCCTAATCTTAGGTATTTTCCCAAATATAGTAACTGATGTATTCATTCCATTTGCAGGAGGATTGATCTAATGGCTTTATATGAAAAATTCTTAGATTCAATTAAAGGCTTAAAATCCAGTCTTTCTAAAGACCCTACAACTATGGACAATGTTTCAGGTGCATTAGCTGCTGAATTCCTGATATTTGTTTCATTAATTCTTGCAGCATTATTCCTGATGCATATCAGCGTAATCGCATCTGTTGTTGTAGTGATTCTTGTTGCAGTTTTATTCTTTACTAACATGCCTCTTGCAGGTAAAATTAAAACCGAACAGTCAGATTCCTTGGAGAAAATGACATTCTATGTTATTGTAACTCTTGGAATTCTAATTGCAGTAATCTATTGGGGGTTAAAATATGTCTGATAAAATTGCTAGTGTCAGATCTTTAATCATGCTTTTTGCAGCAATTATCTTTGCATCCACATTATTTGATGCAATTTACGGATTCAAGAATCTGATACAACCTGGAATAAGTTTAGTTTATAATGCTATTGGAACTCAGCTAGCTCCAAACATGGTTACATTAGTGGTTTTTGATTGGAGAGGTTTTGATACATTGGGAGAATCTTTAATTCTTGTTACTGCAGTACTTGTTGTATTGCTTATCTTTGGAAAAGGAAAGATTTTAGATAAGAACATTAATGCAGACATTGATTCTGTCAATGATAATGAAGGAGATGATGAATAATGGCAGAAGGTAAAAAATCTCCAAACTGGAATAAGGATGACAGCAGCCCTATATTGAAAATCATGACTCTCCCTATAGCATTCATTATGATTGCTTTAGGAATCATGACCATTTTAGGAGGTCACATAACTCCTGGTGGAGGTTTCCAAGGTGGAGCTATGATTGCGGGAGGAATCATATTCTGTGTTATAGTTTATGGCGTTGATGACACTCCATTGAAATTGTCTCATAGATTTATTTCCACTTTAGAATCTCTTGTTGCTTTAGCTTATGTATTGCTCGGTTTGGCAGGGCTTGCATTAACCGGTTCATTCCTATACAATATCGGTGGAAATCTTTATGGTGCAGTTCCTCAAGCTATTGCAGCAATATTTTCATATCCTGATGTAACTCATGCAGGTATTGTTCCTTATTTGAACATTGCAGTTGGACTTAAGGTTCTTGTAGGATTAAGTGCTATCGTTATTGCATTTTCCAAATTCAAGAAATTAGCGGAGGAGGAATAATGGTGGCTTTAGTGTTAGGTCCAATAGTTATTGCTGTCATATTTGGATTTATTGTAGGTACTAGAATCCATTTAAACTTAGAAAATAGCTTTAAGTTTACAATAAGCGGAATAATTGCTCTTATCATTGGCGCTATTCTAATGGCATATGGCATAGGCCAATTCCCTGTTTATAATGATTTGGCAATAGCCGCCACATTCTTAGGAGCGATATTCGGTCTTTTGATTGGTAGTGCATTGTTAGGAGGACGAGCGAAAGGAGATCATTAATAATCCTGGGATTGATTGATTATTATTGATACTTATAATTAAGGAGAAGAATCATGTATTTAACAACTAATAAGTGTGATGGACAAGGAGATTGTATAAGGAATTGTCCTAGTGAAGCAATACGCTTTGTTGATAACAAGGCTTTTAGCTGTATGTGTTGTGGTGCTTGCTTCGAAGCTTGTCCAAATCATGCGATATTTGAAAATAAATACGGAGGATATGTTGTAGATAGGGCAAAATGTAATGGTTGTGGAGTTTGTGAATTCACTTGCCCTATAGAAAGCATTCATCTTGACAATGGAATTGTAAAGGGTATCTGTTCACGTTGTGGAGTTTGTGAAGATGTTTGTACTAAAAAGGCAAGGGTCGATACAGACCATATGGTTTTAGACAAGCAAATGATATTGCTCAATTCATTGAAAATGGTTGCAAATACAGTAGGATATCGTGCTGGAGTTAAAAAGATAGAAACCATGAAGCTTCCTGTAAAATCTGATAAGGTAGAAAGGATTTGTGTAGCGACAGATGCAGAAAAATGTGTAAAATGTGGAAGATGTGCATATTACTGTCCTACAAGAGCGATAGAAGTGATCATTCAGGATGATGGATACTGTGTAGGATGTAAGGTATGTGAAGATGTCTGCCCTACAGGTGCTCTAAAAGATGGCCTCTATGACAAAAGCCTTTGTACATTATGTTTAGCTTGTGTTGAGAATTGTGTAAATGAAGCATTGTCTGTTGAAGACTTTAAGATCATACGCAGCACAAAAGGTGACACATTATATTCAAATGAAGATGGAACAATTGTCTGCTGTCTAAACTGTGGATTATGTAAGGAAACATTTGACAGCAAGGCATTGATAAGGCAGGAAAATGCTTTAAGATATGACCCATCACTTGATGAGGACACTGAAGAGAATAAGGAGAAACGTCTTGAAGCAATATACAAATGTCCAGTTTCAACTTTAACCGAAAGTGAAGACAATAAATTATTTGGATACTGTGTATCTTGTGGAAAATGTGTAAACGTTTGTAAAGAGGATGCAAGAAACTTCCAGCCAATCTCTTGGGATGGTGAAGTCAGTGATGACTGCATTTCCTGTGGAGTCTGTGTTGAACTGTGTCCTGTAGATGCAATCAGTCTTAAAAGAGGTTCAATCAATGTTGACTTGGATAAGTGTATCATGTGTGAGACTTGTGGAATGCACTGTCCTAAAGATGCAATACCTAAGACATCAAGCGTAAAGTATGAGATTTCTGGCGGATTCAATTACATTGATGAAAACTTATGTGTAAAATGTGGATTATGTAAGGATATCTGTCCGGAAGAAGCAATCTATACAGTTGACATTTCAAATGAAGAAATAAATCTCGGAACAAAGAATAAGAATCTGAGATTTGTTGTCGATGATGATAAATGTATTTATTGTGGAGCATGTATGAACGTTTGCCCTTCCAAATCATTTATTTTCGAAAGAGAATTTAATAGGGTGAATTAGGAGTTTGATATAAATGAAAGATGTATTGAAAATAATGCTTAATGGAGCTTATACAAATTTTAAAAGAATTCTTTTCGCATCTGATAGAGTAACAGATATGGAACTCCGTAATGCAATCTTGACTGGAACTGTTGAGCCAGACAAAAAGGTGGATGAGGCTGCTTGCATAGGCTGTGGAGGTTGTGCAAATGTTTGTCCAACTGGTGCAGTTACAATGAAGCCTTTGAAAAGTCCTGTTAAAATCAAGGAAGGATGGGTTAAAACCGAAGTTCCAGAATTAGACCCTTTAAAATGTGTTGTATGTTACTGGTGTCATGATTTCTGTCCGATTTACTCATTCTTTGAAGAGGCTGGAACCATTCACCCTGGAAATGTCGGTGAAATCCATATTGACACTGTTGAATTATTCGAAGAGCCTATTAAAATATCTCAAGATAAGATATCCTTCATTGCCCAATACCTGCAGGACAAATCACTATTGTCTGAAAATATTGTGCATGATGCAGATGAAATTGAAAATGTTGGAGTAGCTCTTGAAAGGGTATCTAAGATTAAGGACATACAGGATAATATAAATGAAAAGTATGAGAAAGATGCTAAAAGAAGTGCTGAAATTAATGAGAATGCTTCAGTTGAAGCTGATTCAACCGCTGAAGAAAGTTCAGATGAGGGGGATGAATAAATGAGTTTAAAAACACTTGCAAGATCAAAGGCCATTCACATCATGCTGGTTTATACTGGAGGATGCAATGGCTGTGATATTGAAATCGTAAATGCTGTTTTATCTCCTAAGTTTGATATGGAACAATATGGTGTTTTCTTGACATGGAACCCTCGTGAAGCGGATATTCTTGTTGTTACAGGACCTGTTACCCATGACAATAAAAAGCCATTGGAAGACATTTACAATGCCATTCCAAATTCAAAGCTTGTTGTTGCAGCAGGTGCATGTGCAGTGATGGGTGGTGTTTATAAGAATTGTTATGGTGACATTCCTTCAGAAGAGATTGAAGGCCCAGTTGATAATGTCATACCTGTTGATGCAAAAGTCCCAGGTTGTGCTGTAAGGCCTCAAGATGTTTTAGCAGGAGTAGTTGCAGCTTTGCCACATTTGTTAAATGCTGATTAATCATTATATTAAAGAGAGGATAGAATGGAAGAGAAAAAAGCTAAAAAGCAGGAAATTATAGAAACTGAAATCCAGATGGGTACAGTTCACCCTGCTGCTTTAGAACCTTATAGGGTTAGATTTTTCGTAGAAGATGAAATCATTAAGGATGCGGAAATCACAATAGGTGTAAACCACAGAGGTATTGAACGTATCATGGAAGGTCTTCCAGTGGAAAAAGCCAATATGCTTACAGAAAAGATTTGTGGTATCTGTTCCAATTCACATACATGGAATTCTGTAAGAACTGCTGAGAAAGGCCTTGGAGTTGAAGTCCCTGATAGAGCTGTTTACATTCGTGTAATCGTTGGTGAACTGGAAAGGTTGCACAGTCACTTATTGTATTTAGGCCACGGTTGTGAAACTTTAGCTCATGAAACATTCTCCATGAGAGTGTTCTTCATTAGGGAAACCATAATGGGCCTTTTAGGAATGATTGGAGGAAACCGTGTTCAATACGGCTGTTCCATTATTGGCGGTGTAAGGCCAAGATGTGAATTGGATGACAATAGAATCCGCAGAATATTAGATGGTATGGATTTGGTTGAAAAGAATGTTGCAGACTTTGCAGACAGATTCGTTCATGATTCAATAGTTTTATCAAGGATTACCGGAACTGGTATCATTCCACAGGAACAGGCTCTTAAATTGGCTGTTAGTGGTCCTACATTACGTGCTACTGGTGTAAAAAGAGATTTAAGAACTGACATGTATGAATATGATAACTTTGATTATGATATCATCACTCAAGACACCTGTGATGTAAAGGCACAGCTTCTTATGAGGGTATTTGAAATATTTGAAGCTATCAAGATTGTTCGCCAAGCCATAAGAGACTTGCCTGAAGGCAAAATCACTGACAGGTCTTGGGAAATGGTTGACACTGGCATGATTGAAAGCTATATTGAAGTTCCAAGAGGAACATTGTATCATTCCTATGCAATTGAAGATGGAAGGGTTCGCCACTCAATCATTAGAACTCCTTCAATGACTAATATTGGAGCTATGCAATATGCAGCTATTGGCAATCACATCACTGATGGTCAATTATGCATTGTGCAATGCGATCCATGCTTTACCTGTTCAGACAGGGCAATAGAGGTTTATGATACAAACAATAACAAATTGGATAAATCAATTTTAAAGTCTAATATTCATTAGATAAAATGATTTGAATTTTTTACTTTTCAAATCTTTTTATTCATTAAATTTGTTTGATTTGAATTTTTTACTTTTCAAATCTTTTATTCATTAAATGGAAATATTTAATTAATTCATTATGTTTATATTATAATAAAAAATATTTATGAGGAAGGAAAATGGCTTATGAAATATCACTTATTTCAATTTTAGAAGTTATATTAACACTTATAATAGCATTATTTATAGGTGTTTTAATTCCTGGAATTGAGAGAAAATATGTTCATGCAAGGATTCAGCAAAGAATCGGGCCTCCAGTTACAAGTCCGGGGCTATGGGCATCTATAAAATTCCTATATAAGGAGAATGTCAGCCCAAACTCTCCAGCTCCTGGATTATACAAGGCAATGCCTATTCTTTGTTTTATTGTAGTATTAGCTGTATTCTTAGCTTTAATGCCACAAAACTATCAGTTCATGGCATTAGCTAGTTTAATAGCTATTGTTGGATTTTTAAAAGTTGAAGAAATTGCTTATGTTTTAATGGGTTCCTTATCAAAATCAGTTATGAGTATTAACTTAAGATTCCCAGACCATGCAAAAGGTGCTGCAAGAACAGATTTGCTTGTATCCTCTATAGAGGATATCAGTTCAAACAGATCCCTTAGGATGATTATATTTGGTTCATTCCCATTGTATTTGGCTTTATTCATACCTGCTGCCTTATCCAAAAGCATTTACTTATCTGAAATTGTTGCATATCAACATGCTCACGGACCAGTATTGTTTACTTTAGCAGGTATTATAGGAACATTGGTGTTCTTTATTGGATATATGATTTTATTAAACGAATATCCATTTTCATATATCAAAGCCAAATCTGATGTAATTGAAGGACCATATATGGAAATTGCTTCTAAATATCGTACCTTTGTTTATGTGACCAGAGGATTTTTAATATTTACTTTAGGTTTAATGTACTGTGTACTATTCTTGGGAGTTGCCCCAGAATTGTTCTCACTTAAATTCATTGTATGTATTATTGTATCCTTATTGCTTCCAGTTATCATGGCAATAGTAAGTGCATTCTCCCCAATATTCACTAACAAGCAGTTATATCCTACTGTCTTAATCAGTTCTGCACTTGGAGTTTTAGCTATTGTTATTGCATTGTTCTAATATAAGTTCAGTGTATTTATGGCTATGCATTTATATTAAATCTATTGCTATTATTGCATTCTGGAATTAAAATTATAAAATTTGATTTGGTAGTTTATTGAACTCTATTAATTTAAGTGGTGATTTGATGAAATTTGTAATCAGACCTTACCATATGATGAGTCTTGGAGGATATATTGTAGAATATGATTTCCCTTATAGGGATTTAATCATTGTAAATGAAACCTCAGAAGACATTAAATTTGAGATTCCAGTATCTGATGGATCTTATATTGAAGAGTATGAAAAATTAGGTCTTAAAGTTATTCCTGTCAGTGAACATGACAGCTATTTAAATTTATATAAAAAAGCACATGCCGAGTTAGATGCTTTGAAAGCGAAATTAGATTAGTTGGGGATAATCAACATTGTTTTCCTCATAAATATAAAAAAATCGATTATCTTCAATTAATCTATTTCCTTTTTGTTTTTTATGATTAATGAAAAAATAATATTTTTATGCAGATTTTTTTTAATATGATATTTTTATTTTTGGCAATATTATGAAGGTAATGTTATGAACAGTATTTCTTTAACACTTACAACTAAAGAAGATAAAGGAGTTTTAGATGAGATAACTGATGTCCTTTCAAACCATGGGATAAATATCTCTTATGTTCATCTTTATGTAAAGGATGATGTTGGAACTTTGAATCTTGAACTTGATAACGTGAATCAGCTTGATGAGCTTATAGATGATTTAAAATCTAAGGACTTTATTTTAGATATTGAAATCCATGGTTCCTTAAATGATATTTTCGGTAAAAGGATTCTTATATTTGGTGGCGGAGCCCAAGTATCTCAAGTTGCAGTTGGAGCTATTACAGAAGCTGATAGGCACAATATACGTGGAGAGCGTATTAGTGTAGATACAATTCCTTTAGTTGGTGAGAAGAATATTGCTGAAGCGGTTGATGCTGTTAACAGATTGCCTCGTGTAAATGCTCTTGTCCTTGCAGGATCTTTGATGGGTGGAAGCATAACAGAAACCGTCAGAAAACTTAAGGAAAAGCATAAGGAATTAATTGTAATTACATTAAACATGCCTGGAAGCGTTACAACTGAGGCAGATTTGATTGTCACTGATCCTATTCAAGTTGGGGTTATGGCTGTGATGGCAGTAGCAAGCACTGCTGTTTTCGATATAAAAAGATTGAAGGGCAATAATAAATTTTAGTCCTTTGATATGCAAATCAATAGGGATAATGGTTTTGCCCTTTGATATGCAAATCAATAGGGAGTAATGGTTTTACCTTTTATATACAAATCAATAGATGTAATAGTTTTACTTGCTTGATGATATATCAATTGCAATAAAATTTCCATTTATATTTTTGAATTTTTATTTCTTAACTTATTTTACATAAAATTTATTAGTATATATAACTAATATTATTTTATACTTCTATTTTTTGATATTTTTTATCAAAGATTTTTATTTCATTATTTTTATTTTATGGATGTGTTTTAAATTACTAGAAAAGAAAAGTTTGTCAATGGATTGAAGTTAGGTATACCAATTACATGTGGATATGTTCCAATGGGTATTGGATATGCCGCTTTAGCAATCAAGGCAGGTTTGACTCCATTTCAAACAGTCATAATGTCTGTTCTCATCTATGCTGGAGCTGGACAAATCATGATTGCAACCATGTTGGCTCAAGGAGCAACTCTTTTTGCAATTGTTCTCACATCTTTTGTGCTTAATTTAAGATACTTCGTAATGAATGCATGTATTTTCAATAAGGTTGAAGATGCACCCCTCCCCGTAAGGATATTGTCTTCACATCTTGCTGTAGATGAATCCTTTGCAATGTTCATGCTAATGGAGGAGTCTTCCATTTGGACTTATATTGGCCTTGCTGGATTTGCATGGGTGTCCTGGATTTTTGGAGCTATAATTGGTGTTTTAATACTTAACTTGCTTCCTGTCATTGTTGCAAACAGTTTTAACATTTCATTATATGCTTTATTTGTAGCTCTATTGGTTCCAGCAGTTAAAGAAAGTAAGGATTTAGTCATATTGGTTATTTTAACAGCTATTTTAAACTTTATTCTACAATTATTCATTGGAAATTGGTCTTTGATAGTAGCCACTATCTTAGGTGCAGTTGCTGGTATGTATATTGTAGATGATGAAACCATATTAGGGGAATCATATAATAAAGATGATGATTCCAAGAGCAATAGCTGCAAAACTAAGGAGGTGCAATAATGGATATCAATCTAATGATTATTCTTTGTGCACTTGTCACTTTCATTCCAATGGTAATTCCTGCAATCTTTGTGGAAAGACTTAACTTCTCAACAAAGGTTGAGAAATTCTTAAATCTTATTCCATACACTGCACTTGCTGCATTGATCTGTCCTGGAGTTCTTACTGTAGACCCTAATTTATGGTACATTGGATTGATTGGTGCTATAATTGCAGGAGGATTAGCTTGGAAAAAGGTGCATCTTGGAGCTATTGTTATTTTAACTGTAATTGTTTTGATTGCAGTTTATTCAATTGTGCCTATGTTTCCAATTTAATGATTTTTTAATTTTTTTGCTTTACTTTAGAATTTATCTAAGATAAATTCTTGTTTCTTATTTTAATTATTCTTGTTTTCCCTATTTTTATTCAACCTATTCTTATTTTACTTATTCTTCTTTTGCCTATTCTTTTTTTAGCTATTGTCACACAGCTCTTTGTATTCACAGTTTTTACATTTCTTTAAGTTGGTTTTAACATTAGGAATCTCACCATCTTCAATGATTTTGTTGATATGTGTTAGGACCTTAAAAAAGCTTTTTTCTTGCATCTGTATCTATTATCACTGCCCTACGTTCATTGATTTTTAGGTAATCCACATATCCAACTGTAACATATGTATTGAATTCCTGTTCTATTAGCAATCCATTTGCAATAACTTCCATTAGATCTCCATCCCATACTCCCTTAATTGGGGGATTTGATGGCTTTAGGGATATTGGGAAATAATTGCCGTTTTCCACTTCTATCTTATCTATGACTCCAATGAGGTCAAGTCCTAAATCCCTTATCAGATAATTATACATGCAGCTTGGGAAAAACAGTCCCTGCACTTCATCTCCATTCTTATCAAGAATTTTCATTGCTTGTGAAACTTTTAGAGAAAGTATCTTCAGATTAAGGTTTATTTCATTAATCAATTCCCTTTTCAATTCATCTATTTTCTCATCTTCATCTTCATCTTCTTCATTGCTTTCTTCTTTGAGCTCTTTTTCCTTAAGCTTGCTTATTTTTTCCTGGTCAATAAATTCTATCTCATCATCGCTTTTAAGATTATTGGATTCCTCATTTTCTTCTTTAATTTCCTCTTCCTCATTTTTCTTATTCTTTTTCTTTTCGTTTATCTCTTCAATAATGTCAAAGGTTGTTTTTATCTGATTGTTTATTCCTATTGCAAGTCTTTTTTTAACTTCTCCTTCATTCATGTCCTTTTTGATATGCCTAAGGTTTTTATGAAGAAGGTCTTGAATATCTAATCTAAGGTCTTTCAAGGTTTTTGATACAAAGTAATCCTCTTCAGTCTCTTCATCGATATTGCTTTGGAAATATAATTTCAAAGGACAAAACATATAGCTTTTGATTGTTGATACGCTTATCATTTTTTTAACTCCTGCTATTTTTAAAATTTCTCTCATCATTGAAAATAAATTTTTTTAAAAATAATTTATTTTTAATCAGTAATTATTCTTTATTTTTCATATAATAAATAGTATGCAGTTATTTTTAATTATAATTTATTTAAATAATTTTATTTTCTAATTTAATTAATAATTATCAGTTTTTTTGAATATCACTGATTTATATGAATTTTATGATTGCCTTGTAAAAGTGATTTTATTTTGAAATTTTAAAAAGATTCTGTAAAAAGAGTAAATTGATTTTTGACTAAAAAAATTCATATGGTTTTCTTCAAAAAACACTTGATTAAAATGGTATTTTTTAGTTTTTCTTTCATTATTTTAATCAAATTTTTAAAATTAGGAAAGATTTGTTAAAAAAATAATTTTTACTATAAGCGAATTAATTAAAAATAGTAAACTATTGTTTTTATAATATTGAAAATCAAAAGAGGGGGGATTGTTTATTGGCCTAATTGCAAGGAAATTTTTAAAAAATTGAAAAAAAAAGAAAATTATAAAATCCAGTTATATTGGACTTTCTCTTTTTCTATTATTTATGAATTACTGTAAAATTAGTCAATCCATAATTATGTATATGTGAATACTTTAGAAATATTATTGGTTTTTCTTATTAATCACTAAGCTTTTTTGATTATCTTAAAATCACAGTTGTGTTTTTGTACAATTTCGCATTATGAAAATCTTTTTAATTTTTGAAATTTAACTATCTATTGTAAAAATAATCAGTGATTTTATGGATATTGAATATATTAAGGAGAATTATCGATTCGAAACACTTGGTCTGAAACATGATTTATCTGATTTTAAGTGTGCATCAGATGATTTAAATGATTTCTTAAAAAAATGATGCATTATCCCAGCAAAATAGCAAATTAAACATAACAAAACTAGTAATGTGTGATGATGAAGTTGTGGCTTATGTTTCTCTATTAACAGACACTATACTTTTAAAGGATATTCGTGATGAAGATATTAAACAGGATATTAAAGGCCAATTATACTTAAGTTCAAAAAAGAGAAAACTTCCTGCAATTAAAATTGGCCGTTTGGCTGTGGATGAGAGATATTCTGGGAAAGGATTGGGATCAGAAATATTGATGAGTGTCCTATTCAATATTAAAAACATTGCTGAAAATAGTGTGGGATTGAGATTTGTTACAGTGGAGGGTTATGCAACAGCATATAATTTTTATGCAAATCATAATTTCATTAATCTAAAAAAAGATGATGAAAAGTTAAAAGAAAAATTAGATATCATAATAGAACGAAATCCTGAAGAGACATTCTATTTATATTTGGATTTAAGAGTTCTAGAATGATACCTTTCTGGAGGCATCATACCTCTTTTTAAATTCTTTATCTTTTTCGGTAAGAGGTTCAACCATTTTGTTTAAAAAATCAGATGCTTCTTTGCCATATAATGTAGGAGTATCTCCAATTGGTTTTGCCATGTTTTTCACCTCTTTTAATTAGTACAGTTAGTATATCTCTTATTATTTAAATAACTATGGTTTTAATGAGTTATAAGTGGTTTACTATTTATAAAATAATCTATTTCACTTATTCAGTTATTTATAATTTTTTTCTTATGATGTTCTAAATAGGACTTTCTTTTTACTTGTCCTGTTTGTTTTAAACACCTAATATGATGATAAATTAGAAAAATTAATTAAAAATTTCTCATTATTGAAAAATATTGAAAAAGAGGGGATTGTCCTTGGATGAAATAGAATCTTCACTTAAATAGTGACTCTACTTCTATTTTATTGCTACATGTCATAAAATGAAAAAATTCAGGCAATACTTATAATTAGAAGTATTGCAGTTATTTTTCTTTTTTCTCATTGATTTTTGATACTCAAGATTCTCTTAATTTATTTTAATTTTTTACAGGAGATTCTCTTAATTTAATATATTCATTTAAAGATTCTCTTGTAGTTCCAACGAGAATTCTGTATTTTTCAAACTCTCCATTTTTAAGAACCTTTTCTATTTTTCCTCTTGCAACCACTTCTTCTCCATCAACCACTTCTCCAGCATAGGTATGTGTTAATGAAGCGAGCTCTGTGATTTCAATATCTGACCCTTCAAGGATTTCAACATCTTCTATAGTGTATACTGCAGGATTGTCAAAAGCTCCTAAAGCGCTCTTGATTGTACAGTTTACCTTTGCAAATCCTTCTGGTTCGTAGACAGTGTCTCCCCAAGTTCCTTCAATCTCATCATAGTTTCTGGTTGCTAAAATGTCAAATAATGTTTCTCTGATAAGTCCTCTATTGCTTTTACGTTCTTCGTACCAAGCAAATTCCTCTTTTGTCAAGGCGCCATCCTTGATTCTCTTATCATATACGAAGTCCCAAAAATCATCATTGATTCTATTAAGGGTGATTGATTTATTCAATTCGTCAATGAAAACAGGCTTATCTTTGTTGTCTTTGTATGCCTTGATTGCATTTCTATGGTTTTCAAGGCCGTAAACTACAAAGTCAAGATCTGAAGTTCCTGCCTTTTGAAGTCCAGGCAATATGGAACCTGAGATTCCAAGGTCATTGTAGTCAATCCCTGCTACATAATGGAAAAAGTCTGACAAATCAAAGAGTTTGCTTAACAGCTCTTCCTTATAGTCCAATTCTTCTCCAGCAGCTACTTTTTCATTGATTTCTTTGTAATATGTTTCTCTAAGGTCTAATAATCTTTCTTCTGGTTTGATGATTTTTTCAACCTTATCTATAGGAACACCCATCATTTCAACGTTTGTAACGTCACAGAAGTATAAGTAGTCTGGATGGTTTTCTCTTAAATAGGCATAAGCTTCTTCAGATCCTACTTTAGAATATCTGATTCCATCCTTCTGTCTGTCTCCATTTTCATCTGGAATGTATCTTAAAAAGCAGATGATCCTATCTTCAGGATGAATGTAATTGGTTGAAGTAAATAATAATCCATCTGTACTTATAATGAAATCTCTTGTTCTTACGGCTTTTTTAATTTTGTCCATTTGAATCCCTTAATTTATAATGTTTGATAAATTTGATTTAAAAATATTTTTCAAAATCTTAAAGTATATTTATTAATATTTATTAATGCTTTTAATATTAATTATATTTATTATGTAATCTCATTATTAATATAATTTTAATTTTCTAATTTTTCCAATGATTTTAAAGTAGCTTATTTTTTAATTTACTATTTTTTCCAATGATTTTAAAGTTAGCTTATTTTTTAATTTACTATTTTTTGCAATGATTTTAAAAATAACACTTATTTTTTTTTAAAAAAATTTTTAGGTATTTCAAAAATAAATCGATAAGAATATTAACTATCACAACCTAACTTATATTGTAGTTAGTTCTATGTCATTTTTTTAAATTTTTAATTTAAATTTCTAGAGGGTTTTTCTTTATGAAAAGCTTGAATGATAGAATTAATGATATATAAGAACTTCCCACAAATCCATAATTTCAAAAATAAATTATGAATCGATTATTGCTGTAATATCTAAATTATAGGCTTTATTTCTATATTATTGAATTGGATGTGAACCATAGTCCTTTAATTTTATTGAAATCCTATTTTTCAATGAATTGATTAAATGTATGATTTGTCATTTGGTCAATAATATTTCCCAGAGTTCTGTATATGATCATTATGGTAGGATTTGTAATTTAGACCTGGAAGAATTATTAAATCCGGAGGTGTCGATATGAAAGACAAAAACACTAAAAACTTGAGAAAATCTATGAATCGTGGTTCTCAAGTCCATTAAGGAAGCTGCTGAAATGATGATAGAACATGAATTCAGAAGATTACCAGTAACTCATCCTGGCTCAAATAAACTTTTGGGTATTGTAACTGCTATGGATATTCTTGACTTCCTTGGAGGAGGAAGTAAATTTGACATAATAGAAAAGAAACACAATGACAATTTCTTGGCAGCAATCAATGAACCTGTTAAGGAAATCATGACAAGAGATGTATTTTCTATTACTCCTAAATATTCTATTAGAGAAAGTGTCGATTTAATGACCGAAAAAGGTATTGGATCTTTACCTATTGTAGATAAAGAAGAAAAATTAGTGGGAATAGTCACTGAAAGAGATTTCGCTTTAGCACTTGCAGGTTCCTTAACTGATGAAACTGTAGGTGATATCATGATTAAAGACGTTATTACTACCACTCCTGGAACTCCTATTGAAAGCTGTTCCAAAATTATGGTTAGAAATAACTTAAGAAGAATTCCTGTAGTTGAAGAAGAAGAATTAATAGGAATTGTAACTTCAACTGATATCTTAAGATTCTTTGGTGATAAAGAAATGTTTGCTTCTATGACCTCTAATAGTGGTTTAGATGTTTTAAAAAGAAAAATTTCTGAAGTGTTCCTGTAGTTGATGATGGTCAACTTGTAGGAATTGTCACTGAAAGGGATATTTTAAATATTGTACTTAAACTTTAAGTCTTTTAAGATTTGATTTTTAAGGATTTAAGATTAATTTTTTAATTAATCTTTTTATTATTGATTCCCTATTTCAGGGAATCTGGTAGCTATTGTTGAACTTTAAGAGATAGCTATTGGTAGGTAAATAGTTTATTCTGTGATAGATACGCTATAAGATAAATCTGATTATCTGATTGGTTTCAATCGAATCTGATTGGATGATTAATTAATTTAATTCTAATAGCTATTTCATTGTATTTTATCGTTGGTGAAAGTATGAAAATTAAAAATATAATGTCAGAAAATGTGGTATCTATTGATAAGAATTTAAACATATGTGATTGTCTTAGGATGATGTATAAGGATAACTTATCCAGGATACCAGTAACTAGTACCAATGAAGATAATAAAAAAGTTTTAGTTGGAATTATCTCAGAAAAAGACATAGCTGATAAATTAGGATCTGCTAAATATGGTAATATGGCTCCTTCCCATTTCCATGTATCAACTGTAATGGTTAAAGACTTGATTACAGTAGATGAAAACGATCAATTGACTGATGTTGCAAAAACTTTGATTGTAAAGAACATCGGTGCTCTTCCAGTTTTATCTGATGGTGAAATGGTTGGAATCGTAACTAAATCTGATTTCATATATTTATGTAAAGCAAAAGCATATGAGAAGATTTCAGTTAAAGATATTATGACTAGAGATATTATTTCAATATCTGCTGATGATCGTTTAATTCATGCAAGAAAAGTAATAATGGACTCAAAAGTAGGACGTTTGTTATTGACTGAAGACAATGAGCTTGCAGGAATTATAACTTCAAAAGACATTGCAAAAGCATTTGTTTCATTTAGAAAACACACTCCT
Organism: uncultured Methanobrevibacter sp.; assembly: GCF_902769175.1. GTDB lineage: Archaea > Methanobacteriota > Methanobacteria > Methanobacteriales > Methanobacteriaceae > Methanobrevibacter. Next base: position 27,790 of record NZ_CACXNW010000008.1, read on the forward strand.
GACAAGTATCAAGCTTCTCAGATTAAGGAATTGACTGTAGGGGAATTCATGTCTACAAATGTTCAGACAATTTCCCAAGATGCAACAATTCCAGAGCTTGCTGATGCAATGTTGGAAACTGGTTATAATGGTTACCCTGTAGTTGATGATGAGGATCAAATTATAGGTATTGTAACTCAATCAGATTTACTAAAATTAATTTATGAGTTAGAAAATCAATAATTAAGTTTAGTTTTAAGCATAAGACTTTCTTATGCTTTATTTTTCTTTTTTCTTGTTTTTACTATTTTTAAATATTAATATTTCATGGCTTTTTTTGATATTTTTAGATTTTATTTTAGATTAGTTTTTATTAATGTTAGTTAATTTTAGTTTAATTTTGGATAGTTTTGATTAGTTTTGATTAGTTTTGATTAATTTTAGAATAATTTTAGTTTAATTTGGATAGTTTTAGATTTTATTTTTAATAATTTCTTTAAAATAATTTAATATAGTCATTTCATTGCTTATTTTTCCTTATTTGCTTATTTACTTAATTTATTTAAGTTTTTTACCTTTTTATACTATGAAAAATATATAAAAGATAGTAAATTTTAAGATAAGATTTCTTAATGATTTTTAGATTTAAATAAATTTTTTTAAAATGAGGAGTTTAATAATGATTAAAGATAAAGTCGCATTTTTAGGGCCTCAAGGAACATTTTCTCATGAAGCTGCATCATTAGTTTCAGATAATTTGATTTCATATTGTTCAATTCAATCAGTAATGGGTGCTGTTGAAAGCGGAGAATGTGTATGTGGTGTTGTTCCTATAGAAAACTCAATTGAAGGTCCAGTTAGTCTAACTTTAGATTCTCTGATTCACAACTTTGATTTAAAGATTAAAAATGAAATTGTCATTCCAATCAATCATAATCTTTTGGCTGCAACTGAAATGACTGTAGATGAAGTTGAAAATGTTTATTCCCATTCACAGGCTTTAGGGCAATGTCAACCTTATTTGGAAAGACATGGAATAACTGCACATTATACATTAAGCACTGCAGCTGCTGCAAAAAGAGTTGCAGAAACCGGAGAAGGTGCAGCTATCGGAACTTTAAAGGCAGCTGAATTGTATGGGTTGAAAGTCATTGATACAAATATTCAAGAGAATTTCAATAATGAAACCCGTTTTGTTGTTTTAGATCATCAAGATTCTCAAATAACAGGCAATGATAAGACTTCCATTTCATTTTCATTGTTTGAAGATAAGCCTGGTGGATTGTATGAGCTATTGGCCCTATTTGCTGAGAATGATGTTAACTTGACTAAAATTGAGTCAAGACCTTCTAAGGAAGGATTAGGACATTATATATTCTTTATAGACCTTGAAGGACATAGGTTAGATGAGGGCATAAATGAAATCTTAAAAGATTTGGAAGACAATACCTCATTCTTTAAGATTTTAGGTTCTTACCCTATCTTTTCAAAGGATTCTTTTAATATTTAGAAAAAAATAATAGAGAATTTGATTTTTTATTTTAATTTTAGTTTTAATTATAGTTTTAATTTTTATTTTAATTTTAAATCTAATTCTTATTCTCATTTTTTATTTTTATTTTAATTCTTTTTCTTTATTCTAATTTTATTTTTTTTAAATTTTTCACAATTTTTAGTCTATGGTTTTGCATTATTTTTTTTAAAAAACTTTTAAATTTTTTTCATTATAAAATTCTTTCCATTTTTTTTAAAACATTCACTTTAAAATTTAGTAGTATTTATAAAATATAAAAATTATATATTAAATATAATATAAATTATATTTTAATAAATAGTTTAATAGACATTTAAAAAATATTTTTATTTTATATTAATAATTAATAAGTTGCTTAATGATTTTTATATTAAGCTTATTCTTTTATCAATTGATTATAGGAGGAGAAGTATGAACCCAGATAGGAAAAAACTTATGCAGATTTTAAAGAATCTTGAAGAAGATTATCAAGCTGGTTTGATTTCCGAAGAGAAATACCATTATTTGGTTGACCAGTATAGGCATAAGATAGAAACTATTGAAGTCAGTGATAGAATTCGTGCGATGCAAGGAAAAGAAGAAACTCCTTCTTCATTAAATTCTAGGGATGATATTTCTGATAAATATCGTGAAGAGAAAGAACAATTGGTTCGTAAATATATTCATAACCCTGAGTCTTATAGCGTATCAAAAAAACCCAAGGAATCTACACTTACTAGCCCATGGTTTGTGGCTTTAGCTGTAATATTCTTGCTTATAGCTTTTGGTGCAGGAATTACCTTTGGAATGACCAACATCAGTTTGGATGGAGATGTAACTCATATGCTTTCAGGTAGTGCAACCATTAATGACACTGCATTTCCTGAAGTTGAAGTAAACAAAACTTACACTAGCAATTATACAAAATCTTATTCAAACACCACCTATGGATCATATTCAGATGATTCAAGTTCATATTCCAGTTCTAGTGGAAGCTATTCTGGAGGTAGTTCCTATGATGGCGGTTCATCTAGTGGTGGCAGTTCTTCTGGTGGAGGCTCTTATGATGGTGGTTCCTCTGGTGGAGGTGGCTCTTCTGGTGGAGGTTCTAGTGATGGTGGTTCCTCTGATGGGGGCGGCTCTTCTGGTGGAGGTTCCGATGAATAATTTTTAATGGTTTTTCCATTAATTATTATTTTTTTATTAAAAGATGGTTATCCATTAAAAATAATGATTTTAAGAGATTTGGTGGATTTCCATTAGTTTTTTATTATTTTGATTAATGATTTTTCATAAATTTTTTGGAGATATGATATGAAAAAGATTATTGGTATAGGACTAATATTGGTTATATTGATTGTAGGAGGATCTTTCCTTATAAATAATCTTATGAAGTCTACTGATGGAAATAATTCACAGCAATCTGTAGAATATTCTAAAAATGGCATTAGTTTATCAATGCCGGGAGATTGGGTTTCTGCAGATTCTCAATCCAACGAATCTATTTTAGCGATTGCAGACCCAAATTCAAAAGATTCTTCAGGCTTTAATGACATTAATGTAAATATTGAAAAGAAATCTGATGTTCGTTCTCTTGAATCTGAGTTCAATTCAAACTATAACACTTTAGCCCGTAACTCTGATTTCAATATCTTATTTGAAGGTAATGCTTCATTTAATGGTGAACCGGCTATGGAAGCGGATTACACCTCTGAGTCTGGAGGAGATAAAAAGCAGCATAAGGCTATTTGGATTCAAAAGGATTCAGATATTTATGTTATCTTATGTTCTGCACCTGAATCTAAATTTGAAGGGGAATTAAGCACTTTTGATTTTATCATCAATAGTGTTAAATTGTAGAGCAAGCAGATTATTTTAGTTTAATGTTTGGCACCAAATTTATTATTTTTTTTATGATTTATAGATGTGGTTTTAATGGAAATTGTTTTATGTGTTACAGGAAGCATAGCAGCTACTGAAACTATTAAATTAGCAAGGGAATTTAGAAGACAAGAGCATTCTGTAAAGGCCTTTATGACAAATGAGGCAACTAAGATCATTCATCCTAATGCTTTAGAGTTTGCAACAGGTCAAGAGGTTGTTTTAGAATTGACTGGAAAGATTGAACATGTGAAATATTCTCAAGTTGATTTGGTTTTAGTCGCTCCCGCTACTGCAAACACAATCAGCAAATTGGCATATAAGATTTCTGATAATCCAGTAAACACTCTTTTAATCACTGCCTATGGTCATGACACTCCTATTGTTTTCGTACCTTCAATGCATGATTCCATGTATGATGCAGTTAGTGAAAATGTGGAAAAGCTAAAGGATGAAGGGATTAAATTTGTCAATCCTCGTATTGATGAGGGAAAAGCCAAGTTTCCAGCTATTGAAGACATTGTTCTTGAATCAGTAAGGGCGGTGAATTTAGATAAGGTAAATAAGGGCCTTGTAGAAAATAATATTGCTGGAAAAAACATTTTGATTAGTTTAGGTGGAACCTTTGAAGCAATAGACCCTATAAGAGGTATTTCCAATAGGTCTTCTGGAAAAATGGGATTGGAATTAGCTAAAGAGGCATTTAAGAGAGGAGCTAATGTAACAATCTTAGCTGCTCACCATAGTGTTTCCATTCCAAAGGTATTAGATGTAATCGATACTGAATCAAGCGTTTTGATGACTCAAAAGGTAGAAGAATTAGTTCCTGATTTTGATGTTTATATTGCAACTGCTGCTGTTTCTGATTTTACTCCAATCAGTAAGGAAGACTCTAAGATATCTTCATCCTATAATTTGTCTTTGGAATTTGAACCTATTGCTAAGATAATTCAAAAGATTAAAAAGATTAATGAAGATATATTTTTAGTTGGATTTAAGGCAGAATATAATATTTCAGAAGAAAGAATGATTAAATGTGCACAAACTCAAATGAAGGATGCAGGTACAGACTTGGTTGTAGCTAATGATGTGTCTAATGAAGGCTGTGAGTTTGGATCTGAAACCAATGAAGTAATTCTTGTAAGCAATGAGATCAAGAAGGTTTCATTAAGCTCTAAAAAGGAAATTGCAAAATCAGTCTTTGATGAAATTTCTGAAAAGTTAAATTAGATTTTTAACTTTCTTTTCTTTTTTTATCAAAATATTTTATTTTCACTATTTTGCTTAATTTTCTTAATTTTTTTTAATTTTTTTTATTTATTTCAGTAATATTTTTATTTTTTGCTATTTTTTTTAAAAAAAGTTTAGTTTGCATAAAAAATTTTTCTTTTTTTATTTCCTTATTTTTCAATAAAAATTTTAAATTTTTTCCTTTATTTTTCATAATAGTATTTTATGGTTTATATTTTGATAAAAATTAAAAAAAGTATTACTTTTTTATAAAAATTAGCATTTCTTTCTTATTTTTTAATTTAAAGAAAAATTAGTAATATTTTGTAAAATTTTGAAAAAAATTTATTAAAGAAAGGTTAAAAATAGTTATTTTTGAAAAAAAGTTCAATCCTCTAAGTTATTTAATTATGGAGTGTTTTTATGAGTGAATTAACCTAGAGGATATTTTATGAACTCTTTTTTTATTGCATTAGCAAATATATATTTGTTATTTTCTTATATAAAAAGGTTTTTCTAGTAATACTTTTTTAATACTGTTCGTATAATATCAAAATTTTTATTTTTTCTTATATTTTCCTATAAATAAAGTATTTATTCTTATGTATCATTTTATATATTACTTTAGTTCTATTTCTGAAAATTAATTATTTTTAATCAATTTTTTTAATAAATCTAATGTAAATATTTATTTAAAATCTCATTTTTTCAAAAAAAGTAATACTTATAAAAGAGGGCTTTTACAAGGTTTAAATTGGGATTAAAGATAAATCTAATGTTAAATAATAATGATGGTAATGAATTATATTTTATTTATAAAAACATTATTCTAAAAATAGTGAAAATTAATTTAAATATAAATTCATTTTTATTTGAAATTTTTAATAATAAATTGGTTGGTTTTAGTTGAAATAAGGATTATGTGTAGTTTTTCATAATCCCATTTTTTCAAAAAGGAATATTTAATCTTTTAAAAAGATTTCTCAACTAAAAAAGCGATATGGTCTTTTTCATAGGGTTCTAATTTAATCTTTTCCAAAATAGAATAACCATTTTCTTTTATTTTTTTAGCTTCATCTTTGAAGATTTTTTTAGGTTTTTGAATAACATCTATGCTTCTTGCTTTTATGGTAATAAGCCCGTATCCTTCTTCTTTTAAGAATAAATTCATATTATCCATAAAGAGTTCGCTTTGCTTTTCCTGTGCTACATCACAGTAAACCAAATCAACTTTTTCAACTTTATTCAAGTAATATTTTGGCTTAGTGGCATCAGCAAGTATTGGAGCAATGTTATTTCTTTTTTGGCTTAGTCTAATCAGCTTTTTCATGCTGACAGGTGAAAATTCCACTGCATAGATCAATCCTTCATCACAGATGTCAGATATATGTGAAACTGTTGTACCAGTTGATGCACCTAAATATAATACTTTAGAATCATTTTTTAAATTAAGTCCTTCCAATCCATTCAATAATGCTGCAGCTAACTTAGACCGTCTAGGATTCCAAATACGATATTCTTCTATTGGCTCTTCTTCTCCATCTCTTAAAAGCTTCTCATCATAAACTTTAATACCAGGAGTTAAATTACGAGTAGCTATTTCCCCATCTTTGTAAAATATATTCATTTTTTCACTCTTTTTAAGGAATTTTAATTTTGATAATTCGTATGATTATTATAAGATTATTTTAAATTTTTAAAAATTCATTCTATTAGGTTGATTAGTTTATTTTAATATTTTGAAAATTCATTCTATTAGGTTGATTAGTTTATTTTAATATTTTGAGAGTTCTTTCTATTAGGTTGATTAGTTTATTTTAATTTTTTGAAAGTTCAATCAATTAAATTAAACTAAAAAATTTAATCAACCAAAAATTAAATTAAACAATAAATTTAAGGAATTATTATTTTCTTCTTCTTTTTTTATTTTTCTTACCTTTCTTATTTCCTTTGTATTTGGATTTTCCTTTGGATTTTTCTGATTTCCTTTCATTTGCTCTTTTTCTGCTTGTCTTTTTAGGGAAAGGATTTTCCTTTTCAATCTGTTCCACTTTATTCAAGTAGTCTTCTGCAATGCTTGGATCATATTCTCCTGAGAAAACATCTTTCCTAACAGCCAAAGTGATTTTTAAAGCTAAATTTCTAGCTACTTTTCCTCTATTCCACCATTTTGCACCACGGACACTTGGATGTTGGAATATTAAACCATGCTTTGGTGGGCGTTCTCCAGTTTTCAAATGTCTGAATATTGCCTTTTCTGCACCCATGATTTGTATAACGCTTGCAGGATAAGTGGCTAATCTTTTTATGCTTCCAATATGGGCTATTAATTTTGCACCTAATGATGCGCCAAGCAGATCCCTTAAATTTGGTGCAATGGCTTCCATTTTAGAATCAATATAAACTTCAAGTTCCTTTCTTGATTTTTGAAAAGAGTAAATGGATTCTGCAAAGCTTTTTAGTATAATCAAGTCATCTTCTTCAATATCTGCTCCTGCACTGTCTTCAATGCTTTCTATAAGCTGATCATTAAAGTTTTCAATAATGTCTTCTCTGCTTTCACTTTCGGCAATCAATTTAATGTATGCTTCATTATTGCTTACTGTATCCAGTTCTGGGAAATATATTGTATACCAGTCACGAATACGTTCAACTAATTTGCTGATTGATTCATCTATATCGTCTACAGAGTTTATTGCTTGAATTAAAAGCTTGTCCTCTTCCTGTGATGATTTCTTGATTTGCTGAGGTGCCAGCTTTTCATAGCTTATGATGATTTCATCCTGATTTTGTGAAAATCCAATATCATTTAAAACTTGATTTAAATTATTCCTTAAGTATTCTCCACCTTTATTTGGGGTTTTGATTACAATAGAATCGTAGTTTTCAAGTTCCTTATATTGGGATCTTCTTTTAGTGGTTTCAATGATGATTTTGTTTTCTTCACTTGAGTTTTCAAAAGCTAATTCGTTTATCAGCTCAATTTCTTCTTCTAAAATCTCATTCTCTTCTATTTTAATGAGATTTGAAACTATTTCATCATCATTGAATAATTTTTTGTTTACTATTTGAAGATTTTCATCAAATGCAATAAATCCTGCAATACATTGTGTTATATAAAATTCCATAATTTTATTTTAATTTTTTTATCTAATATATTTTACATTATTTTTTCTGTTTACTTTAGTCTAATTTCTAGAAATTTTCATTTTCATTATTTTTCTTATCATTTTTTTAATTTTTATTTTTGCTTGTGTTGAAATCCTGTTTTTGTTTTTAAGTACTTTAATTTTTATTTGGTTGTGTTGAAATCTTGTTTTTGTTTTTTAAGTACTTTAATTTTTATTTTGGTTGTGTTGAAATCCTATTTTTTATTTAAACTACTTTCAATATCCTCAAGTAAGTATTTTAAAGCCAACTTATCTGGATTAGGTTCTAGTCTTAAGTCAAAATATTCATTTTTTAATACATTAGGAATCAATAATGAATTTTGTGGTTGCATAAAGTATTTATCAATGGATATTTTAATATTTTCAATTGTCAACAATTCATTCAACTCATTAACAAAACTCTCACAAATTGAGGTATAGTTAGCATTTTCAGATTGTACCTCTTTTATTTTTTCAAAATATCGATCTCTTAATACACTAATATTGTGTTTCAGGTCATCATAATGGAATAATAAAGAAAGCTCACCTCCTTCATTTTTTAGATTATCAAGGCCCTTCACAAACTCTTCAATTTTGTTTTCGGATTGTCCATAATAAAATTTTATATGCCTGTTAGCTTCATTATCATCATCCTCTTTGATAAGTTTAACTTTTTTAATAAACTCTGCTGTTTTTAATTGGTCATCATTCCAATATTGTCGACATTAGGATCGGATTTGAAAAATATGAGATTGCCTTCTTTATCATACATAACACCATCAACAATTTTAATATCATCTATCCCTACTTTTCCTTTATAGTTATAGAAGACTTTATCTCTATAGTTTGGATTGCGCCTAATGTTAATCCTATTCTTTTTTTCATAGGCTGAAAATTTATATTTTTCCCCTCTATCGTTTGAGTAAAGATGGCGACCATATTTGTCATAAGCATAACCGTTATTGTTTTTGACTTCAGATTTGGGAACTTTTTGCCCTGTTTTATAATAATAATCACAGTCTTCCTCATATTCTATGCGTATTGAATCTAAACTTGAATGAATTGGGAGGTAATTTGTGCTAATATAATGATAATCCTCAATATCTCTAACTAAATAAAGAACTCCCTTATCATCCATGGCCAATACATTAGTCTTCCTAAAGTCATCACCCATTATATATTCATGTCCATTGCTATCAAAGATGGTATCCCCTTCCTTAATAATCTGACCATTAACTGTATGCAATTTCTGATTTTTTAAGGCTTCACTAATATCTTCTTTCTTTTGTATTTCAATGTTCATTCCTTGATAATCCTTAATTTTATTGTATGCCTCTTTACTTTCAAGTACTTCGGTTTGGATTCTAATCTCTTCAGATTCTTGTGCTGCCTTTACAAACAATTCATTTAATTCCAAAATAAACAATTGATAGATAAATCTGTATTCAAAATTGTTTTTTAGTAGTTTATAATACTTATCATATAGTTCATCAATTTGTTTATTTAATATTTCATTTAAATGCTTATTATTTGTTTTAATATCTTTAATATGATCTTTTGCAGTGTTAACTGCTTTTTCCATGCTATCCTCAAAATCGTCAAAATCATCGCTTTCAATCTTTTCTCTTTTGATTACAAATCTTCCATCATTTTGACCAGGCTCCTTATTGCCAAAAATCTTTTTATATGAATCTCTAATTAACTGATTTAAACCATCGACTAAAGAATTATGAGCGATTTCATAACTGGTTACCCTATTATTAACATCGCCAAGATACTTTTCATTTAATGCGTAGGATTTATCTATTATATCTTGATATAATTGATGATTATATTTGCCTATATTTTCTTTAGCAAATTTTTCAACAACACCTCTAGCATTATTCATTGCTTTCATGAATTGTTCAAAGTTTTTATTCTTGATTAGAGTTTTGAAATTCTTTGAGGATTCTTTTTCAATAATCCAGTTGTCAATTTCAATATCCTCAATGTAATCCCTTGCATTTAAATCCTTAAATAATTTATTCAATGAGTCGATAAACCCATTATATTTAGAGACATAATCATCATTTTCACCTAAAGGTAAAGATTTTTCATAACATGTGTCAATGGATTGATTTAACTTTTTAGCTAAACCCACATCCTTCTTTTGTATTGCTTCAATATAATCCTTAGCTATATTCATTGCTTCTTCCAATTTTATTCCCATCCTTGTTGGATTATTTTTGCACTTGCTAATGTCTACTTTAGGAATTACGAACAGTCCATTTTTTTGATTTTGCTTAGGATTGACATTATTGCTTAATATGTTATTTTTAATGTATTCAATGATTTTTTGCCGTGTATTATAATCTCCATACTTTTCCCAATCATTATATAATTCATTCATGCTATTGCCATATAGGTCTATTAAAACCTTTTCAGCAATATCCTGATATTCTTTTTGGAGTTTATTGAAAGACGCTTTGAATACAAGATATTCCTCTGGTTCATTGGTTATCAGGTTTATAGGCTTATATGGGATTTTTTCTTCCATAATCTCTTTAATACGGTTGAATTTTTCAGAATCTGATCCTTGTTTTTCAGCACTGGATTTGAGGGATTTGACTTGTTTTATTATGTCTAAAAGGCTATTTTTAAATTGATTTATCTCAGATTCATAATCTTTTTCAGAGATTTTAGCTTTTTTCATTAATGATCGGAATTGCTTGTATGCCATGTATATCTGTGATACATCATTACAAAGGGACTCTTTTAATTTTCCATCAAGATTTGAGTCTAAAAGAATCATATTTGTAGCATATTCATATATTTCATAAATTTTGCAGTCTGAAATTTCCTTGCCATTGATCTTTTCTGAATTGTCTTCAGCAATATCCTCTTTTTTGTAGAAGTTGTCACGGATAAAGTCAATGATGTTTTGGCGAATGACTTTATATCCGTTTGATGGATCTCCTTCGAAGACAGCATAATCTAACAAATCTTTATGATTTCCGAATAAGAAAGTTTTAACCTTTTCTGCAATTTTAGGATATTTCTCTTCAATCAAATCCCATGATCCGTATAATTTCCAGAGTGAGTCTGAAACCACACGATGTTTTTTTGTAGGGTTGATTGTGTTGTCTTTCATGATTTTTTTGATTTCGATGTATTGGGCAACTGTTAAAATGATTTCTCCATCATCCTTTTCTACAGGGTCCAGTTTCAAATTTTCTAAACACTTAAAAATCTTCTCACGAGCGACATCTAAATTATTATTATTTTCACGTAAATAGTCTACTATATCTTTAATATTAAGATTTTCACTAACCTTTTCAAAGATTATATGGTATTTTTTTTTAAATTCTTCCCAAGCCCCTATAAATGGGTTTAAATCACCTGTTTCATCCATGATGATCTGGTGGCCTACATATTCTTCACTATTAAGAATCTCTTTAATCTTACTTATTACATCTTGGATTATAACTGGTTTCACATCATCTTTATTTATTGGCGGTTTCACTTCCCCATTATTGTAAGTCTTTTCTAAATAGCCAATAATCTCCTTGCGCATTTCATCGAAATTGTTATTATGATTTTTTATATATTCCTCCATGTTCTTTATGACATTGTCAAAAATATTTTTATAAGCTTCAGGATATGTCTCGTTAAGTTTATTTAAAGCCCCATGGAAACGACTTTCATTCTTACTGTATGTATTAATGCTATTTTGTTCCTTATATTTGTATTTACTGATGATAATCTCTTTCATCTTCTCTAAATCTGTGTTCCTGTTGCGTATTGTGTTATACAATTCGATAATTTCGTTTTTGTCTTTAATATTATTGATGTATTTCTCGTATCCTTTGAATCTCATAACGCCTATGTGGTTCTTGATAATGTCCATAACATCACTAAATCTATTTTGAGAATGGTATGCTCTGTAAAGATTATTGAGGAATAAGTCTTTTACTTGAGCAATGCTTAATGCATTGAAATCTACATCGTCATCAAATACATGGTATGTTGCAAGTCCCATTATTTCAGAATACCTATTAAAAATGTCACTAAGGGGCTTATCCAATAAATCAATGGACAGTTTACCTTTAGGATTTAAATAATTTATATTCCTTTGTTGGATGTCTTTATCATGATACAACTCCCAGAAATAGATAAAGTATAATAAATAACTGCGTATTTCCTCTTTCATTTCTTCATTTGAGCCTTCAGTAATAACCTCTAGGAAGTCTGCTATTTTCACTCCACTAATTTTTTCGAAATATATAATATTATATTTGTCTAGTTGGTTAATTATTACATTGACTTCATTTTCCAATACTTTTGAAGAATCTCTATATTCTTTTAATTTATCAAAAATAGCCTCATATTTTGACAAAATGACATCATACTCGAGCAAATTGTCTTGTTCACCGAGCCAAGCATCGTAATTTTGGGCATGATTAAAAACCTCATTCATTATAGAATCATATAAAGTTTCATTAATGATTTTTAAATATTCTAAATCATATCTCATTTCATTAGATATAGAATGCGCACTGTTTTTATAAATTCCCGTATAATTATCTTGACCAGTAAAATCCATTATAGTATGGTCATTAACAAGATTTTTAAAATACTGTAATTTGTTAAAAATGTTATTATACGGATTTTCTTCATCTACAATTCTGCTGATGGTGTAGTTAACATTTTTAAAAATGATGTTATTGGATTTGTCAACAACACCTAACTTTTTCATGATATCTTCCATTTGATCTATCATAATATTACAGAAGTCATAATATGTTACTAAATTTCCATCCTTATTCGCAATGCAATATTCACCAATGTCCATATTAAAATTCCATTTGGTCGCTGATATCAAAGGATAATTGTAGTTTTCCTTACAGTATTCCATTAAGATCCAATACCCTACGGGACATGCATTTTCAAATAATTTCAATCTCTTCTTTAATGCGGCAACATCAATCCGGTCAAAAGTTATGTCGTTTGCAGGATTTATATTCCTTTCTTGGAGCTTAATGTCCTCTCTATCATCCATATCTTTTGTGATATTATAGTAGATTTCACTGCCATAGTTAATATTTACTCTAATCTTATCGTTGCCTTCAATTAAAAACAAGTCCTTTAGGGTAATGTTTAATTGAGTCATATCATTAATTTTCAGGTATTGGTTGTAAGAGAGTATATACAAAAGCATTTCGATATATGCCTTTTCTTTTTTAATCTCATGAATATCTTTATCTATGACCACATTTTTATAAAACATATCTTCAATTTTTTTCATATCAAAAATATTATACTGCACATTTCTAGCATCATAATACTTAATTACTCTATTGGTGAGATAATTGGTCCTTTCACCAGAAGATAATTGGCTTAATGTAAATTGCTTGATTAATTCTGGATCTATAGGTAGGCTATGTGCAAAGCTATATTCTAATTTATTGTATATTTCGTATTGTTCTCTGAAATAAACATATCTTTTATGTATTGCAGTTAAATTGTTAATAAATTTTCCATTGCCAAAATAAATTATTTTTGCAAATAATGAAAAATAACTCTCTTTAATTGAATCTGGACTAAATAGATCAAGCTCATGATTTATTAAGTTGAATTGTGGTATGTTTTTCAGTAATATATCTGCAATTTCTTTTTCTTTTAAATTGGAGATATCCCCACTGAAAAGATTTTGAATATCTCGTCCAGTCATCAGTATGGAATAAATATTGGTTAATTTTTTAAAATGGTCTTCGGAGATGTCTTTAATGTTCCTTAAATCATATAAGTCATCCGTTAAATCTACAATGCCCTTTTTCCATTGAATGTTTTTATTAGTTCGTTGCATTCTTCATATAAATATTTATTTACCATTGCTTTATCTTCATCATTAAGGGCATTATAGGCATCTTCATATGAGTTTAATAGGTATTTAATTTGATAAAAATTAATGTTGCATTCATTTATTCCTGGATCCCTATATTTTGATAATATGTCATGAATTTCTTTATATTTGCTATTTAAAGTTGAATGCATTATCTTATCGTCTTCAATAGTTTCCTCGATTCCCTTAATCCAAGCTTCAAACTCTTTGTTATCAAAGTTTTTCTTTATGATTTCATCATATAATGTAGAGTTAACTAATTTTAATATATTTAGGTTCTGTTTGATTTCCCATTTAATTTTCAATTCTTCCAGTGATTTTATGTATTCTGGGCTGTTGAATATTGCATTGTATATGTTCTTATTAATTAATTCTATGTAATCAAAGGATGCCATTTGCTTGTAGGTTTCATTGTTGAAGTCTATTGTGTTGTTTATGTCGAGTAATGTGTTGTAAATATGCCATAGGAAGTCTATGTTTTCATTTTTCTTTTCTTTTTCGAAGGCTTCTATTGTTGATGAATATTTATTGTAGTTTGGATTGTTTTTTGTCATTTTGGGTTTTAAGTCTTTTATGATTAGTTTTAATTTGGTTTGAATGACTGTTGTTGCATTATCTTTAGAATCTTTTAGGTGATCTGCCTCTATTTGGCTTCTGGCTGTGATTTTATTGAACTCCTCTATGAGTTGTTCAAGAACTTGTTCTTGTAGGCTTAGAGTTGTTACTGAGTTCCAATTAAAGAGTCTAGTAATGGTTCTGGAATTCATAAAACGGCTGTCATGTATTGATCTATGTAATGATTGGAGGTCCCAATTTAGTTGGTCGTTTAAGTTGTGAAATCCAAAGCGTTGTGTGCGATGATATAAATCCCATGCTTTAGTTAGTAATCTTAAAACTCTATCAACGTGGCTTTGATTGTTTTCTGCATTTTGGTATGTTTCTGTAGGTATTAGTTTTATTAGATATTGTAGGTATGGATTTTTATTAATCTGGATCCATAGGTAATTTGATGTCATGAAGTTAGTTATTAGTTGGTTGCCGAGAGGTTATTTTCAGATGGGTTTTCTCCCCAATTGAGGATATTAGATCCATATGGGTTTTGTTGTAAGTTTTGATTGTTTTGATTGTTTTCATTGTTTATGTTGTCTGTGTTGATTTCGTTTAAGTTATTGTTTATTCTGTTGGCAATATTTATTACATTGTTTTGTTGTTGGTTTTGGTGCATTAGGATTTGTGCGGATATTATGAAGTTAATTGTGGTCATAAGATTTAGGACATCTGTAAGGCTTGTTTGTGGGTTGGCGCCCATTTGGATTAGGATTTTGCTGTAGTAGTTTATGAGGTTGCTGTATTCTCCAATGTTTTGTATGTTTTGTATGTTTTGCAGTTGTTGTTGGAGGTAGTTTATGGTATCTTGGACTAGTGGGCTTTGGTTTGGATTGTTTATGTTTGGGTTTGGGTTTTGGTTTGAGTTTTGGTTTGGTATGTTTTGTGGGTTTCCGCCATCTGCTCCGTTTTGGTTGTCTGGTTGTAGGATTCTTTTGACTATTTGGGATCCACTGGTCCAACCTAGGCGGCCCCAGCTGAATCCGAGGTAGGTGAATGATAGTACATTGTTCCATAGGTTGCTGTAGTCATGGTATGCTCTGCCTTCAAGGTATCCGTAGAGCATTCCTGCTGTAAAGCCGATTCCTGCGCCGGCTATGGATGCTCCGATGAATCCGAGGACTGTTGGGGCTGCGACTCCGATACCATAGCCTGCTCCGAAGGATAGGAAGGCTGTTCCTGCGATGAATGCGGTTTTTATCATGTCTGTTTTGAAGTTGGACCATGGTTTGTCGAATTTTACTTTTGTTAGGTTGTTGTCGTATCCTATTATTGCGCAGTTTCCTGTTGCGAAATTATAGATTTGGCAACCTTTTGTCTCGTTGAAAGTGGAGTTTAAGCATGTGACGGATCTTCCATTGTTGTGGATGAGTCCTTTGTCGTCGTAATCGAATGAGTTGTTCCAGAATCTGCTGTTGTAGATGGCTAGTGTACCTAGGTTGTATATGATTTCGTTATTGCATTTGTTGTTATATATGCTGCAGTTTGTTAGACTGAGTGTTCCTTCGTTTCTTATGGCTTGGTCTCCTCCATTTTTGTTGTGGAAGCTGCAGTTGGTGAATGAGCTGGTTCCTTTGTTTTTTATGATTATGTTATTGAATTCGAAGTTTATGAAGTTCATTGTGGTTGATTTTGCAATTTCTAGTTTGTTGAATTGTATGTTGTGTCCGTTGTTTTGGAAGATTATGGTCATTTGGCGTTGGAATTCTTGGGTTATTGTGAAGTTGTAGTTTCCTGTGAAGTTGATGATTATGCAGCTTGCTGTGTGGTTTTTGAGGTAGTTTATTAGTTGGCTGTAGCTTGTGTTGTCGTTGATGTTGAAGGTTTTGTAGTATTCTTCTTCGTTGTTTGTTTCGATTGTTTCTTCGTAGATGCTGTTTCCTTTTAGGCTGATGTTTTTCTTGTCGGTTTGGCTGCATTTGAGGTAGGAGTCTTTCATTTGGCCGGTAGGTCCTGAACAGTTTTTAAACTCTATATATGATGAGCTTTCTGCATAGAAGTCGTCTGCATCGTCATCTCCTTTGTTGCCGGTGAATATGCAGTTGTGGCAGATGACTGTTCCTCCAAGGGATCTGAATGCTCCTCCAAGGTCTCCGTCTAGGGTTGTGTAGTCTATTATGTTGTCTTTGAATGTGGTTTGGTTTGCAAAAACGTTTCCTGTGACCATTAATGCTGTGTTGAAGTTTTTCAGTTCTAGGTTGTTCAGGGTTAGTGAGCCGTATTTTCCTATGTATGCGAAGTGGTAGTCTTGGTCTTTGTCATTGCCTTTGATACTGATTGTTGCGCCGTTTCCGTTGATTGTAATTGGGCAGTATCCTACATCTAGGAGGTAGCGGTCTTGGATGAGGTCAATTGCCATTTCATGGTCATAGTCTTTAGCTCTCCAATTGCAGCCTCTGAGTTTTCCGTAATCCTTGTCGAAGACATATTCTCCTGGTTCCATGTTGATGATGACTTCAGTTGCATTGATGAATGTGTTTAATGTCCATAGTACTTGTTTTAATTGTTCAATGTTGGAGATGTTGGCTACCCATGTTTTGTTGCTTGAGAATATTTCATCATCGACTATGCTGAAGTAGGCGTTCTGTGATATGAAAGAGTCTGATAGTATTTTGTGAACGCTTTTGTAGTCGCTGTCGTAAATGATGGTTGTGGTGTAGCTGTCACAGTAGAATGAGTCTGTGTATATTGTGCCGCTTATGTCTTTGAAGATGTTTAGGGAGTATGGTTCGGCATATAGTATGGATCCGTCCATGTGTGTTTTACCTAGTCCATAGTATTGTGCGTTGTTGTCGTAGAAGCTGCATTCGTCGAAGAATATTGTGTTGTAGTTGTGGATGATGGTTCCTGATCCCCAGAGTTTTACATCGAATTTGTATGCTTCGTTGTTGGTGAATGTGCAGTTTTTGCATTGGAGGGTTCCGTGGTTCATGAAGCAGTGGTCGAAGTTGCTTATGTTTAGGTTGTAGAGGTTGGTGTTTGCTTCAGAGCCTATGTACATGAAGTTTATGTCATGTGATCCTTTGATTGTGGCGCCGTTTCCGTTGATGATTAGTTGTCCGTATGCGAATCTGCTGGCATAGTCCCATTCCTGGTCGCTGTATACATCGTCGTCTAAGGTGTATGTGATGTTGTTTATGAGGTTTAGTTTCACTAGGTCGTATTTGTTTTTTTCTGCTAGTGTTTTGAATTGGTCCATTAGTTCGGTGCTGTTGTGTATTGTGCTTTCGTAGAGCAGGTAGATGTTTCCGTTGTTTTCTATTATCAAGTATGTGTTGTTGCCAATTTCTGCTATGTGTTTTCCTTCTTTGAATGTGAAGTTGTACTTGTTAAATTTGCTGACCATGTGGGATCCAATGCTGTTTTGGTCTAGTGATATCCATGTTCTGGTTCCTATGCTGATTGCTTCGCTAGCTGCTAAGTCATACATTTCTTCATCGGTATATACAGTCCAGACGAGTAGGTTTCCTGTGAAGTTTAAGTCTAGTGGTAGGGTGCAGCTGGCAATTCCTTCTTTTGTTATGTTGCTGAAGAGTATTCTGTCGTATATGATGAAGTATACGTTTCCTTTTTTGATCGGGTTTCCTTTTTTGTCGGTTATTTTGATGTTGTAGGATTCTCCGAGGTCGTATAGCTTTATGTTTTCGAAGTGGATTTGGATGTCACGTTGGTCCATTGGTACTTCCTTGACTTCTATGTTTTGGTGTGCTATTAAGGAGTCTTCCTCTTCTTCGTGGGAGGTGTAGATTGATATTATGTTGTATGTTCCTGGGGTGTTGATTGTTGTGTGTAGGTTGAATGATGCATAGCCTCCGTAGTCGATGTTGGATGTGCTTGCTAGTTCGTGGTTTACGTAGAAGTTTATTTTTCCTATAGTGATTGGGTTTCCGTTTTGGTCTACTACTTTGACTTTGTAAGTGTCATGAAAATCATATTTTGTTATGTTGGATGTGATGATTTCATAGGGTTCTTGGTCTGTGTTGTTTGTTAGGCTGTGTTCTTTGAAGGGGTTGTAGTTGTTTTCGTTCCATTGGTTGAAAAGGGTGTCATCTTCGTCCCATTGGTCGAAAAAGATGTCTTCTTCATCCCATGGGTATGTGTTGTCTTGGTTTCCTTGGTTAAAATAGGTGTTGTTTTGGTTCCTTTGGTTCTCCATCTCAGAGTTGTCTTTTAATTGGTTTTTTAAATAGGAATGTTCTTCATCGTAGGGCATTTCTTTGATGTTTCCTTGTGATTCGATACTCAATTCCTCATAGTTGTTTAATGTATCGACATTAAAATTAGTGTCTTCTACAGTTAAGACATTTGTGTTGTTGCATAGATTCATATCATCAGATGCTGATGCAATTCCTATTCCTAGGATAAATATTAAAAATATGATTAATATTTTATCGATCTTCATGTTTTAACCCCATTTTCAAAAATTTATTTTTTTAATTTCAAATCATTTTTTAGCTTTAGCAGCTAAGCTTTTGGGGAGTATTAAGATAATTCATAAAAACCAATTTAGATAAAATTAGAAAGTATCTCCAAATATTGCCATTAATTAAAATTTGGATATTATATTTAAATTATATCATTAATTTAAAAATATGATAACATCTTTAAATATAAAAAATGTTTTTCATAAAGCATTTTTTGCATTTAAAAATTATATTGTTATTTTTTTAGTTTTTATTCAAATTAGTAATCCCTTTTCAAGACATAAATATGGTCTTAATTATAAATTATTATATCTTGAAGTTTATATAAATGTTTTCGAGTGCAAGTGCTTGCTCACATCGTTTAAATGGACAATAAGGTTTTTTTGAGGATTTGGGAATATATTTTTTCTTTATATGTCTTTTTGGCTTTTCATGGCCTTTACTTTTACATCATTGTTCTATTGGGAATGTTTCAATTCCTTTTTTAAATTCTCAACTTGCTCAACCATAGATGTTATTTGCTTTAGCTCAGATGTAATCATGGTGCTTATTTTATCGTAATTGCTTGCATTGAGGTAAATACATATTTTTTTTATTTATTGGCTATAGCACTTCGCACTATCTCATAATCATCTTCTTGTTTTTATAGATTGTCTTTAGGGAGTATTATTGTTTCGTCTTCTTGTTTTTCTCATTTTCAGGGTTTATGTTGTTGTCATTGTTAGAATTGATATTTTCAAGCAATTCGTTTAATCTCAATATAAATATTTGATACTGTAATCTGTGAGGACAACTTTCAAGGGTTGTCACATATTTATTATATAATGCATCAATTTCTTTATTTAATTTTTCTGGATTGTTTGCTTTAATATTTTTTACATGATCTTTTGCAGTTTTGCCTTTTTCATGCATTGTTCAAAGTCTTTAATATTATCTCCTTCAATATTTTCTCTTTTGATTACGAATTTTTCATTGTTTTGGCTTGGATTAATATTGCCATAAACCAGTTTGTATGAGTCAATAATTAACTGATTTAAATGGTCTACGAGATTATTATAAATAACATCATAATTAGATCCCTTTAAATTGCTATTACTACTATACTTGGAATTTAATTCGTAGGCATACATTTTATTTTTTTCAAATAATTCTTGATTATATTTGCCTATATTATTTGAAAATCTCACTACATTCTCATATGCAGATTCAATTGAATATAGAATCTTGTTGAAGTTTTTTTCTTTATCTTGGCTGTTGAAAGTCCCTAAGGCTTCTTTTTCTATTAGCCAGTTGTCAAGTTCAATATAATCAATGTAATCATTTGGATTTATTTCTTTAAACAAATCATTCAATGAGTCGATTAAATTATTATATTTGGATGCATAATCTTCATTTTCATGTAGCGGTAAAAATGTTCCATTGATTTTATCTACGCTCTCATTTAATCGTTTAGCTAAATTCTCATCCTTCTTTTGTATTGTTTCAATGTATCTCTTTGCATTGGCAATTGCACCCTCCATAACCTTGGTCATAAAAAAGTTGCTATTTTTTTTAGTCCCTATGTCTTCTTTATGAATTTCGAAGAGTCCTCCCTGTTGATTTGGTGCATTATTGTCTTCATTGCTTGAAAAATGATTTTTAATGTAATCAAAAATCTTTTTTCGTGTTTCTTCATCTCCTTTTTTTGAAATCTCTATTTCCAGTTTCTTCATGTCATTTTCATAAAGTTTATTTATAACATCTTTGGCAATCAGTGGATAGGTCTCTTCAATTTTCTTCCAAGACTTTTTAAATGCACGATAATCTGGATTTTCGTTGCTTATAAGGTTAATTTCCTCATCCTCTATGATTTTCTCGTTTAAGATGTTTTCAATGTCTTTTAATATTTGTTTTTCACAGATATCTTTATTTAGATTGGCTTCTTTTAATATATTTAAAAGCCTATTTTTAAAATCATTTACTTTGTCTGCATAATAGTTTTCCCTTATTCCTGCATTTTCCATTAATTTTGAGAATTCTTTGTATGCACAGAAAGTGTCCACTGCATTAGTATAAAGGGTATGTGCTAATACTTCTTCAAGATTTGGCTCTAAAATACTCTTTGTAACAGTTTCGTAGATTTCCTCAACGGTTAATTTATAAATGTATTCTTCTGGGATTTTCTCGCTAATGCCAATATCTTTATCCTCTTTTTTGTAGAAGTTGGCACGGACAAAGTCTATGATGTTTTGACGAATTGTTTCATATCCGTTTTCCGGATCTCCTTCAATGATTGCATATTTTAATAAGTTCTCATGTTTTCCAAATAAGTAGGACTTAATTTCTTTAGCGATATTTGGGTATTTTTCTTCTATTAAATCCCATGATCCATATAATTTCCGGAGTGAGTCTGAGATGACATGATGTTTTTTTGTAGGGTTGATTGTCTTGTTTTTCATGATTTTTTTGATTTCGTTGTATTGGTCATCTGTTAAGATGCCTTCTTCTTCAAGTTTTTCTACATGGTCATTGTTCAATTTCTTTAAGAATTCAAGTATCTCTTTACGTGCAGCCTCTACATCATAATTATGTTTTTTAATGAATGCTGGTATGTCTCCTATAATTAGTGTTTTGTTGACATTTTCATAGATTTTTGGATATTCTATAGCAAATTCTTCCAAAGCAACTATAAATGGGTTTACATCACCATTTTCATCCTGAACTATAATACTTTGTTTTTTGTACTCTTTGCTATTGATAATTTCTTCAATCTTACTCATTTCATCTGAGCTTATAATTGCTTTCATATCATCGTTATTTATTGACGGTTTCACCTCCTCGTTATTGTAAATCTTTTCTAAATAGTCAATAATCTCCTTGCGCATTTCCTCGAAATTGTTATAATGACTTTCTATATATTCATCCATGTTCTTTATGACATTGTCTAAAATATTTTTATAAGCCTCATGATATTCTTCGTTTAGTTTATTCAAAGCCCCTCGGAAATGACTTTCATCCTTATTATATGTATTAATGCTATTTGGTTCTTCATACTGGTAGTTCTCACTGTTGATAATCTCTTTCATCTTCTCTAAATTCTTATTCTGTTCATCTTCTCCCTTATCATTAGGTTTTTCTTTTTTGTATTCGAGGATTTTGTTGTGAATGTCATTGTACAATTTGATTATTGTGTTTTTGTCTTGGATGGAGTTGATGAAGTTTTCATATTCCTTGAAGCTGTTGTAGTGGATCTTCTTTTCTTTTAGGATGTCAAAAACGCAACCGAATCTTTCAGATGAATGGTATGCTCTATAAAGATTATTAAGGAATAGATCTTTCATTTGATTAATGTTTAATGCATTTAAATCAATCTTATCATCAAATACATGGTATATTGCAAGATCCATTATTTCATGATATATTTCAGCAAAATAACCAATCTTATTTTTATATAGTTTCATATTCAATATGTTTGGATTTCTCTTATTGTTATTATAAGTGTCCCAAAAATTGATAAAGTATGCTAATTGACTGTATATTTTAGACTTCATTTCAGCTAAGTCTGCTTGAGTGTCTAAATTATCAATGGTATTCTCGTCTAATTGATTGATTATGACATTAATTTCATTGTCCAATACTATTTGAGAATTCCTATGCTTTCCCAATTGGTCAAAAATATCAGAATATTTCTTTAAAAGAGTGGAATATTCTAATTTTTCTTGCTTTTTAACCCATTCATTGAAATTTTTGGTTTTATCTAAAATGCCATTCATTATATCGTCATATAACTCAGCTTTGATATTTTTCAAGTAAATTAGGTCATGCTCCATTTCTGCAATTATTTGTTCTTTATCCTTTTCATTATCCTTTTTGCCAATATTCATAAAATACTGTTTTTTGTTAAAGATATTATTAAGGAAATTTTCATTATCTATTAATCTGCCAATAGTATAATTAACACTTTCAAATATGATATTATTGTCTTTGTCAAGAATTCCTAACTTTTCCATTATTATTTTCATTGTATTCATTGTCTCATTGCAGAATTCATAATAATATTCATTAATCACACCCTCAATATTGACATATCCGTTATAGTCCTTATCAAATTTCCATTGGCTATCTTGTATGTTTTGAATTCCATATTTTTTTTGGAACCATGTTGTTAAAATATGATGGCCTACTGGACATGCTATTTTAAATAAGTTTATTCTATCTATAAGACCTGTAGCATCAATTTCACTAAAAGTTAGTGTTTTGATAGGATTTAGCTGACCTAATCTATCTAAAACTTCTTCTTTATTAGGTAGTTCTGCTACAATCTTATCGTAGTAATCTTTAGCTGCATAGGACACCTTCACAGTAATGTAACCAGATCCTTCAACTAAAAACATCTCCTTGAAGTTAACATTTGGTTCTGTTATATCTGTATTTATATACTTATTGAAGAGTAATATGAATATGATATTTGAAATATTCATTTTTCTTTTATTTTGTTCATTAGGCATTAACTCATTGTCTAAATTTAATGTTCTCCAAAATATCTCTTCATTCAATTTCATTCCAGGGGTTTGATAAAGTACAGTAAACTTAAGATATAATTTAGTAATTAGTTCTTCATTTGTTAATTGATTGTATGATTCTAGATCTATATGATTTTTATTTTTAATATTATTCTCTATTTTATAGAATATGTCATATTGTTGTCTTAAATAATAATATTGATTATATATTTCAGTTAATTTTTTAAGTTCATTAGTATTGCCATAATGAAGAATTTTTATGAAATAGGTCAAATTGTTTTCATCTTCAAGATTAGGCATATACCTATTAATTAAATAAAATTGTGCCAAGTCCTTAATTAATTTCTCCGCAATCAAATTTGAATCCATTTCAGAGATATCATTGCTGAAAATATTTTGATTATTTTTTGTAGTCATCAGAACTCTATAAATGTCAGTTAGTTGGTTAAACTCTGCTATTGAATAATCCTTAATATTCCTTAGTTGATATAATTTTTCCACATAAGATTCAATAGCTACTCCATTTAATTCAACACCATCAAATGCTTTAATCAATTCATTGCATTGTTCATATAAATATTTATTAACAATTAATTTATCTTTATCATTAAGGGCACAGTAGGCAAGCCTGTAGTTATCTAACAAGTATCTTATTTGATAAAAATAAATGTAGTCTTCGTTTATATCAGATTTCCTATATTCAGATAAATCCTCAGAAATGGATTCATATAAATATTTTAATTTTGTTACCATTAATTTAACTTTGCTAGCCTCATTATATGACTGGCCTAGAAGGTAATATTCCTCATTGAACCATTCGTCAAAGTCTTTGTTTTCAAGATTATCCTCTAGAATTTTTTCATAAAACTCAGTGTCTACCAACTTTAATATATTCAGCTCATATTTTATTTCACTTTTAATTTGTGTTAGTGCATTTTCAGGCATATGAGAAATATATGATTCCCGTTTAAATATGCCGTTGTATATATTTTTTTTAATGGAGTCGGTGTAATTAAATGAGACCATATTATTGTAAGTGTCATAATTGATGTCAATTGTGTTATTTATATCTATTAGTATGTTGTAGCAATACCATAAATAGTCGATGTTGTCTGTTCCTATGTTGTTTTCGTATTCTAAGTTCATTGAAGTGTATTTGTCGTAGTCAGGGTTGTTTTTTGCTATTTTGCTGCCTATGTCCTTGTAAAGCTGTTCGATTTTTTCCTTTATTATGGTTTGTGTATCCTTGTCCTTATTATTCACATCGGTTTTCTTTAGTCCACTATTGCGGAAAGCTTTGGTGAATTCTTCTTCGGCGTTTCGATAGATTCTTTCCCATGTAGTTAATATAATGTTTCCGCTGTCATTAAAAAGTCTGTTGATTGCGTGAGGTGTTGCACGAGGGCCCCAGGTATCATAGAACAGTCGTAATGTGGTTGTAAGTGAGTTGTTCAAGTTGTGGAAGCCATAATTATGTGCGCCGTTGTATAAATCCCAAAAGTCACTGAAGAACCTTAAAACTCTATCTGTATGGGTTATGTTGTTGTCAGCATGACTGTATGTGCTTGAATAAATTCTATCCCTTAAATATCTTAGATTCTCATTGCTATCGATGCTCATCATCAAGTGATTTGATTGGGTTAGGAAATCGCTTATTAAGCCGCTTGATATGCTTATAAATGGATTTGGGTATTCTTGTCCTCCAAAGATTATGTTATTGTTTTCATTGTTGTTTATATTGTTGTTTGCATTGTTGATAATATTGATTGCATTATTTGATTGTAGGTTGTTGTTCATTAGATTATGTGTGGATATGATAAATTGGATTGTGGCTAGGAAGTTTAGCATATCATAGAGGGTTGTATGAATGTTGTTTGCCAGTGAGGTAAATGTTTTTGAATAATAATTGATTAGGCCAGGGTATTGGTTGTTTAGTGCTTCAAGGTTTCTCATTTCTTGTTGTATGTAGTTGTTTAGAGCTTCTCTGTATATCGGGTCTTGGTATAGGTCATTTGGGTTGCCGTTTCTGCCTAAATTCATGTTAGTAAAGTCTTGGGGGTTTTCGCCTCCATTGGCTCCGTTAGGGTTATTGAGGTCTAGCATTTTGTTTCGTATGGATGAGTAGGTGGACCATCCGATATTGCTCATGGAAAGTCCTAATAAAGTGAATGATAATGCATTGTTCCAGAGATTGCTGTAGTCATGGTAGGCTCTGCCTTCTAAGTAGCTGTAGGTGAGTCCACCTGCAAATCCGATTCCCGCACCTGCTATGGCTGCTCCGATGAATCCCATGAATGTTGGAGCAATGTATCCGATTAATGAGCCTGCTCCGTATGATATGATGCAGGTTCCTAGGGTAAATGCGCCTTTTATAAATCCTGTTTTTGCATTGGACCATGGCTTGTCAAATTTGACCTTTGTTGGGTTGTTGTCGTATCCTATTATTGCACAGTCTCCTGTAGCGAAATTATAAATGTGCCAGCCTTCTGTCTCATTGAAAGAGGTGTTTAGGCATGTGACAGATCCGCCATTGTTGTGGATGAGGCCTTTGTCGTCATGGTCAAATGTATTGTTCCAGAATCTGCTGTCATAGGTGGCTAATATGCCAAGATTGTATATGATTTCGTTGTTGCAGTCATTGCTGTATATGCTGCAGTTGATTAGTGTAAGTGATCCTTCGTTTCTTATGGCCTGGTCTTCTCCGTTTTTGTTGTGGAAGCTGCAATTGACGAAAGTGAGGGTTTCCTTGTTTTCGATTTTGGTATTGTTGAAGTCGAAATTCATGAAGTTCATTGTGGTTGCTTGTTTGAATTCCAGTTTATTGAATTTGATTGTGTATCCGTTGTTTTGGAAGATTGTTGTCATTTTGCGTTGGAATTCTTTGGATATTGTGAAGTTGCAGTCTCCTGTGAAGTTGATGAATAAGCATGTTGTTGTATGATTTTTTAAGTAGTTTATTACTTCATTGTAGCTTTTGTTGTCACTGACGTTGAAGATTTTGAAGCATTCCTCTTCAGTGTTTGTTTCGAAGGTTTCTTCGTAGATGCTGTTTCCTTTGAGATTGATGTTTTTCTTGTCTGCTTGACTGCATTTGAGGTGGGAGTCTTTCATTTGGCCGGTAGGTCCAGAGCAGTTTTTAAACTCGATATATGATGAGGATTCTGCGTAGAAGTCATTGGCATCATCATCGCCATCGTTGTCTATGAACTTGCAGTTGTGGCAGATGACTGTGCCTCCGAGGGATCTGATTGCTCCTCCGCGGTCTCCGTCTAGGAATGTGTAGTCTATTATGTTGTCTTTGAATGTGGTTTGGTTTGCGACAACACTTCCTGTGACCATTAATGCTGTGTTGAAGTTTTTCAGTTCTAGGTTATTGAGGGTTAGGTGGCCGTATTTTCCTATGTATGCGAAGTGATAGTCTTGGTCTTTGTCATTGCCTTTGATGCTGATTGTTGCTCCGTTTCCGTTGATTGTGATTGGGCAGTATCCTATGTCTAGGATGTAGCGGTTTTGGATGTAGTCTATTGCCTTTTCATGGTCCTGGTCTTTGGCTCTCCAATTGCATCCTCTGAGTTTTTCAAAATCCTTGTCGAAGACATACTCTCCTGGTTCCATGTTGATGATGACTTCAGTTGCATTGATGAATGTGTTTAATGTCCATAGGACTTGTTTTAATTCTTGAATGTTGGAGACGTTGGCTACCCATGTTTTGTTGCTTGAGTATATTTTGTCATTGACTATGCTGAAGTAGGCGTTCTGTGAGATGAATGAGTCTGATAGTAGTTTGTGGACTTCTTCGTAATTGCTGTCGTAAATTATGGTTGTGGTGTAGTTGTCGCAGTAGAATGAGTCTGTTTTTATTGAGCCTATTATGTCTTTGAAGATGTTTAGGGAGTATGGTTCTGCGTATAATATGGATCCTCCCATTTCTTCCTTGCCGAAGGCTGAAAATTTTGCTTCATTGTCATAAAAGCTACAGCTGTCGAAGAATATTGTGTTGAAGTTATGGATAACTGTTCCAGAGCCCCAAACCTTTACGTCGAATTTGTATGCTTCGTTATCTCTAAAGCTGCAGTTTTTGCTCATGAGGTTTCCGTGGTTTATAAAGCAGTGGTCGAAGTTGCTTATGGTTAGGTTGTAAAAGTTGGTGTTTGCCTCAGTACCGATGTACATGAAGTTTAAGTCGTAGTTTCCTTTTATTGTGGCTCCGTTTCCGTTGATGATTAGTTGGCCACTGGTTATGCTGCTGGTGTAGCCCCATTCTTTATCGTTGAATATTTGTTTGTCTAGTATGTATGTGATGTTGTTTAGAAGGTTTAGTTTCACCACGTCGTATTTGTTTTTTTTTTGGGATAGTGTTTTGAATTGGGACATCAATTCCTCGCTGGAGTTGATTGTGGTTTCATATAGGAGATAGCAGTTCCCGTTGTATTCTATTATTAGGTATGTATTGTTGTCGATTTGGCCTATGTGTTTGCCTTCTTTGAATGTGAAGTTGTACTTGTTTAGGTTGTTGACCATGCGTGATCCGATTGTGGTTTGGTCTAGTGATACCAATGTTTTGGTGCCTATGCTGATTGCTTCGCTAGCTGCTAAATCGTACATTTCTCCATCAGAATATATTGTCCAGACTAGGATGTTTCCTGTGAAGTTCAAGTCTAGTGGTAGGGTGCAGGTGGCGATTCCTGCTTCTGTTATGTTGCTGTAGAATATTCTGTTGTAAATGAGGAAGCAGGCGTACCCTTTTTTGATTGGATTGCCGTTTTTGTCTGTTATTTTGACGTTGTAGGTTTCCCCTAGGTCATATAGTTTTTTGTTTTCGAAGTTGATTATGATGTCACGTTCGTTCATTGGGATTTCTTTGACTTCTACGCTTTGGTGTGCTATTAATGAGTCTTCTTCTTGGGCGGTGTAAATTGAGATTATGTTGTATGTTCCAGCAGTATTGTTGATTGTGTCTAGGTTGAAATATGCGAATCCTCCATTGTCGATGTTGGATGTGCTTGCTAGTTCATGGTTTATGTAAAAGTTTATTTTTCCTGTTGTGATTGGGATTCCGTTTTTGTCTACTACTTTGACTTTGTATGTGTCATGAAAATCGTAACTTGTGATGTTGGCTGTGATGATTTCATAGGCTTCGTTGCTTTTGTTTTTTTTTTTTTTTGGTGGTTTTTGATGAAGCCATAGATGTTTTCATCCATTAGGTCATCTAAGTGGTTGTTGCTTTCGTCCCATTGGTCATTTAAGTCGCTGTTGCTTTCGTACCTTAGGTTGCCTAAGTAGATGTTTTTGTCCCATTGGTTCTCTATTTCGGAGTTGTCTTCATTTTCTTGGTTTTTTAAAGGAGGTCGTTCTCCTTCGTTGTGTGTTTCTTCGATTTTTCCTTGTAATTCGTGGCTTATTTCATGTTGGTCGCTTAAAACATTGACGTTTATATTTGCATCTTCTAAGCTTGTTATGCCTGTGTTGTTGCAAATTGTTTGGTTGTCAGTTGCGGATGCGATCCCCATTCCTAAGATTAAGATAAAAAATATTATAAATAGTTTGTTGATTTTCATGTGCACAACCTTTTTTTATATATATTGGTTATGTAGAAAGCATTATATAAATTATTTCGAGTGTAAGTGCTTGCTTGCATGTCCAAATCTTAAAAAAAGAATGTTTAATGCTTATTTTCATAAAATAATGTTTGAATTGTTTTATTTTTGCTTATATGTTTTTAAAAAATGTTTTTTTCAGTCCTTATTTGAAGATTTTGGAAAATATATTTCATAAAAAAAGATGCATGTAAAAAAAAAAAAAAAAAAAAAAAAAAA
>NZ_CACXNW010000008.1:56840-151218 GCF_902769175.1 uncultured Methanobrevibacter sp.
AAAAAAATGAATTGGGTAAATAAAATTAATAAAATAAAAAAAAGTTGCATGTATAAAAAAATGAATTGGGTAAATAAAATTAATAAAATAAAAAAAAGTTGCATGTATAAAAAAATGAATTGGGTAAATAAAATAAATAAAAAAATAGGCCAAATATTGGAATATTTGGCTTTGTTGAAATTTTATATGTTATCTTTAACTAGAGGGTTTTGGAGTAAGCTGATATCTGATGAATTATTTATCAACTATTCAATAGTTATGCCAAGATTTCATCAGATATGTTTTGATCCTTTTCAAAACTCAAATCTCCAGTTGTGGAATTGGCATAATACCCATCATCCTCATGATAAAAGACGATTTTATATGTTTCAGATGGAATATTTGACATATTATAGATTATTTGATTGTTTTCATTTGTTTTTTCATGGATTGTTTCAATCAGATTATCAAACTCATCATAGATTTCAATTGTGATGTTTTGTCCTGGGTAGGAATTATATCTAGGATGTGTTATATCAGTGTTTGTGATAGTACCATTCCAATAGGTTACATTTTTGAATGTTGGATCAGGGTATGATCTGATTGCATTAATAAAATTATTGTTTCCTGAAAAAGTTATTGTGATCTGTAAATCATCAATTTCTCCATTTAGATCGCTTGATAATGCTTTGTTTTCTAAAAATATGGAGTCTATTAAAACAATATTTTCTCCATCACAGAACATTGCAGCACCAGAATTTGCTGAGTTGTTCATAAACACTGAATTGTTCACGATAAGATTGAGATACTCACCTACAAGTGAAATTGCTCCTCCATGAGTTATCGCTGAATTATTGAAGAAATTACAATCACGCATAGTGGTCTTGTTTAGTTTAAGTCCATTAATTGCTCCTCCAGTCTCAGCACTGTTATTAATGAAATTACAACCTGCAATTAAGGTTTCATTAATTTCATACAGGTATACTGTTCCATAATAAGCATAGCGGTTTGTGAAATCACAATTTTCAATAATTACATATTTTGCATTTTGTATTGCAATTGCTTCATTAATGAGATTTTCTGTACTATAACCTTCAAAATCAAAATTATCAAATGTACAACCAGTTATATTGACGGTATCTGAATTTACACAGTGGAATGCTGTTGTTCCATTTGTAAAAGTACAATTGACTAAAGTGATATTGGCCATATCCAAGAATCTAAAGAACATGTTTCCTGCAAAATTACAGTTGTAGAACTTGAGATTATGCAATTTATATAGATACATTCCTACAGAATTATTTAGGGCATTGATTGTATAGCCGTTATCGTTAATAGTTAAATTGGAATATTCAAACACAAACCCATCAATAGAGTCCAAATCAATAGTTTCTAAATCTATTTTGTCTGGATCATAGTTTAATATGAAATCTTGTGTAAATGTGTAATTTTGTGTAAGGTTAATTATTCCATTGTCATTTGTAAAATGCCATAGGTGTTGTAGCTTACCGAACTCTCCTACTTTTAAAACAGAACTTGTATTAAATGCTGTGTAGTAATCGTCATCGTAATGGAAAATTTTACATATGTATTTTCCAATGTCTAATATGGAATAGTCTATGATAAGTTTTCCTGCACCATTTGTTTGTTGATTGAACTTTTTGACTAAAATGTTATTTGAGTCATATATTTCAATTGTGAAATTTTGTCCAGGACAGCTTCTCCAATTAGAAGTGCTAATGTTTGTGTTTGTAATTGTACCATTCCAATAGGTGACATTGTTGAATTCGATGTTAAACCATGAGTAAATGGCATTTATAAAATTATTGTTTCCGTTTAATGTAAGGTCTAATGTCAAATACTTATTATTGATTACTTCATAATTCGGGTTTGCCTTATTATATAGGAATTCAGAATCCTTTATTGTAACGAAAGGACTGTGATTTATATAAATGGCAGATCCGCTAGGAGCAAAATTCTTGATGAAACTGGAACGATAGAATTTGCTTTCGCTACAGTATACAGCACCTCCAAAGTTTAAAGCATTGTTATTGTTAAACTTTAAATTATAGAAAGTGCAGTAATTATTTGTAAATATAGCACCTGCATCGTATGCAGAGTTCTTGATGAAATTAATGCTATAAAAAGAACAGTTGTTGATACAATATATTGCACCGCCTATTCCTTTTGCAGTATTGTTTATAAAGTCATCAGCAAAGAAAGAACAGTTGTTATTACAGTATACTGCTCCACCATTTCCCATTGCAAGATTGCCTATGAAAATGAAACGAGATAAATCGCAGGAATCTTTACAGTATATTGCACCTCAGTTTTTATTTGATGAATTATTTATGAAGTAAAGGATAGATTCACGTATTATGTAATAGTCATTGTTATATATTGCACCACCGTTTTCTGCATGATTATCTGAGAAATTACAATTTGCGAGCAATTGGTCATTGACCATGGATTTGGATTTGGATATGCTAATATAGATTGCACCTCCATTTTCCTTTGCAAAATTGCGCACAAAGTTATTATTGGTGATATTTCCTGTGCTGAAAATCCATGCAATTGCTCCACCATTATTCAGTGCTATGTTATATTCAAAATAGCAATTATCCAGGAGGTTTAAAGTTGAGAAATCGTAGTATATGGCCCCTCTACTTACTTCGGCATTGTTGTCTGCCAAAGTGGAATTTGAAACAGTCGTGTTTTCAGAGTAAGCCACATTTAAGGCACCTCCATTTTTGGCCTTGTTATTCTTTAAAGTACAGTTTGTTATTGTAGTTTCTGTTGTTGAATCTATGGAAACTGCTCCTCCAAATTCGCTTGCAATATTATTTTCAAAGATACAATTTCTAATAGTGATTTTTTTAGTGTTTATGTAAATTCCAGCTCCTTCCTTTGCAGTGTTGCTTTCAAATCTACAGTTTTCTGCTGATCCTTTATATAGAGCCCCTCCAAAATTAGTTGCAGTGTTATTGATGAATGTACAGTTTATAGCAGTGACTTTACCTGATACTGTTCCTCCATTGTCATTTTTACCATTTTTTAAAATTAGGTTCTTTAGAACAATGTTTAAAGTATTATCTTTAATCAGGAATATTCTTGCAGCATTATTTCCATTTAATGTATGTCCATTACCATTAATGGTTAAATCACGTGAAATTAGTATTCCTTGGCTATAACTTGAATCATCAGTGAAACTAAATGAGTAGTCCTTAGTCAGATTAATTTCCTTTTCCTGATTCTCATTAATGTCCTGATTTAAATTTGTGAATGTATTTTCATTATGCGATACTTCATTATCTTTAATCTGAACATTTGATTCAATATTCATATCTTCAATTGAAACGGAGTCAATATTCCTATTTTCAATTGAAACATTAAATTCTCCATTTATATCATCTGCGAATGCTGAATTAATAGTTAATATAGTCAACATTGCAACGATAATTATTATTCCCCATTTATAATTAAACATTTCTACCTCATTATCCGATAATGTTGTTTTAAAATTAAATAAAATTTGTAAAAAATCCAAAATTCAATGTTTTTAGAAAATGCCCCTTTCAATGCACTTTCTGCTGTGAAATTGTTTTTAAATAAACTTTTAAAATGTTTATGTGTATTTTCACAGATTTTTTTTATCTTGATTTTTATATAAGAACATAAATTGTCTTTTTCATGTTTTATTTTATTTAGGGGTTTATTTAAAGGTTTTCGAGTGCAAGTACTTACTTACAAGAGTTAAAAGAGGGTAAAATTTATTTAAATTTAAAAAAATTATGATGATATATATCAAGTCATTTAATCAAAAAATTTCATTGCAATGATTAAAAATCAAATATTTCTTATTTTAATATGGAAATGTAATTATCCTTTCATAACAATAGGTTTCCAATGATTGAAAATCAAATGTTTTATATCTAATAGTTTTCATATATTAAAATAGTATAAAATTATATAATATTTTATAAATCGTGATTGTTGTAAAATATGACTTTAGTGAAATTATATGATATTTTATAAATCGTGATTGTTGTAAAATATGACTTTAGTGAAATTATGACTTTAGTGAAATTATATGATATTTTATAAATCGTGATTGTTGTAAAATATGACTTTAGTGAAATTTAAAAATCAAATGTTAATATTAATATTATTTAGATTATATGTTTTAATTGGAGGTTTTTCATGTTAAAAACAAAATTATGCGGCGTTAGATTAAAGAATCCATTAATGCTTGCTGCAGGTGTATTGGGAAGTCATGCTTCTTCTCTCAATTGGATTTTAAAATCTGGTGCTGGTGCAGTTGTATCTAAATCATTCTCAAAAGAACCTAATGATGGTTATAAGAATCCCACTACTGTTGCTGTAGAGGGAGGAATAATCAATGCTATTGGGCTTTCAAGTCCTGGTGTTGAAGCATTTATTGAGGAATTAGAGTCAGTAGACCGTATTAAAGGCAAATCAATTGCTTCCATTTATGGTGCAAACCCTGAGGAATTTGCTTATGTTGCAGAAAAAGTTGCGGATTTAGTGGATATGATTGAATTAAACGTTTCATGTCCTCATGCGATGGAAGGCTATGGTACATCAATTGGCCAAAATCCTGAATTGACCCGTAATGTTGTTCAAGCGGTAAAAGATGCTGTAGATGTTCCAATTCTTGCAAAATTAACTCCAAACGTTACAGACATTTCAGAAATTGCAGTTGTTGCTGAAGAAGCTGGTGCTGATGGCTTGACTTTAATCAACTCCTTAGGTCCTGGAATGAAAATTGATATAGTAACTGGAAATCCAATTCTTGCCAATAAATTTGGTGGAATGAGTGGTCCTGCAATCAAGCCAATTGCAGTTCGCTGTGTTTATGATGCTTACGAAGCAACTGACATTCCAATTGTTGGTGTTGGTGGAATACGTAATTATGCTGATGTTATAGAGTTTTTATATGCAGGTGCAAGTGCGGTTCAAATTGGAACTTCCATCATGTATGAAGGTCCTGAAATATTCGGAAGAATTTCAAGTGACTTAGAAGAGTTTATAGAAGAAAGCGAATTTGATTCTATTGAGGATATGGTAGGTTTTGCTCATAAGGAGCCATAGTTTTGTAGAAAGTTTTGTTTAGATGTGGTGATAGAATGAATGTACCTCAAGTTATAGAGATTAAAAAGATTATAGAGGAAACTCCTACAATTAAAACTTTTATTTTTGATTGGACTATGGTTGGTGAAAATATTCCATCTCCAGGACAGTTTGTAATGGTATGGAATTTTAAGGATGAAAAGCCAATGTCCATTTCATATATTGATGTAGCTAAAGGAGAGTTAGGCATAACCGTTAAAAAGGTTGGGGAATTCACTGAAGACCTTCACACCTTAAAGGAAGGTGACAAGTTAGGTTTAAGAGGGCCTTATGGAAATGGCTTTGACACTGACTTAAGGGATATGCGAGTATTAGCTATTGGCGGTGGAGTAGGTATGGCACCTATTGCATCCTTTACTGAAGCTGCTTTAAAGAATAAGGCTAAAGTAGATGTTGTTTGTGCTGCACAGACCAAGGATGAATTATTATTTGACACTCGCTTAAAGGCAAAAGGCGCAAAGGTTTATACTTGTACTAATGATGGATCATGTGGTTTTAAAGGATTTGCAACCCATAGGGTTTTGGAATTAATTGAACATAAAGAGTATGATTGGGCTGTAGTATGTGGTCCTGAAGTAATGATGAGATCTTTATACGGCAGCTTAGAGGCACATATGATTGATGGGGAATACTCTATGGAACGTTATATGAAATGTGCAATAGGGGTTTGCGGTCAATGCTGTGTAGATAATACCGGTTGGAGAATTTGTGCAGAAGGGCCTGTATTCTCATCTGATCAAGTTTCTGAAATTGTAGAGTTCGGTAAGTTCCATAGGACAGCATCTGGATTGAAAGAGTATTTCTAAATTTTTAAAATCGAAGAATGACTTAATTAATGATAACATGTTTAATCTTAGTGAAAGCAAATATGGTCTGCAAATAGTGATTGTAATAATCTTTTTATTATTGTCATTATTTACTGTAATGCCTGTATTGAATATGGTATTGCTTGGTGCAATGATAGCCTATGGTCTTGCACCTCTTGCAAATAGGATTCAATCAAAGGTCCGGTTTAGTTCTATTTCTATTTTCCTGGCAATCCTATTGGTAATCATTCCATTGATACTATTATTCATATATGTATTTTGGGAAATCGCAGTTTTTGCCAATATGTTTTTCAGTTCTCAAAATCTTTCTTTAACTTCTGGGATTGATTTGAATGCAGCCATCGCTACATTGATTCAAGCATTGCCTATAGAACTTCAAGGGCTTGTAAAACCTTATGTTGGTACTTTAACTGAGGGAATACACCAAGCCTTAACTTATGTATTTGGCTATGCTGTGAAGTTCATAAGGAATTTTTCCGATGTATTGGTTCAATTGTTTGTATTGATCTGTTCCATCTATTATTTTACCCGTGATGGAGATAAGGTATTGGAATATGTTTTTGTATTTATTCCAGATGAACATAAGCCTTTCTTTGAAAAGACCTTAGCTGATGTGGCAAATGTTTTAAAATCTATATTTTATGGTCATTTCCTAACAGCAATAATTATAGGTATTATGGGTGGTGTAGGCTATTATCTCTTAGGATATAAGTTTGCATTGTTTTTAGGAATTGTAACAGGTATAGCTCAACTGGTTCCGATTTTCGGTCCTTGGATTGTTTATTGGGTATGGGCTATTTATTCATTTTTCATCCTTGGAGACATTACACAAGGAATCCTGACCATACTATGGGGTTTTGTATTGAGTATGAGTGATATGTACATTCGTCCAATGCTTGCAAGTAATTATGTTGATATGCCTTCTTTAATTCTTTTAGTTGGATTTATGGCAGGGCCATATGTATTTGGAATTGTTGGATTCATATTGGGACCTTTAATTTTAGGAATTGCTTATGCAGTTATCAAGTCTCTTAAGGAAGAGATTGAAGCAGAGAAGTTAGATGAGGAAGAAGAGAAATCCGATGTGGAAGAAGAGAAATCAGATCTGGAAACAGAGAAATTAGAAAATGATGAAGAGAAATCTGATATGGAAAAAGAGAAATTGGAGAATGAAAATTAAAAAAAGGATGGATCTGACGATTATTGGAGAATGAAAATTAAAAAAAGGATGAATCTGACGATTATTAGATTATTATAAATCTTAAGATGCTATTAAAAAGTAGTTCTTTCGGATTTTGTTTGTGTTCTGTTGGTTGTTAAAAGAAATATTGTTCTTTCGGAATTGATTGTAGGTTGATAGGATGGTAAAAAGAAATATTGTTCTTTTGGATATTGATTATATCACTTTTGAAGAAAAGCCAGTAATGCGTTTATTTGGTAAAGTAAAGGAAGATAATTCTAAGGATTTAATCGCTTTAGACGACAGTTTCATTCCTTATTTGTATATTTTGCCAAAAAGCGATATTGAAAAATGTATGGCAGATATAGCTGAACTTAAGGAAGAAGGGGAAATTGAATATACTGAAATCGAAAAGGTTCTCAAAAAGGATTTCCAAGTTCCTACTGAATTTATTAAAATGACTTTCACCCATCCTCAGGATGTTCCTAAATACAGAGATAAGATTTGGGACTTAAATTCTGTAAAACAGCTTAGAGAACATGATATTCCATTTTACAGAAGATATTTGATAGACAATGCTTTAGTTCCTATGGCTGAATTGGAATTGGAAGGGGAATTGATTGATTCCTTTGAAACTATTGATTCTGACAGTGATAATCTAGAAATACTTAAATTAACAGAATCTCCAAAAACAGCAAATACTGATTTTCAGCAATTTAGGATGATGAGCTTTGACTTGGAAGTTCGAAACCCTCACGGAATGCCAAATCCTGATGAGGATGAGATCATCATGATTGGTATTGACAGTAATGTAGGTGTGAGAAAGGTTATCTCTACAAAAGGGGATGAATTTGAGCATGATCCTGAAATGTACTTTATAGAAAAGGTAGATACGGAAAAGGAAATGATAGAATCCTTTGTCAAAACAGTAAAGGAAAACAATATTGATATTATAATTGGCTATAACTCTGATGTATTTGACTTCCCATATCTTAATGATAGGGCTAAATTATGGGGCGTTGACCTTGACTTAGGTGTCGACGGTTCTGGAATTAAATTTATGAGAAGAGGCTACAATAATGCAGCCACTTTTAAAGGTCTTCTTCATGTTGATTTGTATTTGGTTATGCGAAGATACATGTCTCTTGATAGATATACTTTAGAAAGGGTCTATTTTGAGTTCTTTGGAGAAGAAAAGATTGATGTTCCTGGAGAGAGAATCTATGAGTTTTGGGATAATGGAGGCAGGGAGCTTAAAAGCTTATTTAAATATTCATTAGATGATGTAGTATCCACATTAAAGATTGCTCAAGAGACATTGCCTCTCAACTTGGAATTGACTCGTATAGTTTGCCAGCCTTTTGTTGACGTGACTCGTATGACAACTGGAACACAAGCTGAATGGTACTTGGTTAGAAAGGCCTATGAAGCAAATGAAGTAGTTCCTAACAAGCCTAATATGACTATGAAAAACATTGGGGAAAGGGGAAGCAATTCTGGAGGATATGTTAAGGAACCTGAAATTGGATTGCATGAAAATTTAGTTCAATTCGACTTTAAGAGTCTGTATCCTACATTAATTATTTCAAAAAACATTTCTCCTGATGTTTTAGTTAAGGATAATGTATCCTACAATTCTAAATTTGAAGACTTTGAAACTGGCTATGATGATATAGACAATCTTAGAGAAGAGGAATTGTCTCAAGAGATAGATAATGATGATGAGTACTACATTTCACCTGAGCACTTTTTCAAGTTTAAAAAAGAGCCTCAAGGTTTTATTCCTTCAGCATTAGAGGATATTCTAAATGAAAGGTTTGCTGTAAAGAACAGAATGAAGGCAACTGATGATCCAATCTTGAAAAAGAGTTTGGATGTTCAGCAACAGGCTTTAAAGCGTTTGGCTAATACAATGTATGGAGTTTATGGATTCTTGAGATTCCGTTGGTATTCCTTTGAATGTGCTCAAGCAATTACTGCATGGGGACGTCAACATATTAAAAAAGCTATGAAGGAAGCTGAAGATTATGGTTTTAAAGCCATTTATGCAGATACTGATGGTTTCTATGCTAAATATGTACCTGAAATGAAGAAAGAAGAATGAATTTTAGTTATTTTATTAAATTATTATTGGGATTATTATTTTAAATAGTTTTAAATAAATAAGAGCATTGAATTATTGATTATACGGATGTGAGTTTATGGAAGAGAAGATTGCTTTAGCAGCATGTAGTGGAATGAGTCCAAATGGTTTAGTTGCAAGAGTTGCAGTTCATGACTTAACTATTGATGATGTGGAAGTATTGTCCATTTGTATGGGTTCAACTTCTGCAAATGTCACTGGCTTTAAAAGAATGCTTGATAAGTATCCTATTTTAGCAATCAATGGTTGTGAAGGTAATTGTGTTGGTAAAATATTGGAACAAAAGGGAATTCAAGTTATAGATGAACTTAATGTTGGAGATATTTTAGCAGAAACTGAACACAAAGCTAATGATGCTGCAAGATTGGATGATGAAGGAGAAATTTGTGTAAAAATTGTTAAGGATGTTATTGAAAATAAAATCAATGAGCTTGATTTGGAATAATTTCCTTATTGATTTCTGGTGGTGAACTAAATGGTTAAACCAGTTAAAATTCATGATAATAATTTATGGGATAAGTTTGTTAAGGATTCTGAAAATTATTTTGCAGTTTTAAGTCCCGGTACAAAAGTTGCATTCTTTGTTGGAGAAACAGATAAGAATTTCCTGCTTATTGAAAGAAAAGAAGGATCAATTGATTCTAAGTTTAGTGTTAACAGTTCTCTTAATATGATGGATACAGATTTGTTCTTTACAGTTGCTGAAGATGATGCATCTGAATTATTGGATGATGCAAGCAAGTTATCAACTTTCATCAAAGAGGGTAAGCTTGGAATATTCTGTTTGGTTGATGATGTTGTCATGGCAGAGAAAGGTCTTGATACATTATTAAATGATTTAGGATTTGCACCTTCTTGTGCAATTTAATTTTTTTATTATTTTATTTTTCAATTTTTGATTTTTTTTATTTTAATTATTTTCATAATACTTTTTTGTTTCATAATTTTTTTAATTATTTTCATAATATTATTTTTTCATAATTTTTTTGTTTCATTTTTTTTTAATTATGAAAATTTTATTTTTTCTATTTTTTTTAAAAAAAAATAATTTTTTATTTTTTTCATTTTATTCAAATTTTCATTTTTTCATATTTTCATTATTTTGTCATTTTTCAATGAGTGGATGTATAGAGATTTATCAAATTTTATATTATAATTGCTACTTTTACTATTTTGAATATATGGTAAATTATTTTAATAGTTTTTAAGATAAATCCTATTTTAATCAAAGTTTATTATTAGAATTTTGCTAGTTTTAGTATACTTAAAATTTTTCAATTATTTCATAAAAATTTTTAATTATTTTTTTAGAAAAATGTTTGAAATAAAAAAATTTTTTGAATTTTAAAAATATCATTTTTTTTTAAAAATAGTTGAAATTGAAAATTTTTTGAATTTTAAAAATATCATTTTTTTACAAAACTGTTGAAATAAAAAAATTATTAATTTTAAAAAATTTATTTTTTCAAAGTATTAAATTGTGAAAAAGTAACATGTTAAAAAAATTATTAAATTTAGTAGAAAAAATAAAAATTATTAAATTTAGTAGAAAAAATAAAAATTATTAAATTTAGTAGAAAAAATAAAAATTATAAAATATGTAAAAAAGAAATAGTTGATAAAAATAAAATGTAAAAAAGAGAGTTAGAGTAAAAACTCTAAAAATAGTGAAAAGATTTTTGGTCAAGGTTTTTGACCGAAGGTCAAAAAGCTTGCTTATTCAGTTAAGTAACTGTCTAAATCTATGTTTTCTTTATCACAAATGGTTTTTAAGGTTTCATAGAGTTTTTCATCTATTTCTAAACCATTTTTCTCATTTTCAGCAATCCTTTTAACTTCGAGATCTCCTGGGATGAAAGTGTTTCCAGATTCTCTGATTTCCTTTACGAATTCTTCGACTTCTTCTCTGAATTTCTCATAGGAAACGAATTTTTTAAGATTGATTGCTACAAACAAGTCTCCTTTGTTACAGTCTTCCTTATAATCTCCAGCAGTACCGGTTACTTTTGTACCAAATGCAGCGTTTACTAAAGGACCAGTTAGGATTTCAATCATAAAGCTTAAAGCGTATCCTTTAACTCCTCCGAATGGAAGTATGGAACCTTCTAAAGCAGCGTCAGGATCAGTTGTAGGGTTTCCGTCCTTATCGATTGCAGTGTTTGGAGGAACTTCTTCACCTTTCCTTTTAGCTTCTAAGATTTTTCCTCTAGCACTTACGGAAGTTGCCATGTCTACAGCAATATAAGTTTCAGAAGGGATTCCTATAGCTATTGGGTTAGTTCCAAGAATAGGTTTTTTACCACCTAAAGGAGCGACTCCTGGTTCAGTGTTACAAATTACAATACCAATCATGTCATTTCTAATAGCTAAGTCAGAATAATAACCTGTTATACCAAAGTGGTTTGAATTGAAGGTACCTACTGCAGCAATACCATTTTCCTTTGCCTTTTCGATAGCTAACATCATAGCTTCATGTGCAATATATTGTCCAAAGAGACTGTGTCCATTGATTAATGCAACGGAACCTTCGTCCTTAACAATTTCGTACTCTCCATCAGTTTCTATAAATCCATTATTGATTCCTCTAATATATTGTGGGAATCTTCCAAGTCCATGTGATGTGAAACCTTTTAAATCAGAGTCTAATGTTGCTTCAGTAATTACTTTAGCATGTTCTGGCTTGACTCCAATATTTACTAATATTTCATTAACAAGTTTTCTTTCATTCTCAACACTAATCCTCATATTTTCCCTCCTTAATGATTGGTAATTGTTGAAATGTTGTAATATTTATGTTTTTTTAATGCTTTTTTATTTGTTCAAAAATTATTTAATCAAATGATTTTTGACTTTTAAAATTATTATTATTAGAATTTTATGTTTTTTGAATCTAATATTCAATAACAGTTCCTTCAAAAGTTTTAACAGTGATTTTTTCTTCACTGGTAACTGTTCCAACCTTATAGCTTTCAATATTTTCATTTAATGCTTCAAGAACTGCATCTGCTTCTTCTGGGCTTGCAATAACACAGAATCCAATTCCCATATTGAAAACTTTGTACATTTCTTCTATAGGAACTCCTTGTTCGTATATTAATTTGAAAATGTCTTGTGGCTCTGGATAATCAGTAATGTCAAAACCGATTCCTTTTTTAAGTCTTGAAAGGTTGTTGACTCCACCTCCAGTCATATGTGCGAGACCTTTGATGTTGAATTCTTTTTTCAATAATTCAACAATTGCCTTAACATATAATTGGGTTGGTTTCAATAATTCTTCACCAATGGTGATGTCTGAATTAGGCATTTTATCATCTACAGTAAATCCGCCATCTTCAAAGATTGCTTTTCTTGCAAGGCTTAAACCGTTACTGTGAATACCGCTGCTTCTAAGTCCAATAAGAATGTCTCCTTCTTGGATGTCTGCACCAGTGATGATTTTATCTTTGTCTACAAATCCGATTCCAGTTCCTGCTAAGTCAAAGTCTTTTACAATACCTGGTAAG
This sequence comes from uncultured Methanobrevibacter sp., assembly GCF_902769175.1. Classification (GTDB taxonomy): domain Archaea; phylum Methanobacteriota; class Methanobacteria; order Methanobacteriales; family Methanobacteriaceae; genus Methanobrevibacter. The sequence goes on from NZ_CACXNW010000008.1 coordinate 69,624, forward strand.
GATGCTGTTTCTCCACCGATAATTGCAATTTGTGATTCTTCAGCTCCTTTAACAAGACCATCTGCAATTTCTTCAGCTACTTTTGGATCTGGCTCTTCAACTGCTAAGTAGTCAACTAATGCAATAGGTTCTGCTCCTACACATAAGATGTCGTTAACTACCATTGCAATCATGTCTATTCCAACTGTATCATATTTTTCCATCATTTTTGCAACTAATATTTTACTTCCTACACCATCAGTACTCATTGCAATAGCCTTATCGCCAAGTTCCACTAATGCTGCAAAATGTCCACTATCAGTTATAATATTTCTGTATTCTAATGTTGGCTGTAATTTGGAAGCTAATTTAGATACAGTTAATGCTTCTAAATCGATATCCACACCAGATTCTGAGTAAGTAACCATAAGATTCACCTAATAATAATTTTTAATAATTTTTATTTCCATAGTTGATTTTTTATTTTTTAATTATTCGCTATTAATTGATTATTGAATAATAGCTAACATTATAATATTTGTTTTAGCTATTATTTATATTATATTAATAATTTTTATAAAAAAATATAAAAGAATTGAGTTAATGCTTATTAAAATAAAAAAATAAATTTAAATTTTAAGTTTTGATTTGGGAATTCTAATTTAAAAAAATATGTTTTAAGTTTAAAATTCTCAAATAAATGGTTGATTTAAGAATTGAAATTTATAAATAATATTCAAATTCTCAAATAAATGGTTGATTTAAGAATCGAAATTAATAAAAAATAATCAAATTCTCAAATCTATTGAAGCCTGGTTGCTTCAAGGATAAGTGGAGTTTTAGTCTCTACCTTATAGCTTCTGTGAATACTTGAAGCGAGGTCTACAGTTTTATATGGGTCTCCGTGACAGGTAATGATCTTAGCTGGTCTTGGATGCAATCTTTTTGCAAATTCCATTAATTGTCTTCTGTTGGAGTGACCACTAAATCCTTCAATGATCTTAACTTCCATTTTTACATTGTAGACTTTGGTTTTACCTGTTTCATCTTCAAATGGCAATTCCTTATGTCCTTTTTGGATTCTTCTACCTAAGGAACCTTCAGATTGGTAACCTACAAAGATAATGGTATTGTTCTTATCTTCACATAGCCATTTGAAGTATTCTACAGAGTTTCCTCCAGTTAACATACCTGAAGTTGAAAGAATGATTGATGGGTCTCCTTCAACGATTTCCTTTCTTTCAACATTGTTTTGAACCTTATTAAAGGAATCTGAAATGAATGGATTTCTTCCCATATGGAAAATTTGATCCCTTAAGTCTTTGCTTAAGTATTCAGGTCTTGCTGTGTGCACTGCAGTTGCTTCCCAAATCATACCGTCTAAGTGAATTGGCACTTCGTCAATCATTCCATGACGCATGTATTCTTCAAGCACAATCATCAATTCTTGTGCTCTTCCTACTGCAAATACAGGAACCAATACTTTTCCACCACGTTTTAATGTTTTGTAAATGGTTTTCATCAATTCTTTTTCTGCATTGTTTCTTGATGGGGTAACATCCTCATGTCCACCATATGTACTTTCCATAATGCAGCTTTCCACTCTTGGGAATCTGGTGGTTGCAGGTTCAAGGAGTCTGCTTCTTTCATATTTGAAGTCTCCAGTGTAAAGCAAGTTGTGTGCTCCATCACCAATGTGGAAGTGGCACATAGCAGAACCTAAAATGTGTCCTGCATTGTGTAATGTAAGTTTAATGTCTGGAGAAATGTCAGTTACCACTCCATAGTCAAGAGTGATTGTGTGCTTGATCATTTTTTGCACATGCTTTACATTGAATGGGAGAGGATTATTCTCTCTGTGTGCAATATCAATATAATCCAATTGCAATAATGTCATTAGGTCTCTTGTTGCACTGGTACAGTAAACAGGTCCTTCATATCCATAATGGTAAAGGTAAGGGATAAATCCACAGTGGTCCAAGTGAGCGTGAGATACTACAACTGCATCTAGGTCTTGGATTGAGAATTCAGGAACTCCAAGCATAGGGAAAGAGGTTTTTTCATCTTGTCCTGCTACATTTACTCCACAATCAAGCAATACTCTACTGTTTGGAGTTTGCAATAGCATGCATGAACGTCCTACTTCTTTGAATCCGCCCATAGCAGTTAATCTGGTCCATTCATTAGGATATTTTCCCCCTTGGTGAATTCTTGCACCTAAAGTCTGTAAGATTTTCTTTCTTTCTTTACTGTTATGCATTAAGGTATTTCTGATTCTGTCAATCATTTCAGACCTTATTGGAGAACTCCTTAAAATCTTTGGGGCCCATCCGGTTTTCCTAACGATTTCTCTAGATGTCACTCCATATTTTCCGATAACAAGTCCTGGTTTGGTTGCTTCAATAACCACTTCATTGGTCACTTCGTCAAAAGTGATGTTTGATATTTCAGCATCTTCAGGAACGATTTCCTCTACTTTTTTAATAGTTTCCTCATAAGGCAATAAAACTGATTTGTCTGATCTGATTATGATTCTCTTTCTAAGTTCCTTAGCCAAGTTTCTTATCAAGTCACCATTGTCTGCTACAATGTCTGGGTTTTTTGTATATATTACAACCTCAGGACCTTCAAATTCGATATCAGCTAATTGAACTTCATCAGGTAGTTTTTTTATGATTTTTTGTTTGATTTCTTCTAAAATGTTTGAAGCCATATTATCACTTCGAAAAATAGACGTATAAAAGTAGTATGTGGTATAAAGTCAATATTTCATTTTTATCTATATCAATGAATATTCGTTAAGTAAATTTTGGTTAATTTTTAAATAAGCTGTAAACAAGTTAAGTTAATTAATAATTTAATGTTTTCAATTTCCAAATCAATGAAAATGATAAATAAAATTAAATGAAGAATATTGGTTAATCTACGAAATTACCAAATATTCTTTTAATTAAATAAACAGCTGTTGTGTCATAAAAAAGATGTTTACTTAATTTTATTGCATATACTATTTATACTGTAATATGTAAAATTAGTTGTAAAATAAAGTTAAAAAATTAATAATAAAATATTTCTTATTAATTTTTATAAAATTATAAATCAATAATGAAAATATTTTTCTTATTAATCTTTATAAACTTATAAAATTAATAATTCGTATATAATTTTAGCTATTAATTTTTTCAATAATAGATTCAACTTCTTCTTTTTCTAACATTTTGTATCCGTCTTTAGTAACTTCTGCTACTAAGAAGCCGTTTCCAGAAAAGGTATCTCTTTCTGTAGCTGCTTTAATTGCTCTGAGAGCTACTTCTTTAGCTTCTTCTACAGTGATGTCTTCGTGGAATCTGTCTTCAAGAACACCGTATGCAAATGTAGATCCGGAACCGGTGGAAATAAAGGTATCCTTAATCATACCACCTGCTGCATCTAAAGAATAGATTGATGCACCAGTGTCGTCTACTCCTCCGATAAGAGTTTGTACATATGCTGGTGAGGAGTGTAATATGTTAGAACTTACAGCTGCAGCTGCTTCAAGACTGATGTCTTTTCCATTTCTTAATCTGTATAATGCAGTTTCAGCACTGATGACTTTCATTAAAGTTTGTGCATCTGCAACAGATCCTGCAATGGTTGCTGCAATATGATTATCAATTTTGAATATTTTTTCAGCTACTTTGTGAGCAACAAGGTTTCCCATACTTGCTCTTCTTTCACTTGCAAATACAACACCATCTTTACAGGTAATTCCCACAGTAGTGGTACCTTCAAAAGTGTTTTTCTCAGCCATATTAATACACCTCGTATAATAATGTAAAATTAAATTTAAAGTATAAAATAATCTTAAATAATAAAATATAATCTAAAAGTATAATTTTTCAATATACTATTAACAATGATTGAAAGTATTATTAATTAAAATTAGAATTGTCAGGGGTTTTCAAGTTATATGAAATTGATAAAATTAATTTAATTTATATAATAATATAACCGCTTCTCCTAACCTATTCTTATTATGTTATACATTATATATAATAGTTTCGTTATTATAAGTGATTTTTAGATAATTTCCCTCATTTGATTTATTTTTTTATAATTTTTTTAATTATTTATAATTGATTATTTTTATATCACAGATTAATTCACTCTTTATTTTTAATTTAACTTAAAATTTTTATATATTAATTCAAACTACCTAATTCTAATCAATATTTTTATATTATAATTGATATTGATTTTAATAACTTTAATTTATTTTAATGTATTTACATTTATTATAAACTTTGTATTATTTAAATCTTTTTAAAAACTTATGGATTTTGTACAAATGATTGATTTCATTATCTTACAAAAATATTTTATTTTATTAAAATAAAGTATTATTATCTAAAATTTAAATTGTTTTTCATTGATTAAGTGTGATTATCTAAATTTGGATTGCTTTTCATTGATTAAGTTATTAAAATAAGGTATTATTGTCTTAAATTTAAATTGTTTTTCATTGACCAAGATTGTCTAAATTTAGATTATATTCCTATTTGATTGTATGCCTGTCTAAATTTTAGATTTCATTTTTATCATTTTTGGTGATTTTATTGAAATGGAAGAAAATCGGAGATATTTTAATAGTTGATAATAAGTTTGACAAGGATTCCATAGATGATTTGGAACAAATAGCAGCAAAGCATAATGTCAAGTCAATTGTAAAAATTGATAGGATTGAAGGCCAAAAAAGGGAACCTTCCATAAGCATTCTTTATGGTAATGAAACTGAAACAATTCACAAGGAAAATGGATGCTTATTTAATTTGGACTTGTCTAAAGTTATGTGGGCAAAAGGAAACAATAATGAGAGACTTAGAATCGCTAAATTAGTCACCAAGAATGAGACTGTAGTTGACATGTTTGCTGGAATCGGCTATTTTTCAATTCCAATTGGAGTTCATAGCCAAGCAAAGCAGATCTATTCAATTGAAATAAATCCAAATTCCTATCATCTCCTAAATAATAACATAAGATTAAATAGGATAAATGAAAAGGCAAATTATGATAGGATGATTCCTATTTTAGGGGATTGTGCTGTTGAGGCACCTAAATATTCTGCAGACAGGGTATTGATGGGATATGTTAAAACAACCCATCATTTTTTAAGGCCTGCAATGGAATGTGTTAAGGATGGTGGAATAATCCATTATCATGAAACCGTTCCAGATAATCTTATAGAAACCCGTCCTTATGAGCGAGTAAAAAGGATAGCTTATGAATGTGGTGAACGTGAAGTGGAGGTCTTGAACATTCAAAAGATCAAGAGATACTCTCCAGGTGTTGAACATATAGTCTTGGATGCAAGGATTTATTAAATTTATTAAAAAATTATATAAATTTGGAAGTCTATAAATTTTTATAGTTATTGAAGTTTTGATTAAAAACGGAAGCATTTGATGTTTTCATAGTTTTAGGAAGAATTTCTTATTAATTGATATTAATAGTTTTTATAGTATAGGAAGAATCATTATGATAAAAACTGATGTGTTGGTAATTGGTGCGGGACCTGCAGGCTCATCTGCTGCAAGATTTGCAGCTAAAGGCGGTGTGGATGTAATTATTTAGATAAAAAATCTGAAATAGGTTTTCCTAAAAGATGTGCTGAAGGTGTTTCAAAGAAGATTTTTGGAAAATTGGACCTTGAGATGAATCCTCGTTGGATTACCAATGAAATTTCAGGTGTAAGATTTGTTGCCCCTGACGGCACTGACCTATGGCTTAGCGAAGACGTTATTGACTTGCCTGATGCAGGCTATGTCTTGGAGCGTAAGGTATTCGATAAGCATATGGCTGCAGAAGCTGCAAGGGAAGGGGCAGAAATCAGAATTAAAACCCAAGCAAAAGGTCTTAAAAGAGAAGAAGATGGCTCTTTTACAGTTACCTGTGAATCTATGGGTGAACTTTATGATATAAATGCCAAAATTATTATAGGTGCAGATGGTCCTGAATCCCATGTAGCCAAATGGGCTGGATTGAATGCATATATTCTTCCTAAGCATATGGTTGCAGCTGTACAGTTTGAAATGTGCAATGCAAAAATGAAAAGAAATGATTATCTTGAGTTCTATTTTGGTAGTGTAGCTCCTGGAGGTTACTTCTGGCTGTTTCCTAAAGGAGGAGATGTTGTAAATGCTGGTCTTGGAATCATTACAGTTAAGGCTGAAAAATCCGCTTATGAATATCTTGTTGATGCTGTAGACGGCTGTTATGCAACCCAAGAGGCTCAAGCTGTTGAATTGAATTCTGGTGGAGATCCTGTAGGTGGGCTTGTCAAGGAAATGTACGGTGACAATATCATGCTCTGTGGAGATGCTGCAAGTCAAGTGAATCCTCTTACCGGTGGAGGAATCACCAATGGTATGTTAGGTGGTAGATTTGCAGGTGAGGTTGCTGTAGAAGCTATAAATGCAGGAGACTGTTCCAGAAATTTCCTTAAAAAGTATGAAAAATTATATATTAGTGAAATGGGCAGTGAAATGCAAAAATATACTAAAGTCACTGAGTATCTATGGACTTTGGATGATGATGACATAAATAAGATTGCTCATAAATTCAAGGAAATGGAATTTGATAAGCTTACTACAACTGATATTGTTAAAGTGGTTATAAAAGCAAATCCAAAATCACTTTTAAAATTAGGTAGGCTCTTTTTATAGATTTAAAAAAAGTTTAAGAGATTGTTTTTTCAGTCTCTTGATTTATTTTTATTCAATTTTTATATTTGAGAGATATTGTTTTTCCTATATCTTGATTTAATTTTTATATTTGGGAGAGATTGTTTTTTAGTCTCTTGATTTAAATATAATTGGAAGAGATTAGTTATTATTAATCTCTTCTTGTGCTTTTTTTGTTTTTTCCAATAATATTGGATTTTCAATGTATTTTTCATTAATGTATCTTTCGTATATTGCCAATCTTTCCTTTAGCTCAAATCCTGCATCTATGGTTAGCTTTTCCAGTCTTTCAAGAGTTGGCCATGGGGATGATGGATTAATATAATCTTCACTAAGTGGAGAAACTCCTCCCCAGTCATCTGTACCACAGAGAAGGAATATTTGGCTGGTTTCATAGTTTAAATTAGGTGGGACCTGAACTGAAACCTCTTCATCGAAAAGCAATTGGGCAGCTGCAACAGTTCTAACCATTTCTAAAAGACTTGGTTCTTCGTAGCTTTCCATTTGTATTCCTGGACTTACTGTGAAGTTTTGAATGATCACTTCTTGAATGTGGCCATACTTATCACAAATCTCTTTTATTTTTAGTAGGGAATCAGCAATTTCCTCTTTTGTTTCACCGATTCCAATCAATATTCCAGTGGTATATGCAATATTAAGCTTTCCAGCATTTTCTATAGTTTCAATACGTAATTTGGGATTTTTTCCAGGACTTTTTTCATGAGCTATTGTGCTCATTAGCCTTTCTGATGAATTTTCAAGCATCATTCCCATAGATACGTTGTATTCCTTTAGCTTTTTCATATCCTCATATGAGAAGTTTCCTGCATTGGTGTGTGGGAATAATGCTGTTTCTTCAACAGTCATTTTGCAGATGTCATAAATGTACTCTACCATGTTTTCATAGCCTAATTTGTCTAACTTTGCCTTGACAGCAGGTTCTGTATCTGCATCCTCACCTATTGTAAACAAGGCTTCCTTACAACCATATTTTTCAGCTTCCTTTAATGTGGACAAGACTTCCTCTTTTTCCATCAATATGATTGCATTAGGATCATCTGGGCTTTGCTTGAATGCACAGTAGCCACAATCATTTCTACATATTTTTGTAAGTGGTATGAACACATTTTTGGAATATGTGACATAATTGCATTCCCTTTTTGAATTAGCCAATTTCATTAGTTCTAGAATATCTTCTTTTTCGCATTCTAAAATGGCTATTAAGTCATCTCGACTAAGGTTTTCAAAATCAATATTAGATAAGTTGGACATTTTACACCTATTTTTAAAAAAAGGTTAATATTTTATTTCATTATTCTTCAATTTCATCTCTTTCAGTTGCAGTCACTTCGACATACATTGGACCAAATCCGGATTTGTCTTTCCAGATTGCAACAAATGTTCCTACATTAGGCATCAAGAATAGCTTGTATTCCACATGCAATCCCATTGCTTCTAATTGCTCTTTCATTTTGAGCAATCCTCCACTGTCTGGTGCTACGCCGCCATCTTCGCCATCCCTGATATAGGAATCTACTTTTTCTACAAACTCCTTGCCTTCATCTGATAAAATATCAACTTCTTTAGCTTTGAGGATATCTTCAAGTTCTCCTAATTTGGATTCCATTTCATCAATTTCTATTGGATCACGGCTGATGCCTCTTACGATTACTACGTGTTCTCCATGAAATGCAGGTCTGGATCCTTTAAATGCATTGAAATGTCCTATAATTTGTCCTGTAGTTTTTAGTAATACATCTGACATAAAATCACTTAAATTATTTTTAAAAAGTCTTTAAATAGTTTTAAAATATTTTTTTAAGATATTTCTTTTAATATTTCTAAAAAATTTATATAGTTATTTTTAATTTAGATAGTATATAAATTTTACAAAAATAAGTTTATTCTAATAATAGATTGGTTTATGAAAATGAGTTGATTTTAAAAATAATTTATAAAAAATAATTAATAAAAACTAAAAAATAAATTTAAAAAATTTTTTAAAATAAAAAAAATATTGTAGATGTAATAAAACATCTACTTTTAAAACGTATTTTTTTCTTTTTTTTTTAGAGTTGTGTGCTCTAAAAATATCTTGATTTTTTATTTTATTGTCAGTTTTGCTGTTTTGTTTACTGCATTGTATGTAGAGTCTCCAGCCCATTTTGCAACAACTGTGTAAGTTCCTTTTTTGTTTAGGCTTACATTAACTCTTGCTACACCTTTGCTATTGGTTTTAGCTTTGTATGTTTTGCCATTTACTGTGAAGCTGATCCACTTGTCTACAATGAGGTTTCCATGTTCATTCTTGAATGTTGCTGTTAAGATTTTTGTTTTAGCACTTGCGGCGTAAGATTTGTTTGGAACTGTAAGTGTTGGAGTTTGACAGCTTACAGAAATCTTAGCAACAACAAAAGATGCATTATAACTTTGGTTTCCTAAGTAACATACTGCAAATGTGTAATCTCCTTTGTATCCAAGGTTGATTTGCAATTTGGCAACACCGTTTTCATCTGTACAGATTCCGTCTTTTTCATAAGTGTATACAACACCATTGAATCCGATTTCCATAGGTGTGTTTGCTATTGGGTTTCCATTTGCATCTTTTAATGTGAAGTAGAACCATTCACCTGTTTTTCCATCGAGTTTTGGATCAACCGCTTTTGTTTGCATGTTTTCAAAGATAATCATGGTTGCATTTTTAGTTATGTTGAAGTATCCAGTTCCAGTGGATTCAGCATGTGTTTTGTTTCCAGCAAAGATTGCTACAACAGGGTAAGTGTCTGCAGGCAAGATATCCGGAATAGTGAGTGTTCCTTTTCCTTCAGCATTTACTGTAACCAGGTATTCCTTATCTGCAACAGTTACATTAAGGGTTCCACTTAATGGGGTTCCGGTTATGTCTTTGAATGTAAATTCAATTGTTGGGTTTTCTCCATAGCTAATGTTTTCAACAGTAACAACAATTTCAGTTGGGGTGATTTCAGTTGGATTTACAACTATTTCTTTTGTAACTGTTTCCTCTTTATGCACTCCATCATTTACACTGATGACAACTGTATGTGGACCTTCTGGCAATTTACCAAGGTTCGCATTTCCATTTTCATCAACATCAACTTCTTGAACTTCTCCGCCATCAATGCTTATGTTGACTTTTGTGATAGGAACTTCTTCACCTCTGCCGTCAGTTGCAGTGACTGTTATTATTAGGTCTTGGCCTTCAACAGGGCTGTTGTCTGTCACTTCTACAATTAAGTCTGTAGATTCTGTAATGGTTAATCTTGCAGTGGCATTTGATCCATAGTAGTTTTCATCACCTAAGTACATTACAGTGATTTTGCATTCTCCAACGGTTTCATCGATTTTGAATGTGACACTTTCCATGCCATCTTCAAGGTAGTATACTTTGCTTATGTTGTCTTCTGCCCAGCCTACAGTTACGATTACCATTCCTGTGGCAGGATATCCTTCTACACCTTCAACAGATACTGGGATGCTTACAGGGACATTCCATTCGGTAGTTGCATCTTTAACATTTACTGTAGAGTTTACTTTGTTTACAGTTAAGGTTGTGCTTGCAGTTTTTGTCTCTGGCTTGAACTTCTCATCCCCAGAGTATGAAACAGTGATTGTGTATTCATCTGCATTAAATCCTGAAATTGGGATGCTTCCTTTTAATTCTTTTTCTGTAATGGTTATTTCTTGTTTTTTACTTTTCAGTGTGATGTTGACTGTTCCTGTTGCTCTTTGATCGAATTCAAGAAGTATAGTTGCATTTTCACCATAATCAATCACAGTGTCTCCTATAGAGACATCTAATTCTGCATCTTCAGGGATGCTTACAATTGTGATTGTTGATTTTGCATTCTCTATGCTTGCAGTTACGCTTCCCAAGCCGTATCTTTCTGGAGAATAGCTTATTGTGTCTTTTAAGCCAACAGTATTGTTGCTGAGGGTTCCGTTGATTGAACTTAAGCTTAGAGTGATTGGATATATTTGATCATCGAATTCAGTTATTTCCCCTGTAGCCTCATCATATGCATATAAATTGAATATTATGTTTGATGTGCTAAAGACAGGAATTTGTTCAGGATCTGCAGTTCCATTTAGGAATAGCCATACTTTAGATTGGTCATATGGTTTTTGATCAAAATCTTGTTCATTGTTTCCAAACCAATTGTAATCTGCATTAGAGCCTTCAAAGACCTCATAAATGATTTCTTTAGGCCCATTATTTAACAGTATGTTATTGGTGAAATTGGAATAACTATTCTCACCATAATCATTATAATATACGCTACCGTTAATTGTAGCAGTGTTGTTTATGAATAAGCAAGTAGAAACTTTACCATATTTTCCATGCCATTTGATGGCTCCACCATTTTCTGCAGTGTTGCTGTTGAATGTGGAATTGATTACAGCACCATTTTCACAGTTTATATATGCTGCACCAGAGTTGTTTACATTGTTGTTTGTGAAGTTAGAATCAACAATGTGTATCTTTCCACCGTCAAAGTCGGGTTGGTTTTTATAATAGATTGCTCCTCCCGCTTCTGCACTGTTACTCTCAAAAGTACACTGGGTTATGTTTGTTAATGAATCCCTATTATACTCTGCATATATGGCTCCTCCACGTTGGGCTTTGTTGTTGGTGAAACTGCAATTGTATATTGTTCCGTTGTTAAAGAAAGTAACGGCTCCACCATGTGGTGCTTGGTTGCTGTCGAAATTAGAGTTTTCAATAGTTGCTATAGATGATGAGAAATGGATTGCTCCTCCTTTCGGATTATTATCGGTTCCAGTTATTTTGTTATTGGTGAAGTTACTGTTGTTTACATGTCCTTCACTATTAAAAAGGATTGCTCCGCCGATTCTAGATGCTGAGTTGTTGATGAAATTGCAGTTATCTACGGTACCTTTTCTATTAATTTGGATTGCACCTCCTTGGGTGGAATATCCTTCAGAAACACTATTGTTAATGAAATTTGAATTATTCACAATTCCCTCGTAACCAATAAAAAGCGCTCCTCCAATGCCTCGAGATGTGTGGTTGATGAAATTGCAGTTGTTCACCATTCCATTTCCATTTATGTAAACTCCTGGAGTATATCTATCATTTTCATTATTTGTGAAGTTAGAGTTTTCTACTATCCCATAATTATCGAATGAATTGATATGAATTGTTCCTCCTTTGTTGTAGTTAAAGTTAGAGTTATTCACTATTCCTGCATTATCGCTGAAGTACAGGGCATTGCCTCCGCTGTTATTTGTAAAATTACAGTTATTGACTTTTCCAAATCCATCATCAAAATAGATTGCTGTACCCGGCAGAATATTTTCCTCCATTTTGTTATTGATGAATGCACAATTTTCAGCAATTCCTTCATAGTAAAAGTATACTCCTACACCATAAGCTCCAGTGTTATTTTTAAAGTATGAATTGTTCACTATTCCATTGTTATAAGCGAAATAAACACATCCGTAACCAGTTGTTGCATTGTTATTGGTAAAGTTACAGAGATTAACTGTACTAAGCTCTCCATATTGTAAGTAGATGATAGCATACATTGCACTATTGCTGTCAATTTTACAATTGCTTAAGTTAATGCTGGCATTTTCGCTGTAGATAGCTCCACCACGTTTTCCATAGTTCTTATTGAATCTACAATTCTCAATCACTGTATTTGTGCTATTTTCTAAGTTGAGAGCTCCGCCATTTTCTCTTGCATTATTATCGTTAAAGATGCAGTTTTCAATATTTCCAGTTCCGTTTAAGTAAATTGCTCCTCCAGAATATGCAGAATTATTTGTAAATATTGTATTTTCAATTTTTCCTCCTTTTGAAGCAATTCCTCCTCCTCTTTCGATTGCTTTGTTTCCGTTAAACTCTCCATTAAAAACAACTTCATCAAAGCTTTCAAAGAAGTTTATTCCTCCTCCGTACTTGGCAGTGTTATTGATGAAATTTGTATTGAATGTAATGTTTTTAGGGCTTTCTCTGTAGTTTACCGCCCCTCCATAATCTCCAGCAGTGTTATTTATGAAATCACATTCGAATAGGGAGTTTTCTGAAACGTCCTTAAAGGTGATTGCTCCTCCGTTTCCTATCAATCCAGTGTTGTTTATATAAGTTCCTTTGAATGAAAATCATGAACAATGAGTTCAAGAAAACATTCACACAGTGTTGTTTATATAAGTTCCTTTGAATGTGTTGTGGTTTGTCCTGTTGCGGAAGAACATTGCTCCTCCACATGATCCTGCCTTGTTGAATCTGAAATCGCTATTGAATATGTTGTTGTTTGCTTCATAGTTGAAAAAGATTCCCGCTCCATACATTGCATTATTGTACATGAAAATGCTTTCAAAATAATCATTTGATGAAGTATTGCGGAAAAATATTCCCCCTCCACTTTTTTCTGCATTTGCTGTATTATTATAGAATTCTGCAATAAACTTATTTCCAGTGGAAGTGTCCTTTAAGTAAATTCCTCCACCACAGTTTGCGGCAGTATTGTCTCTGAATTCTCCACCTATTGTATTGCTTTCACTTGCACCATTAATGTAGATTGCACCTCCATTGTAAGCGCTGTTGTTGATGAATGTGGAATTGATTATGCTGTTTGCAAATGGACCGTTAATGAATATTGCTCCACCATTCGCATCTGTATGGCCGTTTATGAAAATAATGTTTTCTAAAGTCACCTTTTCTGCAGTAATATTGAATATTCTTGCTTGATTATTCCCATTTAGGGTAAATCCATTTCCATGAATGGTTAAATTACGGTTAATGCTAATACCATTTGCAAAATCAGAATCAGAATCTGGATTAAAGGTGTAATTGTTGTTTAGATAAATTTCACCATCTTCATTGCCGTTAATTGTAGTATTCAAGTCAGTAAAGCTTAAATGTTCTTCCCCTTCACTTAAAACAGCTTCATTGCTTTCATCTAAGTTATTTCATCATTGTTGTTGTCTTCTAAAATAAGTTCTTCGTTAATGGTTTCTTCTAAAATTAGTTTATTATTATCATTTATGCTAATGCTGTCATCTGCATCATATTCCGCAGCACTGGCTGCAGATATGCTTAGCAAACTGACAAAGATAATCAGTATAAATAAATGCTTTTTATTTTTCATAAAAGTTTTCCCCTAGAAATTTCTAAAATCAAATTTATTTTTATTGGGTATATTATATATTATTTTTTAAATATTTTTGAATATATTATAAACTTTAATTATTTTTTTTGAAATTCTTCAGTTTTTAATGATAATAATACTTTTTAAATGCTAATCAACATATATATAATATTTTAAACTAAAAATATAATTATAAATATAGGAAAATGATATTATGGAAAATTTTGAAAATCAGAAATTCTGTCAATCATGTGCAATGCCTATGACTGAAGAACTTTATGGAACCACTGCAGATGGATCTAAAAATGAGGATTACTGCATGTGCTGCTTTAAAGATGGTGAATTCACTTCTGATGGAACTATGGAAGAAATGATTGCTTTCTGCAGTGAAAAAATGACTGAAGTTCATCCTGAAATGGATCAGGAAGAAGCTTTACAAATGATGAATGAGATTTTCCCTAAACTTAAAAGATGGGCTAAGGATTAAATTATAATTAATTTGATTCTTTAAAACTTTTACTTTTTTTTAAATTTTTTTTTTAATTCTTTCAAACATTTTTTTCATTGATTTAAATTTATTCAATGTCTTTTCTATTTTTAAATAATGGTTTAAATAATCTATGCACCTATTTTTAAAAGATAATTTAAGATAAAAATAGCTTATTATAGACAAAAATTAGTTTAATAAATTAGTTTAAAAAATTGTTAAGTTATAGAAACAAAAAATAGTTTAATTTTTTGGTTTAGAAAATTGTTAAGTTATTGGATTAATAAAATTAGTTTAATTGTTTAGTTTAAAAAAATTTGTTAAGATATAGAAATAAAAAATAGTTTAAAAATTAGAATAAAAAAATTGTTAATAGATTATAATCAAATAAAATAAATTTTTAAAAAAAGTTACGGTTATTTTTCAAACCAGGATTATCCGTAAAAATTTATTTTATTTGGATATTTAACTTGAATTTCATTAACGATATTAGCTTCGTCAGAATTTGCAAAATTGTAAGAAAGATATGCTAATCCGATTGATATAGAAACCAATATTACGCTTATACCTAAAATAACACTCATATTTTTTCCCTCTTTTTTTGTGTGAATTACACTTAATTGTATATTTATTTAACCCTTTATATAAAGGTTTTCGCATGTAAGTGCTCACTTGCATCTTAAAATTGCTAATTAGGGGTCTAAAATAATTATTTTACTAAAATAAGTTTAATATGTGCTTTATTTTATCATTAAATTGATTAGATTCTTTTTAAAAATAGAAATTTAGATGGGTTTTAATCATTTGTTTGAAATTAATTAAAAAAGTAAAAAAATAGGAAAAAATGAATTTTTCCCAAATAATTGATTTTATACCGCATCTGCAATTGGCTCAATATTATTGTTTGCATTGAATTTCATCAATTCATCATAACATTTTTGCATATCCTCAGCAGTTCCCTTTTCCTTATAAACCATGAAAATGTATTTTTTTCCATCAACTTCTGCTACTTCCAAAACACCATAATCAACTTTGATATTTCCTGAAGTTACATAGGAAATGGCATCACTTACATTGCTGCCGCTATGATATGTGACATTATATGTATTGTTGTCTCCTGATACTATGGTGTAACCGGTATCATTTTCCAAATAGCCAAGCCGAATTAATTCGTCGTCATAATCCCAAGTGTATAACAACATATTCTCTTGTTCATTTATTGCATAATTTTCGTTGACTGGAGTAAAACCATCATTGATTATAAATTCTGCTGCATTAACTGCAGTTATGGCTAAAAAACCTATTATTAATATTACTATTGCTTTTTTAAACATTTTTGCACCTTTAATTTTTTTTATGCAAATCCTATTTTTTCAGTTTCTTCATTTGTTTTCATAGATTTACTTTTCAGTGTGGATGAATTTAATAATGATGTATATTCCAAGAATTGCACTGATTAGGAATCCAAAGAATCCAATAGCTGAAATATCCCAAACTCTTGGTCCTTTGTCTGCTAAAATTGCAATGGATGAACCAATAAGCAATGCAGATACGATTAATGATATGGATAATTGATCTTTTAATTCGTCTAAGCCAGTATGGTTCATATTCAACTCTAATTCTCCTTTTTCGAGTTTATCAAGAGTGCTGTTAAGTCTGTCTGGCAAGTCCTTTAATAAATGTTCAATTTCCACAATATAGTTGAATCCTCCGCTTACAAGGTTTCCAGGTTCAAACTTGGTTTTAATCATCTTTTTAGCGAATGTTTCAAGTTCTGTAGTAAGGTTAAAGTGTGGGTCTAATTTGTCCCCTGCTTCTTCAATGAGGAGCATACCTCTTCCAATCATTACAAATTCTCTTGGAAGAATGATGTTGTGGTTAATCATGACATTCATCAAATCATCAAAAATGCCGTCCATTTGGTCCAGGTCAACACCGATGTATGAGTTCAATAAGTCATCTACATCCTGTTTAAACTCTTCAGTGTTTTGTTCTGGAGTGATGATGTTCATGTAAAGCAATTGATTGATTAAGTGGTGTGAGTTTCCACCTAAGAGAAGCAATATTAATTGTGAGAAGTTTGATCTGAAGGTATCATTAACTACTCCCATCATTCCGAAATCAATGTAGCATAGCCTATTGTCACGAGTTACAAATAGGTTACCTGGGTGTGGGTCTGCATGGAAAAATCCGTCAATCAATACTTGTTTCAAATAGGATTGGCATCCATATTGGGCAATTTCCTTATTGTTAATACCTTCGATTTCATTGTCGTATAAATCAGGCAATTCAATTCCATCAATAAGTTCCATGGTTATGACTTTAGAAGAACAGTAATCCGGATAGACTTCAGGTATTTTAATATATTCCACATCTTTAAAGTTTTTGGTTATTTTACCAATATTCTTAACTTCTTCCATATAGTTTAATTCTTTAAAGATGGATCTTTCAAATTCTTTAGCCATTGCAGGCAAGTTATATGTTCTTGATCCTGAAATATGCTTATCTACAGTTCCAACTAATTTGTTTAATATTTTTACATCAGGTACGATAACATCGTAGATACCTGGCTTTTGAACTTTAACTGCAACTTCCTGATTGCTTTCCTTTAATGTTGCTTTATACACTTGTCCAATTGATGCTGAACCAAGAGGCTCTTCATTAAATTCAGAATACACTTCTTCCAGTGGTTTTCCAAGTTCTTCTTCAATAACTGCTTTCATTTCATCAAAAGGAGTTACTGGTGTGTTGTCCCTAAGAAGCTTCAAGTCATCAGCTATTTCATTACCGACTAAATCTGGCCTTGTAGCGAGCAATTGTCCTAATTTAATAAATGCAGGACCACACTCTTCCATTGCATATCTTAAATCGGAAACTTCAAAGTCGTCGTCATCTTCGTTGTTTTTTAATAATTTTGCTAAATGATGTTTTTTAGCAATGCCCATAATTTCATCAAAACGTTGTCTTGAAACTTTTTTGTCTTCTTTTGCCATTTTATCACTTGATTTAATACATTTGTCTTTGTAAGAAATGATTAGTTAATTTAAATAATAGTTAATTTAATATATTTTTAACTATCTTATTCTAAATTATATTGTGAATATTATATAAGCATTATGAAATCTTATTGTATTATGTCTAAAAATAAATGAAAAAAATTAATTTTTTATATTATTAAATAATGTTAAAAAAGAGATGGAATGACTTTAAAAATATTTTTTTAAACAGTATATTTGTTATGCTTATCAATTTAAGAATTAGTTTTTTCACTTATTATTGGATAAGTTTTCATTTAAAAATTAGTTTTTTTTTTTACCTTGTTTTGGCTAAGGCTATTGTTTTTAAAATTAGTTTTTTTGCCTTGTTTTGGCTAAGGCTATTGTTTTTAAAATTAGTTTTTTGCCTTGTTTTGGCTAAGGCTATTGTTTTTAAAATTAGTTTTTTAAACCTTATGCTAACTAAGATTATCCATTTTAAAAAATAGGTCGTGTTTAATTTAATTAAAAATTACAGCAAATAAGCAATATTTACTTTTAAAAAGAAAAAATATTTAGTTTTAAATTAAATTTAAAAAACCTAACTAAAACTATTTTCTTATAAATTAAGCTCTTCTTTAAGGGAGCCTAAAGTAGAAACTTTTTCTGCATAAGCATTGTGTCTGTGAATACTTTCATGGTTTTCTTGTCTTGTAGTGATTAATGTGTCGTCAGGCAAGTATGAAAATTCTTTAACAATCTTTTCATTCATTGTTCTGACACAGTCTTCTACAAATACAGGATTCTTATGAGCAGTCATAACAACTGCATTTTCATCAGGACGTTTTAAAAGTTCTGAAATAGGTGAACTCATTGAGGATTCAATGATTTCAATCAATTTTTCACCATCGATGTATTCCTTTTCAGGAACTTCTATTAATATGGTTCCCACTCCTCTTTGGTTGTGAGAAGCGAAAGTTACAGTGTCCAATACTTTTTGACAGGTTTCTTCATCTAAGAATTTTAGTAAGTTGCTTTTATCAACTTCCCTTACGGATTCTTGTGCACATGGGCAGACAGTCATTCCGGTAACTTCAGCACCAATAGCCTTTCTAATTGAAACGGATCCGTCATCATTTCTTATACCAACAGCATGAGCGATTAATTTAGCCATTTCTTGAGATTTATTGTCGGTTACTGGAGAGTCTTTCATAAACATGTAGTCACTTACCATGTTCACTTCAACACGTTTAGCGTATTCATGTTTATCAAGCATCTTTGTTACGATATCTGCACAAAGTGATTCAACACCGTCAGAGTCGCCTTTAGCAACTTCATCAACAACTTCACTGATAGCTTCAGGAGTTCTAGACATATGTGTACCTTTTTGAGTGCTTGGCAAATCTACAAAAGCATCAAAAGTAGGTAATAATATGATTGGTCTTTTTTCTTTTCTTTTAAGAGTGACACCTACTCTGCTTAAGTGAATAGGTATATGTGGCTCATCATCTTGTGTGTCTGGGAGACAAACTACCATTTTTGTTTACCTTCTTATAATTTATTAATATAAATATAATTTTTTGCTTTGTTTAATGTTAATATTTATACATTTATATATCTTTTATTATATGTTTTATATAATTTTCTATGAAAAATAGTGATTTTGAGATTTTTTTTAATATTGTTTAGTTAAATTATTGAAATTTTTGAAATTTTTGCTATTGAAAAATTAGTATAATTTTTTTGTTTTAAAAATGATTTCCTGATTTTAAAAAATTTATGAACTTAGAATAGTATAAAAATATGTTTTTTTTTGATGTTATGGAGTTTAATATAAGAAAATAGTTTTTTTAAAATTTGTAAAAAAATAAAAAATAGTAATAAAGAATAATAATTAAATAAAATTTGCAAACAAAAAATAAAAAAATAGTAATAAAAAAATAATAATTAAAATATTTTATAATTAAAAAGAAATAAGGGGGTATTAATTATAAAAACATTTAATTACTATTCTTAAAAAATTTAATTGACTTTAAAGAATTAAAGGATATTTGCAGATCCAATATCTTCTTTAACGATATTAAGTACAGTTTGTGTAATTGTTCTTTCAATACAACCAGATTTGAGTAAATCTTTAAGGAACACGTCTAATTCATCGGTATCTTTAAATTTTGCAATGACAATTGCATCATATTGACCAGTAACATCATAAAGACCTACAACATTTTTGTTGTTGGAGATTTCTTGTTCCCAAGCTTCTAACTCTTGGCCTTTGACATTAATTCCAATAATGCTTGTAAGTGCATAACCTAATTTTTTATGGTTTAGCACTGGTGCAAATTTTTCAATAACACCAGATTTAAGCATTTTGTCAATACGATTGTGTACAGTTCCTACGGAAATTCCTAAATCACGGGATATTTGTCTGTATGAAATTCTAACATCATCATTGATGATCTTTAGAATCTTAATATCAGTTTCGTCTAGTTTAATTATATCTTCGTTCTTTTTTGCACACATAATTTCACTTTTCAATTTTGGTTATTAATTATTGTAGAAAAAATATATAATTTTCAAGAAAATTAAAATATTTTTTATCTAAATAATTATTAACGTGTTTTTTCTTTAACAATGTTAATTTTGTTAATTTTTATATATAAATTTTTAGATTTATTTTGCTTATTATTCCTTATTTTTTTCTATATTTTGATAAATTTTATTGATTTTTAAAAATTTAATTATATAATAAATATTTTTTTATTTAAATTTTATATCATTTTTTTAATTGACAACTAATAATTTTACATAGTTAATTCTTTATTTATACAATTATAATTTGATAAATTCGATTATATATGATTAGATTTGATTTTACTCGCATATTTTTATTTAATTTGTCTAAATTTCGATGCATATTCTTTTATTTCTTTATTGAGTTAAGTATAATCCATTTTAATTTTATTTTTATCTAAAATTTTTCATACTTATTGTTAAGTTTCGTATTTAATTTAAATTTTTTTGGAAATTTTTCAAAAAAATGTCGATTGTATGCACTTATAGAAACTATTTTTTGGATTTTTTCAGGGGTGGGGGTGATGTTTGCTTATGTGTACTGTTTTTTTGGTTTTTTTTTAGTGGTGTGTGATGTTTAATGGTTTTTTTATAAATGAACTTGCTGATTTACTCATCAACAAGCTCTTTTAAAATTTCCATCAATTCCTTATTTGTTGCATCGGTTTTGATTCCAAGTGGGCTGTAATGTGTTTTGACAGCAACAAATCCCTTTTCTTCAAGCTTGTCAAATACCTTATCAAACTTAGGTGCGCTAATTTTCAACACTCTGCATACCTTATGGATATCATAAAATGTGCTTGGTGTATTGGCTTCTATTTTACATGCATTCAATAATTTCAAAACCTTATCCTTTTGATTAAGCTCCTTTTCTTCAGCTATTTCTATCATTGAATCGATGAATTCCTCGTTTTGCACAGGTCCAAGCCACATTGGCCCTACAACTATCAATTTTTCACCACATTCTGGACATATGTCTGGCACACTTGTTGCAAGCCCCTTACGCTCCTCTCTGTGAAGGCAATGTTTGCAATGTGCAATGTATCCAATATTCTTCAATGACTTGTCTGTAGCTTTAGATCCTTTTCTTACCTTAAGATAGGTTCTCATATAATGTTCACTGCTATGGGACATTTTCACTTCAATATACTTTTGATACTTTGCAAGGGTCAATGCTGCAAAGCCTATGAGAATTCTAACACCATTTTCATGGCAGTATTCGCTTTTGTATGATTTTGAATTATATTTTCTAATGCAAGGCTCTACATATGTTCCACAAAGGCAGGATGTGTCTGTTGCAGTTAAGCAAAGCAATGAATCCCTTTTTAAATTGTATCCTGCTGAGTCTACAAATGGGGATGGAGTTCCAAATGGATCAATGTCAATAACATCAAATCTTCCCATATTTGTTCTTAATTCATTGTTTGCCTCTTTTTGGTCTATTTCAACTTCAACTTCATTCAATTCAGCATTGATTCTTGTAAACTCATTGGCAAGAGGGCTGATGTCATTTACGGCAACATCTGCCACACCATCAATTTCCTTTTTATATCGTATCCCTCTTATTCCGCTTCCTCCAAAGAGGTCACATATATTGATTTGTCTATCAACTTCCTTTTGATATGCTTGCAGGGCTAAAATTGAGGTGTCTCTATTGAATTCCATTCTTGGATTGTAAAAAACAGGAGCATCAGATGAAACCTTTTCAAAGTCTGGGAACTTTATTTTTACTTTTCCTTCTTCAATGATTGTCAATTCATCTTCACTATACTCTTTAATTTCAGTATCGTAATTATTTTGATAATTGTGATTGGTTTCCATGTTTTTCCCTTTAATGTTTTATGATAATGGATTTATGATTTTTTTCTATTTTTAATGTTCTTATTGAATATTTATTTTTCATTTTATTTAAATAAATTAATGAATTTTAGATATTTTTAGTTTATTTTTTGTTTTTTATAGGTATTTCCTATTATTTTTCAAGAATATAAAGTAAAACTAATATAATATTAAAAATAAATAATCATTATAAACTATTTAACTACAAAAAAATTTTTAAATTAAATTATTTGAATTTTAATAAATCCCATGATTTTAATTGATTATTTTATTCATTATAGGTGAAAAGTATGGCAGACATTAAAGTTTCAATAGCTAGCCCTGTTATTGAAGAGGAAGAAATAAATGCAGTCATTGATGTAATGAAATCTGGTATGATTGCACAAGGACCAAAAGTAATTGAATTTGAAGAAGAATTTGCAAAATATGTTGGAGCAAAATATGGTATTGCCACCAATTCCGGAACTTCTGCATTGCATGTAGCTCTTTTAGCAGCTGGAATTGGCTTAGGTGATGAAGTGATAACCACTCCATTCACATTTGCAGCTACTGGAAATTCCATTTTATACCCCGGTGCAAAGCCAGTATTTGTAGACATAGACCCTGAAACCTTTACCATTGATCCATCTCAAATTGAAGATGCAATTATTGAAAAGACCAAAGCAATTATGCCTGTTCAATTATACGGTCAATCTGCAGATATGGATGCTATAATGAAAATCGCTAAAGACCATGATTTGATTGTTATAGAAGATGCTGCACAGGCACATGGTGCTGAATACAATGGTGCAAAGGTTGGTCAACTTGGGGATATGGCTTGCTTCAGCTTTTATCCTACAAAAAACATGACCACAAGCGAAGGCGGTATGATTACCACCAATAATGAAAAATTTGCAGAAAATGCAAAAATCTATAGGGCTCATGGGTCTGCAACTAAATATCATCATGATGTATTGGGATACAACTTCAGAATGACTGATATTGCAGCAGCTATCGGTTTGGAACAGCTTAAGAAAATAGATGGCTTTAATGACAAAAGAATAGCAAATGCCAAATGCCTTGATGAAGGATTGAAGGATATCGATGCAATTGAAACTCCAATTGTAAAGGATGGCTGCAAGCATGTATACCACCAATACACAATTAAGATTAAGGATGGAAAAAGAGATGAATTCTCTGATTATCTAATTGAAAATGGCATTGGAAATGGTATTTATTATCCGATTCCACTTTACAATCAAGTCCTTTATAAGGAAATGGGCTATGACCAAGCTCTTCCTGTAACTGATGAAATTGTTGAAGAGGTATTGTCCCTTCCAATTCATGCAAAGCTTAGTCAAGAAGACTTGGATTATATGATTAAAGTAATTAAAGAATTTTTTTAATTAAATTTCTTTAATTAATATTATTTTTTTTTAAGATTATTGTTTTTTTTTTTAAGAAATATCATTTTTTATAGGTTTGCTAACCTAATTTTTTTAACTTTTCTGAGGCATATTATGTTAAAAGAATTCTTTAAACTGGAAGAAAATAACACTACCATTAGTAGGGAATTTATTGCTGGGGTCATGTCTTTCCTTTCTGCAGCATATATTTTAGGTGTTAATGGTTCTATGTTTTCTAAAGGGGGAATGGACCCTTCAGCGGTTATTTTTGCTACAGCTATTGCCTCATGTATTGCATGTATTCTTATTGGTCTTATTTCCAATTTCCCAGCTGTTTTAATTCCAGGTATGGGATTAAATGCAATGTTTAATTATACGATTATTTTATCAATGGGCAATAGTTGGGAAACTGCAGTTGCAGCAGTATTCGTTTCTAGTGCACTGTTTTTGCTAATCACTGTTTCCGGTTTAACAGATACTATAATAAACATCATTCCTCCAGACTTAAAGATAGGGATTGGCTCGGGTATTGGGCTGTTTTTAATATTCGTAGGGCTTCAGAGTTCAAGATTGATTGTTTCTGACCCATTCACATTGGTTTCAATAGGCAATTTACTTACTGTTCCATCATTGGTGGTTTTACTGGGAATTGTAATTAATATGATTTTCTATTTGCAAAAGGTCCCTAGCTCTATATTCCTAGGTTTGATGATTACATTGGCTTTTGGTCTATTATGCACATTTTTAGGTTTAGGAGACGGCCATTATTTTATGCCTTCTATCCCTTCTCAAGTAATCTCTGCCAATTTGGATTGGTCCATTTTTGGAGGACTCTTACGTGGATTCGGTCAGCTGTTTTCAAATATTCCAAATTTGATAGTGATGCTATTTTCTCTTTTGTTTGTCACATTATTTGACACCATTGGGGCTGTATTTTCCTTATCACGAGAAGCAGATTTTGATTGATGAGGAAGGAAAACCTAACAATGCTAAAAGAATATTTGCAGGTGAAGCATTAGGAGGAATTATAGGATCCATTTTTGGAACAAGCACTATGGTTGTAAGTGTGGAAAGTGCTGCAGGAATTGGAATAGGTGGCAGAACTGGCTTAACTTCCCTCTTTGCAGGAATATTCTTCCTTATTTCCATATTCTTCACTCCATTGATTTTAAGTTTATTCACTCAAGTAATCACTTCTCCTATACTTATTGTAGTAGGATTTATGATACTGTCACAACTAAAGGATATAGACTGGCATGATAACGTAACAATCATATCCGCATTGACAACAATTTTCATGATGAGCTTTACTTCTTCCATTGCTTTAGGAATTGCTTTAGGATTTGTAACTTATTCTGCAGCAACAATAGCTATGGGAAGGTATGGGGAATTGAACTTAGGTATGAAATTGCTTTCCATATTGTTCCTAATCTTCCTGTTCTTTGGATTATGATTGAAAATCAAGAGTATAATATGAATTCATAGTTTCTACTCTTCCTGTTCTTTGGATTATGATTTAAAATCAAGAATATAATATGAATTCATAGTTATTGTTTTATACTTGTTGGAATATAATATGAATTCATAGTTATTGTTTTATACTTGTTGGAATATAAGAAGTATTAATGACTTTTATTTTTTATTTAGTTTAAAAAACTATTTTTTTTTAATTTTCAAGTGATAATATGAGTGTAAATAAAGAGGAATTTAATCATAGGATATTCTCAAGGATTGATGATTTGATAAATGATTATCAATTGATTAAGAAGAATGAAAAGATAGCTATTACATTATCTGGAGGTAAGGATAGTGTATTGACTCTTCATGCACTTAAAAATTATCAGCTTAATTGTAGCTTTGATTTTGAACTGCTTGCAATCTCTGTTGATGAGGGAATTGAAGGATATCGTCAACATGGAATTGATGCAGCAGTAAATAATGCAAAGCTTTTAGACATTCCCCTTATCCAAAAGTCCTTTAAGGAAGAGGAAGGGTTTGCATTGGATGATATTTATTCTTATTTTAAAAGCGCTTGCATTCCTTGTGGTGTATTCAGGCGTAATATTTTAAATAAGACCGCTTATGAAATCGGTGCAGATAAGATTGCAACTGGACATAATCTTGATGATGAGATCCAATCATTTTTGATGAGCTTTTCAAGAGGAGATACTGTAAAATTCTCTAAGTTTGGACCAGAGTTGGATCAGATTCATGAAAAGCTGGTTCCAAGAATCAAGCCTTTATGGAACACACCTGAAAAAGAGGTGGGAATGTGGGCAATCTTAAATGGAATTGAGATTCATTTGGATGAGTGTCCTTATTCCAATCTATCATTAAGGGCAAAGATAAAAGAGTTTTTAAACAATACTGAATCAAAGCATCCTGGAACTAAAGAGAATGTATTGAATTCTTTCATTAAGACACTTGATGTTGAAAATGTGAGAACCGTGTTGAATGAATGTGAAAGATGTGGTGAGCCAACATCAGGTAAGATATGTAAAGCTTGTGAGATTAAGGATATTGTTGAAGAAAATATTAGTAAATAAAAATAGGCATATTGATGTTTTTTAATGTGCTAAAAAATATAATATAAGCTTGTTTTGTCTGTTTTTTCATAAAAAAATAGATTTTTAACTATTTTTTAATAAAAAAGAAAAAAGATATTTTAAAATTGATTCTATTTTTATTATAAACTAACAAATAAAATTTGGAATTTATTAAGTTAATTTCTAATTTTCATTATAAACTAACAAATAAAATTTAGAATTTATTTGGTTAATTTCTAATGTTTCATTATAAACGAACAAAGTAAATTTTGTCAAAAAAAAGAAAATTAAATATTAATTTCTTAAAATGACAAATGTCATATAAAGTACAAATAATGCAACCAATACTGCTCCTTCTTTTTTATCAACTTCATTTTGACTGTAAGCAAATGCTGCACCTATAATTGTAATGATTGTCATTATAAATATGTCTGTTACCATTCTAGGAGCGATTGGCAAAGGCATGATTGCACTGCTTATACCTAAAATGAATAGGATATTGAATATGTTTGATCCAAGTACATTACCAATTACAATTCCATTATCTCCTTTTTTAAGGGCAGTGATTGAGGTAACAAGTTCAGGTAAGGATGTTCCTATAGCAACAATGGTAAGACCGATAAGGACATCACTTAATCCAAATGCACTTGCAATAAAACTTGCACCATCTACAACCAAATCAGAACCGATTATGATTCCAACAATACCGATTATTATGTAGACAATTGCTTTAGGTATTGAAAGCTTAACTTCAATCTCTTCAGACATAGCTTCCTTGTCCTTTTTTGCTTCTTGAACAAGACGATAAACATAAGCAATAATGACTATTAAAAAGATTATTCCGCAGAGTCTGCTTATTTCTCCAAACATTACAGCTATTATAAGCAAACCTATTGTTGAAATGACTAAAAATGGAAAATCCCTTTTAATTAAAACCTTGTCTACAGTTAAGGTCCCTATCAATGCAGAAATACCAATAACAGCTAATATATTGAATATGTTACTTCCTACTACGTTTCCTAAAGAAATTGCATTGGTTCCAGCAAATGCTGAAGTAATTGACACTGCAGCTTCAGGTGCACTTGTACCAAATGCCACAATTGTCAACCCTACAATAATTGTAGGTATTTTTAAGTTATATGCAACATTACTTGCACCATCTACAAATATATCTGCACCTTTGATTAAAAGCGCAAATCCTACAATAAGTAAAACTATTTGTATTAATAATTCCATTCTTCTTTCTCCGTGTCAGATAATTCTAATAATTCTTATTCCTCTTGGCCTTCAAGGTCTAATTTGTTTGCATCCTCTTCGTTGACTGTTACCAAGATCTTATCAATATGGTTTCCATCCATATCTACAATTTCAAAGGTGAATTTCCCTTCATGGAATATATCTCCTGCTTCAGGTATTTTTCCTGCATGTGAAAGGATGAATCCTGCAATTGTAGTATATCCATCTTCCACTTCGTTAGGCATTTCCTTTTCAATTTCAAATAAGTCTTTAAAGTCTTCTATAGAGAATCTGCCATCTATTAACCAAGAGTGGTCTTTTCTTTCAATTGCTTTAGGATCATCTTCCTCATCGATACCTGGAATGTCTCCTACGATTCCTTCAAGAAGGTCGTTTAGTGTAATCAATCCTACAACACTTCCGAATTCATCTACAACAAGCACCATGTGAACATATTCCCTGTTTTCCTTAAACTCTTGAAGCAAGTCCATTGAAAGCATATTTTCAGGAACGACCAATGGGGATTTAACAGTTGCCTTAATATCCACATCTTTACCTAAGAACATTTCACTTAAAAGGTCTTTTGCTTGAACAACACCAATGAAATCATCTAATTCTCCTTCAGCAACAGGGAAAATGGATCTTTTACTGTTTATGATTCTTTCCTTGTTTTCTTCCAAGTCATCTTCCAAATCAATCCAGATGATTTCACTTCTTGGGGTCATTATCATATCCACTTTTTGGTCATCTAGACGGAACACTCTTTTAATGATGTCTTCTTCCTCTTCAGCAATAGTTCCATCTTCAATACCTTCTTCAATGAGCAGCTTGACTTCTTCTTCTGTTACAACATCTTCTTTTGGCTTGGAGCCAACGATTCTAAGAGCAAGATTTGTTGAACCATCAAGCAATCTGACAATAGGTTTGCAGATCCATGAGCTTATTTGCATGAATTTAGCAGTTTTCAAGGAATATCCTTCAGGGTCATTCAATGCCATTCTTTTAGGCACAATCTCACCAATAAGAATTGTGAAGTATGTAGTTACAAGAATAATAAATATGAAGCTTAATTGGTAACTGTAAGGTATGTACGGGCTTAAAAAATTACCCATAGGTTCAGAAAAAGTAGTTCCACCAATTGCCCCTGTGATAATTGCAGTGAATGTTATACCAATTTGTACAGTGGATAAAAAGTCACTGACATTATCCATAAAGTTTAAAACAGCATTAGCTCTTCCATCCCCTTCATCTGCGATTTTTTGCATTCTAATTCTTCTACTTGATACAACCGCAATTTCTGCAAGGGAGAAAAGTCCGTTTAACACGATTAAAATTATTATTATTAAAATTTCAACCGCTATGATTATCGAGTCCATTTCCATTAAGTCCTTAAACAATTTTTATTTTAAAATTTTTTAAAAATTAATAGTTTTTTAAATAATATTTAATATTAAAAAAGTGAATTTTTTTAATAACATATAATTATTTATTAATTATATTTATAAATTTAATGTTTTTATTCTAATTGATTTATATTATTTTTATAATATTGTAATAATTTTGATATATTTTTCATGAATTTGATAATATTCTATTTGATTAATATAAATCAATTTTTTGATTTATTTGCAGATTTTTTTTATTGGTTTAATTAAAGTCAATATTTTGTTTAATCTGCAGATTTATTTTTAGCTATTTTTCAGTTCAAATTATTTGTGCAATTAAAGCTCTTTCATTTTCTTATCTAATCTATTTAGGAACTTATCTTCCTTAAACTGTTCTGCAGTTTTAAACATGGTTCCTCCGTAGATTTCCTCTTGCATCTTTTGAACAGCATATGAAGCATCCTGTGCAGTTTCTGCTTTTGCAAGGATTCTGCGACTTTTAACCTTAATTGTTTTTCCACAAGTGCATTTTCTTGTAGCTACTCCTTTTTTAGCATAAAGGACTCTTCCACAGTCGCATCTAAATATTAAATACATCTTAAATTAACCTCATTTATCAGTTTTTTATTTCTTTTTTAATTATTTTAGTTTATTTAATTTATTGGAGAATTTTTATCCTCCAAATATTTTCATTTAGTTTGTTTAATTTTTTGGAGTATTTTTATCCTCCAAATATTTTCATGAATAATGGGATAAATACCTTTGAAGGCAATATGATAAGTGTTGCTATACTAACACCTATGTTAGTTCCAACCACTACAAGCAAAATTCTTATAATATTATTGTTCCATAAGTCTCTAAAGCTTTCGATTTTGCCTAAGTTGTTAATGTCTTGTTTTCTAACTTTTCTATATTTGGCTTCTGCAAGTCCTGAGAACCATCCTGCAGCAAGCAATGGGTGAATGATTGTTAGTGGAGCAACTAATCCTCCAATAATTGCAGATTGGAGTTTTGAACCGGATACTATAGACCCAACAAAACCCATTATCATACTGATTACTATGAATTGTTCAATATCTCCTTCTATGTTGATTCCATTCATCCATGCAAGAAAAAATATTACTATGAAAGTAATTGGAATCAATGCCAAAATGATTTTAAGCCAAGGGATTCCACCTTTTTTTTCAGTGCCATTTAATTCAGCATAAGACGGCAAGGTTTCAGGATTATCCAAGTAATTTATTATTCCTTCCTTATGTCCTGCACCTACAACAGCTATTACCCTATCTTCCGGAATGCCTAATATTCCTTTTGCAAGATATGCGTCTCTTTCTTTAACAAGTGCGTTATATGCTCCAGGTGAGACTTCCTTAAAGTATTCCATAGCCTGTTCTATATTGGATTGCTCCTTTAATTCTTCAATGTCTATCTCTTCTTCCTCTGAAGAGAATACGGATCCAAGCAATCCATAGATGAATTTCATCTTTTCCCAAGTTGTCATGCTGTTCAATACTCTTTGCAAGGTGATATTGATGTCTCTGTCAATCAAAGCAATTTTACAGCCTACTTCTTCTGCCGCTTCAATTGCACCAACCATTTCAGCACCAGGCTTAATGTCCCCATCCTCTCCAATCTTATTTTGCATATAGGAAAGGATTGTTGTAACCAAGAAAACACCTACTTTGTTTTCTTTAATGATTTTAGTAATATGAATCTGATCATCTTCAACGACACCGTTTTTCTCATTCATCAATTTTTGGTATCGTCCCCTATCCAATTCAATAGCAACTACATCAGGTTGGTCTTCAAAAATAGCGGCTCTTACTTCATCTACACTATTTTGTGACACGTGTGCAGTTCCTATAATTTTTAAACATTCTCTAATCATTAGAATCCTTCTTTTAAATTTATTATGTTTTA
The DNA here is from genome assembly GCF_902769175.1 of uncultured Methanobrevibacter sp. Classification (GTDB taxonomy): domain Archaea; phylum Methanobacteriota; class Methanobacteria; order Methanobacteriales; family Methanobacteriaceae; genus Methanobrevibacter. The sequence continues at coordinate 99,802 of NZ_CACXNW010000008.1, forward strand.
GTTTTTTATCTTAATCAGTTTTTATAGATTTGTGTTTATAGTATTTCACTATTTGTCCCTTTATAAATTATTTCTGTTTAAGTTATTTTTATTATATTATTATATTAACTAATCTTATTTATATTTTTGAGATTTATTCACTTTTGATTGGTATAATGTGATTTTTCCATTTTGATAAATTCCAACATTATCAGTAATGTTCTTATTTATACATAATTGGACATCCTCTTCATAGCCTAAGGAAGCAAGACGACGTCCTGATTTGGATTTAATGCAAGCTTTTTCCACCAATTTTTGGTCTCTGCTTGCTAAAATGGCTGAAAGAGCATATTCTGTTATTCCTCTTTCTTCCTTAAAGTAGTTTGAATCATTGATTTCCTTGTCATTAAAATTAACATCAATGCTTTCATTTCTATTTTTCAATTCCTCTTGAATCCAGTATAATATTTCACCTGAAGCCAAATAGTCTTCTATTGCAAAAGTTCTAATGATTCCTCCCATAACAAGTTCGATATGGTCTGTTGCAAGTTCACATGCTGCCTTTGCACATGCTTTTGCATTGATAAAGCTTCCAACCAATACGATGTCTGATTCCATTCCTTCGAGAATTCTCACTCCATTGCCTGTTGTAAGAACTAAGGAATCCTTGTCTGTTTCGTATTTTTTAATTTCATTTGGAGAGTTGCCTAATTGAAATCCTTCAATCTTTCTACCTTTCTGTTCACCTGCTAAGATTGAATCAGTTTCTTTAGCTATTTCAATTGCCTGTTCAGCTGAAAATGCAGGGTATATCTCTTTAAATTTATCTAAAGCATTTGTTATAGTGGTGCTTGCTCTTAAGGCATCAACCATGATTGAAATGTCTTTTGATGTGCCTTTTTCAAAACTTAAACTTACTTTCACTTTTTAGCCTCATTAGTTTTTAATATAACATTTATATTTGTTAATATATAATATTTAATAGGCATTAAGCATAATTATGAAATTAATTAAAATATTTAATTAGCATTAAGCGTAATTATAAATTTTATTAAAATATTTAATTAGCATTAAGCGTAATTATAAATTTTATTAAAATATTTAATTAGCATTAGCATAATCATAAATTTAATAAAAAATATTTATAATCATTAAGCGATTATAAAATTAATTAAAGTATAAACTCTTAAAAAAATAAGCAGATAAATTATTTTTCATATATCATTATATTTTAATTTATAATTTTTATCAAATTTTGAGGAATTTTATGATAGTTGTTACAACTCCAATGTGTAGGCAAATTGTTGAATGGGCTGGTTTAAAAGAGTTTAAAGTAAATAAGTTTCCAGATGAAGAGGAAGGGGATTTAGCTATTTTGCTCTCTGAAAGCAAAGTGAAAATGAATTCATTAGCCATTAAAATAAATACATTTGACCAAATCAAGGATAGCATAAAATTGGTTTCAGATTGCTTTTTTGAAAATGGATTGATTGATAAAGCTATTGAAATTGATGAGATAGATTCCATTTTTAAACATTATCAAGATAATCTTAAGTTTGCTGTTTTGGAGGAGGATGAATTCAATAAAATCAGATCAAGCAATAATGATAAAAATGTTAAAGTCTATTCAGAATTCCTAAAGGATATAGTTAGGGATATTGGAGCAAATGTCATTGATTTCAGATATGATAAGAGTCTTGAAGATGATTGCCATGATTCCAACTTGGATTTTGATTATCTTGTCTATCCAGATTATCTTGAGAGTGAAGTTTTAAAAAGAGAGAATTTAGGCTCTGGAGACTTTAAGCCAATAAAGATATTAAGCCATAACAATATTTCAAAGGATCCAATATTAAAGGCAGAATCAAGATATGAAACCTTAATCAATGGTTTTTAATTTGAAATGCTATTTGATAATATTTATTTGAAATGCTATTTGACAATATTAATTTGAAATGCTATTTGACACTATTGTTTTTTTTTTAAAATTTTTTTAAAAAATAAGTCTTTTTAATCAAAATAATTATTAAATAAGAAAAATATATTATTTATTAATGGAAATTTTAATTATTGATTATTCCACTTATTTCAATTTTTAATTATTAATTTTAATTATAATCCTAATTATTATTTTTAACATTAATTTTAATTATCAATTGATTTCAATTAATTTAAAATTATCAATTTTATATTACTTATTATTCATTTAGAAGGAGAATAAACATTGTTAGATATTAAATTATTCAGAGAAAATCCGGAAATGATATTTGACTCTGAGAAGAAAAGATTCAGAAGCACTGAAAATGCAGAGAAAGTTATTGAATATGATACCTTATGGAGAGAAGGTGAAAGAAGATTAAACTCCTTAAGGGCAGAAAAAAACAAATTATCAAAATCATTCAAAAAAGCTAAGCAGGAAGGCAATATTGAAGAAGTCATAGCCAAAAGTAAGGAAGTGGCAAATGAAATCAAGGAATTAAGCGCTAAAAATGCTGAATACCTCCAGCTTAGAGATGACTACAGATACAAGGTAGGAAATATCATTGATGAAGATGTTCCTGTTTCCGATACTGAAGACGATAATGTGGTTGTCAGAACCTATGGTGAAATTCCAGAGCATGACTTTGAGCTATTGAATCATGTTGATTTAATCAATAAGATTGATGGCGCTGACCTTGAAACTGCAGCAAGCGTTTCAGGTGCAAGATTCTATTACTTGAAAAGGGATATCCTCCATTTGAATTTGGCTTTGATCCAATTTGCACTTTCAGAACTTGAGGCTGAAGGATACATTCCTATGCAAACTCCATTCTTTGTAAAAGGGGAAGTGGCTGCTGAAACTTCAGAGCTTGTTGAGTTTGAGGAAACCTTATACAAGGTTGAAAATGAAGATATGTACCTTATTGCAACTGCTGAACAGACATTGGCAGCACTTCACAGAAATGAAATCATCAATCCTGAAGACTTGCCTTTAAGATACTGTGCTCTTTCAACTTGCTTTAGAAAAGAAGCTGGTTCTCATGGAAAGGACACTTTAGGAATCTTTAGAGTTCATCAATTTGAAAAGATTGAACAGTTCATTTACTCTGCTCCTGAAGATTCAAGAAATCAGCATGATCATTTAATGGAAGTCACTGAAAGGATTTATCAAAAATTAGGTCTTCCATATCAAATCATAGCTATTGTATCATCTGCTTTAAACGATAATGCAGCTATCAAATACGACCTTGAAGCATGGTTCCCAGGTTCTGGTGCATTTAGGGAATTGGTTTCCTGTACCAACTGTAAGGATTATCAAGCAAGAAAAACCAAAACCAGATATGGTAGAGCTGGTTCTGGAGATGCTCAAACTTTACACACTTTAAACAGTACTGCTATTGCTACTGAAAGAACCATTTGCTGTATTTTAGAAAACTATCAACAAGCGGATGGTAGTATAAAAGTCCCAGAGGTCTTAGTGCCTTATATGGGTGGAAAAACAGTTATTGAAGCAAAAGAATAATTTTTATTCTTTTTCTTTTATTTATTTTTCTTTTAATATTTTCTTATTTTTATCTTATTTTTTTAAAACTTTTTTTAAAAACAATCATTGCTCTTTTTTTAAATTATTCTAAACTCTATTAAGAATTTTTGAAATTATTTCACAAATATTTATTAATAAAGGATAATAAACAATTAAAATAGGTAAAAAAATAATAAGTCTTACTTAATCTATTTAATTTTTAATGAAATGTTTAGATTGTAAGAAAATAACGCATACTTATTAATTGAGGGTGAGTTATGAAAAAATCAATCATATTAATATCAATTATATTATCAATATTCTTAATAATAGGTTGTGCTAGTGCAGGATTTTTTGATTTCTTAGGTGATTTTGAAAGCTTGAATGACAATCCTGATGATACTTTTATCATTGGTTTCAATAGTCAATTCCCGCCATTTGGTTATGTGGATGACAATGGCAGTTATACCGGTTTTGATCTTGAACTAGCTCAAGAGGTTGCTAAAAGAAATAATTGGACATTCAAAGCACAGCCAATTATAGATTGGAATACTAAAAAATTTGAGTTGGATAGTAAGGAAATTGACTGTATTTGGAGTGAATTTACTATCAATGGAAGAGAAAACGATTACTCTTGGACCAAGCCTTACTTTAACAATACCAAGCTTGTTGTTGTTAGAGGAGATTCAAATATAACAACTTTGGATGATTTGAATGGAACAGTTTTAGAAGTTCAACAAGGAAGTTCAATATTAAATACAATTGCAAAAAATGAAACTCTAAACAAGACATTCAAGATAATTAATCAAGTGGATGGATACAACACTGCATTCTTAGATTTGGAATCTGGAGTTTGTGATGTTATTATTATAGATAGTTGTTTAGGAAAGTATATGGTTAAAGAAAGATTCCAGGATGCTAGAATCTTATGAAACACTTTCCAATGAACAATATGGAGTAGCATTTTCAAAAGAGGATCAAGGATTAAAATATCAAGTTCAAGAAACTTTAGATGAAATGTATAAAGATGGAACTGTTGATAAAATTGCTCAAAAATACAAGGATTATGGTGTTCCTGAAGGTTTAATTTATCCTGAATAGAGAAATTGATTTTTCTCTATCTTTTTTTTATTCTTTTAGTTTTTATCTTCTTATTTAATTCTTTTTTTAGGTTATTTTTTAGTTTTTATCTTTTTATTTGAGCATTTTTTTAGTTTATTTTTTACTTAAAAATTTATAACTTTTAATTTATTCTTTAGTTCTCTTTTAGTTTAAAAATCTATAACTTTTTTAGTTTTTTATTTAGTTTAGTTATTCTTAATTTTTTTTGAAATATAAAAAAAAATAAAAATGGTAAAATAAGATTAAATAAATGAAATTTTAGAAAAAAATCAGAATAAGGAAATAAAAATAATATTAGAATTATTGTAAAAAGTTAAAAAATAGTAAAATGAAGAATAATTATTCTTCATTAATATTTGTCTGCATATATGTATCTGGAAATTCCATGTGCTATTAATGCAATACCTATAATTATTGTAATTAATATTGGATTATTTGCAGCGAATATTGCAATGAATATAACAACTATACCTAAAATCAAAGTGATTAAAGCACTGAATTTGCTGACTTCAGGACCTGCAAGTAATGCAAGGATAGCTCCTACAATCATCATAAATCCTACTATGTAGAATTGTAATCCAATTAAGAATGAAATTGCATTGGTTCCAAAGATGAATGCTAATCCAAAGATAATCATTACAACACCAAAAATTGCTGCAACAGTGGAGAAAGCACCATCAATCTCTTTAGAAATAATTCCAGCATATGCTAATCCTATACTGAATATTAATACAGCAGCTCCGATAAGGATGGAAATTAAATTAGCACTAAACATTGGGAATATGATAAATATTAAACCAATAAGTATTGAGATAAGGGCTAACATTTTGTTGGATTCCATTTTTTCACCTCAATTTAATTAATTGTTTATATTTTATATAATATTCACTTAGTTAAATTTGTTTAATTTATAATTTTTTCACTATTTTTCAATTAATTATTTAAATCATAAATTATTTAATCTTTAATTGAGAAATTAAAACAATATAAAAATATTAAGTGATAAAATGACTGATTTTGAAGAAATTATCAATACAAGACGTAGCATAAGGGAATATGATTCCAAAGATGTTGAAGATGAAAAAATAGAAAAGATTTTAAGGGCAGGAATGCAAGCACCTGGAAGCAGATTAGGTGCAGAACCTTGGGAATTTCTCATTATAAAAAATAAGGATACATTAGCTAAAATTGGAGAGATAAAGCCTCGGGTAACAAATGCTCTTGTAGCTATTCTTTTAATTGCAAACATTGAACGGTCATTTTATAAATTGGTTTGGCAACAGGATATGAGTGCAGCAGCTGAAAACATGCTTCTTGAAGCTGTCAATCTTGGATTAGGCGGGCTTTGGAATGGGGTTGCACCAGAAGAGGAAAGAATGAATGCCATTGCAGAGATTGTTGGATTGCCAAAGGACGATAACCTAAAACCATTTTGCATAATTACTTTAGGATACCCTGCTGAAGGTTGGGAAAATAAGTTTATGGACAAGTTTGATGAGTCAAGAATTCATTATGAAACTTATTAGTTATTTTAGATTCTATTAATCTTTTAGTTTCTATTAATTGTTCTAAATTCTATGAACCTAGTTTCTATTAATCTTTTAGTTTCTATTATTTGTTCTAAATTCTATGAACCTAGTTTCTATTAATCTTTTAGTTTCTATTAATAATTCTCGATTTCTTGATTTTTAGCTATTGATTTAATGTCATATTGTTGGAGATGAAAATATGAAATACAATTTTGATACAGTCATTGACAGGAAAAACACCAATTCACTAAAATGGGATTTATTTGACGATGAATATCCAATGTGGGTTGCAGATATGGATTTTTATGCAGCTCCTGCCATTTATGAATCTGTCAATAGAAAGGCTAAACATGGGGTTTACGCTTATTCTTTTGTAAATGATGAGGTTTTCGATTCATATATCAGTTGGTGGAAAAAATATGGTCTTGAAATGAAAAAAGAGCAATTGCTATTTGCAACAGGAGTCATGCCTTCAATTACAAGTATTATCCGTGCTTTTAGTGATGAGGGAGATAATGTGCTTATCCAAACTCCAGTTTATCATGTTTTCTTTTATGTAATCTTAGACAATAATAGGAATGTGGTAGAGAATCAATTGATTTACAATCCAGATTCAAATGATGTGGAAACTGCCTACGAAATCGATTTTGAGGATTTGGAGGAAAAACTAAAAGATCCTAAAACAAAGCTAATGATTCTATGCAATCCTCATAATCCAATCGGAAGGATATGGGATAAGGAAATCCTTGAAAAAATTGCTGCCTTGTGAAAAAGCATGATCTGATTATTGTATCTGATGAAATTCATTGTGACTTAACAGATCCTGATTTAAAATATGTTCCTTTTGCTTCATTAGATGATGATTTGTCTCAAAATAGCATTACCTGCATTTCTCCAAGCAAAACATTTAACATTGCAGGACTTCAAAGTTCCGCGGTTTTCACTGAAAACAAGGAGTTTTATGAAATCTTAGAAAGGCAATTGTCAATTGATTGCTTCAATCATGCCAATATCTTTTCAATAGATGCCACTATTCAGCATATAAGAGTGAAGATTGGCTGAATGAATTAAGGGAAGTATTATTCAGTAATAAGATGATTGTAAATGACTTTTTAAAGGCTGAAATTCCTGAAATCAAATTGGTTCCTGCTAATGCAACATATCTCTTGTGGTTGGATATAAGTAGGATTAACAATGATTTCAACACTGATTCCAATGCAATATCTGAGTTTTTAAGAGAAGAAGTAGGATTATTCCTATCTCCAGGAGTTCAATTTGGGCAAAATGGAGATAATTTCTTGAGAATGAATATTGCATGTCCTGAAGATTTATTGATTGATGGATTGAATGCTTTAAAAGAAGGAATAATCAAGTTTAAAAACAGTAATGAAAAATAAAATTTATTTCTTCTAATCTTTTTTTTTAAAAATAGTAAATCTGTGATATTAGTTTTTAGTAAAATAGTTAAAATTAGTGAATTTAATCAATTTAAAAAATAGAAAAAATAGAGAAATTTTCTCTATTTCAATTTTTCTTCCCACTCTTTTTCTCTAAATCCAGTAAGACATACATTCAGTTTCAATTATTGGACGTTTTACAAGCATACCTTCAGTAGATAAAATCTTCAATTGTTCTTCTTCACTCATTTCAGGTAACTTGTCTTTTAATTGCATCTCTCTGTAAATTTTACCACTAGTGTTGAAGAACCTTTTGAGAGGTAGTCCACTTTTCTCATATAATGCCTTCAATTGGTCATAATCTGGATTGTCTTCAACAATATGCTGTTCATCATATTCGAATCCGTTTTCATCCAACCATTTTTTGCCTTTTGACATGTACTGCATCTTGGGTAGTAAATAAATAACATTTTTTAACCTCTTGAATGATTTAATTAATAATATCTTTTATCAGTTATCATATTAATTATTTTATTTTTATTTTGTTATTTTCATTTTTTTATTTTCATTTTTTTATTTTCATTTTTTTATTTTCATTTTTTTATTTTCATTTTTTTATTTTCATTTTTTCAATTGGCTTTCAGTTATTTTTCATATTTCTATTTTCTAACCCAAACCTTTTCGCTGTCGTTGGCTTTTGCCTTGTTGTCTGCCATCACACCAACAAGATCATGAGCTTTGTATGGTTCCTCAAGGTATTTGAGGTCATCTTCACTTAGCTTAAGCTCTACAGAATTCACTCCAGTTTCAATATGCTTTAGCTTTGTAGCGCCCATAATCGGAGAGTCAACTTTTGTCTCAAGCCATGCAAGTGAGATTTCACTCATTGAAACATCATATTCCTTTGCTAAATCAATCACTCTTTTTATGATAACTGAATCTTGCTCTTCAGTTGATTCGTACTTCTTATTAGCGTAATAATCTTCCTTTAATCTTTTGGAACTTTCATCAGGCATTTTTGAAAGCCTTCCAGAAGCAAGGGAACTATATGGTGTAAGTCCAATGTTTTCACTTCTGCAGTATGGAATCATCTCCCTTTCCTCTTCACGGAATATTAGATTGTAATGTCCTTGTACTGAAACGAACTTTTCAAATCCCTCTTTTTCAGCAAGTGCATTTGCCTTTGCAAGTTGCCATGCGAAACAGTTGGAAATGCCTATGTATCTGGCCTTTCCCTCTTCAACTATGCTGTTTAATCCATCGAGAATGTCATATAATGGAGTGTTATAGTCCCACATGTGGTAAATGTATAAGTCGATGTAGTCTAAATTGTGATTATTTAAGCTGGTATCCACCATTTTATTGATATGTTCCTGTCCTGAAACATTGTTTTTGATTTCCTCTTCAGTTCTTGGCAGGAACTTGGTAGCTATTACCATATCTTCCCTATCAGCAAAATCCTTTATGGCTTTACCTACATATTGTTCGCTTGTTCCATTTTGATAGCCGATTGCAGTGTCAAAGAAGTTTATTCCATTGTCTATTCCTGCCTTTATGATTTTTCTTGATTCCTCTTCATTCAATGTCCATGTGTGCATTCCATTATTTGGGTCTCCGAATCCCATACATCCCATGTATATTCGGCTAACATTTAAATCTGAATTGCCTAACTTTGTGTATTTCATTAAAACACCTTTTATAATTATTTAAAAATTTTTTGATTAGTTGATATAATTATCTATTAAAACTGTTAAGTATTTTTTATGGTTTTTCTTCTCTTAATGAAATAATGTATTATTAATTAGGTAAAGAAAAATTTTATTAATTAAATAAAGTTAATAATTTATATGATGAAGATTTAAAATTATTCAATAACAGAAAGTATATTATATATCTCTTTCAAAATTTTAAAAAATATTTATCGAGTTTTGGTGATATCATGAGTATTTTAGTTGCTTATTTTTCAAGAACAGAAGTTACAAAAAAATTAGCCGAAGCTATTGCAAGCGAGACAGGTGCAGATATTGAGGAAATTGTATCAAAAGTAAATTACAGTGGTAAAATTGGTTTTGCTCGTGGTGGAAAGGATGCTATTTCTGAAAAAATCATTGATTTGGAACCATTAAAATTTGATGTATCAGATTATGATTTGGTATACTTAGGTGTTCCTGTTTGGGCTGGAAAAGCTGCAAATCCTATGATTTCATATATTAAACAAAATGAAGGAAAATTCAATGATGTAAAATTCTTTGTAACTGCTGGCGGCACAGGTTTTGAAGGTGCATTGGAGCAAATGGAAAAGTATGTTGGCAAAGCTCCTTTAAAAACATTAGGTCTCACTACAAAAGAAGTTAAGCATGATGAATTCGGTGATAGATTATCTTCATTTATTGAATAATCCGGATATATTAAGTTTATTGGAATTTAATTGATTTATTAAATATTTTATTATTTATTTATTGATTTATTTGGATTTAATTAAGTTTAATTAGTTTAATCAGTAAATTTGTTGCTTAATTAGTTCTTATAACTCTTTCATGTTTATTAAGATTTTTATTCAAAATATTTAAGGTGAAAAACATGTCAATTTATGATTTTGAAGTAAAAGACACTGCTGGAAATATGGTATCTTTAAAAGATTACGAAGGTCAAGTATTATTGATTGTTAATTCAGCTACAAAATGTGGTTTCACTCCACAATACAATGAGTTAACTGAAATTTACAATGAATTTAAGGATGAAGGATTCACTATTTTAGATTTCCCATGCAATCAATTCGGTAAGCAAGCTCCAAGTACTGGAGAAGAAATTGCAGAAGCATGTCGTGTTGATTTCTTGGTTCAATACCCAATATTTGAAAAGATTGAAGTTAATGGTGAAAATGAAGATCCTTTATACACTTATCTCAAAAGCGAACAGCCATTTAAAGACATTACTGGTGATGGTGCTAGAAAATAAAGATGGTTGTTAAATTGATGGATAGGCATTATAAGGACAACAATGACATCAAATGGAATTTCACTAAATTTTTAGTTGACCGTGAAGGAAATGTAGTTCAAAGATTTGAACCAACTGAAAGTTTAGATGATATTAAGGCAAAAGTTAAAGAATTATTATAGTTTAAGCATATAAAGCTCATAGAATTAGTTGTCTTACAATTAAAGTTATGAGCTTTCTTTTATATATATTTTGCTACTTTTTTTGATAACTTTTTTCATTAAATATTTAAAAATCAGATAATGTTAACTGATTTTTTGGAATAAATGGTTTATTAAAGAACAATTCATACCACATTTCTTCATGACTTTTAGGTACATAGATTACTAATATTTTTCGAGGACGTGTAATTGCAACATAAATATTTCTTAATTCTTCAGTTAAGATTCCATTTTTTTTGAATTTTTTAACTATTTTTTTGTATCCACTTTCATTATTAGGTCTAGTTCTGAGTATTAATAATATTGCATCAAAAGATTCGCCTTTTACCTTATGAATTGTGCTTAAAGAATATTTTTGATTTGTTTCTGCATTTTCAAATAGATCTGAGATAAGTATGTATTTATTTATTGGTTTAATTTTTCTTAACAATATTTGTTTTATAATTAAATCTGATTTTTTTAATTTTGTTTTGAATTTAATAACCCATTCATTTAAAGTAATATTCTTTATAGGGGGCATAATGTCTATTAGATTAAAGCATAACTGTCTCATTTCAAAAAAGCCAAATTCATCAATGTATTCTTTTTTCTGGGAATAAGTAATCCGTTTTTCCTTTAAAATTAAAGATATAATTAAATTTTCAACTTTTTTATAAGATTCATGTAATCTATTAGAATCAAATAACCATTTTGAATAAATTAAGTCATATAATGTATCATGTTCATGAAAAAAATCTTCTTCTAATTCTGATTTTCCTTGAATTGTTTTTATTAAAGCATTCCCTTTACAAAGTACTGCAACATTTTGTTTATTCATAATTATGTCATTTTTTTCACATAACTCTAAAAATTCATTTATAATATTATTAAAAAATTCATGTTCATTTCTTGGTTTAGCATATCCGTTTACTTCTGGTGTAAATGTATATGATTTAATATTTGGATTCACAGCTTTATATTTTTGCGTAACTAATCTGGAAGTAAATTCACATATTTTCTTAGAACTTCTCCAATTTTCATCTAAATTAATAGTTTTATACTTTTTGGTTAATTCTTTGAAAGATTTTGGGTCAGCACCATTCCATTCATAAATTGCTTGATTAAAATCGCCTATAAAAATGGATTCTTGAACATTTGGATTAGTAATAATTTTATCAATTATATCCATTTTAATTTTATTTGTATCTTGGGCTTCATCAATTAAAAAAATAGGGAATCTATTTGCAATGATTTCCGAAATAAAATCAAATTGATTAATTAATTTATATGAAAAAAAATTAATATCATCTTGAGTCACAAAACCTTCTTTGAAATATTGACATTTCATTTTTTTAATGTTATCATGATGTTTATCCGGTTTTTTTTCATCAAACTTAAAATATGTTCTTTTTTGTGTTGTTTTAATTATATTTCCTTTGGAATTTAGTGAAAATATGTCAAAATATTGACCATATCCCATATTTGGTTTTAGTTTGTTCCATGATGTCCCTACATCACCAACTAATATGGGCCTTTTTTTGAAGATAGGTAATAAATAATAATATTTATAAAATATAAATTTATTTATAAATTTATCAAATGTTCCAATAAAATGAGGAAACCTAATTTCAACATTCATTTCATCTAAATTTTGTTTTATTTCTTTCCAGGCAGTATTAGTAAATGATAATGTTGCAATCCCCATATGTGGATCATTATTAGTTTTAATTAATTTAGCTAATTTTTTAGAAAGGGTAAAAGTTTTTCCACTGCCTGCACAAGCATTTACTACAAATTTTCCAGTTGTATTAAGTATTTCTTTTTGTTTAGGAGACAGTTCTTTATTCATCATGATTATCAACAACAAAAATAATAGCTTCTTTTATATATTCGGGGATAATAAAATCTGTTGTTTTATAATTTTTTTCTAAGAATTCTGAAAGTTCATATGCAAACTCTGATTTAGTTTTTTTTAGTTTTTTTACTAATATTTCAGGTGTAAATTTAGTACCGTTACTTTTAAGATTATTTCTAATACGTGGATGTACTTTATCAAATATCTTTGGAATAATATCAGAATTTAAATTATTTTTAAATAGCTCCCATTCAAATGTATTTCTACCAATAAATGCTTTAAAATTATTCTTTGATAATTTATTTAAATTATTTAATCTACTATCGCTTAATCCTTTTTTATCTCCATCATCATCAGTTAATACTGCACATTTAAAATTTAAACGTTTATTTGGATCATCTGAATTAAATAAACCACTATATCTTTGGAAAGATATTCCAGTAACAATCACTTCTATTCCATTTTTTTCCAGATCATATTCTTCACCAAGCATTTTAGCAAAAATAGGTAATAATAATGCTTCAGTTATTCCTTCAACTAATATTACTCCATTTGAGAAAAATAGTTGTGATTTAGTTACGTCTAAAAATTTTTTAAGAAAAATTTTATCTTCATTTTTTAAGCAAGTATCTTTTATAGAAGTGGCATAAATAGTGTTATTAATATTTTTCATAACAATTACATTGTCTAATTTTGTTTTTGCTGTAATTGTAGGTGAATGAGAGGATACAATAATTTGAAATTCATTATTCATATCTAACTTTTGTAAATATCTAAAAAAAGTACTCTCTAATTGGGGATGTAAATGTGCTTCAGGTTCTTCAATTAGAAGAAGATTATAATCTTGTTTTAATATTTCTTTTCGTTGTATTATATCTCCAAAAATGGTTGATGCATAAATAAGGTTATTATATCCTAATCCATTTTGATAAAGATTAAAATAGTTTATTTTATTTGTTTCATCATCTAAATTTATTGGTAATTGTAGGATTAGTTTTTTAACAATATCTCCATATTCAAATGTTGAAAAATTTATATCGATATCTTGAAAATCATCTATAAAATTCATTTCTTTAAGATGAGTTATAATTTTATCTTTTCCTTCATTAAGAAGTTCTATCCATTCGTCATTATCAAAATTTTCCTTAATTATTGAAGCCATTTTTTCTTTATAATCATCATCTTTCAAATCAGCTATATTTAAAAAAAGTTTACTTAGTAAATTATTATCTGTTGGTCTTAAATCACGATTCACGTCCCTTAATGGGCTAAGATAAGTAAAGTTTAATGAATTCCACACTTCCCATGGAATTTTATTTTCAAAATCTTTTCCACCCCAAAATTCACGTTTTATTTTTTTAGAATTATTGGAGTTAATTAACGTAATTTTCCCTTGTATTTCTAGGAAATCTTGCATATTATTATTTTCATCTATTTCAACAATATGCAAATCATTGAACCAATATTTTTCATTTTTATTATTAATTTTAAATTTAATTTCAAATTCAATTGGTTTAATTTCATCAGTTGAACCAACTCTAAAATCAGATTCTTTCCAGTATATTTCATGAGGATAATTAACTTTATCGAAAATTAATCTTAATAAATCAATAATTGCTGTTTTTCCGGAGTTGTTTTCTCCAATTAAAACATTTAGTCCTTTATTAAAAGATAATTCTAAATTTTCAATAGCTCTAAAGTTTCTTACCTTTAAATTAGAAATATGCATTCATATGTCTCCCATTATTTTTTTCATTGGTTTTCAGTTTAATTCTGTTATTCCAATGCTTTTTAAATATTCATATGTTCCATCATAGTATTCACTTGGTCGAGTTGCATCTTCATCATCACCTTCGGGAACAAAAATTACCATTCCTCTACGTGCTCGAGTTAACAGAACTCTATAAGAATTTATTAGGTAATTTCTTTCTATTTCGTTTGTATCTTTAATATGGTTCCATTTTGTTCCTTTGAATTTGTAATATTCAAATTTTCCATTTATATATCTAAGATTTGCATCCCATGCCATAATTGCATAGTCGATTTCTAATCCTTGAATATCAAATTCAGTAGCAGGGATTTCTAAATGATTGGAACTTCTTACATCTTCAGTTTCATTTAAAAACCATGCTTCTTGATTAATATTATTTTTAACAAATATTCCTTCAGGTATTAATCGAAGTCCATTTGATTGAGCTAATAATCCATATCTTATTGTATCTGCTTCTTCAGTAGTTTCTTGTTTTATCCATTTTTTAGCTGTATTTAAATTTCTTGTAATATATAATGGATATTCGTCATTGAATTCTTTAAGCATATCGATAGCTTTGTCTTTATCATTATTTAATAAATATTCAATGAAATTTGGAAGATTTGGAGCGTCAAGAGATCTTATTGTACTATATAAAAATAGTTTATCATTATCAGTTATTGTTAAATCTTCAAATTGGTTGTTTATATCTAAGCTTTTTTTAGAAGAATATATGTTCCAATTTTGGAATTTATTGTGTAATGCTTTAAACCATTCATTGATTCCAGCTTCACCTTTATTAATTTCTTGGCCTTGTCCAACTAAGCAAATTATTACTGCCCAATCTTTTGACGGTCCATAATACTTATTAAAAATTCAGGTTCAGACATCCCAAAGTTTTCAATTTGCTTTTTGTTTTTCATAAAGGTTTCAGTTTGGTCTTGAGTCCATGCTCTTTGTGCTTCATCAAAAATTACAATTTTTTCATGTTGTACATCATCGTTATCTATTGCATCATCTCTGAATTGGTGGATTGGTTGTATAAATGAAATTACTTTTAGTTTAGCAGCATTTTTGGTAATGTTATTTCTTTTAGAGCTGTCTCTTGCTAGAGCTTCTTGTAGAACTTTTACTAATGGGCCGTTACCTGATAAAAATACTGCTGGTTCATCATTGGTTACACTTCTTTTTGTTGCAGTATTTAGTCCAATTAATGTTTTTCCAGCTCCTGGGACTCCAGTTAAAAAGATTATTGATTTTTGATTGTTATTTTTTGAATTTGTGATTATTTGATCAATGCTTTGTTCTGTTTCAGCTAAAAATAAATCATCAGAGCTATATGTTTTAATATCTTCAACTTCGTGAGTTTCATATAATTTTCTTGCGGCTTCTAAAATGCTGGGTGTTGGTGCATATTTTGACTTTGACCAATTACTTAAATCATTATCTGTTTTATACTCTTGACAAATTCTTGAAATGATATTATATAAATTTTCTTTATTAGATTTCAGAGTGCTGAATATATTATTTTCATGAAGTTCAAATTGGTTATTTGTTGTTTCGGCTTCAGTAGCTACGAGAATTGGTATAAGAATGTTGTCCCTACTTTCATAATGATAATTTTTTAATATCTTTATGTAATTTTCTAATTGGTCTAGATCAGCTTTTTTGTATTCGGTTTCACCAACTTTAAATTCAATAATAAATACTAAACCATCTATTAAAAGAACATTATATATTATAGAACCCATTCTAGGAATAGTATATTCAAATATGATGTCACCATTATCAATTGTGGATAATTGGTCTTTTAAAATGTTTATTTGAGATATCCATGCATTTTTCTGCAGGTCTCTTAACTCGAAATTATAATTTTTAGTCAATTCACCTAGGATATAATTGTTGTTATCATTTTTAAATTCATTTACTGAACTTTCATAACCTAATTTAACCATTTTACAGCACCAATCCAATCTTCATTAACTTCTTTATATAATATTTAAATAGTTTTTATATAATAATTTTTTTATAAAGACGCGTTGATGATGAATATGAGTATGGGACCTGGAGAAATAATAACTTGGAATTCACAAAAAATTGAACGTTGTTGTTATGTCAATTTAATAGCTAATTTTAGCAAAGAAAATGAAGAAGAATTTATTAACCAACTTAAAACAGCTTTTTTAGAAAGTTATTCACTTGATTTAAGTGATGAACAGGTTCATGCTTGGAGAGATTCATTTAGAGTAATGCATAATGTTAATTTACATCCGGATATTAGTATTCTTTTTGAATACGCTCTTCCTTATGAATCTGGAAGACGGCCTGATGTTATTTTACTTTCTAACGATGATGTTGTAATTCTTGAATTTAAAATGAAAAATGTTATTAAGCAAGAGGATATCGATCAGGTTAAAGCTTATGCAAGAGATTTAAATGAGTATCACTATGAATCTCGAGATAAAAAAGTTATTCCACTTTTAGTTTTAACAAGAACTACTAACTTGGATAAAAAAATAGATAATATCCAATGTGTATCTGATGATATGCTTCAAAAGGTTCTTGATAGTATTTATTCTAGTGAAATAAATGTATGTGATATTAAAGAATGGACTTCTTCTAAATATGAACCATTACCTACAATTGTTGAGGCAGCAAGACGTATTATGGATGATGAAGAGCTTCCAAATATTCGTAAGGTAAATAGTACTTGTATCCCGCAAACACTAGAAAATTTAAAATATTTAACATCATATGCAAAAAATAATAAAAAACATGTAATTGCTTTTGTTACAGGAGTTCCAGGTGCTGGTAAAACATATTTAGGGCTTCAATATGTTTATGATGTAAGTGATGTTAATTCAGTTTATTTATCTGGAAATGGGCCATTAGTAGAAGTATTAACAGATGCTTTAAAAAGTGATGTATTTGCAAAGAAATACATAAAGTTGAAACAGAATTTATTAACCATGGAGCTTATGATTTTAATAAGAATGTAATTGTTTTTGATGAAGGTCAACGTGCATGGGATATTAAAAGAATGCAAGCTAAAGGTCGAGGTGATTTTACAGAGCCTGAAGTTATGATTAGTTTATATGAAGATCGTCTTGATTGGTGTGTTCTTTTAATTTTAGTTGGTGAAGGTCAAGAAATTCACAATGGGGAAAATGCAGGATTAATATTATGGGATGAAGCAATTAAAAGAGGAAATAAAAAATGGGAAATTGTATGTCCTCCTAAACTAAATCCAATATTTGAAAATCAGTTATTACTTGATAATTTCGAAAATGAATCTTTTGATTTAACTGTTTCACTACGTTCACATTTATTTGGTGCCGTAAGTCAATTTGTTAATTATATTATTGATGGAGATATAGAAAATGCATCAAAACTTCAGATAATATTTACTCTCAAGGGTATAATATGTACTGCACAAGAGACCTTGATGCTGCTAAAGAATATTGTAAAAATAGATATGCTGAAGAACCAAATAAAAAATATGGTTTGCTAGCATCGTCAAAAGGTGCAGGACTTTTTATTTATGGGATAAATAATGCACCTGAATATACTATGAAGGTGGATAAGGGAAAATGGTTTAATGCACCATCAACAGACCCTAAGTCTTGTTGTTCATTTAAAAATACTATAACTGAATTTGATATTCAAGGGCTTGAATTAGACATGCCCATTATAGCTTGGGCAAAAGATATGATATGGGATGGTGAAAAATGGTTAAAATATAAACGGTATCAAGATGAAAACAGCGATACTAATGTGTTTAGAAGAAATAGCTACAGAGTATTATTAACAAGAGGAAGAGATGGATTTATTATTTTTGTACCTCATAAACCTAAAAAATTAGATTTAGTTTATGAGATGTTATTAAAATCCGGAATAAAAGAATTAATGTGATCATGGGGAGTTTTCAAAAAAAATAAGTTCATTGATTAAAAATAAGAGGATATTATAATCCTCTTATATTTTAATTATTTCAATTTCTCCCCTTTGTACTTTTATTTCAAGAAGTTTTTCAAAAAACTCTTTCTTAAATGATATCAATGACTTCTGATATATTTTCAAAACCAAATGCCTTTTTAATAAGATTATACTGGTCTAATTTTACAGGAGGATTACATCCTTCGCAGATGTAAACATGTTTATAAACACTAGCACTTGGATGCTCATCATCATGAAGTATACAATGTATTAAGTCATAATCTGGTAGATATTTTCTTTCATAAGACTTAACAGGTTCACAGTCAAAAACTATTCTTACAAGGTCTCTCATATCGCATCTATTAAGTAAATTAGACATATTTCATCTGATGTTAAATATTCATCACCAAAGTAATAACCAGCCATGAAATCAAAATCCTTGTCTTTTAATATATCTAAACAATTAGATTGAGCAATATCTTTTTTAATTTGTTCTGTAAATTCTTTATATGAACCTTTTGTTGAATCTAGGTTAGCTTCGATTCCATATCTTGCTAATGTACTATTAAAATCATTGGTCTCTTCACATGGCAATTTATCTCTTATAAATTTTTCAATTTCATAAAAAACACCTTCGACACATTTGGACCAGTAATATGATATTCTACATTCTTCAGTTGCATGTCTAGAAATAGCTAAGTATATATCTCTACAATCCGGATTTTCAGAGTTTTTATAGGTGTATGGAATATACACTCTTTCTGCATCATATTTGTATCCTTTTGCTTTTAATTTATCATCTACTTTATAGTATGAATGTTCTTGAATAAATTCTTCTCTTTCTTTTTTATATTCTTCATCAGTTTTATTTTGAGTATAATTTTCTTTTTGCATATATATCACCTTTTCTTATTGGAGATTTAATATCTCCTTTAAATTCATCAACATTTCGTTTTTAGTTTTAGAGCGGGTTACCTGCATTACAAAATCGTATTTGTTAAGATTCACTCCACAGGCACTACAATAAAAACGATTCTTAAAAGCTACTGCACTTGGATGAGTATCATCATGAAATGGGCAGCAGTAGGTATTTCTATTTTCATATTCGGCTACTGGTTCACCTAATGTTAAAATAGCTAAGTATCTTAAGTCAACATTTTCAAACATGTTATCATAGTGACCAGCAGTTTTATGTATTACTGTACGTTTTTTATTTTCTCTTTTTATCTCCTTATTAAAATCATCATTTAATGATGCTAATAAATCATTGAAAGAACTAGGAGCATAATATTCATCAATACGAAATTCAACAGGTTTATTTTTGTTTTTACCTATTAAGTCAAGGGTTTCTTCATAACTTATATCATTTGGTATTGGTTGACAATATAGTTTTGTTTTTGAGTTAATGCTGTAAGGGACTCGTTGAAGCCTCCGGTGTGGATCACGATTTACGGCAAGGTCAAGTGTATCTAAAACTAAAGTCTTTTGAAAAACACTAGCTAGATGTTAGCTAATCTTACCAATTTGATTTAACTGCAACTCTCCAAAGAAAACGTTAACATGAAAACCTTTACTTCCACTAGCAATTAGATATGCTTTGACTCCTTTAGTACGTAAGTAATCACATAATTTAATAGCTTCTACAAAAGGTTTTTCAAGCAGGTCCTCATCAAAGATTAAAGACCTATATCTGCTTTGTAAGGACTTGATTTTTTCTCTTCTCTTTCTACCAACTAAATTAGATTGTGTATCGAGAATTTCCTTTTTAATTTCTGAAGCTCTATTATCTGAGACATCAAAGTCAAAAAATAATCTATCATAGTACCTTTTACTATTATCTTTCTTTTTGTATTCAGGTAAAGTTTTATAATAGCTAATTTCCGCTCCGAGAAGCCCATGTATTCCAGAACGATATTTTAAATTTAAAAAATTTAGGAAGGTTTCTGAAGGGTCATCATCTTCTTTATAATCGTTACAGTTTAGGAAAAGAGGTTGTGATACCTCATGGAGGTATCGAACATCTCTGTAATAATTGCCATTATAGTAATCATGATGATAATCTCGTAAGGTATACATTAGCCATCACCTAGAAGTTTTTTAAAGCTTTCACTAGCTTCGTAGTAAATCTCATCATTTATTTTGTTTTGTGAAACTAACTGGCTGTTTACTAAATCATTTACGCATTTACCTACTGAAATAGCTAGAAAATCAACACTCACATCATCCTCTTCATGTATTTTATCAGTGAGTTCTTTTGCAGTCAAACTCTCATTTTTTAAGCATAATCCAATATTATATGCTAATTCAGTATTACTAATATCACTTGTATAACTTGTTAAATAAGAGTTAACACCAATTTTCCTACCTTTTTCATCTGATGGAGCATTTTCTACCACTTCTTGAAGGTTGTGTAATTTGTCTTCATCATCAGATGGGGTCATTATTTTTGAATTTTTTATGATACTGCCAACATCTTTTACATAGGTTAAATCAACGTATTTAGCATCATATAGATTGACAGAATAATTATCAAAATCAAACCCTTTTATTGCACCATCTATAAAATCATAATATGAATTATAATCCTTTACAGTAATTTTAACTGTATAATTTTCACAGTAAGAATTTAGATACTCCCACCCCTCTTCATTAATTGAAATATTAGACAAGGTTAACAAAGAGTATAGAACATCTAATTTGAAGTTTAAGGTATTAATATGCTTGTCATTTTCAATTTGACAACCAACACAACCATTATTTTTAGCATCAGGGTCATCATTACTCTTTTTTATTTTGTAATATGTCCAAGGTGATGACCTGTTATCGGAATCAAACTTAATTTTACCTATAAGTCCAAGGTCTTCTAGTGATTTTGCTGTGCCTTGGGATTTATCTAAATAATTTCTTAAGGTGTTGGTATTGATACCAATAGCTTTTGAGATGTTGCTTCTTGTATATTCATCTTCGAGAATCTTATCTTTTTCATCTCTTGACTCAGATGCATTGTATTCATCAAAAACTTCTTCATGATGTTTGTAAGCTTCTTCACGAGTCATCTTAGGTAAATACTTAAGAATCTTAATTTGATTTGCATTAAGTTTTAATTCCTGTGTTTCAGCTGATTTGTCCCATAAATCTTTAACAAAACTATAATCCTCATAAGAACCAATGTATACTCTTTCATTATCTATTTCAATACATTTTCTTTTTAATATGTGGAAAAAGGTCTTTGATTTTACAAGTGTAATGAACCCTTTTATATTTCTATTATTGAGGGAACTAGGGTCAAACAGTAATGTAAAAGGGTTAAAAACAACAATTTCTTTTTCAATTAAGTATTGTATGGCTGCCTGTATAATCAACCTGCTCCTTTTAATAATCTCATTATTATCAGAGTCAATAACAGCATTGGTTTGGATTTTATGTTTAATGCTTGTTTTACTGGCTTCTTCTTTAATAATAATGTTTAGCTTATACAAACGGTTTAAGAGTTCTTCATCTGGATTTTGCTTTGCATAAGTTAATATAACTAGAAATTTACCGTCTAATGTGAATGTTCTTGATTTACCATCAATAACTGTTTTTAACTCTTTAATTGGTTTATTATTATCAGCTAATTCTTTTATAACCTCAATCATAGGGTCACTTAAAACAATATCGTCAAAAATTAAAATATTAAACTCGCCATATGACTCTCTATCGTAGTAGATATTTTTTGGGGAAATTGTCCTTAAAATATGAATATAACTTTCAGGGTAGTTTTTTGATGACTCAATAATAATGTCAGTTTTACCTGTACCAGTATCAGCATTAAGTTCTGTGTGTACGGGTTGATCTATAAAGACTGAGGTTAAGATTAATGGGAGTTGTTTTTTAAGTTCATCGTTACCTTCATGTGTCCAAGAAATGCTTGAAATTATATTATCATAAAGTGTATCTTCTTCTAGGAGGGCCATTGCCTCTTTTTGAATTAACTCATCATAATCTGCAAATTGTATAATGTTTATTTCCAAGTCTTCATCTTCTTCTAGCCATATATCTGTTTTAAATTCAAAATCAAGTTCTTTTAAAACTTTTAAACAATTAGCTTGAATAATAGTGCTCTTAAACGTGCTAACAAAGAAAAGCATTTCATCTTCATTAGATTTAAGCCCCGCTGCCTCGCCAGTAGTGATTAAATTATTAATTAGCTTCTTATCTTCCTCATTTATTAATTTATCACTTCTATAATTTGTTAAAGTTTGAAAATTATTGTCACTGTACTTTGTCCAGCTGTAGATTACTTCTGACTTTTTACTTTCATTTCTACTGACTTTTAAATAAATATTTTCTTGATTAAATGGAATGTATACGCCAGTATCATCATATTTATAATTGTCTAATTCATCAGTTACTTTATAAATAGCTAGCTCATTTTCAGCTGCTATTTCTCTTTCGATAGATTCTTTAAGCTCATTAAAATGGTCTTCCATTTTTCCCTCCGGGGTATGGGAGTATCCAAGAAGAAAAAGTATTTTTAATATTAGACACAAATATATTATTGTCATTTTAGAATGTGTGTCTAGGTTACTTTTTCTAACTTGGACATATCCTTTCTTTTTACATCCTGTCTGCTTCTCTTTCTAATTCGTAGTATAGTTGTTCTAGTAGTTTATCTTCAGATGGTTCATCTAAAGGAATGTCTAAAAAACCATGCTCCGCACAATATCCGCAGTAATTACATTTTTCATATTGGTACAATATACAACGGTTTCTTTTTTTATTTTGCATCCATATCACCTGTGGTATAGAAATCTTCTTCTGTGTCTTCATAAAATCCTTCAACGACGTATCCATAATAATTTATGTCTAATAGTTTTTCGAGTATTGAATTAGTAGCATTAATACTATCAGTTATATGTTTTATATTTAAATCAAGGAATTCTTTTTCAGAGTTTGCCTCTTCTATTTGATTAAACATTTCTTCAAGTTCTTTTGATGTAAATTCATCTTTTATTCCTGTATCGTGGCAGTATAAGATAGTATCAATTAAATGTGTTGCTCTTAAACTAATGCTAGTACCATAATAAACAGCATTGTCAATAACTTTTCTAAGATATACTAATTCAGTTATCATTTCTTTTACAGTCCCTTTTACAGCTTCTTTTTCAATGTTTTCTTGTTCAAATCTATTATTCATATTTTCACCTTTATAATATACTGGTTTTATCTTTTCAGTTAACAAATTGCTTTTGTTACAAATTTCACTGTTTCTTTCACTAATTTTGCATAACTCAATTATTAAGCAATTTAATATGGTATGCAATCCTAACAGTGAATTAATGGCTTTTGAACCATTTTTTATTTCTACATCTATTTCAGAATCAAATGCAGGTAGTGAATCAAAATGCTCTCTAAATGATATTAATAGAGTATATAGAAGATTCATAATGCTCTGCATTTCATTTGCTTTTTCGACTAAGTTGCTCATACTTTCGACCTCTTTATTTTTGGTAGATTTTTGTGATATAATATCCTCTCCTTTTAGTGTTAGTGATTGTAAAAATTTAAACCATTTAAAAATTGGTTTATCACTACTGGCTAACAATCACTATCTTATTGTTTGATTAATGTATTATATAAACTTTGTTATTCATTTAAAGACTTTTTAGTCCTTTGTTTGTTACTTAAAAGGAGGAAACTAATTTTCATATTTTGGATATTTTTCTATTTTTTTTACAAAAACTTAAAATTATTACTCAAAAACAAGTAACAAATTATTTATTACAGGTAGTAAATAGTTAATGTCATGTCAAAAGAAAAGTTAGCTATCGATGATATCTTCACTGCACTTGCGTTAAGTAGGTCAATACTTGACAAAGCATTGATAACTTTCATATTATCCTCAGGTTTAAAAAATCAAGACATAATAACATTAAAGATAAATGATTTACTAACTGCTTTTGAACCTTCTTTCAGAGAACAGATTAGTATTAATAAATTTGAAACATTATTAATGGGTTCTGATTTAAAATTAGACTCTAAACCAAAGGATAATCGATTTGACTTAGAAACATTACTTCAAATGGATCCCAGGAAAATATTGCCCTGCTGGAAAATACAAAAACATAAAAGAATAACATTTAACACGCCTGAAGCAACATATTATCTATTTTTATACTTAAAAAATAGGAATAATTATAAAAAAATAGAAAATGAAGAGTATCTCTTCGAATTATATGATAAAAAAAGACGCAGACAACATTGGCCAATTAGAATCTAAATACGTCTCTAAGCGTTTTAACATTATCAATGAAAAACTACATGACATAAAAGAAACCCCTGCTTCATTTAACGTATCAAATTTAATAAAGTATTTCAAGTCTACTTGTGAAGAAAATTTGCAAGGCCCACACAAACAAGATGCATTTGACTTACTAACTGGTAAAACTAAAAGAAATAACTATTATTTTAAGAATCGAGGAATCGAAAAATGTTATTCAAGACTAATACCTTATTTAACTATAAATCTAGCATTATATCACCCAACAATTAATCAATACATTATTGACACTGACCAAAAAAACTTCAATCCACAACATAAAACCTTTTCCGAATTTGATATTAACACTATTTTGAAATTAACATATGCTAAGAAAATGGAAGGTTTTCAAGATTTTGATGCATATACTGGAATAAACATTGCATATAATAAAGCCATTCACGACAATAGATTAGGTTATTTTTATTATCATAAAAACTATATCGATTCATTATTCAATTACGTAAAAACCAGATTATATATCCATCATACTTTAAGTGATTTTACTATTAAAGTATCAAAAACAAAAATTGACCAAAAGGTTAATGAAATTACAAATGAACTATGGAGTACAGGTATTTTTGAAATAACTAATGTTAACAAGGCAGAATTTAAAGAAACACTTAAAGAAGCAATTACACAAGACCTACAAAATAAAAACAGTCTCAATGTTTCTTCAGAATATGTGATTGATGTTTTTGAAGAACTAATTTTTACAAACAGATAGTTATTATTGCCAATACCTTTCTACATTTGACAACGCCTTGTATAAATAGAAAGTAATTTATTATATTAAAAGCATAAATTAAATTATTAATATAAGGGGATAAATTTGTGAATTTAAAAGAGGCAATTGAGGATTTGCAGACAGGAACAAAACATTATAAATTAATTGTTTTAAATAAAGAATCAAAAGACTGCATCAATGAATGTAAATCACTTGATTTTGATGGTGTAGTAAAAGTTGATATCAATAGGGTGTTGAATGAAAAATTATTAGATGGTAAAACTAAAGAAGAAAAAGAACATGAAACCTGGGACTTAATTAAAAATTATCTAGACTCCCTGAATTTTAATATTCTATTTTTACACAATGTTGAATACATGTTTTCTAAAGAATTAGGCAATCTCGATGTAATCAGTAATTTTAAATATTACTCAAGAAATGGACATATAATAGTTTTATTTGTTAATGGAAAACTAATTGATAATCATTTAATTTACTCAGAAGAAGGTTATCCTGATTATAGAAGCATGGATGTATCTGAAGTTAATCTTGTGGGTTGGGAATAATGCAAATCAAAAAATTATTTAATTTTGAAGATATACAACAAGTTGTAGCAATAGGAAACATTGAAAATGAACAAGAAATGGTAGAAAAATTTGTTATTTCACCTAATCTTAAAGAAGATTTATTTGAATTTTTAGAATATCTAAAAGGCAATAAACCTGAAAAAAACACATCCGTTGATGTAATTGGTAACTATGGTACCGGTAAATCTCACTTATTAACCTTTTTATCCCTAATCTTATCAAACCCTGAAATGGTACAATACATCCAAGATGAAGATTTAAAAAAAGAATTTGCTGCAATAGATAAAGAATTTTTAGTAGTAAAATACGAATTACCTGGTCAAGATAAAAGTTTAGAAGACATATTCATTTATCGTGTAAAAAAACAATTAAATGAAAATTATGATATCGATATCAGCGATATTAATGTAGAAGAGAAAGACCCAAAAGAATTGGTTGAAGAAATACTATTAAAAATCAAAGAAAAATATCCAAATAAAGGCTTAATAGTTATATTTGACGAATACTCCGATTTTTTAAAATCAAAAGAATCATATAAACAAAATAGAGATTTACAATTCACAAGACAAATTGCAGAGTGTTCTAAAAATCAAGATTTCATATTAATGCTTTCTATGCAAGAATATATTTTCTCCAACCCCGAATACAAAGACAAAGCCGATTTAATCAACAAAATCGAAAAAAGATTCTTAAAATTTAATATTACAAGTGAAAACATCGAAGACATTATCGCAAAAAGAATGGTTACAAAAACACCAAATCAAATAGAAGACCTCAAAATTCAATTTGAAACTATTAAAGACAAATTCCCTAATATCGCAGTTGAAGAAGATAGATACATCAATTTATTCCCAGTTCATCCTTATCTTATTGAAATGTTATCAAGACTAACCTTATTCGAAAACAGGTCAATATTAATGTTTATATCAGATCAAACCAAAATAATACAAGAAAAAGAATTTCCTGCTTTCATTACTTACGATTTAATCTATGATGAACTAATTGAATCAGAACACACAATTAAAAATAATGAAATGGTAAAACCAGTCATTAATATTGTAAGGTCACTCAGAGACATTATACCAAGATTAGATTCACAATA
Source organism: uncultured Methanobrevibacter sp. (assembly GCF_902769175.1). GTDB lineage: Archaea > Methanobacteriota > Methanobacteria > Methanobacteriales > Methanobacteriaceae > Methanobrevibacter. Next base: position 126,726 of record NZ_CACXNW010000008.1, read on the forward strand.
TAGGGACAGAGCTAAAACTTTAATAGATGCATTAGCTATTAAAAATTTAGTCACACCCCCAGATAATAATGGAGAAAAGAAAGGAGGAGACACTCCAGAAAAATTCGCAGAAAATCTATGCATTTTACCTAAATCAGATTTTATGGAACCTTCAGAGGATATATCCACCATACTTAACATGTTAATAAGCAATTCAGAAGGACAATTCATAAGTAGAGATGAAAAAAGCAATACGTACTTTATAAATCTAAATAAAAACAAAGATTATAATCAAATGATAAACAATAAAGCAGCAAATATGGATGATTTAATCCACAATAATGAAGTATTTGTTGAAGATTTCTTACTAAATGAATTAGGTTTTGAACTAACAAATGAAATAACTGATTCACCAAATGATAAAAAGTATGTTATACCAGACACCGTCACCTGGAAAGAAAGAAATTCATTTAGAACAGGAATATTAGCAATAAACATTGGAAACACATTATCTATCAATAACTCTGGCGATTATTTAGTTAGTATTAAAGGATTTGGCCCACACAGTATTGATGAACATGATATAAATCATATTATCATAAAACCTGATTATACTGATGAATTTAAAGCAAGCATTAGAAAATTAGCTGCGGTAAATGACTTTTTAAGAACAAAAACTCATGTTAATGCAATGAGAAGTAAGAAAAACACAATCATTGACACAGAAGTTAAAAAATATTTTAAAGAAGCAATATTAAATTCAACTATCCAATATAGAACTGATACCTATTCTTTAGAAGAATTAGGCATTTCAATAGAAATCACATCTGAAATATTTTCACAAATTAAAGAAAAATTACTCGGTGAAGAATTAGTAAACATTTACCCCGAATATCCAAAATTCAAATCCGATGCAAAACTTTCTTTGAATAATATAGAAGGAACAATGGGATCTGTTTTAACTGAAATCTCCCAAAAAACAATATTATCAGATTTTGATTTAAAATCAAAAAGAATACTAACCCCATTAGAATTATACAATAATGATACAATAGATGTTAATAACAGCAGATATACCTCAATTATTTTAGATAAAGTTGAAAGCACTTTTAAAAACATACCTATTTCAGAAATTGTCGAATTCTTTGAAGCAAAACCATATGGGATGCAAAAAGAAATCACATATTTATTAATAGCAATTTTACTAAGAAATGGAAACATTATAATAAGTAATAAGAATGGAAAAACATATACTTCATCAGATTTTACAAATTTATTCAAACCCGGATTAAAAGTCTTCAATGATTTAAAATACATTAAACAAGAAGAGGGCCCAAGTGCTGATGCTCAAAAATTATTTGACATACTTGATTTAGATAGAAATACTTTAATAAATAAAAAAGAGTATCCTATAGCTTTAAAATCATATGTAGAAAAAATTGATAGTATTGAATTAAAAGTTGCCCATATTAACAATCAATTTAATAATATCATCCAAAATAATACCCTAAATCTACCAATGGATGAAATAAAAGAAAAAATTATCTTTATTAATAATGTTTCTTTTGAAACAATGGAAGTATCTTCAATAAATGATTTTAATAATCTAGATTACTCTGAAGATAATTTAAATAATATTAAGGAGGCCATTGAGTTAATTTCTATTTTAGATTCATTTTTAGTTGATTATAATAATTTTATGTATGCTGGAATCACTTACATGAAAAACGCAATTGACTTTATCAGTAAAAGTGATTTATTTAAAGTGATGGATAAAAATGAGTTGACAAAGATATATCAAGAATCATTAGATATCATTAACAATTCTGGAAAATTATTAAAATATGATGAAAGAAGGCCAATTGAAGGTAAAATCCAATTGTTTAAAAGTAAATATAAGAATATTTACTATATTACTCATGAACAATTTGTTGGAAAAAACGTTAATTGGGAGTTATTGGAAGAAATAGAAAACTCTCCTATTTATAGTAAATTAAATATATTATCTAAAGTTAGGTCAATTAATGCTTCTAAATTTAATAATATGCGACTTGAAATTCAAACAATCAAAGGTTTAAGGTGTAATTCATTCAGCGCTGATGAACTAGATGCCAGTTATCACTGTTCTTGTATGTTTCCTAAAACTATGGGTGAATATACTGATATAGATAATAAAATAAACGAAATTGATGATAATATTCCTAAATTATTTGTTTCATGGGAAAGAGAAATAGTAGCAACGGTTAATGACAATAAATCTAAATTAGAACAATTAGATTTGCCTGAACAAGACATAATTGATAAAATTTTAGTTTCACAAGAACTTCCTGAAAATATAGAACTGAGTGTTGTTAGTGCAATAAACAATTTACTAGAAGATATTGAAATTAAAGAATTAAAATTAAATGATTTATATGATATTTTAACCTCAGAAAGAGATACATTAAATGTTAATGAAATATTGGATAAGTTAGGAGACTACATTAAACATCTTGTTTCAGATACAGATAATGCACGTATTAAAATAATTAAAGAGGATGAATAAAATGTCTCAACAAACTTTGGACAATAAAGAAGATGAATTTGTTAAATCTCTTAATTTGACTGATGACAAAATTAAAGAAGATTTAGAGAAAATGAGAAGTATTGATGGATTTCCTTTAGGAGATGTTGATGATATTTTAGAGTTATCTGAACCACCATATTATACTGCATATCCAAATCCTTACATTAAAGATTTTATTGACTATTTTGGATCTCCTTATGATGAGGAAACTGATGATTATGATGTTGAACCTTTTGTGGGAGATGTTAGTGAAGGAAAAAATGATTCGATATATAAAGCTCATTCCTATCATACTAAAGTACCACATAAAGCTATAATCAAATTTATTAAACATTATACTAAAAAAGGAGATATTATTTTTGATGGTTTTTCTGGAAGTGGTATGACTGGTGTTGCATCCCAGATTTTGGATAGAAATATCATTTTAAATGATTTAGCTCCTGCTGGTTATTTTATTTCATATAATTATAACAATCTTAGAAATCATGATTTAATTAAAATGTTTATCTCTTGGAAAAGAGAACTTGAAAGATATTATATTACTCATGATGAATATGGAAAAGAGGTTTCTATAAATTATACTGTTTGGACAGATATTTTTGAATGTCCATTTTGTAATAATGAAATTAATTTTTGGGATGCTTCATTAAATGCAGAAAAAACAAAAGCATTGAAAACTTTTACGTGTCCTCAATGTCATGCTGAGTTAACAAAAAATAAATTAAATAGGGTCTTTATTGAATATTATGATAAAAATTTAAATAAGACCCTTAAAATTGCAAAACAAGTTCCTGTGAGAATATATTATAAAAAGGGTAGAAAGTCTTATTTTAAAGATTTGGATGAATATGATTTCAATATTATTGAAGAGTTAAATAATAAATATATTCCATTTTGGATACCTTTAGATGAGATGCCTAAAGGTTCAGAATCTAGTAGGGCAAAAAAAACACATTCTTTTATTTATGTTCCACAATATTATACTAGTAGGGCTATTTTTATTTTAAGTTATTTATGGGATAAAATAAATAAAATAGACAATTTTGAAGATAAAATGTTCATGAAATGGATTTTCACATCTATTAATCCTAAATTAACTTCCAAATTTGCAAGATTTAGACCGAATAAAGGTAAAAGTGATGCAATGTCTGGAGTATTATATATGCCTTCATTTCAAGCTGAATATAATATATTATCTTCTTTTGAATCTAAACTAAAATCATTAAGTAAATTAGAAGTTTATAATTCTAATTTGATTCAGTCCACACAATCTTCTACAGATTTGAGTAATATTCCTAGTAATTCAATTGATTATATTTTTATTGATCCACCATTTGGTTCTAATTTAATGTATTCTGAGCTTAATTTTTTATGGGAAGCATGGTTAAAAGTATTTACTAATAATAAAAAAGAAGCAATTGTGAATAATGTGCAAAATAAAGATTCTGAAGATTATAAAAATTTATTAACTCAATGTTTTTCACAATTTTATAGGATTCTTAAGCCTAATAGGTGGATTACAATTGAATTCCACAACTCTAAAGCTGAAATTTGGAATATTATTCGAGAATCAATTATTAAAAGTGGATTTATCATTGCTCAAATTGCTATTCTTGATAAAAAACAAGACACCTTTAAACAGATTAATGCACCAGGTTCTGTAAAAAATGATTTAATAATAAATGCTTATAAGCCTAGCGTATCATTTTCCGAAAATTTTGATGATAGGTATGGTATTAATTTAGAAGTTGATTTTTTAGAAATGCACCTTAATAAATTACCTATTTCTCAAAATATTGAAAGAACTGAAAAAATGTTATATTCAAAATATCTTGCCAAATACATTTTAAATGATTTTGAAGTAAGATTAGATTCTAAAGACTTCTTAGAATTATTGAATACTCATTTTGTTGAACGTGATGGTTTTTGGTTCACATCTTATCAACTTATCAAATATGAAAATAATATAAAAAATAATATATATGAAGATTTAGATATTGGACAAACTATTTTAGGCATTTCAGATGAGAAAACTGCACTACTATGGTTATCTCAATTTTTAAAAGAGTCCAAATCTTACGATGAAATTTATAATGAATATGTTAAAAAATTAATGGTTACTCCAGATAAAATTCCGGAATTAAGAGAACTTTTAGATGAAAATTTTGTTACGGTAGATGGAAGGTATAAAATCCCTTCTTCAATTGAAAAAAATAAAATGGAAGAAATTCGTGTTAAAAAGTTAAATAAAGATTTTAATATTATTCTTGAAAATGTAAGAAAATCTAAAAGTATAATTACTGAGATACGAAAAGAAGCATTGCTTTTTGGTTTAACAAAATTATATAAAGAAAAAGATGTAGACACAATTAAATTAATTGGAGATCGTATTGATAACAAAATCATTGAATCTGATGATGATATTTCGGCAATAATAGATTGGGCAAAATATAAGTGATTTAAATGAAAGTTGGGGATTATATTACAAGTAAATCCTACATTGGTAAAGGTAAAGGGTGTATTTTAAGTATTTCTGAAATAGCTGATTCTACAACTTATACTGTATTTTTTGAAGCTACAAAAGAAGTTTTATCTTTAAATGAAAATGATATAGTAAAAATCAAGGACCCTTTTGAAAAGATTAAAGATAATGATTTTGACAATCCTTTGTTGTTTGCGGTTAGGATTTTATCAGAAAAGATCGAATCTTTATTTTATCAGGATAAAATTATCTCTGCTTGTAATTTTAGTATTATTCCACTTCCTCATCAAATTTTAACTGTAAATAATGTTTTAGAAAAACAGTTTCTTCCTAGGTGCCTTATAGCTGATGAAGTTGGTTTAGGTAAAACCATTGAAGCAGCTTTAATTTTTGAAGAGTTAAAATTTAGAAAAATGGTTAAACGTATTTTAATTGTTGCTCCTTCTGGTTTAACTCGGCAATGGCAAGATGAACTCAAAACTAAGTTTAATGAGGACTTTGTTTTAATGACAAAAGAGTCATTTAAAAGTTTTCAAGAAGTTCATGGTGAGGATAATGTTTGGACTCATTATGATAAAGTAATTACTTCAGTTGATTTTTTAAAGCCTAAACCTTTAGATGATGAATTATCTCAAAAAGACTGGGATCGGCGTAATTGGCATAATGAATTTATCACAGACCGGTGTATTAATTCTTCTTGGGATATGGTTATTTTTGATGAGGCGCATAATTTATCTAAATCTGGTGAAGGTCTTGAAACTGCTAGATATAAATTAGGTAAAGGTTTAGCGGAAGTTGCGCCTATCTTATTACTATTAACAGCTACTCCTCATCAAGGAGATAGTGAAAAGTTCAAACATCTTTTAAAATTAATTGACCCTTATAAATTTTATGCTAAAGATTCTTTAACCCCAGAAAATGTATCTTCAGGCACGATTAAAAATAATAAAAGAGCCGCTGTTGATTTTAAAGGAAATCGTATTTTTAAAAATAGAATACCTCAATTAATTAAAATCCCTCAAGTTGAGGGAGATATTGAACAGCAGTTATATGATAAGGTAACTGAGTATGTTTCTAAGTATTATGATTTAGCTGCTCGTGAGAAAAATTTTCCTGTAATGTTTTTACTTATTATATATCAGAGAATGGTTTCTTCAAGCTCAAGAGCAATTTTTAAATCAATGAAAAAGAGATTACGTTATTTGAAAACAGATTATATTTCTGCTAATAACTTTAAGAATCTAGAACTTGATGAATTAAAGGATGTTAATCTACAAGAAGTGTATGATGAAATATCAAATATCGATGATGATAACTTAAACAACATTCCTCCTTCAAATATTCCTCCAATTATGGTTGAAGAAATTAATATGCTTGAACAATGTGTTAACTTAGCACAACGTGCATCACAGGGAAGACAAGATTTTAAAATGCGTAAACTTCTTGAAGTAATTGACACTGTAATTTTTGAAGAAAAAAATATTGATACTAAATTTATTATTTTTACAGAATTTATAGAAACTCAAAATTATATTAATGAAGTTTTAACTGGTATGGGTTACACAACAACTTTATTTAATGGAAATATGTCTCTAGATGAGAAAATTAAATCTAAAACAAGATTTAAAGAAGAATGTCAATTTTTAATCACTACTGATTCAGGAGGTGAAGGTATCAACCTTCAATTCTGTAACATCATGATTAACTATGACCTTCCATGGAATCCAATGAAAATCGAACAAAGAATTGGTAGAATTGACCGTATTGGTCAGACAAAAGACGTTCGTATATTTAACTTTATTTTAGAAGACACAGTTGAAGAAAGAGTTCATTCCATTCTTGATTCTAAACTAGACTTAATAGCTGAAGAATTTGGTGATGATAAACGAAATGATGTTTTAACCGCACTTTCTGATGAACATAATTTTGATGGAATATATATGGGTACAATTACTAATGAACTTAATGAAAAAGAACTTGAACGTATTGGAGCATCAATATATGCTCAAGCAAAAGATATTATTAAAAATCAAGACTTTTTAATACCATTCACTGAGTCAGGTAATTCTCAAGAAATCCAATCTTACATGCTTGGAAGCGAAAATAACTTAATAAAAAATTTAATATACTCATATGCTAAACTAAATAATGTTGGAATAAAGGAATACACTCGTAAAAAAGATGTTTATTATTTTGATGAACATTTAGACGGTGATAAACTAAAAAATATTGTTTTTGATAGAAAAATAGCTCTTGAAAACGAAGGATATGATTATCTTAATGTTAACCATCCATTTGTAAGAAACATTGTTGAAAATAATGTTAAATCAGATGCAATGTCTTTTAATATAAGATATAAAGGTTACAATGAGAATGTTAATGGATTTTTATTTTATTATAGATTTGAACTAACAAATAATGAAGGTTTTGTAAAACGTAAATTAGTTCCTATATTTTTAAATGAAGATGGTGTTTATGATTCTAAAATAAGTAACTGGTTTAAAAACATCAAAGACTTTAATTTTGAAATGAGAAATGAACCTGTAACTGATGATTTTGAAGAGATGGTATTATTTGCAAATAAAATTAGGGACCATGAAATGAATGAATTTAAATCAGAAACTGAAATTAAATTGCTTGAACAAATAAATCATGATAAAGAAAAATTTGAAAAGTATTTCAAGGATAAAGAATATGCTATTAATAAAATTGCTATTGATAATATTAGATTAGGTCAATTACAAGATTTACGAGATTTAAAACAAGAGGAATTTGAAAAATTTGCGAGGAAGAAGAACATAGTGCCTAAATATGAATTATTTGCAATAGCTAAAATAGAATTATATAAAGACCCTGAAAAATTAATATAATTGTGAAATCATGAACTGGTATGATTCTTTAATTAAAAAAATAGAAAATAATGGAAATAATATATTTTTATATGATTTAGAAGGTTTACTTGCTGATAGAAATTTTTACAAAGACCTTTCACACAAATATGATATTTTCAAATATGAAACTGATGGAGATTATTTTCGATTTAAAAGTTTAGATTGTTCAAAACCAAAATTAATGTATTCAAATGAGTATATTAAAAGAGCTTTTACTAAAGACGCTTTTAAAATAAGTGTTGTTGATGTTTTTGATAAATTAGATGAATCTATTTTAGATAATATGGATGTTCGATATTATCAAAAGCTTTTTGACTATTGTAAGGAAAGTGAGGCTAATAATTTATCTATATCTCGTGATAATACTCAAAATATTATTTTCCAATGTATATGGGGTATTGATTTGGCTATGTTGTATAATCCTACAATAAATTTAAGAATAGGTCTTGAGTATTTAATTGATAAAAAGAACTTAGACGATTTTATAATTAAAAAAATCTCAAGTAATCTAGGTGTTGATTTTAAACAATTATTTGATGATGATAATAAAACAAATGACTTCATAGAATCAATTATATTGAATTATATTGATGAAAATCAATTTGCTCATAAATTTGATTTGTCAGATCCGTTAATACAATATTATTTATCTAAATATGATTTAAAATCTCAGGAACTATCTGATAAGATTGATGATGGATTATTAAACAAATATCCTTGGTTAATTAAATTTAAATTAGTTTCAGACTCTAAAGATTTAACTATAAAAAAAATTAATTCAGAAATCATTGAATTTCAAATGTACTACGATAAGATTTATGAGGATGGTGTTTTAGATTTAAATGACCTTGAAGATGTATTTAAATTATCAAAAAAGTATTTCACAATTATTTATGAGATTCAAAGCAATGATTTAAGTTTGGATGATTTTGATTATTTAATGTTTAATAAAAAGATTAATGATATATTTAAATCAATAGTAAGTGAAAATATCTACGAACAACTTTTTAATTATCCATATAATAAAAAACCATTCACTGTTGACCGGATATTAGATTATATTAACTATAATTATAAAAATGATAATATTGCTTTAATTGTTATGGATGGTATGAGCTATGATGAATGGTTTATCCTTAAAAGATATTTAAATTCATTTAAGATTAAAGAACTAGAATCATTTTCGATTTTACCATCAATAACTTCATATTCAAGAACATCCATTTTCACAGGTAAAACTCCAAACAGGTTCTTAGATGAAAATAATAAAGTAAAATACAATGAAGAATCAAAAGGTTTTACAAAGTATTTCACTGATAAAAAAAATACAAGAAAATGATATTTTATGGGGTAGAATTGATTTAAATAATAATGTTGTTAAATTAACTAAAGGAGTAACACAATTTGAATATTTAAAAGGATACAAAGTTTTAGGTTTAGTTTGCAATTTATTCGATGATGAATCCCATAGTATTAATGTGTTTGGTGAAAATAAATCCAATTTATATAAAAACATTATTTCTGCCATAGAATCTTCTAAATTAGTTGAATTGTTAGATCACTTGAGAAATAATGATTATAAAGTTATTTTAACATCTGATCATGGAAACGTTTACTGTGAAGGTAATGGAATTTCACATAATAAAATGCTTGAATCGGAGAGAAAGAGTATAAGATGCTTAATGTTTGATTCAGAGAACTTAGCTGATAATTTAGTAAATGAACATCCTGATGATTGCTTTAAGTTTAAATATAATCTTCTTTCAAATGATATTTATTTAGTATTTGCAATTAATGGTTGTTTTGGTAATAAAACAGCAATAACTCATGGAAGTTTTACTCCAGAAGAATGTATTGTGCCAGTGGTGATTTTAGAATGATAGTTGGAATAGATAGGTCATTTAAACCTATTTGGGTTTATAAAATATTACAAATGTGTGTGCCTAATGTGGAATATTCTACAATAGAAGATGAAATTCTTGATGTTGTTGAATATAAAGGTAATAGAAGTAAAGTCAATGTTGTAAAAGTTTTAAAAAGATACTATTTAAATTTAGAGAAAAGACCAGGTTCTGGAAATAAATTGTGGACTACCAATAATTATTTGCATCATTTATCTAAAGAATTATCTCTTGAATCAATGAAACCAATTTTAATGTTTACTTTGATTCAAAACTGTGAAATGGCGCAATTTTTACAAAATAAATTAAAAACAATGTTTATTGACCAAGAGATTATAGAACCAATTATTATTCAGAAATATGCTAAAGATGAAATTGGTGATAGGTCAAACGTTAAAAAAGCAGTGAATTATTATCTAACAATACTTAGTTATTTTGATATACTTGAAAAAGAAGGAAAAAAGTTCAAATGGTTGAATAAAAAATTAGTTTTAAGTGACCATATTTTAAAGGAAATTATAATTACTTATGCATATTTGCGGGATAATTATGAAATTGATATTGATGAGATTCAAGACAATATTGCGTTTTCATTATTCGATTTATCAAATTTAGAAACAGTATTAATGAAATATAATAAGGAATATTGGGTATATCAAAACAGGTTTGATTCTAAAAAGGCTATTGTTAAAAAAGAGGCAGTTAATAATAAATAATTATATTTCTTGTTTTTATCTCTTAGTTTTGTAAATGAACTTTTATATAATAACAAAATTAATTATTTATTATGGAATATGTAAAAGGGATTATTGCAACAATTATTAGTGAAGTTGTTGTTTATTTTCTAATTAAACTTTATGAAAATTCAAATTATTATCAGTATTTGAATTATTTATTGCCTTATTTTGGTAAATTAATTTATCTTCTTCTTTTAATTCCTATCTTGGCGATAGTTTATTATTTTAATAAAAGAAGAAGTAATTCAAGTAGTTTAATAATGACTATTCCTCTTGGGGGATATGAGGATTTGCCCGAACATTATAGATATAAAGGTTTGGATTGGGTTGTTCAAATTCCAAACAGAAGATATACTTTTGAAGGGATAACTGCTAGAGATATCCATGTACGATACTCTCCTTTATGTCCAAAGTGTGGTACGGAGATATCTTCAAAAAAATTTTCGAAGTTAAACTATTGGTCATGTATAGACCCAACTTGCGACTATAAAAATATCACATTATCTTCAGGTAGTAAAATGAGAGATGATGTTGAAAAATTATGTAGAAGAGATTTTAAGAAGGCGCAAAGCGAATATTACTATGATTAAATATTGTAAGACAAGTGGTAAGACAATATATAAGCTGTTGTTTATTTAATCAACTAGGTCAAAAATTTTCGCGAAACATTATATTTCACGTGCTAATTTTCTGTCTTTCATTAGATGCACTTACATAAGAATTAATTTTTTTAGTTTATTGGTTTCTTAAATTAATAGTGGCTTCCATAATTTTGATAGTTAGATAAAATTTTTTAATTAAAAAAAGTAATTATTCTATTAAATTTAATGAAAAAAGTTGGTTATGACATGTTTTTTATCATGTCTTTAATTTTACAAACTAACATTTCTTTTTGTTTTTTCAAAATTGCATTTTCATTTTCTAATTGTTCAATATATTCTTTATCAGTCATGTTATCACCTAAAATAATAATTATGAAGGTTTAATAGCTAAACCTTCTATTTTCCAATTGATTCAACTTCAGCTAAAAAATCATTTAGGTCTTGCTTTAGCTGCAATGTATTTCCAACTTTGTTCTCATCAAAAATTGTCAATGCATCAATGTGTTCAATGAACTTTTTCTTTAAAATTTCTGGATTTTCATAAAAGTATGCTCCATGTGTTTTATCTTTTGCTCTTCCTTGTAGAGCATCAATTTCAGCGATACTTAATCCTTCATTATAAAGTACAGATGAATGAAATTTACGAAACATATGTGACCTAAGTCTTCTATATGTACCTACTTTTCCCAGTTCTAACCTATCATTTAGCTCAATTAAATTCATTGTTATTGTTCTATCGTTCCTATTAAAAATGGGATCTGTTAATTTTTTATTATATCCTTCTTTTTTTAACATCACATTCACAGCTTTCATTGCTTCGGGTGTTGCATATGTAGTATAAAACTTGTTTGTTTTATTTCTTTTTAGCTTGAACGTTCCAATTACATGTTTGCCTTTCATTTGGTATATTGCATCTTTTAAATTATCTGCATCATGATAATCAGAAGTGGCTTTTAGATAATCAGCAACGGTTACTGACATTACTTCTTTTTTAGCGCAACCTGTTGAGCAAGCAAATAAAATAAATGCTTTGTAGAAATCTTCAGATACATCAATTGCATCTTGTAGGATTTCTTTTGTTAACATATCTTCAAATCCAACAGGTATTGGTTTATTAGCTGTTGTATTACTTAATGAGGGTAATGCTTGTAGTTCTATTTCAAAGAATCTATAAAATGTCAATATTCTTGTGAAATGATGTGATGCAGTGTTTTCTAAATGTTTTTTATAGATTGCACTTCTATACTTTAGCAATCTTTTTCTTATTTTACGGTTTTTCCATCTTATGCCTTCAACTTCTTCTGTTTCTGCTTCATCAATTAACTCCTGAAGAGTCATGCCATTAAATTTTGCATATTTGTTTAGACTATATTTATAAGTTCTTCTTGTTGACTCTTTGAGATTTCTACCTTCGCAGAAGGCAATAAAAATTTTTTCAGTCATAATTTTTCATCCTCAAATACTATTTAATTTTCTAAAGCTTTTAAAGACGAAAAATTCTATGATGAATACTTCATAATACTGTTATAATTTCTAGTATGTCGTGTTACTATACTATTATAATTCTTTATTCTTTTCATTTTTAATTGATTTTTGGTATTTTTTCTATTTTTATTAATTTTTTTATTTTTAATTCTATTTTTTCATTTATTTTAATTTTAAGCCTATTTTTTTAATTTATTTTATTTTTAATTCATTTTTTTCTTTTTATTTTAATTTTAAGTCTATTTTTTTAATTTATTTTAATTTATTTTTTACCAACTATTTTTTCTCCTTTCACATAATTTATATATTCTAAAAATCTAATTTTATATATCATGTTAAATTGGTTAAGGATGAGATGATTTAATGAAGTTGGAGATTAATACAGAAACCTGCACTGGATGTAAATTATGCCAAACCGTTTGTATTAGGGACAATATTGAGATTGTTGATAAGAAAGCGGTTGAAGTTGATAATGGAGATTGTTTTGACTGTGGTCATTGTTTAGCTATTTGTCCAACTGGCAGCATTTCATTAAAGGCATATGACAATCAAAAAGACCGTGTTGAAGATTATAATCCTCGTGAAATTCCAATAGCTTCAGAAGATTTTATGCAATTCTTAAAGCAGCGCAGAAGCATTCGTTGGTTTAAGAAGAAAAAAATAGATGAAGAAACTTTTGACAAGCTATTTGAAGCTACATATTACAGTCCAAGTGCTCAAAATGCTCAAGATGTTGAATTTGTTGTTCTTGATGAAAAATTAGATGATTTCATGCATTTGGTTTATGATATCATTAAAGTGGAAGAAGATGAATTCTTTAGAATAAAGCAATTGGTGAGTATCTTAGAGGTAAAGGAGATTATAAGAAGCATCCCCCTTCTTTGGGAAGGAACACAGATGATCTTATCATTTTCAAAAAGCCAGACAAATGCGCTTATTGCAAATACAAGACTTGAACTATTGGCTTATACAATGGGTCTTGGAGGATTCTATTCATTATTCACTCTTAAGGCAGATGAATTGGACCATGACAGATTGATGGAATTCTTCCCAGAAATAGATGAGGATAAGCATATGTATTCTGCATTTATAATAGGTTATCCTAGAGTGAAATACAGAAGAACAGTTCCTCATAAAAAAATAGATGTTCATTACAAATGAATGTCTATTATAAAAACATTTCTAAAATTATTTTTAGTTGATTTATTCGCCTTCCATCTCATCGCATGCTCTATTTAAATTCAAGGAAACTAATCTTTTTGTAGAAAGCATGAAAACGGATTATTAAGAATATAGATTGATTTAAACTGTGAATATGACATTTATCAATTAAACCTCATAAAGTTAACTTAACAGATAAGGTTGAAAATCCTTGGTCTATTTCAGAGGATACAGATAATTGATTGAATTTTGGAAATGATTTTTTCACATGCTCAAGGATTCTAAAGTCTATATAGATTTCAGTAACATAAAACTCAAACCCGTCAGTAAAGTAATAAGTAGGCTTTCTGCATTTTAGCTTAGTGCCATAGAAGAAATCTTCAAGCCTATTTTCCAAATCCCATTTTTCATTTTCACTTAATTTTTTTCCATTGATGTAATCAATGATTTCATCTTCTAAACCCTCTTCAATAGGATAAAGTCTTAAATCATTTTCCATTTCTTCTAATTGTTCATATAATTCTTTTCTATTTAATTCAACCATTTTTTCACCATTTTTTTTTAAAATTTTCATATGTGATTAATAATCTTTTATCTGGCTTTAGCTCTGATTTTTTAAAGATTTTTCAAAGCTTTTAATGAATGATTTGGCCCATATATATCCAATTAATCCTCCAACAAAACTTCCAACTACAAATCCTAAATATATTCCAATTTCTCCCCATCCAAATATGAAGCAGAATATATATGCAAATAGTATATTGAAGGTAAAATATCTGAAAAATGTAATTATCATGGAAGTTGTTCCTTTTCCAATGCCTTGGAACATCATAGCAGACATAGCACCAAATGGGAGGGAAATAATAAATAAAGATAATATTTGGAGGGCAGTTGCGAGTTGTGGAATTAAAGTTGAACTCACTTCACCGGAAGCAAATAATGGAGCAATCTGCGGAGCAAATGCAATTAAAAAAACAACTATTAAAGAGGATATTGCTAAGCATATTTTTATTGAATAAGAATGTGCTGTTTTTAAGTTTTCAGCATTTTTAGCACCATATGCCACTCCTGCAACAGTTATGAGAGAAACTCCAATGGCAACTATTGGAAGTGTTCCCAATTGGACTATTCTCATTGCTGCAGTATATACTCCAACTGATTGATATCCTCCGACCATTGCCAGCATGACATTCATAATCATTATCAATGCTGAAGTTATCCATATTTCTACTGTTGAAGGAATTGCAACCTTTAAATTTTCCCATATCAAATCAATTTGGAAATTAAATTTTTTTGGGGACAAATCAAGATACAAATCTTTTTTCCCCAAATCAAATAAGCCAGTATACTGCAGGAAAATACTGTTGATATTATAGTGGCCCATGCTGCTCCTGATATTCCAATATTAAAGTGATAAATTAATATTGGATCTAAAACTATATTAACCACTACACTGGCTGCTATGACTATTGTTGCTCGACGTATATCTCCTTCTGCTCTAAATATGGCTGATGCCAGTTCTTCAAATACAATAACAAACATAAATCCAAAAATCACATAGGAATAATCTAAGGAGTATTGCATTGTGTCTCTAGCACCTATTGCTTCTAGAATTGGAACCATAAAAATTAGCATTATTGCTGTCAGTATTGCTGAAATGATCACTGAAAGTAAAATGGAATGTAATGCTGCATTATTTGCCTGGTCATAATCTTCTGCTCCTATCATTCTTGCAATTAAAGAATTTGCATCTGCGGCAACACCATTTCCCATTCCTATAACTGCCATAAACAATGGTGTTACAAATCCTATTGCCGCTAAAGCTTCTGTACCTAATCCTGCTACCCAAATGCTGTCTACTAAATTATACATCATAAGTAAAATCATGGTAAGCATCAGTGGGTAAGACAGTTTTACAATTGCTTTTTTAGGGTCTCCAGTAATCAATTCGATATTTTCATTTTTTTTTCTTTAGCCATAAACTTCCCCTTTTTTTACTAATTTTCAGTGTTTAAATCAGCAGAAATTTTTAATTAAAAATGCATTGATTATTTTTTTTTTTGAGAATTTTAATTCTTAATCATACAATAATACATTAAGTTTAATAATGTAAATATTTACTTATTTTCCTTATTTATCTAAAAATATATTTTATATAATAAATAAATTAATATTGTATAAATCATTTATAGATAATTATATACAACAAATTATTTATAAGTTTAAAATTAACTAAAAGTTTTTAAATATTGTTAAATTCATTATAAAAGATTTAATGGTTCCCATTAATGATTTTTAACTAATTTAACGAAAATTTTAACTAACAATAAACTGTTCACAATTATTTTAATTAATAATTAACTGTTTATTGTTATTTTAACTAACAATAAAATGTTTACGATTATTTTAATTAATAATTAACTGTTTATTGTTATTTTAACTAACAATAAAATGTTTACAGTTATTTTTACTAATAATTAACTAATTTGAGAATATTTTCACTAATATTATTTATTAGATTTATTGTCATTAATTAATTTTAGTCATGCTTACAAAATTATGAAATATCTTTGGTGCGGTGATTTTTTATGAAGTCCAATAAGTTAGAAATGGAATATGGTTTTGAAGATGGATGTCCTTTATCTGAATCTCAATTAAATGTCTATTTGGATGAAAGTGTTAATGATATGGGCACTTCATACAATATTCCATTTAAGATAAAGTTTTCCAAGTCATACTCAGCTGTGGAGATTAAGGAAGCAATTTACAAATTAGCTGAAATTTATCCTGTTTTGGCTGCTAGGATTGTAGTTGTTGAAGATAATATTTCATTTAGATTTGATGGGGAATTGCAGATTAGTGTAGGTTCTTTAGATGATGTCGATTCATTTGTCCAACCTTTTGAACTGGATAAGTGTTTGTCCAGATTTTTAATAATTGAAGAAGAATCTATTTTATGCATTGATTGCCATCATTTAATCCTGGATGGTGCTTCTAAAATAATGCTCCTAAATAAATTATCTGATATTTTAGAGGAAACTGCTATATGCTCTGTGGACTATGGAGTATTAAGACAACTTACATTTGAAGAAAACTTAAGTTCAGAAGATTTAAATCAATCTAAAGAATTTTTTGACATTATGTTGTCTGATATGGATGAAGTTTATGATTTGATGCCTTCCATAGCCAAAGATAAATGTGACGGGGAGCATTATTGTGACTTCTATCTTGACTCCTCTTATTTGAAGTCATTTTTAGAAGATCATTCAATCACCTATACTCAATTCTTCACCAGCGTATTTGCCTATACTTTATCAAGATTCACCGGCTCTTCTAAAGTATTCTTTAATCTTATTGTAAACGGCAGGTCTCATGTGGATTTAACAGATTCCGTCGGAATGTTTGTTCGCACATTACCATTGCTGTTTAATTGTGAAAACCAAAAAACCGATTCCTTTTTAACAGATTCCTCTGCATTGATTAAATCTGCAATAAAATGCGATTTTTACCCATACTCCCAATTAGCTAATGAATATGGCTTTTCTTCAGATATCCTATTCCAATATGCATATAACCTGATCTACAACACTAAAGAAAGCAAGAATATAGTATCTGTTGAAGATTTGGAACATGATGAAGTTGGGGATTTGTCATTTTATGTTTATAACCATGAAAATTACTTTAAAATCAGAGTCACTTATTCTGACAAATATTCTAAAGATCTGATTGAACATTTTGTAGAATCATATAAATCAATTGCACATGAAATAATAAATAAAAAAATCACTAAATGAAATAAACTATATCCTGGATTCAGATTTGAATCTTTTAGACAGTTTAAACAAGACAGAAACTGAATTAAGGTACAATGATATTTTAGAGGCTTTTAATGATAATTTAAGCAAATATGCTAACAACACTCTTGTAATTGATGACAATGCCAAATACACTTACAGTGAATCTGCCTATTTGATTAATTCATTAAACTCTCTGTTAAAACAAAATGAAATATCTGAAAATGAAACAGTGACCATTTTCGTAGACCGTAATCATTGGGCATTGCTATCTTCTTTAAGCTGCCTGTCATTAGGAGTAACTTATGTCCCTATTGATGAGAATTATCCTGACAAGCGTATTGCCTTTATGATCAAGCAATCAGATTCCAAAGCAATAATCACAACAGACCCTTTCCAAACACGCCTAAAGAATATAAGTGAAGAATTTGAATTAAAAACAGACATTATCAATATTTCTTCTTTAGAAAACCATGGAGACAAGACAGTTTTAGAAGCTAATTCAAATAGTGATTATGTTGATTATGTTGAAGACTCTTCAAATGATGTTGCTTGTATTTTATACACTTCTGGAACAACTGGAACACCAAAGGCAGTTCAAATGACCAGATTAGGCATATTGAACCTAATAGAATTCTATATTGACAGCACAGGATTCACTGAAGAAGATGTTCAGGGAATATTTGCATCTGTAGGTTTTGACGTATCTCTTGAACAATTTGCATCCATATTTACAGGTGGGGCAGTTACATATGTTCCTAATGAAATTAGATTAGACATCAAAAAACTAAATGACTACTTCATCAAGCACAATGTAACACACACCCTAATAACAACACAAATAGCAAAGCTATTCGTAAATACAATCTCAAAAACTTCATTAAAATACCTGCAAACAGCAGGTGAGAAACTAGGGGAGATAAAACCTCCTAAAGACTATGTCCTAAGTGATGTTTACGGTCCAACAGAAGCCAATTACATCACATCAATCGATGTTGACAAAAATATAGACAATTCATCAGTTGGATTCCCAAATTGGAATACTAAGTTATATGTCCTGGATAATGAATAAAGGAAAGTCCCATTAGGTGCAGTGGGAGAAATATACATTTCTGGATACCAAACAACTAAAGGATACCTTGATAATCCTGATGAAAATGAAAAGGCATTATTCCAAAATCCTTTCAATGAAAACCAAAAAGGCTATGAAATAATGTATAAAACTGGAGACTTAGGTCGAATTTTACCTGACTGCAGTATAGGAATTGTGGGAAGGCAGACTCCCAAGTAAAAATTAGGGGAAACCGTGTGGAACTATCCGAAATCGAAGTTGCAATAAGAAATATGGACCATATACAAGATGTCACTGTCCAAACAATAGATAATGACGGCAACAATGAATTAGCTGCATATGTCGTATTAGACAATAAATTCAAAGGAAACATTATAGAATATATTCAAACTCACATTAGGGAAGAAAAACCTGAATATATGGTCCCTGCATTTGTCATTCAACTAAATGAAATCCCTGTTAATGCCAATGGTAAAGTAGATAAGCGGGCATTGTCTCAAGTTGATTTGGATTCACTGTGTGCTGAATACATTGCTCCAAGAAGTGAAAAAGAAAAAACCATAGTTGAAGCCTTTGAAAAGGTATTCAATAAAGAGAAAATCGGTATATTGGATGATTTCACAGTACTTGGAGGAGATTCACTAACAGCAATCAAGTTACTTTCAAATATCACTGGCTACAATATCTCAGCAGCTGACATTTTAAGCTTGAAAACACCTAAGGCAATTGCAAAAAGCATTGAAAAGGATGAATTTGACTTGGATATCTACTCATTGGAAAGGGGTTGTCCTCTAAACGAACCTCAATTGAATGTATACTTGGATATATTAGCTGCCAATAAGGTAGATTCTTATCTTATTCCAATTTCAATGAAAATTTCTAAAAGGCATTCCCTTAATGATTTAAATAATGCTTTAAAAGACATGCTCAAAATCCATCCGATTTTAGGAATGAAAATTGACGATAGTCATGAGGTTCCTTACTTAATTCAAGGAAGCAAACCTGATATTATTTTTGAATCAAAAGTGGATGATTCCTACATTTCCCATTTCTTAACAAAACCTTTTGATTTGCATAAAAACTTATGCCGGTTTTTAATTGTTGAAAATGAAGAGGAATATTCCTTTAATGCAGTATTCCACCATATAATTTTTGATGCTTTATCTGGAAATGCTTTTAAAAATGATTTGAATGCAATCCTTAAGGGAGAAAAGCTTGAGATTGATGATTCCTTTTTAAAGGTAGCCGCATTTAACCAAGAAATACTTAAAACAGAGAAGGCTGATGAAGCTAAAGCATTCTTTGATAAGATGTTAAGTGAAAATGAAGATGCAGGAATTTTAATTGATAGCGTCAGCAATGATGGTCCAGGAATTTGTTTTGCTGACTTGGATGTTGAAATAAAACCTATTTTATCCAAATACAATATTAATGAGAACATATTATTCACAAGCGTATTTGCATATACATTATCCCGTTTTGTAGGTGCTGATAAAGTCTTATTCAATATCATTGATAACGGACGTAGCAGATTTAAAAATTATGATGCAATGGGAATGTTTGTAAATACCTTGCCTGTACTTATTAATTGTGAGAATCAAAATCTTGAATCATATATGGAAAATATTTCTGAAGTGGTTTATGATGTGATGAAATACGATTTTTACCCATTTAGGATACTTGCCAATGAGTATGATGTTGATTCCAATATTTTATTCCAATATGTCCCAGATTGGGTTGATATCAAAGAGGAAAATGAATCAATTTTTGACAGTCTCTTTGAAGAGACAATTAATGATATGAATGATGTAATTGGTGATTTTATAGTCAATATCATCCAAAATGAAGATAAGTACAACTTAAATATAATGTATTCCAATAAATATTCCAAAGACTTTGTTGAAAGATTCATAAGTTCATATAAACTGATTTTACACAGGATAATGAATGCTGATAAATTAAGTGAAATCAACTACATATCCAATGAAGATATGGAACTGATAGAGGAGTATAATAATACTGAACATAGCTTAAGTTATGATGATATTTTAGATGCATTCAACGATAACTTGACCAGATATCCTGATAAGAATTTTGTATCCTTTGATGAGAGGACTTACACTTATGCTGAAGGGGCATTTATAGCAGATAAATTAGCAAAATCCCTAAAAGATCTAGGGGTTGAATCTCAAGATCCTGTTGCCTTTTTAACTGAACGTTGTGAATATTATATCTTTGCCGTTTTAGGAATCATGTCCATAAGGGCTGTTTACGTTCCTTTAGATGATGCACATCCTGATGAGAGAATAAAGTTTATCTTGGGAGACACTCAATCAAAGGTCATAATCGTTAGTGATGAAACATATGGACGTGCCAAGAAAATTGCTGGGGATTCAATTCTCTTAAATATCAATGACATAATTATGGAGGAGAATATTGAAGAATATACTGTTGAAGATGGTATTGTTGAAGAGGATATTATTGATAATAATATCCTTGGAGAAAACTTAGGAAAATTATCACATCTGCCTATCTCTTATGGAGATATAGCTTGTATTCTTTACACCAGTGGTACTACTGGAATTCCTAAAGGGGTTAAAATCACTAGAAAATCTGTGCTTAATTTGGTAACAGTTTATCAGGATAAATATGGCATAAACAATGAGGATGTCTATGGATTATTCTCTACAATAGGATTTGATGCAGCATTACTTGCAATTATGGTGGTTTTATATTCCGGGTCCTGCTTATCTGTAATCCCAAATGATCTCAGACTTGATATGAAAAAAAATGAACGATTATTTCATCAATCAGAATATTACCCACACACTTATAACAACCCAAGTGGGAAGACTTTTCATGCGAAGTGTAGAAAAGACATCTTTAAACGTCCTGCTTGTTGGAGGAGAAAAACTAGGTGAATTCGAAACTCCAGAAGATTATATTTTAGTTGATGCATTCGGACCAACAGAAACCTGCGTATTCATTTCATCAATTAGAAATGATGAAAAGATAGATCCATCTTCCATAGGTCCATTAGGATATAACACAAAGGCTTATGTATTAGACAAGGAGTTAAGGCCTGTTCCTATTGGTGCTGTTGGGGAATTGTGCATAGCAGGTCAACAAGTTGCTGACGGATATTTAAATCGTGAAGATGAAACCTCACAGGCATTCATCAAAAATCCTTTCATAAGCGAGTCTGACCCTAAGGATTATGGTCGTTTGTATCGTACTGGAGATATGGTGAGAATACTTCCAGATGGAACATTAGGTGTTGTTGGGCGTTTAGACAGCCAAGTGAAAATACGAGGAAACCGTGTAGAATTATCTGAAATAGAAAAAACCATAGGCGAAATGGACATTATAACTGATGTCACAGTTCAAACAGTTAAAAACGGAAGCAACAATGAATTGGTGGCTTATGTTGTATCCACTGAAAGTTCAGATGATATAAAAGAACTCGTATGCAGTTATGTAGCAAGCAATAAACCTGATTATATGGTTCCAACATTTGTAATCGAATTAGATGAAATACCATTGAATGTCAATGGAAAAGTGGACAAGAAAGCATTGCCTGATGTTGATAGGGCAAGTTCCAAAACTGAATATGTGGCACCAAGAAATGAAATTGAAAGGGACATAGTCAATGCATTTGAAAGGGTATTTGAGCAAGAGAACATAGGAATATGTGATGATTTCCTTCAGCTTGGAGGGGATTCATTAGCTGCAATAAAATTGATCTCCCTACTTAAGGACTATGATGTCACTGTAGCGGATATTTTAAGCTTGCACACTCCTTATGCAATCGCTAAGGGCATTAATGAAATATCATTGGATTTGGATACCTATTCCCTTGAATCTGGATGTCCATTAAATGAGCCTCAATTAAATGTTTACTTGGATATTATAGCTAATGATAAATGGGATTCCTACCGCATTCCTATTTTCATGGAAATCTCAAAGGATTATGATTCAGACATTATTCAAAGTGCTATAAATGAGATTTTGGATATTCATCCTATTTTAGGCATGTGTGTCAGTGATGATTTTGAAGTTCCTTATTTGGTTAAGGGGTCAAAGTGTCCTATTTTGCTGGAATCTGAGATTGAAGATGAATTCCTTTTGGACTTCTTAAGCAAGCCTTTTGAATTAAATCAGAATTTATCCAGGTTTTTAATAGTTGAAAATGAGGATAATTATTCCGTATTTGGAGTTTTCCATCATATAATCTTTGATGGCTTATCAGAATCAGTATTTAAGGAAGATTTCCAAGCTATTCTTGATGGAAAAACCCTTGATGTTGATGATTCTTTCTTAAAGGTATCTGCATTTGCTGAGTAAATAAAGGATGCACCTGAATACAAGATTGCCTATGATTTTTATGAAAGGTTCTTGGCAGATATTGATGAAGTCGGAATCCTATTGGATAGTGTCTCATCTGAAGGGGCAGGAATTCTACAAACTGATTTGAATATTGATTCCGATTCATTCCATTCATTTTTGCTAAATCATAATCTTAGCGAAAATGTCTTTTTCGTATCTGCATTTGCTTACACATTGTCCAGATTTGTTGGCAATGAAAAGGTATTGTTCAATATTCTTGACAATGGACGTGGCCGATTCAAGAACTTTGATGCCATTGGTATGTATGTCAATACATTGCCTATGTTGGCAGATTGTAAAAATCAGGACATTTCTGCATTTATGGATTATATGTCTGATTTAATTTATGATGTGATGAAGTATGATTATTATCCATTTAGATTGATTGCTAATGAGTATAATGTAAATTCCAATATCCTATTCCAATTTATACCTGATTGGATTGAAGGCAATAATGTAAATGGAGAGGACAGCTCCCAATTTATAGAAGAAAATATTTTCCAATCCATCTTGGTTTCAAATGTTGATTTCAGTGCTGATGTCCTCCAGAAAGGAGAGGATTACAGCATTAGGGTTTCATATTCCGATAGGTATTCAAAGGATTTCATTGAACATTTTGTTTATGCCTATAAATTGATTGCAGAGCAGATTATCAATGCAAATGAATTGGGAGATATTGAATATGCCAGTTCTAAGGATATGGAACTTTTAGATGAGTATAATAATACTGAGCATTCTTTGGTTTATGATGATGTTTTAGATGCATTTAATGATAATCTTGCAAAATATCCCGACAGTGAATTGGTGAGAGGTAATGATGATTCATATACATTGTCTGAAAGTGCATTCATTGCAAATGAGATTGCAATTTCCTTGAAGGAATTAGGAGTTGGGTCTAATGATTTCGTTGCTTTTGTATGTGAGCGATCTGAATTGTATTTGTTTAATGTTTTGTCAATTTTATCAATTGGTGCAACTCCAGTTCCAGTTGACAGTTCTTTACCAAATGAGAGGATAAGATTCATTTTAGAAAATTCAAATTCTAAGGCAGTTATTGCAGATGATACAACATATGACAGAGTTTGCAGTTTAATGGAAAATATTAGTATCTCTAATGAAAATAATAATTCTGATTTCGATAATGAAAATGCTGGTGGATTTGTTGATGAGAGTGTCAGTGGATTCGCTGATGAAAATGCTGGTGGATTTGTTGATGAGAGTGTCAGTGGATTCGCTGATGAAAATGGCATAAATGTATTGAATGAATCCCATATTCTTAAAGGGGATATTGGCAATTTATCTCATTTGCCTGTTGAGTATGGTGATTTGGCAGGTATATTATATACCAGTGGTACTACTGGCGTTCCTAAAGGTGTAAAGATCACTAGAAAATCTGTTCTTAATTTATCTGCTCACTATACTGATGCACAGAATTTA
>NZ_CACXNW010000009.1 GCF_902769175.1 uncultured Methanobrevibacter sp.
TTTCAATATTGTTGTATCCACCGATAACAGCAATTGCATAACAGAATCCACTATTTACTTGGCTTTCGATTACGTTGTTTGAATGTTGTTGTAAGATGGGGTGTCTCCTGTTCCTACATATGTTGTTATGTATAGGATGTTACCGCTGTTTTTAGTTGCATTCAATACGTTGTTGTCTATTGTACAGTAGCTGGAGGTTCCTATTACTACACAGCTTGATCCGGTTCCTCCGTTTTCGAAGTAGCTGTTTTTGACAGTTACATGGGAAGAATGATACAACATTTGACTTGCCATTGATAGACTGGTGTAGCTGTTTTTGACAGTTACATGGGAAGAGTTGGATCTGATAGATAAGAATCCTGTACCTGAACCTACACCAGACATATTAGCGACCATGCTGATTCCATCAATCACAACATCGTGTGCAGTTGTAATGTAGAATGCAGTGTTGAGGAATTTAAGTCCGCTTACATTGGTTCCAGAACCGCCTTCAAGGATGTTGAAGCTTCCTGTTTTGTTGGTTTCAATGAAAGCATCCTCAGTAGTACTTACAATATTAACTGGCTTGTTGATGTTTACTGTGTATGCACCGAGGAAGTCTCCTTGGAAGTCAAGGGTTGCTCCTTCAGGAACATAAGGGTACAAGACACCATTATTTTCAACATCGAAGTAGTATTTGAAGGTATCTTTAGTTACAACACCATCTAATGGGATGAAAGTTGCAGATTTTTCTCCTGTTAAGAAGTCTTCTGCTCCATTGTAGGTAACAGTTACAGTATTTTCTCCTGCTGTAATATATTCTCCAGGGATTGTGTAGCTTGCTTTTCCTTCTTCTAATTCGATGGTTTCTTCTTTACCATTGATTTTTACAGTTACAGTTCCGCTTGCAAAGATAGTTTCTTGACCATTTTCATTTGTTACAGTAATTGCAACAGTTGCTTCAGTTCCGGCCCAACCAGCATCTACTTCAATTTGGATGTCTGGTCTATATGGAGGATAGTTGTTTCTAACGGTGTTTTCTTTGCTTGCATCATAGTTAACTGCATCATCACCAGCTTTTTCACTTGCATATAATACATTGTTGGTTACAATATTGTTTGCACTTGTCTTAAGGTCGATTGCATATTCAGTGCTGGTTCTGACTTCATTTCCGATAATTGTGTTGTCATCTGAGTTTACGGTTACAATGCCATTGATAGTGTTTTCACTTATTTCAGTACTTTGAGCAGCTTTAGCTACTGTTACTGCACCATTGACTGTGTTGTCTTTGACTATACCGTTTGCACTGAATATTGTTATTTTGGATATTCTTGATATGCAACATGGAGATATCGTGATTATAGCGTTTGCACTGAATATTGTTATTTTGGATAATGATGAGGATTTTCTATGTGTTGTCTTTGACTATACAGTTTGCACCGTTTACAGTTAAGCTGTTTACAGTGTTTCCAGATGCTATTGAGTCTCCATTAAGGGTCATTGCACCTTCAACAGTGTTGTCGAGTACTGTACTGTTTACCATAGCGGTTAATCCGCATCCGCCGGTTAATGTGTTGTTTATGTAAGTGTTGAAACCGTTTGGTTGCGGTGCTGCGCCCCAAGTGGATTGTTGTACAATACCTGCACCAGGGTGGTTGATTGATTGCGTAACAGAATCCACTGTTTACTTGGCTTTCGATTATGTTGTTTGTAATGTTGTTGTAGCTTGGAGTGTCTCCTGTTCCTACATATGTTGTTATGTATAGGATGTTACCGCTGTTTTTGGTTGCATTCAATACGTTGTTGTCTATTGTACAGTAGTTGGAGGTTCCTATTACTACACAGCTTGATCCGGTTCCTCCGTTTTCGAAGTAGCTGTTTTTGACAGTTACATATGAAGAGTTGGATCTGATAGATAAGAATCCTGTACCTGAACCTACGCCAGACATGTTAGCAACCATGCTGATTCCATCAATCACAACATTATGTGCAGTTGTAATGTAGAATGCAGTGTTCAAGAAGCTTAATCCACTTACATTGGTTCCTGAACCTCCTTCAAGAATGTTGAAGCTTCCTGTTTTGTTGGTTTCAATGAATGCATCACCAGTTGTACTTACAATGTTTACCGGTTTGTTGATATTGGTTGTGTATGCACCGATGAAGTCTCCTTGGAAGTCAAGGGTTGCTCCTTCAGGGACATAATAGAACAATGCACCATTATTTTCTTCATCGAAGTAGTATTGGAAGGTGTCTTTGGTTACAACACCATCTAATGGGGCGAAAGTAGCACTTTCCTCTCCAGTTGCGAAGTCATCTGCACCATTGTAGGTAACAGTTACAGTGTTTTCACCAGCGGTGATGTCTTCTGCAGGGATTGTGTAGGTCGCTTTTCCTTCACTTAATTCGATGGTTTCTTCTTTTCCATTGATTTTTACAGTTACATTTCCAGTAGCCAATATGGTTTCTGCACCTTCAAGGTTGCTTACAGTTATGACAATATCTGCACTGTTTCCTATCCAGATTACAGGAGTTTCAATTTCTATTTTTGGCATGTAAGGTGGGTAGTTTTTTTGTACAGTATTGTTTTTGGTTTCGTCAAAGCTTACAGCTTCCTCACCTTTTTTCTCAGCGGCATACAATTGATTGCATTCTACAATATTATTTCTGGATTTCAATACAATTGCATATTCCTCATCAGTATGGATTACATTGTTGGTAATTACAAGGTTGTTGTTACTTGCTTTAGTGGTAATTTGACCATTGATGTTATTTTCATTTACGGTAGCAGTTCCAGCAGATTTAGTACCGAAACTAATATTGCCGTCAACATCTGAACCTTGGAGCAATGTATTGTTTCCACTAAGTGTTACATCTCCTACAATTATAGATTCAAGAACTTTTGAATTGTCTCCTTTTAAGGTAACTGCACCATTTAACTCTGAATCTCTTACAAGAGCGTTCTTACCGTTTACTTGGGTGAGACCATTGATTATATTGTCATATGCAGTACCGTTTTCATTTACGATTAATCCATTTGCTGTGTTATCGTAAGCGGTAGCTCCAATTCCTACAGTCAAATTCTTTCCTACGGTGTTATTGTATGCAATACTGTTTTTACCGGTATTCATTGCGCCGGTAACACTATTGTTGTACATGGTTGAACCATCTGGAGCATTAAATGAGGATCCGTTGATTAAAACATTGTTTCTATAGGTATTGTTAACGAAGTCTCCTTGACCCCATTGAGCATTAATACCTGTACCACCATAATCAATAAAGTTTCCTTCAATTAGGTTATTAGCTCCACTAATTACTAAACCCCCGCAAATTGATGCAGGTTCTTTAAATCCGTAGATTTTGTTGTTTGTAATAGTGTTGTATTGGTTAGCTAAAACACCTGTAGGAACTTCTACATTGTAGGTGGTTAAATAAATCATATTTCCTACATTTCCTTCAACAACTATAGTGTTGTTGTCAAAAGTACAGTGGTCTGCCCAAGCCATTACCAATGAACTTGAACCTCCATTGTTTCTTGTGTAGAAATAGCTGTTTTTAACAGTTACATAAGTGGAATTAGCTCTAATGGAAGTTGCACCATTACCAGATCCAACTCTTTGGTCTTCAATGGTGTTGTTGATATGGTCTAAAGTAACGTTATGTGCATTGAACACCCATATTTGGCTGTTATGGAATACAATGTCAGTTACATTGGTGCCTGAACCTCCGTAGGTGATTGCAAAACTGTCTCCAGGGTCTTCACCGAATAAACTGCCTGCAGTTGTGTTCAAGTCTATGAATGCATCATGGGTTGAAGTGATTATATTTACAGGTTTGTTTATGTTCATGGTGAAGTTTCTTTCAGGAGTGCTGTAGAATGCACCTTGGAAGTCAAGGGTGACTCCATCTGGTATATAATTATATAATCTTCCATTTTCTGCTCTGTTGAAATAATCAAAGAATGTTTCATTGGTTACAACACCATCTAAAGTTTTGAAGCTTGCAGTAGCAGTTCCTGCTTCAAATTCATCAGATCCACTGTATGAGACAGTTACGGTATTTTCACCGCTAATAATATCTGTTGCAGCGATTGTGTATGTTGCTTTTCCTTCGACTAATTCAATTGTTTCTTCTTTTCCGTTTACTTTTATGGTAACGCTACCAGTTGCAATTACAGTTTCAGTATCTTTAAGACCAGTAACATTTACGATTATGTCATTGAGTATCCATTCCATACATTGTCAGCAGTGATTTCAATATTTGGTTGGATTTTTTCTTCAGGTTCTGGAATTTCATCAGTATTGTCTGAAATATCTGTTTCTTCACAGGAACCTGGGTTTACAGCTTCATCACCGCTTAAGTCATGTGCAATTAATGTATTTCCAGTTACATTTAAACTATCTGCATCTAAGACTGATACTGCATACTTACCTTCTGTACAATTACATTGTCTCTTACATCTAATGAACGTTGACCGGTCATCCATTGTGCATAACTTACACCATATAGGTAGTTATTTTCATCGTAGTCTGCAGTATTGTAAGTGTAGATTGTATTGTTGTAGATTTGACCTATTCCGTTTTGTATCTCAATACCGGAAACTAATCCCCATCCAGTGGAGGCACTAGTAGCTAAACCAGTTACATTAATGAAATTATCACTGATATAAAGATTGGAATCTTCTCCCATCATACTTGCTGCATAGATTCCTAAGTTAGGTCCATTGGATTTTGAAATGATTTCATTTCCTGTGATATTTAAGTCAGCCTTTACCACTTGGATTGCATATGCAGTTCCTGCTTCGGCACCGCCTCCGTTTGTAAAGATATTGAAGTTGTTTCCTTTAATATTTGATGCGGTTGTGAATCCTACTGTAAATGCGTATAAATAAATGTTAGTTCCTACAGGAGTAACTGTATC
Organism: uncultured Methanobrevibacter sp.; assembly: GCF_902769175.1. Classification (GTDB taxonomy): domain Archaea; phylum Methanobacteriota; class Methanobacteria; order Methanobacteriales; family Methanobacteriaceae; genus Methanobrevibacter. The sequence goes on from NZ_CACXNW010000009.1 coordinate 4,897, forward strand.
AATCATTGAGAAATCATTGTTGAGGATATTGATATCATTACATCCAACTATGAACATGGATTGTGCTGTAGGTAACTTGCAGTACATTTGTTAATGCTTGAATCTTGAATGTTGTTACTATACACAAGGCCATCAACTTCCTTAAATTTAATAGGGTTTACGGTAGTCAATCCCATTAGCATATAGTCCCCATCATAATTTTGAGCATATAATCCAGGTAGTCTTGTAGTGATGTTGTTTCCGTCGATTAAAATGTCTATTGCATCAAAAACATTGATTGCAATAGCATCTTTTGAATCATCGCTTACAGTACTTTCAAAGAATATTGTGCTGTCAGTTATTTCTACATTGTCTGCACCATCAATGTTGATGGCGATGGCGTCTTCATCCCCTACACTATAACTAATGTCTAAATTGGTTAAAGTTGCATCACTTGCTCCAACATAAATCAGGTCTCCCACTGAAGTGTCACTGATAAATGTAAGCCCATCTAAAACAACATTAGCAGCGGTAATCTTAATTCCCATATTTTTTAATATTGCTTGATCGCTGTTGATAGTAATTCCCTTATTAATGGTAATTGATGGGACAATAGAAGAGAATTCATTTTTGAAGGTTAAATCTCCACTAACAGTGGATTTTAAATTTCCATTTGTATCAAAATAATCAAAAAAGTTTTCGCTAGTCACTACTTGTGCATCATCACCAAGTTTTGATGAGCTAAGCAGATCCTTTGAATCATTAATAATATTTGAGTTATCCATATCGCCAATAGCATCATCGCCAACATCCCCATCTAAATTCACATCTGTAACTGCGTCATTAATGGCAATGTCACCATCAGCATTTAAATTTACATTGTCTAAAACTGCAGAGTCATCTGCAGTCACATCTTCGGCAGCGCTAACTGCTCCGAATGTAATAATAGCCAATAAAAGTAGACTAATTATCGCTATTTTATTTAGCTTCAAGTTATCACCTTTCGTCGTTCAATTTTCCAGTTTTCTATATTCAAATACACAGGATAAAATTAAACTAGATTTTTTAAAAATTAGAATTTTTAAAATTAATTTTATAAATTATAAAAATAATTTAATAATTTCTTGAATAATTTTTATTAAATTAGATAATATCAAATATATTTGAATATAATTAATATATATTTTAAAACTTGTATTAATATATTACTATATGAGTTTATGGTGGTTGACTGAATTTGGTTTTTTTTGGGTTTGTATGGTGTGGTTCTTTTTGTGATGTGTATGAAATCGCTTATTTTGGGTTTGTATGGTGTGGTTCTTTTTGTGATGTGTATGAAATCGTTTATTTTGGGTTTGTATGGGGTGGTTTATTGTGGGGTGTATGATGGTGGCTTATATTAATTTTAATATTATGGTTTTAATAAAATTCTTTAGGTACAACAAAATTTTTTTTAGGCTGTACTAAATTTAAATTAGGTATAACTAAATATTTGGTCTTTATTTTTGAAATAAAGCAATTTTAAACCGAATAATTTATATACTACTAATAATATAAAGTAACATATCCATTGAGGATAAAAAAATTATTGTTAATTTAAAATTTGGGGTTGAATCTCATGTGAAGTTTTATCCGATCATGAGGTTATGGTCATATGGCCATTTTTAAAGAATATTCAATGTGGGATATTGAATGCATTGGCTGTTAAAGGATACAAGTACTTTAAAGACAAGAAAAATAAAAAAATAAGTAAATTTTGTCCAGTCAATTTTAATTTTTCTAAAAAAATTAAATTATTTAGTCAGCTAATAATAAATTTCCCTCGGTTATAATTTATCCATTTTAAAAACCATAATAAATATTTATCACACTATTGTCTTTCAGTACTTGTCGTTCTTTAATGGTGTGTAAAAGTTTTTTTGTTTTTTTTTTAGTTTTTTTCTTTTTTTTCTTTTATTTTTTTATTTCTTATTTTTTTATGTAGGTTTAAGCTTTCTAGTTTTTTTATTTTTTTTTATTTCTTATTTTTTTATGTAGGTTTAAGCTTTCTAGTTTTTTTATTTTTTTTTATTTCTTATTTTTTATGCAATTTTAATGTTTTTTTTTATTTGGTTATTATTTGATTTATTTTCAATGAGTAATTGTATTAGATTTAAATCATGTTTAATCAATTATTTAGGCATAACTAAATTTTCTTATATTTAAATTATCTATAACTAAATTTATGTTCTTTATTTTCTAAAAAAACTAATTTAATCAAAGAATTTAAATATTAAAATGTTTAAAAATAATATTGTCTAATGAATATTGTTGCTAAACCTATTTATTAGATTTGCCATATCTAATATGTTTGCGATTTTTATTACGGACATATTAGATTTTATACCTATTTTTTTGTTTTTTAGGATTATTTTATCCATTATCCTATTTTCCATGTTTTTCACATTATTTTAATGTTTTTCATCCTAATTTTTATAATAATTTTTAGAAAAATATCAAATTTTAGTCTTATTATTAATTATATTTATATAAGTTTAGTTTCATAAATTATAACATAATTTTAATAATCATTATTAATTAATCAATTATTAATTAAACTAATTTAAAAATTTAAGATTATTAATTATGAAAATCTTTTAAAAACTTTTTTTAAATTTATTTATTTCGTGATTTTATGGATGAATTAGAAGAAATTGTATTTAAACATGCATTATTGAATGCAGCTAAACATAAGGGAAGTGCAAATCCTGGAGCAGTAATGGGTTCTATAATGAGCAGCGAACCTGAACTTAGACCAAGAGCAAAGGAAATCGGTCCTTTATCTGGTAAAATCGTAGCTCAAGTAAATGCACTCTCACCAGAAGAACAAAAAGCTAAAATGGAAGAATTAGGTGTAGCTGTTGAAGAGAAAAAACAGAAGAAAGAAGAAGGATTGCCAAAACTTCCAGGTAGCAATAAAGATGTTGTAATGCGTTTTGCTCCAAATCCAAGTGGTCCTTTGCATATTGGACATGCAAGAGCTGCTATTCCTAATGGAGAATACGTTAAAAAATGTGGCGGAAAATTCATTTTAAGAATAGAGGATACAGATCCAAAACGTGTTTATGAACCTGCTTATGAATTGATTCAAGAGGATTTGAAATGGTTAGGCATTGAGCCTGATGAAGTATACTATCAAAGTGACCGTTTTGAAATCTATTACCAATATGCTGAAGAATTAATTAAACGTGGAGCAGCATATATGTGTACATGTGATGGTGCTGACTTTAAGGAACTTAAGGATAACTGTCAAGCTTGTCCATGCCGAGATAATACTGTAGAGGAAAATATGGAACTTTGGAAAAAGTTCCCTGAAATGGAAGTTGGTGAAGCGGTTCTTAGAGTTAAAACTGATATAAATCATAAAAATCCTGCAATCCGTGATTGGGTGGCAATGAGAATTGTTGAAGAGGAACATCCAAGAATGGGTACTAAATATAGGGTTTATCCTATGATGAACTTCTCAGTATCTGTAGATGACCACTTGCTTGGAATGACTCATGTCCTAAGGGGAAAAGACCATCTTGCAAACAGTGAAAAGCAAAAATACCTTTACAATCATATGGGTTGGGAAATTCCTGAATTTATCCATTACGGTAGGTTGAAGATGGAAGATATAGCCTTAAGTACCTCCAAGGCAATGGAAGGTATTGAAGATGGAACCTACAGCGGTTGGGATGATCCAAGGCTTGGAACATTAAAGGCAATTGCAAGAAGAGGAATCCAACCGGAAACAATCACTCAGTTAATGGTTGAGATAGGTATTAAAATGTCTGATTCAGCAATCAGCTGGAAAAAGATCTATGGTTTAAACAGAAATATCATTGAAGAAAAGGTAAACAGATATTTCTTCGTGCCAGACCCAGTAAAAATAGACATAAGTGATGTTCCAGAAGAAGATTTAGGATTATCTATCGAAAGGCCTTTGCATCCTAACTTTGAGGAAAGAGGAAACAGAACCCTTGTATTTGACAAGGAAGTATACATTCCAAAAGCAGATTTAACTGATGGAATCAGTCGTTTGATGGATGCAGTAAATGTTGAAATCAAGGATGAAAATGTTTCATTCCACAGCAAATCATTTGAAGATGCAAGAGAAGCTAAAGCAAGAATCATTCAATGGGTTCCAACTGATGCAATTAAGGCAAAAGTAGTTATGGATGATGCTTCAATCACTGAAGGTCTTTGTGAAGTTGACTGCAAAGACTTAAAAGTTGGAGACATAGTCCAATTTGAAAGATTCGGCTTTGCAAGACTTGATGAAATCAAAGACGATGAATTGATTTTCTATTATGCTCATAAATGAGCATAATCTTTTTTTTTAATTCTTTTTTAATAATATTTTTTTATTTACTTCTTAATGTGTATTATTGTTCTTTTTTTATTTTACTTCTTTAAGAGTAATATTATTGTTTTGTAAATTTTGCTTCTTTATGCGTATTATTGTTCTTTTTTTATTTTACTTCTTTAAGAGCAATTTTATTGTTTTGTTAATTTTGCTTCTTTATGCGTATTATTGTTCTTTTTTTATTTTACTTCTTTAAGAGTAATATTATTGTTTTGTAAATTTTTACTTTATTGAATTATTAATTTAATTCTTATTTTTTAAAAAAAGTTTTAAAACAATTTATTTTTAAAAATAATTTAAAAATAATTCCTTTAAAGAGATTTAAATTAATTAAAGTTTAATAAATATTAAAAAAATAGAAGTTGAAAATCAATAGTTTTTCACTATAGATTTTCATAAAATAGTTTTTATTTTTAGCTTATGTTTAGTGTTGCTTTTGCAGTTGTTGCTGCAAATGTGCTGTCTCCTGCATATTTAGCAGTTACTGCATAAGATCCTGCTTTAGAAATGCTTACGTTTACGCTTGCAACACCATTTGCATTGGTTTTTGCTTTGTAGGTTTTTCCATTCACTGTGAAGCTAACTCATTTGTCTGCAATTGCTGTTCCTTTTGCTGTTTTGAAAGTTGCTGTTAATATCTTGGTTTTTGCACTTACCTTATATGACTTGTTAGGAACGGTCAGTGTAGGGGTTTGTGTATCAACAGTGATTTTTGCAACTGCAAATGATGCGTTGTAGTTTTCATCACCTAAGAAACAGATAGCAAATGTGTATACTCCTTTGTATCCAAGGTTGATTTGGAGTTTTGCTGTTCTGTTTTCATCTGTGATGATTCCATCTTTTTCATAGGTGTATACTACTCCATTGAATCCTATTTGCATAGGGACATTTGGCATAATTTTTCCGTTAGAGTCTTTTAATGTGAAGTAGAACCATTCTCCAGTGTTTACATCACTTTGAGCAATTGCTGTTGTGTTCATATTCTCGAATATGATTTGTGTACCTAATTTTGCTACTTTAAAGTAATCTGTTGCCATAGATGGGTTATAAACTTCGTTTCCTGCATAATTTGCTACTATTGGGTAGGTATCTGCAGTTAAAGTGTTGTTTATTTCCAGTTTTCCAATACCTTCAGTTACTTTAACGGTTTGGTTTGCATCATTGAACAATACTGTGATATCAGCGGTTAAACCTTTGTTTTCATGGTCTTTTAAAGTAAATTCAATCACTGTTTTCTCACCATATGTGATGTTATTTGCTTTGATTGTAATGATTGAATCTTTGCTGTCAATTTTTGGCACATTCACTGCGACAGTTTTTCTTGCAGTTGTATAGTTTTCATTAGTGAATATCACTTCCACTGCATGGTTTCCAGGACTTAAGTTGTTTAATGGGACTGTCACTGTACCTGTTTCATTGATGGTGACTGTTATTGGGTTTTCAGTGTTTCCATCGATGCAAATGTTTGCAGTTCCAGCGATTGGATTTCCTTTATCTTTCACTTCAATGCTTACGCTTGCTTCTCCAGGACTTACTGTGAGCTCTGGAGTTCCAGGATTGACATTTGTTGTAAGGCTGATTGGGTTGAAAGTATACTCATCTTCATTTGATGGGCTTACGGTAATGAGTTTAGATCCTGCAGCTAATTTGCCAAGGTTTACAATATTGCTTATGACATCATATTCTTTAGCTTCTTCATTGTCAATGCTAACCATTACTTTTTCCAGATTGATGGATTTTCCGCTAATGGTTTGTGCAGTAATTGTAATGATTGTGTCTTCGCCATAGTCAACGTCATTTGCTTTTATTTCCACATTTGCTTGCTTGGTTTCATTAATGTTTAGTTGTGCAGTGTTTGAACTGTCAACTGCATGGTATTCATCGTTACCTAAGAATCTTGCCATAATGTTAATGGTATCTTGATTAAGGTTTGCCTTGAATTTAGCTTGTCCTTTTCCATTTTCATCGGTTGTTACATAATCTACATAGCCTTCATCTTCGAATCCGTCGAGATATACTTTTACAAGGCCTGAAATTGGATTTTCATTTTCATCCATTAATGTGATGTTAATCTTTGCAGTTTCTCCCCAAGCCACTGTGCAGCTATTGTCTATAGTTAGTTTAGCATTGGTCATAATGATGTCAATGCTTGCTGTTATGTTTGAGGCAGTATAGTTTTCATCTCCAAGGAATAAAGCACCTGCAATGTAAGTCTTTGTGCTTAAGTCTTTTAGGGATACTTTTATTTCTCCATTTTCATTGGTTGTTTTTTCTTCAACTCCATTTAAGACTATGATTACTTTTGCATTGGAAATTGGATGATTTTCACTATCTTTTAAGCTGATGGTGAGATTTTCATCTGAACCTATGTATGCGGTTATATTTTCTGCAGACAATACAGTATTTGCTTTTTTGATTGTTATATGGGCTGTATTATTTGATGCTGTGTAGTTTTCATTTCCAGCAAAGCCAATCTGTGCTTCATATTCTCCTAGAGCTAATTTGTTGATTGGTATTTTTATCTGACCATTTTCATCGGTAGTGAATGTTTCATTATTTTCAGATATGTTAACTGTCAAGTCGACTCCTATTATAGGATTTCCCTGTTCATTTGTTAGGGTTGCAACTATTTTCTCATCTGAACCGAATTCTGCTATTATATCATTTGAAGACAAGCTTGTATTTTGTTTTTCTACAATAATGTTTATTTTTTTAGATGGGCCATAACCTGAATCTTTCCCAAAGCTTATTGTTGCTGTGTAATTGCCTGCTGCCAATTTTTGGAATAGTGATGCATCCACAAATAGGGTTCCTGATTTGCTGGTTATGAAAGTTTCCCCTTCAAAAAGGTCAATGTATATTTGTTCTCCGCTTATAGGATATCCATCTGCTTCTGTCACTTCAATTAGATAGGAGTAGCTTGTGTTGTATTTAATAATAAATGGATTTTCACAATTTATTTTTGCTATGATCTTTACAACGAATATATTTACATCCTTACGTGTTCTTTCACGTGTATCGTCCCCTAAGAATAAAAAGCTTGCATTGTGGATGCCTAAACTTAAATCCTTAAGGGTTATTGAGACAGAACAATTCTCCTCTGTAACTGGATACATTAATTTGTTATCTAAGCTAACAATTACCATGGTATTAGCTATAGGACCTGGATTTGGACCTGCATCATAGAATGTGGCAGTTAATTTTGAAATGGTATTATGGATCATAGTTGTGTCATTCACATCAATAACAACAGGATCTTTAGTTAATTTTATTGTAAAATTATGAATTTCAATTTCAGAGGCACCTTCAATGCTTGCAGTAGCGATATACTCTCCTTCAGGTAACTGAAATCTCCAATATTCTCCACTTTCAACCATTGCAGTATCTACCAGTTCCCCATCTTTATAAACATTTATGGAAACAACAATATTATTAAAATCCTTGCCGGAATCTGTCTTTACATTTACACCTATCCCGTTTACTTCATAGCTTTTGCCTGTGTAATTATCAATATTGATAGTGATGTTTTGGCAAAATTCACAATCTTCATATATGTTATTGGTAAAGGTACAATTTATCACAACAGCATCTCCAACTGCGATATTCTCTCCATAGCTATCTATGTAGTTATCTTTAAAATTAGAATTTATTGCAAAACCTAGGAATAATGCTGCTAGGTAGGAAGCATGATTATTTGTAAAGTTACAGTTTATTGCATTAAATTCATATCCTGCTCCTCCTTGAACTGCTTGGTTTTCTTGGAATGTACAGTTTATTGCGATTCTTTCTTCCATTGCTCCACCGTAACATGCAATGTTCCTTATGAATGTGGAGTTTATTGCTTTTCCATGATATATTGCACCTCCCCCTCCACTTTTTGCATTGTTGTCTATGAATGTGGAGTTTATTGCAGTTCCTTCATACATTGCTCCACCATCATATGCTTTGTTATTATAGAATGTACAGTTTATTGCTGTGGATGCTCCTAATATTGCTCCACCATTCTCTGTATAATATGGCTTTCCATTTGCAAAAGTGATGTTTTTAAATACAACAGTGCTATTGGTTACATGGAATATCCGTGCTTTGCCATTTGCATCGATTGTGTATCCATTTCCATTGATGGTTACTGTACGGTTAATTGTAATGCCGTTAGGAAAATCATCTTCATCAGAATAATTGTAGTCTCGAGTTAGATTTATTTCTAAATCATCATTGTTATTGATGAGGCTATTCAAAGATTTGAATGTTCCTGTTGCAGTTAATGGATTATTATCATTTTCCGCCCCTAAATTCTCTTCATTAGGAGTTTTCTCTAAAATAAGTTCTTGATTTTCATTTATACTGCTAATATCCTTTGCACCCCCTATAATTATAGTTTTTAATCATATATTACTAACTTTATTAATTAAATATATTAAGTTTTTATATTTTTTTTAAATCAGTTGCTTATGATATGTTTGATTAAATTGGGTATTTTTATAAGAAAAAATAGTTTTTTAACAAAAATATGTGTCTATTCTTTTTTTATATGAAAAAAATAGTATTTTAGCAAATCATCTGCCAATTTTTTTTTTATTTTTATTTGAACATTAAAAAAGATTCTTTTTATAAAAAAAGATGAAAAATAATTAAAAATAGTGATTTAACTAATATTTTTGAATTTAATATAATTTGGTGAATAATTAAAATAGAGAATTTATTAATATTTAGAATTTAATTTAAAAAATAGGATTTGAAAATCAATCTAACAAAAATTTTTGAATTTAATATAATTTGGTGAATAATTAAAAATAGAGAATTTATTAATATTTAGAATTTAATTTAAAAAATAGGATTTGAAAATCAATAGTTTTTATACTATCAATTTTCATGGTTTAACTATTTATTTTCACTTTTTTAAGACATATACTGATATGACTATTGCTACAATCACTACAAAACTTACGATAAGACTGGATTCTGGTCCAAAAGTTCTTCCATTTAAAATATTTGGACTAATTGCACTGAATTTTAATAATGAATAGGTAGTGGAGCCACTAACATTTAACCCGAAAACAGGTCCTAATAGGAAATTCCATGCTGTATGGATACCACCGCAGATCCAAATGTTATCATATTTTAAAAAGATTATAGCAAAAAGGGTTCCAATTAGGAAAATATTCACAATTGACAGTATATCAAATCCGTTATTTCCTAAGTGTGGAAGAATGAATACTATATTTGATGCCAATATTGCAAATAGAATGCTATGTCTTCTAGCAAAGTAGGTTAATGCCCATCCTCTGCAATATATCTCTTCACCAAATGATTGCACTCCATATCCTATGAAATATAAGATAAGAAGAATGCAGCTTGAAAAATCAATGCCATTATATTTGAATTGTCCAAATAGAACTCCTATGATTATAATAGCAAAAATCAATACTAATCCAATCAATAATCCTTTTAATGTTGATGATATTACATTTCCCTTACTAAATCCAATACTTCTCAAACTGCGCTTTTCTATTTTGGTAATAAATAAATAGATTAGTATTGGTGAGAAAATAAAGGATAAATGGACTAATAAAAAGTTTAATGGAGTTTGTATTTGTGCATTCGGATCAAAAAACATATATTGAACTATTGATATGACAAGTATCAATATAAAAAATAATATGATGAAACGTCCTATTTCCTTAGAAAAAGACATTTTCGAACATTTTTACGTGCTTCCTTAATCGTTTCTGATTTGTCTGCATAACTTTCTATAATTGAAAACATACTTCTCCTCTTTAAGTTAATTCTAATATTATTATTTTTTAATACTATTAATACTTAATTTTAGAAAATAATCTTTATAAGTTTTTTTATAAATTAAAACATTTTGAATGAAGAGATGTGTAAAATTATCGTTTATATGTTTAGAATAAAGAAATAGATGTTTATGAGTTATTAAATGTTTTTTGTGTTTGTTGAATTAAATAAGCATGTTTTATGTAAAATTAAAGGATAATAATTAAAAAATTAAAAAAATGGTTATTTGCTTGTAAAATAAAAATTATGATAATTTAAAAATTAAAAAAATGGTTATTTGCTTGTAAAATAAAAATTATGATAATTTAAAAATTAAAAAATAGTTTTTTGCTTGAAAAATAAAAAAATATAAAAAAATAAGAAAATTTAATAGCATGGTTTTGGGTCATTGTTAACTACATCATATGGAATCATATGTTTTTCCTCCTCATTTTTAAGTAGCTTCAATTAATTTTCAAATTTCCTGTTAATTTAATTTATTAAATAGTTAGTATATAAACTTAATCGAATGTAAGCGCTTGCTTGCATCATTAAATCTGATATATTTGCTTAAAAATATCGATAATATGTAAAAAACTATTTATTTGTATTTTTGAAGAATGATGATGGATTAAAAGGGTTTATTAAAGAAAATTTTAGGATTGATAAAATTAAAAGAATAAAAAAATACTAAAAAAAAAGAGAGTATAGGAAATCTATAGAATATAATATTAAAAAAAGAGATATTTTGAAATAAAAAAAATAAAAAAAGAAAAGAAAAAGATTATAAATTTATTTAAAGATTAATTCGGATTTTTTTTTATTAAATAAATTTATTCAGTCTTTTATTTTAAAAGAAATTAAAAATAAAGAAATTAAAATAGTTTAAAACTATTTTAATTGATAATTTATTTTAAAATCTTTTTAACAGTATTGGATTTAACCCAAATCTTTTTGGATCTGTATTTAACACCAATATAACCTGGTTTGAGTTTTAATATTTGACTTGAATAGGTTTCACTTTTAATGTCAAACATTACAACTTGGCCAACTTTAAGTTCAAATAAGGTTCCATTGATGTAAACTTCTTCAACATCATTTCTTGCCTTATGCATCATAAGTGTTTTTTGGCCTTCTTCAACAGGTTCTTTTTCTGCAACAGCAGCTTTTCTTGTACGTTTGGATCTTTCTTTAGCTTCAGCTCTTTTATGGAGTTCCTCTTCGCTGATGCCTTTGGATCCTAAAATCTTTTTGGTGTTTTCAGCTCTGCGTTGTTTATCTTTCTCTTTTTTCTCAATCTTTTCATAATCCTCTTTGGTGTAGACATTTGCATCTTTTTCAGATGTTTCATCAGTCACATCTTCAAAGCTTTTAGATAACTCTTCATCATCTGTTTTATTGTAGGATTCCTTATTGATTTCCTTGTATATTTTGTCTACATCTTTATTTGGCCTATTGTATGCCATGTCACGTTCTTCTTCTTCGTGGATTGGAGTTATAGTGATTGTGTCTCCAATATACTCGATTCCATCTCCTAATTCTTGAGCATAATCTTCAGGAACTATATCATCAACTTCTTCCACAACAACCGGCTTTTCAGGAACATTGGATTTTCTGAAGTTTCTGATGGAATTAATAGCGCTGTTGATTAGTTCATTACTTGTAGATTGGGTTTCAGTATCTGCATTGATTGTGACAAAGTCATTTTCAGGAGTGTTGTCAACTTCCACTTTTTTATCTTTGTTGAGAATTAAATGCAAGTCATCGTTGTAAACCTTTTCAGCAACTTGAGAAACTTTATCGCTTACTTTTGAAGCTCCTTCAACAATAGCTGATTTAGCTTCATCCACTTTGGATTCAGTTTCTGCTTTCACTTCAGGAATGATTGCAGATTCTTCTTCTGCAGCTTCTTCTTTTTCTGCACTTGCTTTTTTGATTTTTTCAATTGTAGATTCTATATCTGGAGTTTCAGATTTTTCCTCTTTTGCAGGTTCTGCTTTAGGTTCTTCAGCTTTAACCTCTACAGTTTTTTCTGCTTCTTTTGCAGGAGTTTCTTCGGTTTTAGTTTCTGCAGGTTCTGCTTTAGGTTTTTCTGTTTTGACTTCTGCAGTTTTTTCTGTTTCTTTTGCAGGGGTTTCTTCGGCTTTAGTTTCTGCAGGTTCTGCTTTAGGTTTTTCTGTTTTGACTTCTGCAGTTTTTTCTGCTTCTTTTGCAGGAGTTTCTTCTGCTTTGACTTCTGCAGTTTTTTCTGCTTCTTTTGCAGGAGTTTCTTCTGCTTTGACTTCTGCAGTTTTTTCTGTTTCTTTTGCAGGGGTTTCTTCTGCTTCCGCTTCTGCAGTTTCTTCAGCTTCTTCTACTTTAACTTCTTTATCTGCAGAAATGGTTTCTTCCACTTCTTCTTTAGCTTCTTCAATCTTTTTAATCAATTCAGCAGTTTCTTTTTCTGCTTTTTCAACTACTTCGCTTTGCTCTTCAACCTTTGGAGTAGAATCTTCGATTTTTGCAGATTCTTTTAATTCTTCAATGCTGTCTGAAGGTTGCACTGATTTAACGACTTTCACTCCACCATCAGTATCTTCAACAACTAATTTATTTGCATCTTTTGAGATGAATTCCTTTTGCTTTTCAGTCATTGGCACTTGTTTAGCTATAGGTTGTTCCTCTTTAGCTCTTGCACTGTTGATTGTTGCAGTATGAACAGGTTTAATAGGTTCTTGGAATGGCTTAACCTCTTCCTCTTTAACCATTTGGGTCTTAACTCTTTCTGGAGTTCTTTGTACCTTTTTAGTTGTAACTGCTTCAGCTGGAGCTCTTCTGACTTTTCTTACTTGTCTTTTAGGAGCATTTTCCATAGCTTGTGCTCTTTGTCTGAGCAATGCAGTAGTTCCACCAACGTTTTCAGTTTCAACAAGATCATCAGCTAAAGCGCTTCTGGCTTTTTTAGCTTCTTTTTTTGCAGTGTTGTATTGGCTGTCAATAGTATTTGCATAATTTTGTGCTTGAGTGTAATCTGGACGTTTTTTGCTTGTTCTTCTAGTTCTTTTACGTCTTTCATTATCGTAATCAGCTTTTGTGCTGTTGATAAATTCTTCTAATTTCTCTCTTTCGTCATCTTTTTCTTTGTCTCTGTAATATAGCTTAACAATTACTATGGAAATTATTCCAATAATTGCTATGATTAAGAGTAATATTAATGTTACCTCTTTCATTTTTTTCACCGAATTAATCTTTATTTTAGTATTGGTTTTTTGAAATAATAAGTATAATTTAATAAAACTTTGATTAAATGATTTTCAATCCCTATTCATTAATTTAAACTTAAAAATCACTTTAAGACAATCATTGAAGCATTTAAATATTGTTTTTCAATTATAAAACAAACCTAAGTTAATGAAAGATTATCTTATAGTATTATATGTATATCTTTTTTATTTTATTTATACATTAGTTTTTGACTAGTCCATTATGGATTTTTTTTAAAAAAATTTTTCCTTTTTCAAATATCATTCTATTATAAATCCACAATTTTATATAATATATCTAATAAATATTTAAGTGTTAGATGTTTAGAAATTATTAATAAATTATTAAATTAATTGTTTTCCTTGTTAAGATGAATTTAAGAAGCTGAATAATATTTAATATTTTAAGTTTCTTATGGGGAATCAATTCCCATTTTTTAAGATTTATTTAACTAATGATTTCAATATTTAATATTTCTGAGGTATAAACATGGTAAAAATTAATGAAAACTATCTTTTATTGCAAAATAGCTATCTTTTTGTAGAAGTAAACAGACGTTCAGAAAAATATATGGCAGAAAACCCAGACAAAAATGTTATTAAAATGGGTATTGGTGATGTAACAAAACCTTTAGTCCCTACAGTTATAAACGCTTTTAAAGATGCTGTAGATGAAATGGCTGAAGCTGACTCATTTATGGGATACGGTCCTGAACAAGGATACTATTTCTTGGCAGAAGCAATCATCAAAAATGACTTCAATAAATATGGCATAGACTTAGACCTTGATGAAGTGTTCATTTCAGACGGTGCAAAATGTGACACAGGTAATATTCAAGAAATCTTTGCTTTAGACAATGTCATTGCAGTAACTGACCCTGTTTACCCAGTATATGTTGACACAAATGTTATGGCTGGAAGATCAGGTAATATCAAAGATGATGGAATGTATGAAAACATCGTATATCTTCCATGCACTGAAGAAAACAACTTTGTTCCAGAGCTTCCAACTGAACATGTTGACTTGATTTATCTCTGTTTCCCAAACAACCCTACTGGAACCACATTAACCAAAGACCAATTAGCTAAATTCGTTGAATATGCAAAAGAAAACGATGCTCTCATATTATTCGATGCAGCTTATGAAGTTTTCATTACTGAAGATGATGTTCCTCATACAATCTATGAGATTGAAGGTGCTAAAGAAGTTGCTATTGAATTTAGAAGCTTTTCAAAAACTGCAGGATTTACTGGTACCCGTTGCGCTTACACTGTTGTTCCTAAGGAAATTAAAATCAAGGACAGCCAAGGCAATGAACAAGCTGTCAACCCATTATGGAACAGAAGACAAACCACTAAATTCAATGGTGTTTCCTATCCTGTTCAAAAAGCTGCTGAAGCGGTTTATTCACCTGAAGGACAAAAGGAAATCATGGAAAACATTGAATATTACTTGGAAAATGCAAGAATCATTCGTGAAAGCTTATCTGATATTGGATTAAATGTTTACGGTGGAGTCAACTCTCCTTACATTTGGGTAAAGACACCTAATGATATGGAATCTTGGGACTTCTTTGACCTTCTTTTAGAAGAAGCAAACATTGTAGGAACTCCAGGTTCTGGATTTGGTCCAAGCGGTGAAGGTTACTTAAGACTCACTGCATTCAACACTTTAGAAAACACTAAAGAAGCTATGAGCAGAATTTCCAAATTATCCTTCTAGATTTTTAAAATCTAGGGATAATTAATTATTTTTATTCGTTTTCTAAATATTTTAATTATTTTTTTATTTTATTTTGATTTTATATTATGGTGAGAAAATGGAAGTTAATTCTCTTTTAATTGAAGAAAATGATGATTTACAGGATTTATTCTCAAAATATGGTGCATTGGCATTAGAAAAACAGGAAGCTTTATCCGCCCTTGTAGGAATTTCTGAACCTGAATTGGATATTGAAAAAGGAATTGTAAAATTTAATGAAAAGGAATTTCCTATTCAGCTTATTGGATTCCTCGACCCTGATGAGGATACATGGTCCTGGGCTTGGGACAATGATGAAATCGGTTTTCCTGAAGAATTGATTGAAGAGGCAAAGGCAGTTAAGGAATTTGGAGAAAAGCAAAATGTTCTACAGTTTTATGAAAACGTATTTAGAGCAAGCTTAACTGAAGCCCATATCATAAGCATGACTATATCATCTCTATTCAGCAATGATGCATATTGTGCTGTTAATTATGGAGGATTCGTCTTCTTTGTGACAATTGAATCTGATGAGATTAGTTTAAGTGATGATCCTGATGTATTTGCAACAATCTTAAATGATTTCCATCGCAGATTTGAAGTAAATCACAGAAAAGCCTTAAGCTCATATGCTGCTTTAAAGGGATATGAATTTAAGGAAAGAGATGAGTTTTCACTTGTAAAAATCGGTGATGATAAGGTAGTCGTTAGTTTGACTGAAAGAAAAAACATTCATAGTATTAAGGTAATCAGAGCTTAATGCTTAAATTTTTTATTCTTTAACTTTTTTTATTTTTGTTTAATTCAATCAAATAAGTTTTTTATTGTAGATGATAGTTGATTTGGTGTTTTCAATCTTTTAAAGGTGTAATTATGAATCAGGAACTAATTGATGAAATCAATTATGAAATTCAGTTATTGATCAAATCAGGCTTTTATGATGAGGATGAGATGATAGAGATAATTGAAGATGAATTCATTGAAGAGAATATCAGTGAAGATTTGGTATTGGAGCTCTTTTTGGAGAATAAGGAAAAGATAGGGGAAATCAATGAAGATTCTCAAGATTTCACTCGTTTAAGGAATGCCTTTTTAGATTTGACTAAAGGGAAGATCATATCAATTCATAATGCAGGATATGATATAGAAGAGGGAATTCAGGATTCATTTGAACTCTTTACACATTTAAGAAACAATAAGCACTCTCCAAAGGGATTCTGCTTTTACAGCTATGAAGACATTGAAGTTGCAATAGAAGAAAATATATTGCCAATTGCCTTTGGGGATTTTGAATATGATGAGAAAAAAGGGCTTGAGATAGCTAAAGAAGTGGTTGAAGTACTTAAAGGATATGATTTTGAAATCAATTGGAATGAATCTGTTGATGAAAGAATTGAAATCAAAAACTTTGATTGGAAAAAGAGCTTTGATGGAAATGAGTATTCAATGGATGGAGCCCTTGAAGATTATATTGAATTAAACAAAAGTGATTAGCTATTTTAAAAAGGGATTAATAAATTATTTAAAGGATTGAACTATTTTAAAAAGGATTGAACTATTTTAAAAGGATTAAATTATTTTAATAATTTAAATATTTTAAAGGTTTAAACTATTAAATGATTAATCTATTTTTAATATAAGCAATTAATATTTGCCATTAAATTAGTGATTTTATGAATAATAGATCTAAGGAAATAATTGAAGAAGCGATTTCACAGGGAAAGTGGACTTGGCTGGAAGTGGATAATAATTCAAATTCATTGTATTTGGAATTTGAAAACCTTAAGATGTCCTCTCAACCGATATATGATAATTCATATAGGGGAGAATTAGCTATTCGTTTTGGTCAAAATATTTATTTATCCCTATTTTACAACAAAAAGGAAGATTTAATCTTTTTAAGATTCAATGAAGATTATCTTAATGATTTAATCAATTCCAATAGTTATATCACTGAAAAGTTTCCTTATTTCTATCAGGAATTTTCTAAAAGAGTTACTAAATTCAAATTTCAGGATTTTGACTATTTAAAGGAAATAAAAGACAAATACTCCAATAATTTGGTTTTGGTTGACAATAGAAATAAAAAGGTTGAAGATGAGACTCAAAATGATTTGATTGATAATCAAACTAAGAATGAAGGTTATGACTTTTTATTGACTTTTGAATATGAAGACATAGCTATTGTTGTTGGAGGAGACTTTATCAACTGCTTCAATGATTTTGAATCATTGGATGATGATGAGATTAAGCGAGTTTCCAATAATTGGATATTGTATTATTTAGATTACTGGAACAAGAAAGGAACTGATAAAGAGTATGATAAGAATATGCTTTGCGAAGAGTTTCCTTTAAAATAAATGAATGTTTTTTTTTCATGGGTAATATATTATATTATTTTTTTTAAGATTTTTTAAATTATATTGAATTGAATTGATGAGTATTGGTGTATTTATGGAACAATTGGAAAAAGGATATGACTATTTCACAAAGAACAGCTATTTCTTTGGAGAGATACCTCATAAAAGAGCTGTTGAAATAGCTGATTATAAGTTCTTTTGGGATACTTCTGATGATTTAGCTCCTTTTGGATGTGAAGAGTCATATATTGCATTCTGTGAACTTTCTGGATGGATAGAGGAAAATCCAAACACACCAATTATTGAATGCTTTTTATGGATTTTAGAATCTTGGGATCTTGAAATTGAGGATTTCAATGATGATATAATTGAAATGGAGAATATATTGAAAATCATTCAGGATATGGACTTTTATGATGAATTGATGAGCTTGGATTATACTGTAATAGCCACAGGATTTGGACAGCTTATCATTGAAGGAAAAATAGATGATGATGTTAAAAACATTATTCAATTGTCTATTTTGCGTCAAATGAATTCACATGTTTTGGATGCCTTTTTAGGAATGAATGAACCGTGCAAATATGAAAGATATCTCTATCTTCAAAAGCTTTTAGAGATATTGGAAGAAGCTTAATAATCCATTTTTGATTCTATTTGATTTCTATTTGATTTCTATTCGTATTCATAGGTATTCTATTTGAATTCTATTTATATACCATTTATATTTCATTTATATTCTATTATTATTCTATTAATATTCTATTTCTATTATTTTCTATTCTATTTTATGATTATTGGATTGATTTAATAATATTCAATTTTTTATTCACTTTTCTTTTCTTCATTGGACTATTGCTATACTTTTTTAGCCTATTTTTTAAAATGTTCACTTTAGGATAATATTTTTAAAGGTTGAAAAATAAAATATATATGGTTAATGAAGTATGAATTTAAATTTTAAATAGTTTAAAAGCTTTAATTCATACTAATTCCTAAATAAATCATTTTTATTTTTAAAAACTAACTAACAACTAACTAAAAAAACTAAAAAAATCGAAATAAATCTTTAAACTAACTATTAACTAACTATAAGACAATGTATAATATTTAAAAGGAGATTTAAATGACTTGTAGTATATTAGTCGGAGGAGCTTGGGGAGATGAAGGTAAAGGAAAATGTATTACCTACCTTTGTGATGCTGACAAGCCAGAAATCATTGCTCGTGCAGGAGTTGGACCAAATGCAGGACACTCTGTTGAGTTCAATGGAGAAAAATATGGTTTAAGATTAACTCCATCTGGTTTTGTTCATAAGGACGCTAAGCTCATGATTGGTGCAGGAGTTTTAGTCAATCCTGACGTTTTATTCACTGAATTTGAAAACTTGAAAAAATATGACATTAAAGGCAGAATGACTGTAGACCCAAGATGTGCAATCATTACTGAAGAACATATCTCAAGAGATAAGAATTCTGAATATTTGGCTAAAAAGATTGGAAGTACAGGTTCTGGATGTGGACCTGCTAATTCTGACCGTGTATTAAGAAGTGTTGGCCTTGCAAAAGATGTTCCAGAAATTGAAGATTATATTGGTGATGTCTCTCTTGCATGTAATGAAGCAATTGAGAATGGAGAAGACATTTTCATTGAAGGTTCCCAAGGATTCTCACTTTCACTTTATTATGGATCTTATCCATATGTAACAAGCAAAGACACTACAGCTTCTACATTTGCTGCTGATGTTGGTGTAGGACCAACTAAAGTGGATGAAGTCATCAATGTATTCAAATCATACATTTCCCGTGTTGGAGAAGGTCCTTTCCCAACAGAAATGACTCAAGAGGAAGTTGAAAGCAAAGGTCTTGAAGAGTATGGTGTAGTGACTGGAAGACGAAGAAGAATAGGCTACTTTGATATGGAACTTGCAAAGGAGTCCTGTAGAATCAATGGAGCCACTCAAATCGCTTTAACATGTGTAGACAGATTATTTGATTGTGCATCTGTGCAAGACTATTCTGAATTGTCTCAGGAAACCAAAGACTTCATTTCAGAAATAGAACAGGAAACTGGTGTTCCAGTAACTATCATTTCAACTGGTCCTGACTTAAAGGACACTATTGACTTAAGAAAAGAGTTATTATAATCTTTTCTTACCTTTTTTTATTATTTTTTATCATTTTTTAAAAATTAGTTTTTAATATTTTTTTAATTTAGGTCTATTGAAAACCTATTTTTAAACTTTATTTCATAGTTTTAAAATTATTATTTTTAGAGATTTTTAAAAAATTTTATAGGATTTCAAAAAAGCCTTTAATTTAAATAATTAAATAGATATGTATAAAAATAGTTAAGTTAATTAATAATATAAGCATTTTAAAAAAAATTAAGTAAAAAAATAATTATTTTATTCTAGTTGTCCATTATAGATGCCAAATTTTTCTTGGTCACTTTGATATGAAGATCCAATAAGTTCACCACTTTTAGCATCGAATTGACGGAATTCCCCATCTCTATAAGTGACTTTGTAAAATGGTAAATCCCTGTCTCCACGAATGTATTCTTTTTCGATTATCTCAATGTTAGGATCATTAGAATCAAAACCTTTATTTGGATGAACTTGCAACAGTTGTGGAATTGCTTTGTTTATTGCTAACGTCTAGGCTATCTCCATTATTATAATCACTAATTTTTTCCTTTATTAGATTATATGTACAATTATCATTGAATGTAGGTGTTGGTTGAGCGTAAAGCATTCCAAGGCATCCTATGACGATAATGACAAACATTGCTCCAATCATTATCTTAAATACTTTATCCATATTTTCACCTCCTTTATTTTCTAATATTATTTTTTTTTTAAAATATATAAATTGTTTAGTTTTTTTAATATTTTTTTTATAAAATCAATTTTTTTCATAATTTTAGATGTTTTTTTATGCATTGTTTATTTAAAATCATATTTCTACAATTCTTATGGAATTGGTGGATGTTGTTTCCCCTAATGGAAATCCTCCAGTAATCACTATTAAATCGCCCTTATTCAAATCAAATTCTTTTAGAACTATTTTTTTAATGTTTTCTCCCATTTCATCCATGCTCTTGAATGTTTCTGTTATTACTGCCTTCACTCCAAAGTTTAAAACGACCTTCTCTGCAATATGCTTTGAAGGACAGCAAGCCAATATGATTGGATTAGGCCTAAAGTTACTGATCTTACGGGCTGTAAATCCGGTCATGGTAGGTGCGACTATCAGTTTAATGTCAGAGTATTCAACTGCAGCTATAACCAGTCGGGCAATAGTGTCGCTGATTCCTATTGTTCCCTTATATGCAGTATGCTTTGTATAGTCAATTGTTGATTCCACATATTTGCATATTCTGCTAATTATTTCAACTGATTCTATAGGGTGCTTTCCAACAGTTGTTTCTCCAGATAGCATAACGCAATCGGTTCCATCTAATATTGCATTTGCAACATCTGAAACTTCAGCTCTTGTTGGCCTTGGATTTTCATACATTGAAGCAAGCATTTCTGTAGAAACAATTGCAAATTTGCCCTTTTCACGGCATTTTTTGATTATTCCCTTTTGAAGCATTGGCAATTTTTCCATAGGAACTTCCACTCCCAAGTCTCCTCGAGCCACCATAATTCCATCTGAGACATCGATTATCTCATCTATGTTTTCAATCCCCTTTTGGCTTTCGATTTTTGAAATGATTTATGCATCTCCACCAGATTCCTCGATTATTTTGCGAGCGGCAATCACATCTTCCTTTGAAGTTACAAAGGATAATGCCAAATAGTCACATGAATGCATTGCTGCAAAGGAGATGTCCTTTTCATCCACTTCACTTATAAAGTCTAAGTTCAAGTCAACTCCAGGAACGTTAATTGTCTTATGGTTTTGAATCTTCCCATCACCTAAAGCATTTAATGTAACATAATCCTCCTGTTTTTCAGTGACTTCCAATTCAAACAATGCATTGTCTATAAGCACCTTGCTTCCCACTTCTATAAAGTCTATCGCTTCGCTGTGGTTTACTCCGAATTCCTTTTCATTGCCATGAATGCAAGTCTTGCTCATCTTAATTGTATTTCCCTTACTGAGAGATACTCCTCCAGATTCGAATTCCAATGTTCTAAATTCTGGGCCTTTAGTGTCATACATGATTGCTATAGGTCGATTGCATATTTTGCGGACCTTTCTGATAACTTCTATTGTTTTTAATATGTCCTTTTCTGTAGCATGGCTTAGATTAATTCGTGCACAATCCATGCCATTATTAACCATTTCAGTCATTACTTCAACAGAATTGGATGCTGGACCAATGTTGCAATAATCTTTGTTTTTTTCATATTAAATCTCCAAAAGTAATAGAATAAAATTGTTTTGCTGTTTGTTTATACTCTGATTAATAATTGATTTAAAATTGATTAATAATTGAATATAATGGGTTGATATAATTATAGGTATGGTATTTAATATTATAAATTTGTTGATTTAATTTTTAATAAAATGATATTTTCCTAAGGAAATTTAAATCAAATAAAATTAGATTTAATATTTTTTTTTTAAAAAAGGCTCTGCTTTTTATTATTTTCAAGGGGGGATTGTGACTAAATAATTAAATATAAAAATAGATTTGCATTAAATATTGTTTTAATAATCAAAAAAGAAAAATAGTAGATTTGCATTAAATATTGTTTTATTATTCAAAAAAAGGAAAATAGTAGATTTGCATTAAATATTGTTTTATTATTCAAAAAAGAAAAATAATAGTTTTGCATTAAATATTGTTTTATTATTCAAAAAAGAAAATAATAGTTTTGCATTAAATATTGTTTTATTATTCAAAAAAGAAAAATAATAGTTTTGCATTAAATATTGTTTTATTATTCAAAAAAGAAAAAATAGTTTGCAAGTTTTAAATTCTAAAAAAATAAAAAAAGAAAAAGGGGTTCGATATTTACTCGTTTGCTAAATTATCGAAGTATCCTTGGATAAAGACTACAGGAGTACCTTTGTCCCCAGAACCACTGGTTAAGTCACATAATGAACCGATTAAGTCAGTCAATACTCTTGGAGTGGTTCCTTCAGTAATCATTTGTCCAGTTAAATCAGCATCTTTTTGTCTGATTTCTTCTTTAATAGCTTCTTTTAATTCGTCTCCTTTTAAGTCAGCGAATTTATTGTCAGAAACATATTTTAATTTGATTTCGTTTGGATATCCTACTAATCCTTCAGTATGTGCTGGTGAAACAACAGGATCAGCTAATTCCCAAATCTTTCCGACAGGGTCTTTGAATGCACCGTCACCGTAAACCATAACTTCAATTTGTTTTCCGGTAAGGTCAATCAATCTTTTTTGAACTTCGTGAACTAAAGCATCGCCGGTTTTTGGGAATAATTTTAATCTTTCTTCGGTTGCTTTATTGGAACCAAGTAATCCGAAATCAGGGTTGCATCCAGAATCTCCAATAGGTTCTGTTAAAATTTGGTGTAATCCATATACATTTGCACCTTCTTCCTTAAGGAATTTTGTGGTTTTTTCTCTTGTATGGATATCACAGGTTAAAACATCCGTATTGTAATCGAGAATTGTTTTTACTTCATTGGAGAAGACAAATTCAACTTCACAGTCTTCGCTTTCAATCAATTCTCTGTAAAAGTCAATCATATTTATTCCGGTGAATGGATGTTTCCATGAGCCGAAAGTCTCTTTGTACTCTTCTTCAGAGATTACGCTTCCTAAATTGTATTCGCTTTTTTCTAAAAGCTCTTCATCTAAAATACCGTTTCCAACTTCGTCTGCAGGGAAAGAGGTTAAAAGAGTGATTTTGTCCATTCCTCTTGCAATACCTTTTAAGATAATGGAGAATCTGTTTCTACTTAAAATAGGGTTTGTAACTCCAATGTTTTTAGATGGGAATTTGTTTTGCACATCTTGTGCCACATCATCTACAGTTACATAGTTTCCTTCTGAAATACCTACAACTGCTTCGGTAATTGCAACGATATCCTTATCTTTAAATTCAAATCCTTCACTTTCTTTTGCTGCCATTAATGCATCTACAACTATGGTAGCCAAGTCATCATTTTCTTTAATAATCGGTGTTCTTATTCCACGTACTACTGTACCAACACATCTCATTTTTATAACTCCTGATAAACAGATAAATTTGTTGGACCATTAATCCAACAACCTATATAATTTATATTTATTCCATTATTTATATGTTAAGATTTTTAGGGTTTTAAGTGAATGGAATTCCAATAAATCATTTATACAGGTTAAGTTTTTTATTAGTTCTTTTAGAAAATGATTTTTATTGAAAAATTTTATATATTTAGTAAATTATACACTTATCCATGAAAGGTATTATTGATCCCAACATTGAAATTCCTGATGATCAGGTAGCTATGGCATTCTTTAGAAGCATGCGTTGGGTCAATGGGGTTTATTGTCCCAAATGCAAGTCATATAATATCAATAATAGGGGAAGTCAAGGCAGAACTCGCAGATATGCTTGCAAAGATTGTGGAACCAATTTCAATAACTTTTCAGGAACAATCTTCCATAAAAGCAAAATTTCTCTTAATGTGATGTTGTATATTCTATTTAATTTGGATAAGAAAACCACAACCCAATTATCTGAAGAGCTTAATTACAGCAGGCAATGTATTTCAAGAATATCTAAACTGTTTAGGGATAAGCTATTAAACAATGCTGAATTCTTTGATATAGAAGAATAATTTTTTCATATTGGATTTTTGTTCTTTTTATAAACGATTTTATTAATTTTTGAATTTTTCAATTTTTGAATTTGTTAGTTTATTGTTGCTTATTTTCTTGTTTTTGTAACCTTGATGGTACATTCATGTAATCATATTGGTGTTTTAACAATTGTTATATTTTTAGTTTTAACTAGGTTAAATCTTTTATATTGTTCTGATTTTAATTGAATAAATCTAATTTTAAATTTAAATGATTTTCTGTCTTGATTATTTAATTTAACTCGTTTAAAATCCTTTAAATAATATCAATTTTCTAATTTTATAGTTGATTTTTGTACTATTAATCTATCATTCCTTTATTTAATGAAAAACATTATATATGTTGTTTCACAATCTTTAATATAAGTAATAAGTTTTTAAATTATATTTTATTAATCCATAAAGACTAATTGATAAATACATTTTTAATTTAAGAATTAAACCTTTATTTTTATTGATAAATACCTTTTTAATTTAAAGAATTAAACCTTTATTTTTTCTTATTAGTTTTTTCTAAATTATTAAAAAATAGTTTATAAAAAAAAACAACTTATTTCTTAAAGATTTAATTATATAAACTAAAATCAAAGCTTTAAGGAGACATAAAAAACTAAAGCTACGCTTTTAGAATATATGAAAGATACTTTTAGTTTAATTTGAAAAATTAAAGTGATTTTTATGGATAAAAAAATTCTTGCGATTATTGCTATTATTATTGTAGCTATTGTTGCTGTTGGAGCTTACTTTGCATTAGGTTCAAGTGATGACACCATAACTATCGGTCACTTGCCATCTGATCACGACACTGCAATGTATGTTGCAGAAGCTCAAAAACAGTATGAGGCTCAAGGACTTAAAGTTGAAACTGTTCAATTTAACAATGGTGGAGACTTAATGACTGCTATGGCAAGTGGAGATGTAGATGTTGGTTATGTAGGAATTACTCCTGTATTGTCTTCCATTGAAAAAGGAGTTCCAGTAAAAGTAGTATCTGGTGCTCAAATTGAAGGTAGTGGAGTGGTTGTTGGAACCAACTCTGGAATTAACTCACTTGCAGACTTAAAAGGCAAAAAAGTAGGTACCCCTGGTGCAGCTACCATTCAAAACATGATCATTACCTATGGCCTTAACCAATCTGGTGTAGATGTAAAAGATGTAGAGCTTGTTTCAATGAAAGCAGCTCAAATGACTGACGCATTAAAAGCTGGTCAAATTGATGCTATGATTTGTTGGGAACCATTCTCCTCTATTGCTGTTAAAAAGGGATATGGAAAATTGCTCGAAAACACTTCTGAAATCATCCCAGGACACCCATGTTGTGTAGTTGCAGCAAGACAAGACTTCATTGACAAACATCCTGAAGACCTTAAGAAGATCTTAGCAATTCACGAAAATGCTACAAAATTCACTAATGAAAACCCTAAAGAAGCAGCAGCTTTATTACCTGAAGACATTGTACCAGATAAGGACTTGCAAGCAAGTATCATTGAAGACACTGAATTTGTTTCTGGATTAGATGCAGACTACAAACAAAATGTAATGGACTTCATGCAACTTGGTGTAGATTTAGGATTATTGAAAGAACCTATTAGTGAAGATAAGATTTTTGCTAAAGTTTAAGCAGTCTTAAATTATGTTAAATTTCAATTAGTAGTTTTAAACTACTAATCCTATTTTTTATTTTTTTATTCATTTTTATTATTTATTATTTTATTAATCATTAAATTTTATTAATCATTAATTTGTATTAATTTCATAAATTTCATAATTTCATATATTTCATAATTTCATAAATTTTATAAATTTTATTAGTTTATTGTATTTTTATTGTTTTTTGCTTATTTTAGCATCAATTTTCTTTATTCATTGTTTAAGCGATTTAATATTTTACCCTACTTTGCTTAAAATGAATATAATTAGAAAGTTTATATATTATGTTTTAATAATATAATAATATTATATAGTTTAGGGATTTAAGAGTATTTTAATCAATAGTTTTAAAAATACAGTTAAATTTCATTAAAAATTAAATAATTATAGCTAGTGATAATGTGAATATAGATAGAAGAGTTTTACCATTTATTTTACCTATTTTACTTATTATAGTATGGTATTTAATTACTGATGGCTTGAATTTAGTTCCTTATTATATCTTGCCTAGTCCATTGGATGTATGCAATGCTGCATTAAAATTGGTGGCAAATGGAAAATTATTGGATCACACCATCAGTACCTTAACTAAAGTATTCTCCGGTATCATTTTAGCAGCTGTTGTAGCTATTCCTTTAGGTATCATTTTAGGTTGGTATGAAACCTTAGATGAATTCACTTCATTGGTAATCAGTATTTTAAGACCTATTCCACCTATCGCTTGGATTCCATTCTCCATTTTATGGTTTGGTATAGGATTGCCTTCAGCTGTATTCGTAATCTTTATCGGTTGTGTATTCTCAGTATTGGTTTACACCATTGATGGTGTAAAAAGAACTGATAAGGTCTTGATTGAAGCAGCCCATACTTTAGGTGCAAATAATTGGGACATTTTATATAAAGTCGTATTGCCATCAGCTCTTCCATATATTGTATCTGGTCTTAAGGTAGGTGTAAGTATTGCATTGATGTGTACTGTATCTGCTGAAATGATTGCTTCAAGCAAAGGTTTAGGATACATGATCTTGACTGCAAGTCAACTATTCGATCCAGGTACTATGGTAGTTGGTATGGTAATCATAGGTATTATTGGAATCTTATTTGACGTAGCATTTAGAAAGGTACAGTCTAAGATTTTCTGGTAATTTGGAAAAGAATATTTAATTAAGTTAGATATTCAAGATAATGTTTATATTATGAATGTATTATTCGATTAATTTTATATATCGAAGGTGTTATATTGGCAATTGATATTAAGAACATATCTAAATCATTTACAACAAAAGATAAGGAATTTACCGCATTAAAGGATGTAAATCTCCATGTTGACGATGGTGAATTGATTTGTCTTTTAGGGCCATCTGGTTGTGGAAAGACAACCCTTTTAAGAATGGTTGCTGGTTTGGAAACTGCTGACAGCGGTGAGATTTATGATAGAGGCGAACTTGTAGAAGGCCCTTCAAGAGAAAGAGGATTTATTTTCCAGCAATATTCCCTATTCCCTTGGCTAAATGTTTT
The DNA here is from genome assembly GCF_902769175.1 of uncultured Methanobrevibacter sp. Classification (GTDB taxonomy): domain Archaea; phylum Methanobacteriota; class Methanobacteria; order Methanobacteriales; family Methanobacteriaceae; genus Methanobrevibacter. The sequence goes on from NZ_CACXNW010000009.1 coordinate 32,331, forward strand.
GGATAATGTAATGTTTGGTTTGAATTTATCTGGAGAGAACAGTAAAGAGGAAAATCTTGCTGCTGCAGAAAGATATTTGGAAAGAGTGGGATTAGCTGATTTCAAATACAGTTATCCTCATGAGCTTTCCGGTGGTATGAAACAAAGAGTGGCTATTATTCGTTCCTTATTAAACCACACTCCTGTTTTGCTAATGGATGAGCCATTTTCTGCAGTTGACATGTTAAATAGGCATAGCTTGCAAGAGCAATTGATTGGTGTTTGGAAAAGGTTTAACACAACAATTCTTTTTGTCACTCACGATGTTGACGAAGCTGTTTATTTAGCTGATAAGATTGTAGTGATGGATAAAAGGCCAGGCAGAATAAAAGATGTTGTGGAAGTTCCTCTTGAACGTCCAAGACAAAGGGAATCAAGAGAGTTTTTAAATTTCCAAGATGAGGTTGAAAAACTTTTAGGAGTTTGGGAACCTTAATTATAATTGGTTTTTTAGTTGAAAAACTTTTAGGAGTTTGGGAATCTTAATTATAATTGGTTTTTAAACTTTAGTTTGAATCTTGATACAAAACTTATCACTTTTATAGTGATAATTCTTTTTTTATTTTTCTTTAATTCTTTAAAAAAGATTTTAGTTATTATTTTTTAAAAAAAGTTTAAACTATTTATTCTTTAAAAGATTTGTGTCATTATTTTTTAAAAAAAGTTTAAGCTATTTAATTCTAAAAAAAGAGATTGCTATTTTTAATTTTATAATGTTTTTGAATTGAAATTAGGATTTAAAGTGCCGTATCTACCATTTTTAACGGATTCATAAATGAATTTGGTAGACTTTTCAATAGCTATTTTTAAATTGTCCTCATCTTTACTGTTTTTATTTTCATTCTTTAGCAAAATAAGATTTGCACAAATTGCAGCAGATAAGCTGCAACCGGTTCCATGCAAATTGTCTGTTTTGATTAAATCTTGATGCAATGTAATAAGTTCATCCTTTTCCTTATTGTAAATGATGTTTGTTCCGTTGAGATGCCCTCCTGTAATCATCACATTACAGTATTTACCAATCTCATAAGCTGCTTCCTTTGCATCATCGGCATCATTGATTGTTAATCCAGATAGCTTTTCAGCTTCTGAAACGTTTGGAGTAACAAGAAGTGTTTTCTTAAGAAGATATTTTTTCAATGCATCAGCTATTTCCATCTTTGCAAGTGCATCCCCTGCACTAGCTACCATCACTGGATCAACAACTATGCTTAAATCATATTCTTCCACCTTTTTGCTTACAAGTTGGATGATTTTCTTTGAGTATAATAGTCCTGTCTTTGAGTATTTGATGGTGTACTCATCAAAAATAGAATCAATCTGCTCTGAGATATAGGTAGTGCTTACAGGTTCAACGGAAAACACTTTTTTAGGATTTTGTGCAGTAAGTGCAGTAACTGCAGCACATGCATGAACTCCATGTGCAGCCATTGTCTTGATGTCAGTGCTTATTCCCGCTCCTCCTGAAGGGTCAAAACCTGCAATTGATAGTCCTATCATAATATCACATTAATTATCTTTTTTTTTTTTATTTATTTGTGAAAAAGGATTATTCTTCTTCAAATTCTATAATCTATAATCAAACAGTTTATTCATCTCTTGTAACCTTAAGCCTTTCATGGCCATGGCAGGATTCCACTTTGATTCCAAGTGATTCCAAATATTTTTTAGTTTCAGTTCCATTTCCATGAAGCATGATTTCTCCAAGGTCTTCAGTTGTATTGACATCCAATGCCATATAGAATGAATCATGAACCAATGGAGCTAATTTCTTCCTTTCAGCGTCTTCAATATGCTTTTTAAAGCTGAATCCTCCGAATTTCATATCAATTGACAATGGTTTTATAATCAATGTATTTGTTCCTCCTCCTTTTGAAGGGACAATGATGAAATCAAGATTTTTAGCTTGATCAATGAGAAGCTTAACATTGGTTTTGCCTATTAATGGAATGTCAGATGGTAAAATGATGACTTTTCTGGTTTTCTTTCTTGACCATTTCATAGCTTGTTTCAATGCTTTGTTTAATGCATTTTCATTGCCATCCTTTGAAACTTTAGAAAGCTTGTGGTCTTCCTCAATAATTGTAGTAAGTCCTAATTCTTCAGCATATGCTAAAACATCATCATCTTTACTTATTATAACTATTTTATCTACAATAGGCTTTAATGTGTCTGTTATATCTTTTAACATGGCTTTTAGGAGATTTTCTCTTTCTTCAGGTGATAAAAAAGGAGATAATCTGGTTTTAGCATGTGCAAATTGGTTTACAGGAATTATTGCATATATTTTATCCATTTACATTCCTCTTAAAATTTTATAAAGTTATGATTGATTTTTATGTTTAAATTCTTAATTTTTCTAAAATTTGTTTATTTGTTTTTGAACCTAAACGGAGAGTGAAAAGATTTTGGTCAAGGTTTTTGAGCCATAGGCTCAAAAAGCTTGTTAATAAGTTTTTGCCATTAGTGCAAGATGTTTAGCTGGCTTGCCACAATGTGGGCAGACCTCGTCGGTTTCAATGTCTTCTTCATTGATACCAAGGATATCTACCTCGGTTTCCTCTTCGATTGCCTTCCCACAGTCTTCTTCTCCACACCAGTAGAATTTGATAACTTTTCCTTCATCAACAAGTTCAGAAACATTGTCAAGACTTTCTACAGTAACTATTTTTTCCTCTTGTTTTTTCCAGGCATTGGCTTTTAGGTTTTCTTCAACTTCAATCAATAATGAGTCCACTTTTTCAGCTACATCATCATCTAAGCTGATTTCAATCTTTTCACCTGTGTCTCTTCTTCCAAGGATTGCTACATTGTTATTCAAGTCTCTTGGTCCTAATTCAAATCTAAGTGGGGTTCCTTTCAATTCCCAATCAAAGAATTTCTTTCCTGGCCTAATGTCTCTGGTATCCATTTGGACTCTTATTCCTTTAGCTTCCAATGCATCCTTGATCTCATTACATTTAGCCATCACTTCTTCTCCCCCATCCTTAAATATGATAGGGATTATTGTGATTTGTTTTGGTGAGATTTCTGGAGGCAATTGGAGACCTTTTTCATCTCCATGAGCTGCAATTGCTGCTGCAATTACCCTGTCGGAAATTCCATAACATGTCTGATAAGCATATTCGTGATTTCCTTCCTTGTTTTCAAAAGTGATTTCAAAGGTTTTTGCAAAGGTTTGGCCTAAGTTATGAACTGTTCCTATTTGGAGGGTTTTTCCATCTGGCATGATTGTATCAAATGCCATTGTGTATTCAGCTCCAGGGAATTTGTCCCAAACAGGCCTTTTGCTAAGTAAGTAAGCTATTCCAAGTCCATCAAAGAACTTTTTATAAAGTTCAATTCCAGTTTCAACTTGTGCAGCTACCTCTTCAGCGCTTGAATGGACAGTGTGTGCCTCTGCAAAAGTTGTGATCTCCCTTACTCTGATGAGAGGTCTTGTATGTTTGGTTTCGTATCTGAATGTATTCACTACTTGGTACTGCTTGATTGGCAAGTCAATATGTGATCTTACCCATAAGGAAAACATTGGATACATAGCGGTTTCACTGGTTGGCCTGATAGCTAACTTTTCATTTAGCTCAGTTTGTCCACCATGAGTTACCCAGTATACCTCATCTTCAAATCCTTTTACATGAATTCCCTCTTTTGCAAGTTCAGCTTCAGGGATAAGCAAAGGATATAGGGTTTCATCATGTTCCTTATCCATCAAGTCTCTAAATATGTTTAAAGTAGCTCTTCTTATTTGAAATCCGTAAGGAAGCCATACTGCCATTCCTTTTATAGGATATCTTGAGTCTGTTATCTCTGCATTTTCTAAAATATCATGGAACCATTCACTAAAATTTTCCACATTATCACCTAATAATAAAATAATAAGTCTAATTTTGAAAAATAACTAATATTCAATAATTTAATTTAATATAAATTTATAAATTTTAGATAAATTTAATTATTAACTCATATATTAGTTAATAATATTATTAATATGTTTTTAATTAATTATATAGTTTTTTAGTTTAAACATTTTTATAAAATCCCTTTTTTATCTTTTGAATTTGAATTTGCTCTTATTTGCATGATTTTATTTTTCTAAATTCTTTTTTTAAATCAAATAGTGTCTTATCAATTTGCTTTTGAAGAATTTTAAATCAAATATAAATAAGTCTATCAATTTCTTTTTAAAGATTTATAAATCAAAACTTATTTAATTTATAGAAAACATATATTAAATTAATATTTAATTAACATGCTAAAGAATTTAAAGAATATTACAGATTCAAATTATATGTCAAATTTAATTTTTAAGGAGATAATATGGATTCTAAAACAATTCAAATGCCAAGAGAAGTGCATATTGGACCTAATGTTCTTGATGACATAGGAGAAATATGTAAAAATTTACGTTTATTTGATGAAGCTCTTGTTGTATCTGGTTCCCATACATTTGATGTGGCAGGGAAGCAAACTGTGGAAGCTTTGGAAAAATCAGATTTTGGAGTTGATGTAGTAAAGATCAAGGATGCTTCAATGGCATCTGTTGAACTTGTACAGGAGAAGATAGCTAATGCTTCTGTAGTCTTAGGTGTTGGGGGAGGTACAATTATTGATGTTGCAAAGCTTGCTTCAACCAATGCACACAATTACTTCATTTCAGTTCCAACAACTGCTTCTCACGATGGTATTGCATCTCCAATGGCATCAATAAAAAATAAAGAAGGGTCCGTTTCTAAAAATGCAAATTCTCCAATGGCTGTTGTAGCAGATACCGGCATTATCAATTCATCTCCTTTTAGATTAATTGCCTCTGGCTGTGCAGATATTGTCTCTAATTATACTGCGATAAAAGATTGGAAATTGGCTTACAGATTAAGAAATGAATCTTACAGTGAATCTGCATCTGCCTTATCTGAAATGACTGCAAAGCTCATTATAAACTCTTCTGGAAGCATTAAAGAAGGTCTTGAAGAAAGTGCACGCATTGTAGTTAAATCATTATTCAGCAGTGGTATGGCAATAAGCATTGCAGGTTCCAGTAGACCTGCAAGCGGTTCTGAACACTTATTCAGTCATGCATTGGATAAGATAGCTAAAAATCCTGCATTGCATGGTGAGCAATGTGGTGTAGGTGCCATTATGATGATGCATTTGCATGGTGGAAATTGGAAATCCATTCAAAATATATTAAAAACCATTGGTGCTGCAACAACTGCTTCAGAATTAGGTATTGATGATGATGAGATTATTGAGGCATTGACAATAGCTCATACAATTAGACCTGAAAGATATACAATCTTGGGAGATAATGGCCTTACAAGAGATGCAGCTATTAAGTTAGCTAAAAAGACTGAAGTTATTTAATTGATTTGATATAGTATGGAAAAATAAGCATTTTATTTGTCTCTTGAATTTCATTAATTTTTTTTGAAAATTTTTGTTTATAATTTTTCATATTAAATTCTCTTTAAAATTATTCTTCTTTAAATTTTTAGTGTGTTATTGCTTGAAAAATAATTTGGAGTGTCTTAAAAAATTTAAATTAGGATGATTATATGATTACATTGATTGGAAAGGAATTAGCAAAGGAAGGAGTGAGTTTTGTATTTCATGAGCCCATGGAAGAATGTACTAATTGCAGGTTCAAGGCATCTTGTATAGATTCATTAGAGGAAGGGCATAGGTATGTAATTACAGAAGTTCGGGATGTTGAACAGAAATGTCCTATTCATGAAGGTGAAAAGGTTAATGTGGTAGTTGTTGAAGATGCTGAATTCACTATTTTAACTGATAAAAAAGGAGTTTTTGAAGGTTCAACATTTGATTTTGGTCGTAACGGATGTTCAAATAAGGACTGCGATTATAGGCATATGTGTTTCCCAGAAGGAATCTCTAAAGATGAAAAAGGAATTTATGTTAAGGATTTAGGTAAATTCAAAGACTGTCCACGTGAAAAGTCCTTGCAAAAATGCATAGTAAAAATATATGATAAATAAAGGTTATAGATGTTTAAAAGTTAATATTGAGTTTTAAAATCTAATCATTAGGTAAATAATTGTTATTTGGTGTTAATTATGAGTCAAATGAAAAAAGATTGCGGTTATGCCGCAGCTGATTTGGTAAAAGATGGTCAAGTCTTAGGGCTTGGAACTGGTTCAACAACTCTTTACTTTATTGAAAAAGTAGGTATGAGAGTTAGAGATGAAGGAATTGAAGTGATTGGAATTCCTACTTCTTTCCAATCCAGATTGCTTGCTCGTCAATGGAATATTCCATTAACTGACCTTAGCGAACATGAAATTGATTTGGCTGTAGATGGTGCTGATGAGATTGATCCTGACTTCAATTTAATTAAAGGTGGAGGAGCAGCACATACTTTAGAAAAGATTGTTGATTATTCTGCAGATGAATTGGTTATCATTGCTGATGAATCTAAACTTGTTGATGTTTTAGGAGCTTTCCCACTTCCAATTGAAATTATTCCAGAATCCTTAAATCCTGTTACAAAAGCTTTAGAGGTTATGGGAGGTAAAGTTGAAGTAAGGATGGGTCAAGCTAAAGACGGTCCTGTCATAACTGATAATGGAAACTTTATCTTGGATGTGGCATTTGGTCAAATTGAAAACCCTATTCCTATGGAAAAAGAGTTAAACACTATTCCTGGAGTTGTAGAGAACGGTTTATTCACTGAAATGGTTGATAAAGTTATCATAGGTTCTAAAGATGGTGTAAAATATTTATAATTCATCTTTTTAGAATTTATTTTAGATTTTGGTGATAAAATGCCATTTGGTCCTGGAGGAGGGAGACCTTTTCCATATGATTATAAGGAGACTTTAAATAAGGTTTTAATGCTTGTAGGCATTGTCATAATTATTTATGCAGTTCTTTGGATATTGGCTGAATTAAAGTTAATTCCAGTTATTATCTATGCTTTATTCCCTCAATTTGTATTGCTGCTTATTGGAATATTTATTTTCTATCAAGCTTATAGCCGCAGAAATCTCTATTAATTTATTTCTTTTCTTTTTTCTTTTTATTATTTTTAACTTTTTTCTATTTTTTAAATTATTTTAATTTAACAATGTATTGTTTTTTTCTATTTTTTAAATTATTTTAATTTAAAAGCGATTGTTTATTCTCTATTTTTAAAACATATTTTTTAATAAATTCAATATTTTTTTAAGTTTACTTAAATAAAGAAACTATATATAATATAATTTAGATAACTTATAATAATATTCTAATAATATTATATTTTATTAAATTCTATTAATTTCAATTTAATTCATTGATTAATTTATTGGAATGTTCATATTTATTATTTAACTAACTATAAATCAACTAACTATAAATCAACTAACTATAAATCAACTAACTATAAATCAACTAACTATAAATTAACTAACTATAATTTAACTAACTATAAATTAGTTAACTAAACTAATGGGCTACAAAAGATCAACTAACTATAAAAAATATCTTAAGGACTTGAGGAAATGAAAGTTGTTATTGTAGGTGGAGGAGCTGGAGGAATATCCACAGCTTCAAACCTTAGAAGATTAGATAAAAATGTAGAAATTATTGTACTCACAAGAGATAATCACGTATCCTATTCTCCTTGTGCCATTCCTTACGTATTGTCAGATAATATTCACTCATTTGATGATATTGTAATGAGAACTGTTGATGATTATAAGGCAAAGAACATTGATGTCCTAATTGAGACTGAAGTCACTGCAGTTGACTCAGCTAAAAAGACAATTACATACTCCACTAAAGGTGAATCAGAGAAAACCATGAGCTATGACAAATTGGTATTGGCTACTGGTGGAAGTCCATTTGTACCTCCTATGAAAGGTGTGGATTTAGATGGAGTGTTTAAGATAAGAACTTTAGATGATGGTAAAAGAGTTAAGGAATGGTCTCAAAACTGTAAAAGCGCTTTAGTTACAGGTGCAGGTTTAATTGGTATTGAAATAGCTTATGCATTCAAGAAAATGGGTCTTAAGGTAACATTATGTGAAATGTTGCCACAAATTGTTCCACGTTCCCTTGACCCTGATATGGCAGGAATAATCACTGATTATTTAATTGAAGAAGGCATTGATGTGGTTCTCGGCCAGCCTATCACTGAGCTTAAAGGTGAAGACGGCAAAGTAAAGACTGCAGTGTTTGAAGATGGAAGTGAAGCAGATGCAGATATGGTCATCTTGGCTACCGGTGTAAGGGCAGAATTGGATTTAGCTAAAATGGCCGGTTGTGACTGCGGCAGATGGGCTGTTCTTGTAAATGACAGAATGGCAACAAGCGTACCTGATGTTTATGCAGTAGGTGACTGTGTAGAATCATACAGTGCAATACTCAGATCAAATACAGTTTCCCAATTAGGTACAACTGCAGTAAGGCAAGCAAAAACTTTAGCACAAACTCTTGCTGGCAAACGTTCCAGATTCAACCCTGTTTTAAATTCAATGGTTACAAAAGTAGGTAATTTGGAGTTTGGAGCAGTAGGTCTAACCCGTAGCTTTGCTCAACAAAACAGCATCAAGGCAGTTGTAGCAAAAGTAGAAGCATTGACAAGGGCAAGATACTATCCAAATGCAAAGCCAATGAATGTAAAGGTTATTTGTGATGCAGATGGAACTATTATTGGATGCCAAATCATTGCAGAGGAGAGAGTGGCTGAAAGAATTGATACTATGACTTTAGCCATTACTGAAGAACTAACCTGCTTTGAATTAAGTAATATGGAGTTTGCATATGCACCTCCAGTATCTATGGTTATTGACCCCTTGGTAATGGCTGTAGAAGAGGTAAGTAAGAAGTTTGATAATTAAATAAACTTTTTATTTATTTTTTATTTTACTTTTTTCCTATTTTTGCAATATTTATTTTTTATTTTTGCTATTTCTTTTCTTATTTTTTCTTATTTAAGTAATTTTGCAATATTGTTTTTTTTCCTAATTTGTTTTCTTATTTTTTCTTATTTTAGTAATTTTGCAGTATTGTTTTTTTGCTAATTATTTTTCTTATTTTTTTGTATGCTTTTTTTTTTTAAATTGAATATAATTTCTTCTTTTAACTTTAATTTTCCAAATAAATATTAATTTTACGATTTACTTATTATATTATATGGTAAACTAAAAATTCTAATTAAAATGTAATTTTATCAAAAAAGAAAGATTTATATAGGTTTAAAAATAAAATAAAGAGTAAATAATAAGTTTGGAGGGTAATTATGGAAACTAATTCAAATTACTCTCAAGTTCCATTTAGATTTGATACTGAGGATGAGATATTTATTATATGCATGTCTGAAACTGAAGAATTTCCACAATATATTACTAATTTCAACGATATAGTCGGCAGATATGACAATAGATTAATATCTTTGGATTATAAGAATTTAAACTTAGATTCAGTTAGACAAAGGATAAATGGTGATTTGATAAATATTGAACATCATTCCTCCATTAATTCCAGATTAATGCAGAGGGATTATCAATATTCTGTAATTCTGCATTTGAATTCTGGAAGATATGTTCATCCCTTCATTTTTTATACTGGAGCTTTACCTATTGAAAAAGTAGATTACTTAAATGAGGTGATGTTTTTCAATCCAAATTGGTTCATTACAAGAGAAGTTGAAGGCAATATTCGATTAAACAATATTCTTTATAAGATCAATGAAAATATTAAATTGAATGTTTTTGATTGTTTTGATTTGATTTGGCTTCCAAAATTTAACATTAATATGGAATTTGATGAGTGTGTATTAAAGTGTATAAGTTTGTTGAAAGATATTCCCATGGATTATAAATTAAGATTAATCGTAGAGAGATCATATTTTTTGTGGTTGGGAAAATCTGTACTTGATGAAAAGAAGTTAGAGAAAGCAAGGAATTGTTTTACTATGTCTGAATTAAAACTTAGGCCGTTTGAAGAGCAGTTTAGAGATGCAATGATGGACAATAGGTTTAGAAGAGGTATTGATATTGGCAAAAAGCAAGGTATTGATATTGGTAAGAAGCAGGGTATTGATATTGGTAAGAGGCAAGGGGTTGATGAGTCTGAAGAAAAGTTTATTCCCGCTCTTTTAGAATTTAAAAGTCCTGAAGAGATTTCTAAAGATTATGATATTCCTTTAGAAAGAGTTTTAAAATATGTGAAAAGGAGTAAATAACTTATTTTATTTCTTTTTTAATTTTCTTTTTCAATATTCCTTTTTCCCATATTGATTTTTTCAATTCTTTTTTCTTTTTTATTTTTTAATAATTTTTAGTTTAAAAACTTTTTTAAACTATCATTGCAATATCTATTTTTTATTTTTGTAATTTTTTCTTTTTAATCATTACTTATTTATATAACAGAGTATATATATTATAATGATAAATGATAATCATATAAATTATATTTATATAATTTTGCTTCATTTAGGAAATTAACGATTATTTAGAAATTATAAATAAAATACAATAAAACAATTTACGCTTTGGAGAGGATTTAATGACTAAAATATTTATTTCATGTGCACTTCCATATGCAAATGGACCATGTCATTTAGGACATTTAAGATCCACCTATATTCCAGCAGATATCTATGCAAGATATAATCGTATGGCTGGAAATGAGGTATTGATGGTATGTGCTACTGATGAGCATGGTACTCCTATTGCAGTTAAGGCTGATGCTGAAGGCAAAGCGCCTATAGAAGTTGCAAAACGTTACCATGATATGATTGTAGAAGATATAAATAGCTGTGACATTTCTTTTGATAACTTTGCAAGAACCACTGATGAGATACACTATAAGATTTCACAGGACTTTTTCAAGTATCTTTATGATAAGGGATTGATTTATGAAGAAACAATCCAACAGCTTTACTGTGAAAACTGTGGAAAATTCTTGCCAGACAGATATGTTGAAGGAATCTGTCCTGTCTGTGGTGCTGAAGCAAGAGGAGACCACTGTGAAGTTTGTGGAAGGGCATTAGACCCTATTGAGCTTGTTGAACCAAAATGTCTAACTTGCGGAAACACTCCAGTCATTCGTGACAGTACACAATACTTCTTTAAATTAAGTCATTTCCAAAAACCTCTTGAAGAGTACATAAGCACAAATGAATACTTGCCTCCAAATGTAAGGAACTATGCTGAAAACTGGTTAAAGGAAGGCCTTCAGGATTGGATCATGACCCGTGATATGAAATGGGGTATTCCAGTGCCTTTAGAAGGTGCAGAAGGCAAAGTGATTTATGTATGGGGAGAAGCATTTATCGGTTACATTTCCTCTGCTGCAGCTTGGTCTAGAAGAACTGGAATTCCATGGGAAGACTATTGGAATGGTCATGTAGTTCATTTCATTGGAAAGGATATTATTTATCATCACTCATTATTCTGGCCTGCAATGTTGCTTGGACGTGACTGTAAATTACCTGATGACATTTTTGCAGGTGAATTCCTATCCCTTGAAGGCAGAAAAATGTCTACCAGTAAAAACTGGGTTGTTTGGGTAGCTGACTTCGTAAAGGACTTTGATTCTGACTTGCTTAGATACTACCTTACAATAAATGCTCCTTTAAATAAGGATACTGACTTCTCTTGGGATGAATTCCAAAGAAGAATCAATGATGAATTGGCTGATGTAATAGGAAACTTCCTCCACAGAACATTTACATTCACTAAAAAGTTCTTTGATGGAAAAGTACCTGAATATAAAAATCCAAGCGAAGCAGACTTGGAATTTGAGCAATCCATTAAAGAATTGCCTGATAAGGTAGGTGACTTGATTTCAGACATGAAATTCAGAGAAGGATTAGTTGAGATCATTTTGACTGCCAAAAAGGGTAACAAGTACTTTAATGATCAAGAGCCATGGAAAGCTGTAAAAGAAGACATGGAAAAAGCTTCAAATTGCTTATATTTATCTAATCAATTATGTAAGGCAATGGCTGTATTGTTAAAGCCTTATATTCCAAACAAGGCTGATGCCATTTGCAATATAATCAATATCCCAACTGAAAATGAGTGGGATGATGCTAAAGTCTTTTTAGAAACTGGCCATGAAATCAACAAGGCCAAACCATTATTCAAAAAGATTGAAGATAAAGTGATTGAAGAGCAAAAAGGAAAATTATACAAGAATTTGGAAGATTCCGAATCTGATAAGAAAGAGTCTAAGGATAAAGACTCTAAAGACAAGAAGAGCAAAGACTCTAAAAAAGAAGATGAAGGTGAAAAAAATGGATTTAATTAGTATTGATGATTTTGCTAAAGTGGAAATTAAAATAGGCAAGATTTTAGAATGTGAAAAGATTGAAAAATCTAACAAATTATTAAAGACTCAAATTGACATTGGAGATAAAACCATTCAAGTAGTTGCAGGTTTAGGTAAAAGATATGCTCCTGAAGATTTAGTAGGTAAAAAAGTACCTGTTGTAACCAATTTAAAACCAGCTAAATTAATGGGTGAAAAGTCTGAAGGAATGATTATGGCTACTGAAAGTGCAGCTATTTTAACTCCTGATGAATGTGAAATTGGCGAATTGCTTATGTAATTTTGCTTTTTTCATTTTTTAATTAGTTGAAATTGGCGAATTGTTTATGTAATTTTGCTTTTTTCATTTTTTAATTAGTTGAAATTGGCGATTGCTTATGTAATTTTGCTTTTTTCATTTTATAATTTATGAAAAGGTAAATTATTTCTATTTGCTTTTTTTCATTTTATTTTTTTAAAAAAACATATTAAGAAATTCAAATGCATATCAAAAGATTTATATTAAGCGAAGTTTAATTATATTGTCCATAGAAAAAAACATTGGATAAAAATTAACTGAGCTTAATTTATAATATCCTAAAAATATAAATTCTTGGCGGCGAATTTATAAAGTCCTCACGGTGATATTATGGATGAATCATTAATGATAACGGAATCTGAAAAATTTCTAAATGAAATAGAGAAGGAGAGATTAGATTTAACTAATCTAAAAAAGGATTTTAAAGATTTAGAGTCCTTTTTAGAAATCTATCAACTTCTTAAGAGTAATTTAGATAAGCTTCAAGAGATGAAAGAGAGTATGGATGAAAGCGGTTACACTGCTCCATTCAGATCTTTAAATCGTTATGGTTCCCGTGTTAATGATGATGTTGAAGTTGAGGAATTAGGAGAAATCAGTCGCCACAATCAAATCTTTAGAAATAGGGCATCTGCTAAAAAGAACAGTTTTGATAGGGTAAAGTATGCTATTTCAGCTCATAGGATTGCATTAGGCAATTTAGAGGAATATGCTAAAATCAGATGCAATGAATGCAAAAAGTCTTATAGTGTAAGCAGCTTTTTAGAACAGTCAAAGACATGCAAATGCGGTTCTAAGGATTTTGAATTTAAGATTAATCATTCTGGCGTTCATAGGCTTGAAATAATTCCATATCTTCCTTTATCCGGTAATTATATGGTATTAATGTCTGGATTATCCAGTTGGGGCAGAGAATCCTTTAAACGGGTTTTAAACATCTTAAAGCAACAAAGGAGAGGTGTGGTTAAAACTGTCACTCCTATTGTTAAATATAAGGAAAATGGCAGAACCATTACTAAAAGAGTGCCTCTTGACAGTGAATTTGCAGACAGTTATGAAGAGGAGCTTAGGAGAAGATTTGGTAAGGGAGTTCGTATTGAAAGGTTGGAATTCCACAGAACTAAGCCAACAATCATAAATGATAAGCACACATGCACTAATTTGGCTTTGGCCTATGTAAAACATGCTGAAGATATTATAGAACGTCATGGAGAAGATATTTTCCAAGATAAAATCAAGGATTTAAACAATCTTAAAATCTATGATGAAATCATTTATTCAGTTAATTTGGAAAAGCCTGAGTTTATTGAAGCAAGCGATCTTGAAGATTGGAGAGCTGATAAGATCAATAAGAGCCTTGAAGAGTTAGGCTTGATGGATAAGTATGGCAACTTGGATAGGAAGCTAAAAAAGGATTTAAAGGAAAGAGATAAGATCAAGACTAAAATCTTTGCAGACATTGCTCCTACCTTGATATTATGGGACATTTCCAAATATTACTTATGCACTTCTCAAGATAGGCGAAAACGTTACGGTTCACCTTTCCCTTACATTCGTGGAGATATTGACAGACAGCAACGTAAGGTATTTTCAAATCCACATAGTCAAGTGGTTAAGCTATTGCAGGATAAGGAAAGGGAACATATTATCTCTGTTGATGAAATGGACTTATTGTTGCACAAGAAGTTTAAGTTTGAAAAGAGGATAAAGAATTTGCACATTAAGCTTAATTATGCAGCTGTTGGCCCTGCTATAGTCTTCACCAATTCTAATTATAACATTAAAGAAGTTTCTCAAGCATTTAAAGTAGGGGAAAAGAGCATTAAACGTGAGATAAATAATATGAAAAGTATTAGAAAACCTAATACTAAACGTTCCAGAGATTTCATTGATTTGGTAAAGAACAAATCCTAAATCTTAAGTCCCATTTGGCAAAGGGTTCTGAAGAATTTTTTCATAAAGTAAGGTGTTTTTCATGGTTGAAGACTTTGATGATTTTGATGATGATTTCGAAGATTTCGATGATTTTGATGACGATTACTATGAAGACTTTGACGATGAGGAGGATGATTTTGACGATTTTGATGATGGAATCGATTATGACAATTTAGATCCAGAGTCAAAAGAGGAATTGGATATCTTTGATGAAAGGCCTTTGGAAACTGATTCTGAATATGATATCAATGCTGTGGAAATTCACATATCCACACAACTTACATCACAAAAAATCATTGAACTTATGGATACTTATCGTTCCTTAAAAAGAATTACCTGTCCTAAAAGCATTTATAATAGGATTTCCCCTAAATATATCAAAGCTTTAGATGAAGTGGGAATTTCAATTGAAGTGAAATATAACTGGGGAAAGAAAAAATATTCAATGATTCAAATCAATCAGGTTGTTGACTTATTCAATGAAGGAAAGCAAACTGAAGAGATTTCAGCTATTTTAGACATGCCTGCTTCAAATGTCAAGTATATCAAATCAAAGTATTTTGATAAGATCAATGTAAAGAATTACAATAGAAAATATGATGATGAATGTAGAGCAAAAGTCAAATATATGAAAGAGGCAGGATTGAAACCTAAAGAGATTTCTAAGGAACTTAATATACCTGTCAGGTCTATTTATTACATCTTAAATAAGAAATAATCTCTTTTTTTATTATTTATTAATAATATTTTTAATTAATATTTTTTTTATTATTTATTAATAATATTTTTAATTAATATTTTTTTATTATTAATTAATTAATATTTTTTTAGTAATCTTTGATTAATTTTTTAATAATATTCTTTAATACATTGGTTGTTTTTTCTCTATTTTTTTTATGAAATTTACCAATTATTTGTCCTTGAATTTTAAATCGATATATCGTTTTTTACATACTTATCATTATATTGAAAATATGATTATTTATTTGATACTTTATCTCATTAAGTATAATTTTAATGATAAATTTCTTTAAAAATTTTATATTTAAATTCCTAAAATCCCTTATTTATTTGTATGGTGTATTATTTATTTAAATTCCGAAATTTAGTTAATTTTTACTTATTTTGCTATTTAAGGCTCAGAAAAATCATTTCATAATTTATATATATTATATTAAATAAATATATACTGTAATATGGACAATTTTTGATAATTTTCCATCGAATAAAAAATACATAACTAGGTTAAGGATAGGTTAAGGGATTAAAAAAAGTTATGGTTTTTTATTATTGTAATGATATGATTTATAGGTTTTTCAAAACAAGTGACATTATTGTTAATGAATAGAATAAGGATTGTTTGGGAGTCATTCTTTGTTTTAGGATATTAATTGTATTTTCATTTTTTTTAAGTCTATTGATTATTTTCATTTTATGATAAATGTTCTTATCTTTCTTTTTTTGCTTTTCTTATAATTAATCAGCTATTATTTTTTTCTTTTGGAACTTATTGAAAAGTTTGTATTGAATATTAAATTTATCATTTATAATATTGTAATTTCGGTGATTTGTTTAAATAATTGTCAAAGTCCAATATTTAATATTCATTCATTGCTAAATTTTTGGGAGTGATTTTGCTTTGAATACCTATTGAATATTTCACTGGCCTTTTGGGAGTCTGGTTAGTGAGGATTAAGAGCTTATTTAGAAATCAACAAATGAAGATTTTTAGAGGATAATAGATAATGATTAAGTTATAAAGAAGATATTATTACAAAATTTTAAAAAAAATTTACTATAAAAAATATGTATTTATATTTATTATATAATTAAGGATGTTGAAAATTAATAAGTCATATGGGCTTTAAAATGTATTAGCTGCAGGAAATTGCTTATTTCAAATTAATAGGTGGTTAATTGATATTTAGTCTTACAGAATATTTATTAGCTAACTGTTGATGGAAAAATAGGCTGTTTTTATAAGCTTGGTCAAAATATGATTTTAAAGAGTATATGATTTTTGTACAAAGTTTGTTGAATGATATTTTTCATAAATTATATGATTATCGCAAATTTAATTAAATAAATTTGATTCACCTTTATACTTCAAAAAAGGCTATTGCATTATTTGAATTTACTCTAAAAAGATTTTTATATTCAAAATAAGCTATTGCATTATTTAAATTTACTCAATAATGGAATATTCATATAATTTGGTTTGAAAAATATTTTAGTTGTTTGAATGAGTATAATTTGAATATCAAAAAATAATTATATGGTTGTTTTTGCATTATTCAAATTTAAATGATTGGTTCATGGAATAAACAGATTCTCTTATTCTCAAATCAATCAAAGGATAATTATTAAAAATAAATTATCTTAAAAGCAATCATATAATGGTTCGAATTATATGATTTAAATTATTATTAAAGGAGATAAATCAGATTATATGTTTGAATATTGTATTTAAGGGTTAAATTTAAATTAAAAACTTCATATGTTCTATTTTCTATGCAAAATATAAAAATGGAATTTTATTGAAATTATTGTAAGACTTGGCATATCTGAAAAATAGGACATTATGGTTTTTGTGTGTATAAAGGAAATAATAAATTAATCTATTAAAAAATTAGGTGTTTTAACTTAAAGAAATATGAAGGAAATTTATTAAATAAAAAATGAGAAAAGAATAATGAAATTCCATTAGCTCAAATGCTTAATTCTTTAATATTTCTAAATGTTTATTATTTGGTTGGACAAATTTTATTAATTAAATTTTTTATTAAGGAGGTAAATTTAATGAATAATAAGGCATTTATTATCATTGGATTGATCTTATGTCTTTTATTTACCATACCTATGGTTTCAGCTGCTGAGGTCAGTGCTGATTCCGATTTAATTGATAATTCAGTAATTGGATCAAATATCAATTCACAAGCTATTGCAACATCTGATGCAAATGGTTTAGAAAGCAATATTGATGACATTAATTCTAATATTGATTCAAACATTAATGCTCATGATAATGCAAACAATGGAGACATTATTGAAGGGCTTAATGATAACAATACCGAAATTGATATTGGTTCAAATAATGATGATGACAATGATAAGATTACTGATATCAATTTAGGTAATAAAAATTCTAATGATAAAAACATTTTAGGTGCAAATGCACTTACTGCTGTCGGTGATGGAAACACTTTCACCGATTTAGAATATTTAATTAATAAAGCTATCTCTGAAGGTGCTACCAGTTTCACATTGCCTCGTGATTTCACATTCACTTCAGGTGGTGATGATTCATTAATAAACGGTATCACAATCAATTCTCCTATAACTATAATTGGTGGTTCACATACTATTGATGGAAGCAACTTAGCTAGAATTTTCGTAATTAACTCAAACAATGTATACTTAAATGGAATTACCTTTAAAAATGCAAATGCAAGTTCTGAAGCTAGCTTTGGTGCAAATGGTGGAGCAGTCTATGTTCAGGCTGAAGGAACCATCACCAACCATGGAGGAATATCCAATTCCACTTTCATCAATTGTTATTCACTTAAGGATGGTGGAGCACTTTATGTTAGAGGAGACTATTTCACTTTAGACAATTCATCTTTCATCAATAACACCGCAGGTGATGATGGTGGTGCCATTGATTGGGCAGGTGATTACGGTAGAATCTACAATTTGACTGCAATCAATAACAGTGCAATCAGTTATGGTGACTCCAGTTCAAAAGGAGGTACCCTTATTGTAACAGGTTCAAATATAGCTATGGATAGAATCAATGTTACAGGAAGTCGTGCAAAAGGTGAAAGTGAAGGTCACGACGAAATCCAAGGTGGAGCAATATTCCTAACCGGTAACAACTGTAACATTACCAACTCTACATTTGTCAATTGTTCTGTAGAGTTTGACGGTGACTATGCTTCAGGTGGAGCATTATACATCCTTGGTAACAACACTAATGTAGTCAAATGTAATTTCACTGACAATTCTGCTACTGAAGATGGTGGTGCAATATTTATAGATGGTGAAAACTGTACCTTGAACCACACTGTTTTCATTAACAACACTGTCCATAATGATGGTGGTGCAATCGAATGGAATGGTGATAACGGTAGAATCTATAATTTAACAGCTATAGATAATTGTGCAGACAGTGAACATGGTAGTTCTAAAGGTGGTACTCTCCTTATAACTGGTGACAATGCAGTAATTGATAAGGCTAATATTTCAGGAAGTAAGGTTTCCGGTGAACATTATACCGGTGACAAAGCTCTTCAAGGTGGTGCTATCAGCTTATCAGGTAATAACTGTAACATAACTAATTCTGTATTCACCAATTGTTCCGTTGACTTTGATGGGGATGATGCTTCAGGTGGAGCATTATACATTTGGGGAAACTTTACAAATATAATCAACTGTAATTTCACCAACAACTCTGCTACTGAAGACTGTGGTGCAATTTTCATCGAAGGTCATGACTGTAGCTTAAACAACACTGTGTTCCTTAATAACATCGCTCATAATGACGGTGGTGCAATTGAATGGAATGGTAACAATGGTAAGATATATAATATGACTGCAGACAACAATTCAGCTGACAGTGCTCATGGTAGCTCTAAAGGTGGTACCCTCGTTGTTACAGGTTCAAATATGATTATGGATGGTCTTAAAATCACCAACAGTTATGTTGATGGAGACTCCTCTGCAAGGAATGTTCAAGGTGGAGCAATATTCTTAACCGGTAATAACACCAATATTACAAATTCAGTATTTGAAGATTGTCATATAGATTATAGCGGTGAAAATGCTTCTGGTGGAGCATTATACATTTTAGGTAACAACTCAAAAGTCGAAAACTGTAATTTCACTGGAAATGTAGCTCACAAGGATGGTGGAGCAATATATGTCAGCGGTTCTGATGTAGCTGTAATCGATTCAAATTTCATTGAAAACTTTGCTTCTGAATCGGGTGGAGCAATTTTCCTCATAGACAACAAGAACTCACAAATCAATGGTTCAACCTTTAAAACCAATGTTGCATTATTGAATGGTGGAGCCATTAACTTCTATGCCGGTGCTGAAGACGGTCTTGTATCCAGCTGTGAATTTATAGACAACAGCGTTTGGGGTGCTGGTGGATCTGTCTACTGGGAAGGTACCCGTGGTATTGTAGAATACTCTAACTTTACAGGAAGCAGAGCATTAGGTGCAGTATCTGATCCAAATACTGGTAGAGGAGGATCTGTCATTTGGCTAGGAGACAGAGGTACCATTCGTGAATGTGTCTTCAATGATTCCCAATCCACTAAAGAAGGTTCTGCACTTTACATTTTAGGTGAAAATGATAATGTATATTACTCTAACTTTACCCATTGTTCTTCCAATACCAGCGGTACTGTATATATCCGTGGTGGATACGCTACTATTGGAAACTGTTATATGAACAATAATACTGTTAAGGAAAATGGTGGAGGAATATATGTTTTAGGTAATTTCATTAATCTTTATGATACTTCAATTAACAATTCTAAAGCAAATAAAAATGGTTCCGGTTTATACATCTTAGGTAACAGGACTCAAGTAAGCAATACCAACCTTACAAATTCTGATGCTGCAAGTTATGGTGGTTTTTATATTGCAGGTTTTAGAACTGTAATCGATGGAGCTCGCCTTGAAAACAACACTGCTACTAATGGATCAGGTATATATGTTTCTGGTGACCAAACTGAAATAAAAAGGACATTTTTCATCAACAATACAGCAAATCAATCTGGTGGAGGATTATTCTACGAAGGTCGTGGAATTACATTAAGTGATTCAGTCTTTGATAAAAACACTGCTAAAACTCAAAAAGGAGGATCAATTTACTTTAATGGTAAACAGGGAGATTCAATTCTTAGATGTAACTTCACTAATGGCTGGGCAAATACTAATGCTGGTGGTATTGCTTGGACTGCCAATGGTGTAGGTGGATTAATCAAGGACTGTTACTTTGAAAATATGTCAAGTGGTCAGCATGGTGCATGTATCCACTGGGAGAAAAATCAAAATGGTACTATAGACAATTGTACTTTTGTAAATTCCATTGCAAGAACCACTAAGAATGGTGGTGCTGTTTATATGGGTACAAATCCAAGTTCTAACTTTGCAGTCAATCCAGTGATTTCAAATTGTCTTATAATTAATTGTACTCAAGGTAATAGGGGAGCCATTAACCTTCTTGGTATTAACTTAACTGTAGTAAACAATACATTCATTAATATCACTGGTGTTGGTGGTGACACTGATGGTTTCCGTGCATTGGAAATTGAAAATGGTCTTGGTGCATTGATACTTAACAACACATTCATTAACTGTAGCGGTAATCGTCAAGGAAGTGGTGTAAGAGTGCTTGCAGGTGAAAATATCACTGTAGCAAACAATACATTTATTGATTGCCACAGTACCAATGCTGGTGGAGGTATTTATTCTGGTGCTAAAGGATTCCAAATCTTTGAAAACAACACATTTATCAATAACTCCGGTCAAAAGGATGGTGGTGCTGCAGCATTCGCTAATTTAGTCACTTCATTTAAAAACAATACATTTATTAACAATAGCATTGTTGTCCAGAGTTCCAGTGGTGGAGCAGTTGCTGTAGTTGCCAACACTGTCATTGACAACTCTACATTCATCAATAACACTGCTTTAAATAATGGTGGTGCTGTTTACTCATCTGGTGCTTTAACTGTTAACAATTCCTATTTCGAAAATAACCATGCTGATAATAATGGTGGTGCTATCCGGGTTTATAGTGGTAATTTAAGGATAAGCAATTCAAGCTTCTTCAATAACACTGCTAAAGTAGGTGGAGCTGTATCCCGTGTAGGTAATGTATATGTTAATGGCTCATCTGTATTCATGTATAATAAGGCAGAAACCGGTTCTGCTATCAGTGCAAGCAATGTCTATCTCACTGATGTATCTTTACTTCAAAATCAGGCATTATTCAATCAATGGTCTAATCAAAGGGATTCACGTATAGGAAATCATGCTTCCATAAATGCTACATTTGTAGGTAATGATAATCTATTGAATGCAATTAATACAACTTCAGCCATATTAAGCAATGTGACATATTGTGGTGTAGATGGTGGCGGATTATATGAAGAGACAACAACCAATACTAATAGCGTAACTGCTGCCAAATCCACAAATGAAATTCATCAAATAATCATATTGGAAATCTATGACACTGAAAATAATTTGGTTGATACCTTAACCACATTCACTGATGCCAATGGTAAATTCAACTTTGAGGTGGATTTAGCTAATGATGCCAATGAGTATGCATATAAGATAATCCATCCAGAAGACAATTATTACACTGGTGCTGAGTACACTATAGGAAGAGCATTATCTGAACTTATCATTATACCTCAAAACATTACTCATCCTGAAGATGAAAACATAAGTTTTGAAGTAACTGGAGTTGCAGGTCAAAATCCTATTGGAAATATAACTGTATTCATCAATGACACATTTGGCAATATAATATATAATGATACAATATTTATTAATGAAAGTTCACAAGCAATCTTAACTCTTCCAAGATTGAATGCAACTGAATATTACATTTATGCAAAGTATAATGGTGATGAGATTTACTTGCCTGATAATGAAACTTCCATATTCCATGTAAATATGGCTGAATCATTTATTGTCATAGAGGTACAGAATTACACTTACAATGAAACTGGAAACATTACAATCACAGTTCCATATATTGAGTCAGGCAGAATATCTGTTATTGTAAGAAATGATGAAGGATACACACAATCCTACACTGTTTATGTTGATGAAGGAACTGAAGAAATTAAAATTGAACTTCCTATATTGGATGCTGGAAATTATACTGTTGATGCATTGTTCTATGGAAACAACAATTACTTCCCAAGTGACAATACCACTAATTTCACAGTATTCAAGGCAGTTTCAATTATTGATGTAAGCGCAAATAATGTAAGTGGTGGTGAAAGGTCTATAGTTGATATTCATGTTGATCCTAAAGTTGCAACTCAAAATGTAAATGTGACTGTTACTGATGCTAATGGAAATGTTGTTGCTGAATATGAAGATCTTGGATTGCTTGATTCTAAAACTTCAATCACTTTACCAGTTCTTCCAAAAGGCAGGTGCAATGTCACTGTTCATTATGGTGGAGACAAAAACCATAATGAGTCTGACAATGATACAATTTTCTATGTCACTAATGACTTATTCCCAATTGACATTGAAGCAATTGATTTAACATATGGTGAAAATGAAACCGTTAACATTACAGTTCCAAAAGATGCAAACTCTGAAAAGTTATGGGTTGAAGTAAAATGGATTGAAAATGATGAATCTGTTATTGGAAACAATACCATTGCTAACTTAGGATATTCCATTGATGAAAACGGCATAGTCCATATTGACACTTCCACTTTAGAAACCTTCTTCAATGTCGGAAATTACAGCATCAATGTGTATTATGAAGGTGATGATGACTTCTTAAGCAACAGCAGCATTTTTGGTTTTGAAGTGTTTAAGGCTGATGTTGAAATGATGGTTATTCCACAGAACATTAGTTATGGGGAAATTGAAAACATTACCGTTGAGATTCCAAAATTGAACGAAATTGGTCAAAATGATGCACTTGACCTATATGTAAATAGCACAAATAATGAAAGTATTAGAATTTTCATTGAAGACTATGACATTGGTACTGATGGCAAGGCAATTTGGAACTTAGATAATGTGATTTTACCTGCTGGTGAATATATAGTTGAAGCGGTTTATGCAGGTTCCAATAATTACAAGCCAACAAACAGAACTGAAAGGTTCACAGTATCTAAAGTGGCTACTTGGATTGAAATTGAAGTCAATAATATTTTTGTTGGTGAAGATGAAGTAATAAATGTCACTGTTCATCCAAATGGTGAAGGTGGAGTGACCTGCAATATTACATTATATGTCAGAGATAAGGAAGTAACCCTTCAATTAAATGAAAACGGACAAGCCAGTTACACTCTTGCTGATGAAGTAGAAAGCACTGACATATCTGTAATTGCAATATACAATGGAGACAATAACTTTAATGAATCCAAAAACTCCACTACTTATAATGTAACTAAACAGAACACAACTACAACTGTTGATGCCTTAAGTCCAATCAAATATGGAACTCTTGAAGATCTTAACATAACCGTTAATTTCACTGATGCTACAGGCACTATAACCTTATACATTAACAGCACTGCAGATGGATTTAATAATATTACAAAGGTATTCACTCTTGCTGAAACTGATGAAGGTAAAGTCAACTGGGATATCAATGGTTTAGTATTGCCTGTTGGCACTTATGATGTAACTGCTGTTTACTCTGGAAATGATAAGTATAACAACAGCACTTCTCAAATCACATTAATCGTTGTAGAACAAAATGAGGAATATGAAATCACTGTAGAAGCTAATGACACTCTCTATGGTGATGATGAGATTATTATTGTAACTGTTCCAGAAGATGCAGAAGGCACTGTAACCATCAGCATTGATGGAAATGAAATTGAAACTAAGGAAGTCTCTGGAGGTAAGGCAATCTTTAATATTACTGGCCTTGAAGTCCATAATGACTATAATGTAACTGCAATCTATAATGGAGATTCCAATTATAAGGCTGGAAACACTGGAGATGACTTATTCAATGTAACTAAAGCACCTTCACATATTGAAGTAATTGCTGAGGATATTGATTACAGGCAAACTGAAAACATCACAGTCAGCTTAGCTGATGTCAATGCTAGCGGTAAAATTGTCATAAGCATTATTAATAAAACAAGTGGCGAAACAATTAAGACTCAAGATATTGATGAATTTGTCACTACTGAAGGAATTGTTTACTCCTTTGAAGGATTAGAAGCAGGCAATTACACTGTAAAAGTGGAATTCACTGATGACCATAACTATGAGAATAGTGAAGATGCATATGACTTTGAAGTCAGAAAGTCTGTTCCTGAAATCAGTGAAGACAGCCCTGATATCACATATGGAAATGATGAAACAATTACTGTAACTGTTCCAACAGATGCTTCAGGAACCATTGATGTATTAGTTGATGGTGTATCCATTGGTGTAAAAACAATAGGCACTGATGACTTGACATTTACAATTTCCAAACCTCTTGCAGATTCTAAGCATAATATAACTCTTATCTATAGTGGAGACAGCAATTATGACCCTGTAACTATTATAGGTGAATTTGCTGTTGATAAGCTTGTCCCAAGCATTGAGATAGAGGTTAATACTATATTTGTTGGTGATGATGAAGTCATAAACATTACTGTAATAGGATTAGATGGTCTTGAAATACCAACTGGAAATCTAAGCATATTAGTCAAATCATTAAATGAAACTAAAGTCCTTAATGGCGGTCAAGCAAGCTTAAGCCTTGAAAATGAAGTGGAAGGAACTGACATTTCTGTAGTTGTCTTCTATAATGGAGATAGCAATTATAATGCTACAATGGCTTCTGCAGCTTATAATGTAACTAAGAAAAACACTACAACAATTGTCACTGGCCAAACTCCAATCACTTATGGTTCTATAGAAAACCTTACAATAACCATAAATGAAACTGATGTTACAGGCACTCTTACTTTATATGTTTATGATGATTTTGGTGATGTAAACATTATTAAAGTATTTGAAATTGGAGACAGCAATGTTATCGAATGGAATATTGATGGAGAAATCTTCGATGTCTATTCATACAATGTCACTGCAGTTTACTCTGGAGATGACAAACATATTGGCAGTACTGGAACTTTCCAATTTGCTGTAGAGCCATTTGGAGATTTCGAATTAAGTATTAGTGCTCCAGGTGGAGAATACTTGAATGTTGCAGATGTGGTAGTAACAGTATCTCCTGCAATACCTGGTTGGATTCATTTAATCATCAATGATTCAATGATTGTATATGACTCTAAAATGTTGCAATACGGAAGAGTAAGATTTAATGTTAGCAATTTTGAAGTAGGTACTTATAATATCACTGCCGATTATTTCTATGGTGTAGACTATGTAAGCAAGGATATATCTATAGTATTTGAAGTAACTAAAATTGATTCTCACATTAAGGCTATTCCAGAAGATATAGATTATACTCAAGTGGAAAATATCAATGTAAGCCTTCCAGACTATAATGCAAGTGGAAAACTAATCATTACAATTACCAATAAATCAGACAGCACACAGATTATCAGAACTTTGGAAATCGATGAGTTTAATGCAACTGAAGGAATCGTCTACTCCTTTGAAGGATTGCTTCCAGGCAATTACACTGTAAAAGCTGAATACATCAATGACCACAACTATAAGGACAGCGAATACACTGCTGACTTTGAAGTTCGCAAAGGAGACCCAACTTTAACTGAAAACAGTCCTGACATAACTTATGGTGAAGATGAGAATATCACTGTCAGCATCACTGGTGTTGAAGGTGGATTAAGTCCTACTGGAACCATTGAAGTAATTGTTGACGGTGTAATTGTTGACACCATTACAATTGGTGATGATTTAGAATACATTGTAATCAAACCTTTAGCTGATCCTAAGCATAATGTGACTGTTGTCTACAGTGGAGACAGCAATTATAATCCTCTAACCATCACAGGTGAATTTGAAGTGACTAAGGCTTCCAATGAAATTACAGTAGTGCCAACCAACATTAGCTATGGCCAAATTGAAAACATTACTGTAACTGTACCTGATGGAGCTACTGGAACTGTAAGTATTACTGTAGGCACTTACACTGACACTAAGGAAATCACTGATGGAATCAGTGAAATTATCTTCAACATACCTAAAGAAACTGGAGATGACCTGTTAAATGCAAATGAAAACTACATTGTCTTTGCAAACTACTCTGGTGACAGCAATTATGAATCTGTAGTTGCAAATGCTCCATTCCATGTAGACCCAGCAAACACTACAGTGAATATTGAAGCTAACAATATTCCTTATGGAAATGATGAAATCATCAATATAACTGTCACTGGCATTGAAGGAGCTGCAATTCCTGCCGGATTTGTAACAATCACAATTAACGGCACTGATATAGAATTGACTAAACGCTTAGACTCTGAAGGAAAAGCAAGCTTCAATATAAGTGGATTGGTGGTTGGCGAGTACAATGTAACAGCTAAATATGAGTCTAGCACTCAAAACTATAATGACAGCAATAGCAATGCATTATTCAATGTAACTAAAGCTGATGTGAAAGAGGAAAACAGAAACATCAGTGCAATCAATATCACCTATGGTGATGATGAGACCATAACTGTAGTCTTGAATGAAACAAACATCACTGGAAATGTGACCATCACTATTGGTGATTACACAGACACAAAGCCATTGGACAATGGCAAAGCAGTCTTTACAATAGCTCATTTAGAGGCAAATGATTACACTGTAGTTGCTAACTACTCTGGTGATTCCAATTATAACCCAATATCTATTGAAGATGGATTGACTACAGGATTTAAGGTAGATAAGGCTAATGTAACTGTAGAAGTTGATCCTATAGATATCATTTACAAAGAAACTGAGAAAATCAATGTAACTGTTACTGGTGTTTTAATTGATGGCGAAGCAAGTGATGTTGTTGCAAAATACAACTTAAGCGGTAAGGTAACCATTTACATTGATGGAGTTGAAAATCAAACAAAAGACATTTCTGAGATTGATGAAAACGGTATTTTACACTTTGATGTTGAAGGATTAGCTGTAGGCAAACATAATGTAACAGCTGTTTATCATGATGATAGAAACTACAATGACAATAGTGATGCAAAAGACTTTAATGTAGATAATGCCCTTCCGGAAAACATGCAGGTTAATGTTCAAAATATCACTTATCACATTGAAAGCGAAAACATTGAAATTGATCTTGGTGAAGTTCTTAATGGAAACCTTGTTGTCTACTTGAATAATACTGAAATCTACAATGCTGAAGTGATTGATAAGGATAAAATCACTTTAAGCCCAATTGAAAACTTAGAAGTGGCTAATTACACAGTTAGAGCAGTATTCACTGCAAATGATGATAGTGTAGATGCAAATGCAACCTTTGAAGTCAAACAAGCTCCAACTGTAGTTAGTGTAGAGCCTATTAACATCACTTATGGTGAAATTGAAAACATCACTGTATTTGTTGACAACACAATAGCAGATAAGTTTAACCTAACTGGCAGTGTAACTATTTATATCAATGGCAGAGAAGTGGAAACCAAAGCTATTGGCTCTGATGGAAAAGCAGTATTCAATGTTGAAGGCTTGTCTGCTGCTGATGATTATCTAGTTGAAGCAAGATACCATAGTGATAGGAATTACTTAAATAGCACTGGAAATAGTGGATTTAATGTGATTAAAGCAGATGTTGCTGACTTTAATGAAACATCAGACAATAATATCACTGCAGTAAACATCACTTATGGTGAAGATGAAACAATCACACTTGAATTCAGTGAAAACAACATCACAGGTAAAGTGACAATCACTATAAATGGTGAGGAAATTGAAACCAAAGATTTGGAAAATGGCAAAGTTTCATTTACTGTCAAAGACTTGGAGGTAAATGATTATGCTGTTGTAGCAAATTATAGTGGAGATTCTAATTATAATCCTAAAGAAGGAATTACAACCAGCTTCACAGTATCTAAAGCTAATTCAACTGTTACAGTAGTTCCTGCTCCAACTGTTGTCTATGGCAATAATGAAACAATCACTGTCACTGTTCCAATCAGAAACCACACAGGTACAATTACCCTTACAATCAATGGCACTGACTATGAATTCATCAAGCATTTAACTGCAGAAGATGGAGACACAATTGTATTGACTAATGTAAGCGGACTTGCTGTTGGAACCTACAATGTCACTGTAAAATACACTGATGACAGAAACTATAACGACAGTGAAGCTTCTGCATTATTCGAAGTGATTAAGGCTGCTCCAAGCCAAATAACTGTTGAAGCTCAAAATATAACATACACTGAAGATGAAATAATTGTAGTCACTGTTGGAGATGCAAATGCCACTGGCAGTGTAAGCATAACCATTGGCGATTACACAGATACTGTTGAATTGGATGAAAATGGACAGGCAAAATTCAATGTCACTGGTCTTGTTGTAGGCCATTACACAGTTGAAGCCAACTACTCTGGAGATGCAAATTACACAAGCCAAAGTGCTTCAGCTCCATTTAGAGTTGATAAGGTAGCATCAAATGTCACTGTTGATGCAGAAGACATCATCTATGGTGAAATAGAGTATGCAAACATTACCATACCTAATTATAATGCAACTGGTAGGGTAATAATTAAAGTTGATGGAAAATTATATGATGTCTTGCCAATAGACAGTAACACTCCAGTAAAACTTGAATTAGAAGGTTTAGATGTAGGAACTCACACTATTGATGTAGAATACTTCGATGATGTTAACTACAATAATTCCATAGCACATATTGAGTTTAATGTAACTAAAGCTACCATTCCAGTTGGTCCTGAAAATGAATCCTCATTGATAGTTGTTCCAAGCAATATCACTTATCTTGACAATGAAACCATTGTGGTAAGTGTTGGAGTAAACAATGCAACTGGAAGAGTGACTATAACCCTTAAGGATAAGGATGGAAATGTGGTTGTTCTTGATGATTCTGTAGTTGTAAGCAAGAACATTACCGAAGAAGGCTCACAATCTGTAACATTCACTGTTCCAGGACTTGCTGTAGGAGATTACACTGTAGAAGTGAAATATGATTCTGATGCAAATTATGAAGATGCTGAGACCAGCGCTCCATTTCTAGTAAATCCTGCAAATTCAACTGTAACAGTTGAACCAGTCAATATAACTTATCTTGATGATGAAACAATCACTGTAACTGTACCTATTGCCAATGCAAGCGGTACTGTAGTTGTAAAACTAAATGGAACTGTAGTGGATGAAAGAACTGTCAGTGGAGACAATCCGTCATATGCTATAAGCATTGAAGGATTAGCTGTTGGAGAGTATAATGTAACTGTTGAATACAGCAATGATCCTAATTACAATGACAGTGAAGCATCTGCCTTGTTCCATGTTGATAAGGCTAATATTCCTGATGTTCCTGATACTGAAGGACTTGTTGTTATTCCAACAAACATAACTTATCTTGATGATGAGACTATAACAGTTACTTTGGATGTTCCTAATGCAACCGGTAAGGTTACCATTAAGATTAATGGCACAGATGTGGAATTAAGCAAAAACATCACTGAAGAAGGTAGTCAAACTGTTACATTCACTGTTCCAGGCCTTGTTGTTGGAGATTATAATGTAACTGTTGAATACACTGATGATGCAAATTACAATGATTATGATGCAAGTGCAATCTTTACAGTTAGTCCAGCTGCATCAAGTGTAGATGAGGTTCCAGTTGACATAACTTATGGTGATGATGAGACCATTACTGTTACTGTTCCTGTTGAAAATGCTACAGGAAAAGTTACAATAAGCATTAATGGCACTGATATTGAATTAAGCAAAAATATTACAGAAGAGGGATCTAACACAGTCACTTTCACTGTTCCAGGCCTTGTTGTCGGCGATTATAATGTAACTGCCAAGTATAGTGATGATGCTAATTACAATGATAGTGAGAATAGTGCATTATTCACAGTTTCCAAGGCTAATGTTACTGATATGACTGTAGTTCCTACAAATATCACTTATCTTGATGATGAGACAATAGTTGTTACAGTTGATGCAAATAATGCTACTGGTAAAGTTACCATTACAATCAATGGCACTGATGTTGAGTTGACTGAGTCTGTTGATGGTGATGGCAAGGCTACCTTCACTGTTCCTGGCCTTGTTGTTGGCGAGTATAATGTAACTGCCAACTATCATGATGATCCTAATTACAATGATAGTGAAGCATCTGCCTTATTCCATGTAGATAAGGCTAATATTACAGACATTAATGTAACTCCAACCAATATCACTTATGGTGATAATGAAACCATTACAGTTTCTATTGGAGACAATAACGCTACCGGAAGCATAACCATTAAAGTAAATGGAACTGAATACGGTCCACAAGAACTTAAAGATGGTTCAACAACATTTAATGTTCCTGGCCTTCTTGCTGGGGATTATGAAGTTGAAGTTTCCTATAGCGGTGATGACAATTACAATGCTACCTCTGCAAATGCCGAATTCACTGTAGATAAGGCTAAGCCAACTGTTTATGCAATCGGCACTAATATCACCTATGGTGATGATGAGCAAATTACAGCTATTGTTGATGGCAAGAACGTTACTGGTACTGTAACTGTCTTCATTGATGGAGAAGAGGCGGACGTGCTGTATTGAATGTTCCTGGTTTATCTGCAGGAAATCATACTGTTAAAGTGATTTACAACGGTGATGACAACCATAATGTAAGTGAAGCTGAAGATAACTTCACTGTAAGCCAAGATAAACCTTCTATGGATATTAACGTCACTGACATTGATTATCACGATACAGAAAATATTGAGATTGCTCTTCCTGAAGATGCTACAGGTACTGTGAATGTAACTGTAACAGGTGATAATGGCATTACCAAGACATTTAATGATGTTCCTGTTGGTGAAGACGGTACTGTAAGAATCCCTGTTGAAGACTTGCCTGCTGGTGATTATGATGTAACTGTAGATTACTCCGGTGATGATAACTATAGTCCAACTACCGGATCAGGTTCATTCACTGTTGATAAGATTGACTCTATCCTTGATGTAGATACTGAAGACATTAGCTATGGAGATGATGAAACTATAGAAATCACTCTTCCTGAAGATGCTACAAGTACTGTTAATGTTACTGTAACCGGCGATAACGGTGTAAGCGAAACATTCATTGATGTTCCTGTTGGTGAGGATGGAACTGTAAGCATTCCATTGGAAAACTTGCCTGCTGGCAATTATGAAGTAAATGTGGCTTATAGTGGTGATAATAATTACAATGCTGAAAATGCATCCAGCACATTTAATGTGGATAAGGCTAAGCCTAATGCTTATGCTGTTGGCACTAATATCACCTATGGTGATGATGAGCAAATTACAGCTATTGTTGATGGCAAGAACGTTACTGGTACTGTAACTGTCTTCATTGATGGAGAAGAGACTGTTGAATTAACTCAAACTGATACTGGTGGACGTGCTGTGTTGAATGTCCCTGGCTTATCTGCTGGAAATCACACTGTAAAAGTGGTATACAGCGGTGATGACAACCATATTGGCAGTGAAGCTGAAGATAATTTCACAGTATCTAAAGCAAAACCGGCTATGGAAATCAATACCTCTAACATTGATTATGGTGAAACTGAGAAAATTGAAATAGGAATTACTGGTGTTGAAGGAGGGGTCACTCCTACAGGCACTGTTAATGTTACTGTTGTTGGTGATAATGGCGTTACCAAGACATTTAATGATGTTCCTGTTGGCGAAGACGGCACAGTAAGCATCCCTATAGAAGACCTGCCAGTTGGCACTTATGATGTTACTGTAAAATACTCTGGAGATGAGAATTACACTGATGCTGAAGGAACCAGTCAATTCTCAGTTGGAAAAATCGTCCCTGATGTTGATGTAGATACTGCAGATATTGATTATCATGACACTGAAACTATAAATGTCACTCTTCCAGAAGATGCTACAGGTACTGTTAATGTTACTGTTGTTGGTGATAATGGCGTTTCCAAGACATTTAATGATGTTCCTGTTGGTGAGGATGGAACTGTAAGCATTCCTGTTGATGATCTTCCTGCTGGAAATTATGATGTAACAGTCAAATACTCTGGTGATAAGAATTATGTTCCTGCTACAGGAACAGGTTCATTCACTGTTAATAAGATTGATCCTACTGTTGATGTAGATGCAAGGGATATTGATTATCATGACACTGAAACTATTGAAGTAACTGTTCCAGATGATGCTACCGGTACAGTAAATATTACTGTAACAGATAATGATGGAAATAACAGAACATTCACTGATGTGCCTATTAATGAGGGCAAAGCTTCAGTTGATGTGAATGACTTGCCTGCCGGTGATTATGACGTTACTGTAGATTACTCTGGTGATGCTAACTATGATCCAGCAACTGGAACAAGCAGTTTCACAGTTGGAAAAATAGACACTCCAGTGGAATTAGAGACTCAAAATGTCACTTATGGTGATGATGAGACAATTACTGTCTCTGTTCCGGAAGATGCTACAGGCAATGTAACAATAACTGTTAAGGATAAGGATGGCAATGTAGTTAAGAATGTGACTGTTCCTATTAGCGATGGCACTGCTGAACTTGTCATTTCTGATTTGGATGCAGATAATTACACAGTTCATGTTGATTACTCTGGAGACAATAACTATATGCCAAATAGCACTGATGGTAAATTTGAAGTGGCTAAAGCCAATGCAACAGTTGAGATTCATGTTTATGACATTATCTATGGAGATATTGAAGAGCTTACCGTAACCTGTAATGCTCCAGGTACTGTAACCATCTATGTAAATGGTGAAGAGGTTACATTGCCTCTTGAAAACGGATATGCTCATATTGTATTTGCAAGCGGACTTAACGCTTACTCCGGCAATGCTCAATGGGATTTAGAAAACTTGGCTGTTGGAACATATCCTGCTAGCGTACATTATAACGGTGATAAGAATCACAATGAAGCTGATGACGATGATGTATTCCATGTAATTCCTGCTAACACCACAACCAATGTATCTGTTGAGGATATTAAAGTTGGAGAGGATGCAGTGATTGATGTGGAAGTCACTCATGATAGAGGAACTGAAAAGATCAATGCAAATATAACCGTTACTGTTGATGGCAAGGAATACACTGTTGAGCTTATTGATGGAAAAGGCAAATTGATTGTTCCTGGCTTGAAAGCAGGAGAACATACAGTTGAAGCAGTATATCCTGGAAGCCATAATTACACAAACAGTTCAGACAGTACTACATTCAATGTAATTAAGCATAATTCATCTACAAAGGTCACTCCTAAAGACATTAAAGTTGGAGATGATGAGAAGATAACTGTCACTGTTCCTAAGGATGCTACCGGAACTGTAACCATTGATGTTGGAGGCAAGAAGTACACTGCTCCTGTAAAAGATGGTAAGGCTGTATTCACTGTTCCTGGCTTGAAAGCAGGCAATTACACTGTAAAAGCCAAATACAGTGGTGACGATAAGTACTTGCCAAGTGAATCAACTGGAAAATTCACTGTATCTAAGGTAAAGCCAGATGTAAATGTTATTGCACCTACAATCAAGGAAGGACAAGATGGAAAAGTAACAGTTACTGTTCCTAAAGATGCAACAGGAAATGTCACTGTAGAAATTGATGGCAAGAAGTACACTGCTCCTGTAAAAGATGGTAAAGCTGTATTTACAATCCCTGGATTGAAAGCAGGCAAACATCATATTAAGGTTCATTATAGTGGTGACGATAAGTATGAATCTGCTGATGTTGATGGCGGAGATCTTGATGTAATTGGTGAAAACCAAACCAGCCCATCTAAACAGAAAGCTCATGCAAATGGAAATGGCATTGATTTAGAAAGCAAAGCCACTGGTAATCCAATTGCAATCCTATTGATGGTCTTTGCATTATTAGGTTTCATACCATTAAAAAGAAAATATGATGAAGATGAAGATGAGGATGATTCCTAATCTTCTTATTTTTTTTTTAAAATTTTTTTTTTAAAATCTTATTTTATTTTTTTAATATTCTTAGTTTATTTTTTCATTATTCTATTTTATTTTTTTAAAATTCTTATTTCTATATTTTTATTCTATTTTTAATGTTTTTCACTAATTTTTTCATTTTTATTTTCATTTTATCAACATAATTGGTTTCATAATTTTTATAATTTATTTCAATCATTTTTAATAAAATATTTTTTTCCAATATTCCCTTTTAGAAATTTTTAATTTTTTTAGAAATAAATTTTTATAAATATATTTTGATTGAAAAAACCAATCAAAATATCATAGTTTTTATCATGAATTTTTAACAAAAAATTCATATTGGAATTATTAAAATATTGATTAATATTTTTAATACTTATTATATTTTAACCTATTTTAATTTACTATTTATTTAATATAATTAACTTACAATAGCAATTGTATTTTTATAATATTTCTCATCTACATAGCATAGTATTTTTTTATAAGTTTCATATAATTTTCATATAATTTTCACATATTTTATATTATTTTAATATAAGAATTTTCATATAATTTTCACATAATTTTCACATATTTTATATTATTTTTCATATAGTCTTTTATGATTTTCATTAAATTTTTTAAATTTTCATATGTGTTTATTTGCTTTTCTTATAATTTTTTTATTTCAGTTTTAATCTTAATTGCAGTTAAAATGGCAGATTTTATAAAAAGTTTATTTAATATAAATAATATAAACTAAATTAATTAATAAAAATAGATTAATAATTTTTGGTGTTAAAATGTCAAGTTTAATTTCAATTCCTACAATGCCCCTTGTTGTAATTGCATTAATTTGTGGGATAGTTTCATTTATCAGTACTCGTTTAGTTATGCCTTGGCTTATTCGAAAGCTTGAGCAGGCTGAAATTATAGGAAAGGATATTCACAAATCTTCTCGCCCTATTGTAGCCGAAATGGGTGGTATGGGAATTATATTTGGATTTTTTATAGGTATTTTTGTTGGAACCATACTTTTCCCAACATTAACATTCCAGCTAACCGTTGTTCTTCTTGTAGTTCTTCTTGTTGGAATGATTGGTATGGTAGATGACTTAATTATTCTCTCATCTAAAGAAAAATTATTCCTGCTTTTCCTTGCAGGTATTCCATTATGGTGGTTTGCACCTCCTAATGTTGGCCTCTTATATATGATCTTAATTCCAATAGCAGTTTCCATCTGTTCCAATTTAACCAATATGCTTGCAGGTTTAAATGGTATTGAATCAGGTCTTGGAGTTATTTCCATGACTTCCCTTACAATTGCATGTATTATTCTTGGTAAATACGATGTAGTTATTATAATCATGAGCATGTTAGGAACATTGATTGCTTTCCTATATTATAATAAGTGCCCTGCAAAGGTTTTTCCAGGAGATACAGGTACCCTTATCATAGGAGCAACCATTGCAGCTATTGCATTTATCGGTAGGGTTAAATTGATTGCATTTATTGTTCTTCTTCCTAATATCATTGATGCTGCACTTAAGTTTTATAGTGCAGGTGTTATGGAAAGACAACAGCACAAGCCTACTCAACTTAATGAGGATGGAAAATTAGTAAGGCCTGAACAAGGATTTAAATCCTTAATCAGATTTGTTTTAAGAAAGCCTGTTGATGAAAAAACCGCTGTAAGGATGATTTGGGGAATAGGCATCATATTTGGAATACTTGGAATAATTGTTGCATTGCTTATGCCATCTGTAACCCATAACCAAACATTTGCCCAATTCATACATTTAAAGGATTATTTCTATTATTTAGGCTAAATTTTTTTCTTTTAATCTTTTTTTACTTTTTTTACTATTTTTTACTATTTTTAAGTATTTTATACTATTTTTAACTATTTTTAACTATTTTTAAATATTTTTAACTATTTTTTTCAGCTATTTTGTAATCTTTTTTTTAATTCTTTCAAAGATTTTTAGTTTTTATTTTATTTTTAAACTTAGGTAATTTAGAAGTATCTGTCATTTATTATAAAAAATTAAACATTGAAAATATTTTGGTCAATATTTTTAAACCGAAGGCTCAAAAAGATTGTTTAAATCCAATCTACATTTGCAGTTGTAAAACTATATTTGTTTGAAAAGGCAGGATTAAAGAGTTTATTTGTAATATTTTCAGTTTTAAATGAATTGGTTATGCTTTTTCTAACATTATAATTAATTCTGTCTCCTATTGATTCCTTTTCTTCCTTTGTTTTTATATTTGGAGATGAAGCATAAACCTTTAATTGGATTCTAGTTCGATTGAAACTGTCTTTTCCTTTCATTGACTCAGTAATTTTAATGATCTTGATGTTTTTTGTTTTCATTAGAGATTGTTTTTTATAATCACTTGAATAATTGTCATAGGATTGCTTTGGATAAATTGCCAATCCGCTTGAAGATATTCCTTCATATGCTCCATTTCTTGCTGAAGCCATTGCTATGCTCAATTCACTGCTGTCTATTATTGCATTGGCTAATATTACTGTTGCAATTAGTGTAAAACTGATTAATAATATCAATTCTACTGTCATTTGTCCTTTATTGTCTATTTTCATAATATCCCTTTTCAATTTCATTTATCCATATTTTGTTTATTTGGAAGTTTTCAGCTATTCTCATTCTATCTGCCTTATTTCAATTGGGCTTTGATTAATTGTATGGGTTTTATTATCGTTTATCAATGTTTTTTTAATTAGGTATGATCTTCCATTGAATAATTGCACATTTTCTATGGTTTTATTATTTGCATCTACAATCTTTATTGGATTTATATTGGATTTTCCTTTTTTGCCGTTAAATTCAATAATCAATTCATTGCTTTTTACAAGAATCGAGTAATAATTTCCATTGATTGATTCAGGCATTTGAATCTGTTTATTGAATCCATTTTCTTTTGAATTCACTTCATTAATTGAATTTGAGATATGGCCTAATAAAAATCTTCCTTGGCTATCCTCATCAATTTCTAGATTTGAATTAATATTTTGGTTTATCATTGGAAAAATTATAATAAGCAATAAAATTATAATTAATGTGCAAAATAAAAGTTCAATGTTTATTATTCCTTTTGAATCCATAGATATTCTTTTTATTTTAATAGTATTTAATTATTTGGTAATATTTAAAGTAAATTTCTTCGTTTAATTGTTATTTCTTAATTTAAATATAATTTAACAGTTTTTTTATAATTTTATTAAGTCATAATTATTTAATTATCATTTAACTATTTTTTATCTTTAAAAATTCTTGATAACCAATTATAAAAAATTATTTAAAGTATTGAATTATACTATTATATAATAAGATTCAATGAATGAATCTGTTTTAATTCATTTTGTTTTAATTTTTTTAAAAAGAGTTTAGAGGAATACGATGGCTTTAGTTTCATATATAAATCCCTTATCAGAGGAAGGACGAAATATTGTTAGGGGATTAGGAGGTCTTGAGGAAATATTCAACCATAATGATGCCTTAATGGATATTGTTATTCATACAAATCGCCAGACTATTTCCAATCAAGAGGTTGTTCCTGATACTCTTGTTGATTTGGCCATTAACAGAATTAAATGGTATATTGAACGTAAGAATAATAAGGAGTTCAATCCAAATGATTATAACTACTTTTTCAATGAGAGAATTGTTGAATTTGATACTATAGCCTATCATATATTGGCTCAAGCTATTGCAAGCAAATTTAGGCCAGGCTCTCGTGAGGTTAAGCTTTTTGTTGAATCTCAAGGATTGATGATTGAAGACAGATTAATTAAGATGCAACTCAGTGAGAAAAAGGAGATTGTAGATGAAATATTGAATGATTTTCTTATTCAAGATGGCATTGAATGGTCATTCCTAAAAGACTTGGTAGCCACTAAAAAGCTATCATTAACTGATTTGGTATTGCAGAATGGTGAAATAGTATTGGATAAGGAAGAGTTTGTCTACTCATTCGGCGATAAGTTTAGTGGCAGGGTTCCAGAAAGAGTTTATGACATCTTAATCGGAGACAATTTAAGAGAGCTTATCTTAACTAAACTGCTGATGCAAAAGACTGAAGATTACATTAAATCCATTCAGGATAAGTTGGCTATTGTAGAAATGCATCCTTCCATTGTGGAATTAGGTGAAATGCTTGATGAAGCTATTGATGAAACATTATCTGAGTATAGCACATATTATGCAAGTGGTGGTTCCTATGGAAATATGGAAATTGGAAAGCTTATTAGGGAAGCATTTCCTCCATGCATAGCAAATACTGTTGCAGGTGTTTCATCTGGTGGTAGGAATGATGCTATTGTGCTATTATTAACATCTTTTGTATCTTATGCAAGACTATATCCAGGTATTTTTGGCTCAGATAGGACTGTAAAGGTTTCAGATATTGACACTAATTTAAACATAACCTTAAATGAGATTTTGCCTCTTATTTTTGAGGCTGCAGACAATTGTACTCCTCCTCTATTTGAAGATCAGCCTCAAGAAAAGATAAACATCATTTCAAAACTTGGATTCGGTATGCATGAAGAGGTAAGTCTTGAAAATGAGGGAGAAACCAAATGGTACACTCCTATGAGTTGTGAAAAGATAAAAATGCATTTGCCTCAACTTTGTAAGGAAAATAAGGATTGTGCAAAAATCAATAATCCATTAAGCTATTATTCAAGGAAAAAATGGATAATGAGTAAGAATGGTGAGTTAAATAATGATTCTATAGAAGAATCCTCTTCCAATCAATAAGTTCTTTAGTCTTTAAATTTTTTATTTTTATACTTTTTTTTATCTTTTTTTTGATTTTTTTAGAATTATTATTATAATAATTTTTATTTAAATCATTTTTTAACTTATGATTCAGATTCAGTAGGTATAATCATCCTCATCATAGTATTTTAAGATTATGGCATGTTCAAAGTCCTGATAGTTGTTGAAATGATATTCTTCATAGCTATCAATTAAAATTTTTATTTGCCTTTCCTTTTTGTCAATTGATTCTATTTCACAGAATTCTTCCAATAGTTTAGGGTCATAATCGTCGTAATGCTCATCTTCCTCTTCTTTTTTTAATTTGAAATTAAGAAATTTTTCATATTCCTCTTCATCTAATAGTTCTTCCTCATCAAATAGGTCCTCTTCAGATTCAATTCTATAAAGTTCAATGTGCTCATCATCATGTCTGATTTCAATCAATTCATTATATTTTAAACTGATTCCTTGAACTTTTCCTGTCTTTAAGTCAATGACTGTTTTTCCAGTTGATTCGTAGGGGCTCCAATTATCTAATGCAGGCTCTATGATTTCCCTTATTGTCAAGCTCTCAATCAGTCTTCTAAGTTCTTCTTCACTTAGCATCTTTTACCCTCTTTTTTATTTTTAATTTTGCTGTTTTTTTGATTATAATAAGTTTTAAG
Source organism: uncultured Methanobrevibacter sp. (assembly GCF_902769175.1). Taxonomy (GTDB): domain Archaea; phylum Methanobacteriota; class Methanobacteria; order Methanobacteriales; family Methanobacteriaceae; genus Methanobrevibacter. The sequence goes on from NZ_CACXNW010000009.1 coordinate 72,136, forward strand.
TATTACATAAATCATAAATATTTTTACTTATATTATTATAATACTATTTATTTAAACTTATAAAAAACTTTATTATCAAATAATTTTTTAAAAAATTCTTTTGCATTGCATATTTTTGGTGATTTTATGTTTGGTCCATCAAGCATTAAGGAAAGGCGGAGATATTACAGGGAGGAATGGTCTCCAAAGGACATACCTGACTTTATCTCAGATGGAATCACTAAAAGGGAATTTGGTTTTGATCATTTCGGTCAAGGACCTAATGATAGGTATAAGGTTTTTTTCGGTACAGACCCACTTAAGAAATTCTTGAGAACCAAGACTCCATTTGCAGCATATATTTCTGTAGCATTTTATGCAAATCCTAGAAAGCGTGGAGGATGGGAAAAGGCAGAATTCATTTTTGATATTGATGCAAAGGACTTGCCTATACGCTCCTGCAACTGTGATGGTGTTTGTGAAATATGCCTTGGAGAAGCTCTTGAAAGAGTGAATATGATGTTGGATACATTAAAAGGGGATTTAGGCCTTAAGAATATTCATTTGATTTATTCAGGTAGGGGATTCCATATTCGAATATTGGATCCTATAATGATGGAGGCAAACAGCGACTTAAGAGGTGAGGTATTGAAGTATGTAGCTGGTGCTGATGTTCCAAAGTCACAATATCCAAATATGGTTCCTGGGGGAAAGCCTTATAATTTTGAGCACTTTTCCATTCCAATAGCTTATCCTGCTGTCTTTACAGAAAAGGTAAAGTATAACATTCTTCATTTGAAGGGGGATGAAAAGCTGGATGGAATCAATGATCGTCTCCTAAAGGATTTGATAAAGCATAGGGATTACCTTTATGAAGATGATTGGGGTTCATTTAAACAGAATATCGGTCCAAGAAGATATAAGGATTTGGTTAATGCAATGGCAAGAGTTAATTTAGCCACTTTAGATGCAAAGGTAACTATAGATTTAAAGAGAATATTAAGGCTTCCAAGCTCTCTTCACTCAAAAGTGAGCATGAAATGTGTGGAAGTTAAAAATCCTGAAACTTTTGATCCTTTTAAATATGCTGTACCTAAGTTCGTTTATGAAAGAAAAGATGAAGAAGTTGCTGATGAGTAATTTTTTTTTTTTTTTTTTTTTTTTTTTTTTTTTTTTTTTTTTTTTTTTATATTCAAGAAATGATAAAACTATTTTTTAAAGAAATATTTAAATATTCATATCAGTATAACTATTATTAATAAAAATATATTCTAAAATTTGTTAAGGAGGTAAAATATGGATAAGAAAGTTATTATCGGTTTACTTATAGCATTACTTGCTATTATTTTAGTTGGTTTTGTTGCTTTGCATTTCGTTCCTACAAATGGTATTGCTAATGATGTACAAGGAAATGCTACAGAAAATACTTCTTTAAATGTTTCACAAAGCACTGTAGAAACACAAATAAATAATACCATTAATGAGACTGTTTCAAATGTGACTGCTTTAAATGAGACTCTTGCTAATGTCACTGCTAATGCTACTGCAGATATGAATGGATCCAATCCTGCTGTTGCAGATACTGGGGATGTTTTACATAAGCAATCTATAATCATTACAGGTAATCAAACTGGTCAATATCAAGGAATGGAACCAGGAACTTATATCATTTATTACACAGAAAACGATGGTGTTATAAAAATTGAAAAGATAGCTTAAATTTATTAATTTGGCTATTTTATTTATTTTTTTTAGAAATTTATTTTATAATTTTATTTTTATTTTAATACTTTTTTTAATTTAATAATTTTCTTTATTTTATTTTAATACTTTTTTTTTTTATTTTAGAAAATTTTCTTTATTTTATTTTAATACTTTTTTTTTTTATTTTAGAAAATTTTATTTCATGGCTATTTTTAACTTTTTTTATTCTTTCGTATTTTTAATTAGATTTTTTTCATTCAATAATTCCGTATTTTATTAAGAGATTTATTGTAATATTTTTCAAGATGCTATTTTTATAATGTAATATTTATTTATAATTATTAATTTTTTATTTTACTAAATAATTTAAATTATTTTTACTATTAATTAATATATAATCATTATTTTATTAATAATTCTATTATTTATTATTTTTACTTATATTTAATTAATGTGATTTATTTTTAATATTTTTTATTTTTAAATTTACTATTATTTGTAATAAATCATATAGAAAACTTTATATATAATTATTACTAAACTATAAAATAAGTCTTAAATGAAAATTTAAAACTTGGTTACATATGTACAATGGGTGATGTAAAGGGATGAATTGTAATTGAATAGCATATTAGCTATCGGAAAACTTTTGTTGTAATGATGTTTTAACATTATTACATCAAAAGCCCTTTTAAATTTTATTAATTATTTTATTTATTTTTTTAAATTTTTAAGAAAATTTCTTTTTTTGTTGATTTTTCTTTATTTTTCATATAAATTTCTATATTTTATTATTTTATTCTATATTAGATTTAAATTAATTTATTTTAAATTTTAATGCTTTTGATTGAATTTTGCAATTTCATTTTTATATGATGAAACAAAATTAGTTTTAATCGATATGTCAACTATATATACAAATCAATTAAATTGAAAAAACGATTAATTAAATTATATGTTATTCATATAATTTTAATATAATTAGTTATAAATTTAATTAAATAAAAGGTACATATTTAAAATTTGATATTTCTATAGTTTTCATATATAGTGAAAATATCAAATAAATTATTTTAAATTAAAAAATAAGCAATTACAAACCTTTATATGCTATTAAATCAAAAATATTATTAGAGAATTACAATTAAAATATAAAAATTATGTTTATTTTAAATTTAAAGCATTTATCAATATTTGCTTTGAATTTATATGATCTTTGTATTTCTCTTGTACATTATTTATGGATGGGGTAGTGATATTTTTCTGTGATTATCTAATACGTATGGGTAGTCATTGTGAAAAATGTATATGTTCTAAAATTTTATGATGTGTCATTAAAATTTAGAACTAAACATTTATATACTACGAAGTTCAATGTATTAATAGGAATTAGAAAAAATTGATTTAGGGGGTGGATCAATTTAAGCAGCAATTTTAAAATTAAAAATACCATACATCACCACTTTAAATTATAGCTGCTTAATAATTTCTAATTCCTGAATGATATTTGGATCATCACTCATTGATTGATATTCCAATGTCATAAAATTTTATGTAAAGGAGGGTGTATATGAAAGACGATTCTATTAAAATTGAAATCGAAAATGAAGAAAAAATTGAAAACACTGAAGTAAAGGGGGAAAATGATATGGAAAGCGAAAACAAAACCGTTGTAAATGATTTTGGAAATGAAAAACTTGAAAACCTTAGGTTTGAAAATGAGGAAGCTGACATATTCTTTATTTTAGACCGCTCTGGAAGCATGTACGGATCTGAAACAGACACCATCAACGGATTCAATGCATTCATAGAAAAACAAATGGCTAAAAACCACAACATTAAAGTCACCACTGTTCTTTTTGATAGTAATTATGAAGTCTTATACAGTAGAAAACCTATTGACGAAGTAAAGCCATTAACTTCTGAAGATTACTATGGTCAGAGGCTCTACTGCCTTATTGGATGCAATTGGAAAAACTGTAACTTCCTTTGATAGGAAAGTAAATAAGGGAATGTTCATTATTAACACTGATGGATTGGAAAATGCTTCCAGGGAATTCTCCAGAGGTCAAATAAAAGATATGGTTGAAAACAGTGGTTTTGAATTCATTTTCATTGGAGCTGACATTGACTCATATGCTGAAGCTTCAAAAATTGGAATCAATAGAAGTCATGTTGCCAATTACAGCAAAACTTCCCAAGGGATTGGGGACCTGTATGATTCAGTAGATCAACTAGCTACAATGTTCTGTAAGGAACAAAAACTTGGTCTTGTGAAAAATAATAGTTGGAAAGAAAAACTTGATTAATTCTTTTCTAAATTTATAAAGAAAATTTATTTTTTTCTTTATCCTTATAAATTTACTAAAGAAAATTAATTTTTTTCTTTATCCTTATAAATTTATTAAAGAAAATTTATTTTTTCTTATGATCAAATTAGTTATATGAAGAATTTTTCTTTTGTATGATTTTCAAATTTAATTAATTTTTTTTAATTTCTTTAAGAAAAAGGTGATATCTTGGCTAAAATAACTAATAGAAAAGAAGCTTTATCTATTAAGAATAAGGTTTCAGAAGTTAAGGAAGAATATCTCAAAGGCGATAAATGCTTTGATGAGTTTGCAAAATTGGAAGAGCTTACATTTGAAGATGACTTTTGCTAATACATGATTGCAAAATACGCTAAATTATCCAGATTATATTTGGATGATAATGAAGAGTATGAAAAGAAATATGGTGATGAAAATCCTTCCATTCTTTGCTTTGATGATATTCTTGATTATTTGGATGGTATCGTTAGTGGAAACTTTGCAGATGAAGTCAAAAACGAATGCATAAAAGAAGGCAGCTGCGTTGAAGTAGACGGCATTAATTTTCAGCCAGTTTCTAAAATTGATGTTGAGGAAGTCGATGGCGCTACATTAGTTCTTTTATATGATAACAATGATATTGTAGCAAAGATTCCATTTTATGATATTGTCAGCTATAAAATTAAGGAAGCAGATGATGATTTATGATATTGTCAGCTATAAAATTAAGGGGATGATGATTTTCAATCATCAGATTTGATTTGAAAGATGCTGGTTTAAATCATTGTTTGCTTTTTTGTTTTTTTTTTTTCTTTTTCAATAAAATTCTTAAAAATTGGGGTGATATAATATGAACGTTGAAATTGATGGCACAAATGTGTCTTTAGAGTTATTGAATGCTCAAAAATATAGGAATATGGAGGTAATTCCTGTTAAAATAAATTCCTCTTCAAATAATGACTATTTGACTCTTAAAAGAGGAATAAGTGCAGGCTTCGTTGAAATCACTGAATGTGAAGTATCAACTGTCGGAACTGTTTTAGCAAGAAACAATGCAAATATCCCATTAGTCTTAATTGATGGGGATGAAATTGTTGGTGCTAAACAAAACCGTATTATGAACCGGTCTTTAATAATTCCTCCAAAAACCACCTTGCGAGTATCAGTCAGCTGCACTGAGCAAGGAAGATGGCATTATGGAAGATCCAGAAGAAATCATTATGGCAGAGATGAATACCTAAATAGGGTAAATTTTTCAAATTCTTCAGAAGATAATTTTGAGGAATTAAGGGAATTTGAAAACAATCAACCAGACAATCATTTTGAATCTTCCGATTTTGCAGCAGATTTTTCTACAAGACTAGCCAAGTCTAATGATTTATTTGAAGAGAAGAATTGTCAATCTACAGTTTGGAATTCAATAAGCAATCTTGAAGACAGAACTTCTTTTAGATCTAGAACAAGCGCTTTGCATGATAACTTTGAAAATCACAGGTCAAGACACAATGAATATTTAAAAAACTTTAAATTGGAATTTGGTCAATGCGGTGCAATATTCATAATCAATGGTGAAATCAAAGGTTTAGAGTTATTCCACAATCCTTCAATTTATCAGGAATATCATGAAAAAATCTTTAGAAGCTATATTATGGAAGCAATAACCAAAAACTATTCTTCTTATTGTTCTGATATTAGCTTTTATGAAATTGAAGCGTTTTTAAGAGAAATCAGTTATTCTAGATTCAGAAACTCTAAAGATGAAGGAATAGGCAGACACATGAATTTTGCAAATAGGTATGGAACTGGTTCTGTATTGATGGACGGTAGAAATTTGGTTCATCTCAACTATTTCAATACTTCAAATCCAAAAGTAAATCGTCGTAGATCCAGAAGATATGGCTCTTTCAGTGACTTTGTGGATAATTTCTAAATAATTGAAAATTTCTTTTTTCTATTATTTTTTATATTTCAATTCTTTTTTTCTTTAATTTTATTTGTTTTATTCTGTTATTTTTTTTATTTTTTAATTCTATTTTTTCTTTAATTTTTTTGTTCTATTTTACTATTTTTTCAATAATTTTATATAATTTAAAAAAACATATTAATTATATATTGTTTATTATATGGAGATTTTGTTGGAATACTATAATTAGAGGGGTATTTGATGGTGAATATTGTAAAAAAATGGACTGAAACTAGCCTAATATTAAAAATAATTGTTGGTTTTATTATTGGAGTTATTTTAGGTCTTACTGTACCTCAGTTCACTGCAATATCCATTATTGGTGAAGCCTTTGTAAGCTCTTTAAAAGCCATCGCACCTCTTCTTGTTTTTGTTTTGGTTTCCTTTGCCTTATTTGATGCAAATGATGGAATTGGAAACAGATTTCAAACTGTGATTATTTTATATATGGGGTCCACATTATTGTCTTCCATAGTTGCAGTAACCGCAAGTTTTTTATTCCCACTAAGCGTTCAGCTTAAGAATATTAGCCATGCGGCTGTCCCTTCAGGATTTAATGAAATAATAGTTAATATGTTGCTTAAGATTTTCGAAAATCCATTATATGCATTAGCTCAAGGTGATTTTTTAGGAATCCTATTTTGGGCAATTATGATTGGTATTTGCTTAAGGAAAGTTGGAAGTGAAACTACAAAAAATGTCCTTGGTGACCTTGCAGATGCAATAAGCATGGTTGTAGGTGGAATAATTCAATTTGCACCAATTGGTATTATGTCTCTTGTATTTTCTGCAGTTTCTCAAAGCGGTTTGATTATTTTTGTTCAATACAGTGAATTAATATTGTTGCTTGTAGGATGTATTGCTGTTGTTGCCTTTATAGGAAATCCAATCCTCATAGCTGCTGTTTTAAGACATAACCCATATCCTCTTGTAATCACTTGCTTAAGGGAAAGTGGAATCACTGCATTTTTTACAAGAAGTTCTGCTGCAAATATTCCAGTTAACCTTATGGTTTGCAAAAAGCTTGGTCTTGATGAAGACTTTTATTCAATCAGCATTCCTTTAGGTGCTACAATAAACACTGCAGGTGCTGCTGTAACAATTACAGTTATGACTTTAGCTGTATGCCATACATTAGGAATAGTTGTGGATTTACCTACAGCACTTTTATTATGCACTATTTCCACTATAACTGCCTGTGGTACTTCTGGAGTTGCAGGAGGATCTTTATTGCTCATTCCCCTTGCATGCTCTTTATTTGGAATACCTTCAGATATTTCAATGCAAGCTGTTGCGATAGGATTTATCATTGGTGTAATTCAAGACTCTGCAGAAACTGCCTTAAACTCAAGTTCCGATGCTTTATTCACTGCAACATCAGAGTATTATGAAAGAGCAAAAGATGGTAAGCCAATGAATTTTTTAGGTGATTATGCTAAGGAAAAATGAATTTAATTGCTAATGATTTTTTAGGTGATTATGCTAAGGAAAAATGAATTTAATTGCTAATGATTTTTTAGGTGATTATGCTAAGGATAAATAAATTTAGAGGATTTCTTAAGAAAAATAAAATCAATGTTATTAATTGATTGGAGAGGTACTTTATGATTAATATTGTTAAAAAATGGACGGAATCTAGTTTAATATTAAAGATTGTCATTGGCCTAATTATTGGTGTGATTTTAGGAATCGCTTTTCCTAAAGTTACTACCATTGGACTTCCAGGGGAATTCTTTGTAACAGCTTTAAAATCTGTTGCACCACTTCTTGTATTTCTATTGGTCAGTTCTGCTTTGTCAAAAGCAAACGAAGGAGTTGGAAGCAGATTTAGAAAAATAATTCTATTATACTTTTTAGATACTTTCATAGCTGCTGTAACTGCTGTGGTAGTTAGTTTCATATTCCCTATCAGCATTACACTTACTAATGCCAGTTCAGTATCTGCACCTGGTGGATTGAACCAAATTCTTTCAAATCTTTTGTTGAATATCTTCCTAAATCCATTATACTCATTGTCAGAAGGTAATTATTTAGGAATTCTCTTTTGGGCTTTTGTATTTGGAATATGTCTTAAGGAAGTTGGAAGCGATAATACAAAAACAGTCATTTCCGACTTTGCAGATGTATTAACAATGGTTGTAAAGATATTTATTCAATTTGCACCGATTGGTATCATGTCCCTTGTATTCACTGCACTTTCTCAAAATGGTTTAAGCATTTTTGTCCAATATGGGGAATTGATCTTATTGCTTGTCGGATCAATGCTTATTGTTGAATTTGTCGTTTATCCGATTATCGTAGGGTCTATGTTAAAAAGGAATCCTTTCCCCCTTATATTTATCTGTCTTAAGGAAAGTGGTATAACTGCATTCTTTACAAGAAGTTCTGCTGCAAACATTCCAATCAATATGATGCTTTGTGAAAAGCTTGGCCTTGATGAGGATCTATATTCAATAAGCATTCCTTTAGGTGCTACAATTAATACTGGAGGAGCAGCAATCACCATTACTGTTATGACTTTAGCTGTTTGTCATACATTAGGCATTCCTGTAGATGTACCTTCAACTATTGTATTGTCTATCATATCATCTTTTGCTGCTTTTGGAGCTTCTGGTGTAGTTGGAGGTTCTCTATTGCTTATTCCGATGGCATGCTCATTATTTGGAATACCTTCAGACATTTCAATGCAGGCAATTTCAATAGGGTTCATTATTGGAGTGATTCAAGACTCATTTGAAACAGCTCTTAACTCAAGTGGTGACCCTTTATTTGCAGCAACTGTTGAATATTCAGACAGAGCAAAAAAAGGCAAGCCAGTTAATTATTTAGGAGAATTTGCAAAAGAAAAGGATGACCAATAAAGTTCAATCCTTTTTTCAATTTTCTCATACCTCTCTTAGTTTTAGTTATTTTTTTATTCTTGAGGGTGTGTCACGATTATGACCATCAGTCACTTTTTTTCTTAACTTATTTTCCTTTAAATTTATATACAATGAAGTACAATCTATTATTATAGAAA
>NZ_CACXNW010000010.1 GCF_902769175.1 uncultured Methanobrevibacter sp.
GAAAAATCCGGTGATGCAGCAGTTCAATTTGAAGAAGGCAAAGAAAACATTGTCAAAGAGAACTACCCATTAAGCACAGAATTGAGCTTAGTGATTGATGATGCAGTTGTTGGAGAAGAATCCAACATCCAAATCGGATTAACCGATTCCAAAGGCAATGTTGTAAGCGGAACCGTAACATTAAATGTAAACGGAACCGAATACAATGTAACTGTCACTGATGGAAAAGGATCTATTGCTGTTGGTCCATTTGAAGAAACCGGTACAGTTCCTGTTGTTGCTGAATTTGCAGATGAGACTCATGCTAAAACAACAGTCGAAAATGAAATTACCATTTACGGCCCTGGAAATGTAACTGTCAAACACACTGACGCTGGAGATGCTGCAGACATTCAAGCTACTATTGATGCTGCAAACCCTGGTGATGTAGTGCAATTAGGCTATTACGATTACACTGATGTAGCAGATGTAAACGTAACCAAAAATATAACCCTTGCTGGTACTGATTTAACCTCAATCACCTCTGCAGGTGATGGAACTCCTATATTCAATGTCCCAGCAATTTCAGAAAACGGTCCTGAAAATGTAACAATTACTGGAGTAGACTTTAAATTATCCAATGGAGACACAGTTGTAAAAGCAACTGCTGATAATGACACTAACTCATTATCCATTGTAACTCCAAATATAAACATCACTGACAACTTATTTGACCTTGTCAATGATACCACTGTTCCAGAATCAATCAATATTTTAGAACTTGACTCTGAAAGAGGAGTATTATCTCCTACAAGAATCAATCAATATTTTAGAACTTGACTCTGAAAGAGGAGTATTATCTCCTACAGGCGAAATAGCAATCAGCGACAATACCATTGCTGCTGGTGTAAATCCATTTAAATTTGAAATAACTACTGTTGAAACTGGCGGAGACATTAATGTCGGTCCACAAAACCTCACTCCTGAAAGAAAAGCTACTGTGATTGTATTTGAAAACATGAATACAACAGCTGTTTCCCCAGCTGACGGAGGAAAAACCGGTGAATACTTCGTATGGAGATTAACTGACGCTGACGGCAAACCATTAGCAAACACTCCTATGGAAATCGGTTTCAACGGTGTTGTTTACACTTACGAAAAAGACGGAATCATTACCGATGACGATGGTTACGCTAAATTGCAAATCAACCTCGGATACAAAGGTGTATACACATTTGCTATCTGTTTCTTAGGCAATGATGAGTACAACGCTTCATTCGTAGTAGCTAAGATTACTGTGGATACACAAAAAGCTACCTTAACTGTTCCTAACAAATCTTATGCAGCTTCTGCTAAGACCAAAACATTAACTGCTACCTTTAAGACTGCAAAAGGAAGCCCAATTGCAGACAAATGGGTCACATTCACTGTAAACGGCAAAACCTACAAAGCAAAAACCAATGCTAACGGTGTTGCAAGCGTTAATGTAAGTTTAAACAAGAAAGGAACCTACAGTTTCGTAGCTAAATTCGCTGGAGACAGCACATACACTGCAGTAAACAAAAATGCAAAATTAACCATAAAATAACCAAGCTTTTCCGCCCCTTCGGGGCGCAAAACCTTGACCAAAATATTTTCATTTTGGTTTTTTGTGGTTTTTTATAAAATAAAAACAAATATTTAGCAAAAAAGAATAGCTTTTTGCTATTCTTTTAACTTTTATTTTTTTGCGTAGAATTTTTAGCTTTTTAATTTTCAAAAATCTTATTTGGAATTAAGGATGTTTGGTAATTTTTTATAAACATTATAAAAAGATGTTTTGTAATTTTTATAAAAAATTATTAAATTTTAAAATAAGTTCTTTATTGGATTTTTTTTATTTTTTAATTTTTAGACTTTATTAAATTTTAAAATAAGTTCTTTATTGGATTTTTTTTATTTTTTAATTTTTAGACTTATCAAACTTTAAATTATTGATATTATCATTCAATAAAAAAGTTTTTTTTCAATAATTATTATTTATTATTTATTATTTATAGAGGTGGAAGATTTGAAAGTTAAAAAGGCTATGCTATTATGCTTAGCATTATTATTCATAATATCCTTAGGATTTAGTGCAGTAAGTGCTGCAGATTCTAATGATAATTTTAATATGGAATCAGACCAAAATTTAGTTCTATCTGATTCTTTAAATAATTTAGATGTTGATTCAAGTATTTTAGATGAGTCTCAAGGAGATAATTATGTTGATAGCGATTCGTTAGGAATAGATGATCTAACAGATAATTCTGATAATAATTTAGATGATAGCGATTCTTTAGGAATAGATGATCTAACAGATAATTCTGATAATAATCTGGAATCAAATTCTAAAGAAAACCTTAAATCAAATGCTTTAGGTGATGATACAAATACAATCTATGTATCACCTAATGGAAATGATGACAATGATGGATTATCAAGGGAAACTCCTGTAAGGGATTTCTCAAAAGCAGCTTCCCTTGCAGATGAAGGATTTACAATATATCTATTGCCTGGTGTTTATAATCAGGATAAGAACACTCAATTGTCTAAAAACCTATACTTTGTAGGTGAAAATGGTGCAATCATCAATAGGACTGCAAAATTAGCTGTATTTACATATACCAGTGATAATATAAAAACAGTCAGCTTTAAAAACATCGTGTTCATATCAGAATCATCAGATGCAACAAATCCTATCTTAAGCATGGCAGGTCATGCCAATCTTGTCTGTGACAACTGTAGCTTCACAAACATCATTGCAACCAGGAACGGTGTGGTCAGATACATGGGCAATTCTACAGGATCCATAACAAACTGCAGATTCGTTGACTTATATGGAACAAGCAATGGAGCCTCATCCTATCTTTATATTCTTGGTGAAGCTAAAGTCAATGTGAACAATTGTATATTTGCAAACATTTCAAATGACTTTTTAAGGGTTGTTGTTTATGTAAACAATGATTTGGCTAACCTTAGCTTGAACAACTCCCATTTTTATGGCATTTCCGGAAATGCAAACGCAATTGTGGAAAACAGAGGAACCATGATTATTGACAATTGCAGATTCAATGACAATGCCTTAAGTGGCAATAGTCCTGAAGGAATTATTTGGGCTTCTGAAAAAATCAACAACAATTCCAAAACCTATATAAACTCATCTTCCTTCTACAACAACTCTATAGATACTACAGTAGTCATAAACAGGTCAATAATTCAAGCAAAATCCTCTGTAACAGTAGAATATTCCTCCTTTATTAACAATGATGTTGATTTCATCATAAATAACGACAACAATACAGAAATAATCGCAAACTTAAACTGGTGGGGAAGAAATGACAATCCAAAGGATTTGGTTTCAGATGGAGTCACCATTGAAAACTGGTTTGTAATGAATGTTGACTTTGAAACCAATGACCTTATTGCAGGAGAAGAGTATCCAATCAGCATAAGCATTGGTCAAATAACCAATTTGGAAGGTGAATCCTATTATCTTGATGAAGGAATCACCGGTGCTGAAATTGTTTTAAGTTCCCAAAACGGCAATTTTAAGGTAAATTCAGGAATCATAGTAAATGGAATTCCTATAGGTGGGGGAATTTTAGCTGACGGCGGAAAGATCGCTAAGGTTTACACTAAAAACGGTTTTGTAAGTCTAATTTATGCTCCAGCAACTGATGGGTCAGAGGTAATTTCAATCAAATCAGGCTATCAAGAGTTTATTTACAATATTGAACTTACTGAAGCGATTGTTTATAATGAATATTATGTTTCCAAATCTGGAAGCGATGAAAACGACGGTTTGACAAATAGAACTGCATTCAAAACCATTGCCCATGCCCTTGAAGTGGCAAAATCATTAAAGGCAAATGCTAAAATCCATATTTCTTCAGGAAATTATGAGGAAAACGGATTAACTATAGGGAGTTATGGCAGCGGCATGGAAAGCCCTCACTTTGCATTTATAGGGTATGGAAATGTTGTCATAGATGGAAAAGGCCAGTCTGCAAGTATTTTCAATATAAGGAATGGTTCAGTATCATTTAAAAACATACGCTTTACAAATGTGAATTCTGCCACAATCAATGGAGGGGCTTTAAATATAGCTTCTGATGATGGTTCAACTGATCTTGACCCTATATTTGTTAATTTAACAGTAAACAATTGTACATTTGATAATCTATTCATTGGAGGCGATGGTGGAGCCATCCGATACGATTATGTAAGTGGTAAAATCAATATAAACAATACAAAATTCCTTAATATCATTTCCAATACTGGTGCTGTTTATATATATGAATCAGAACCAGTTAACTTAAAGATAACAAATTCCCTTTTTAAAGATAATATTGCAGAAAATGCAGGTGCCTTAAACGTTAAGGCAAGCAATATAAGCATTGGAAACTGTGACTTTGTAAACAACAGTGCAAAGGATACAGGGGGAGCTATTATATTTTTAAGTTCAAATGCCATAGTTGAAAACTCTACAATCATAAACTGCTCTTCCAAAAATCAGGCTTCTGCAATTTTAGTAGATGGCTATGATTATAACACTGTAACAATAAGGAATTCCATTATAGAAAACAACAGTAGAATTGCAGAAAATGCTTTAGGCCAAAATGGTGGAATTAGCGGCAATGGTTTAGGTGATGGAAATGATGATGGCCAAAATGGTGGAATTAGCGGCAATGGTTTAGGTGATGGAAATGATGATGAAGAAGATAATAATTATGCAATTTATGTCTATGGAGGAAAATTGGACATTTCATACTCCTCAATTGTAAACAACTTCTCTCTTGCCACCTCTAAAGATGAAGATGGCTGGGTGGAAGGTGTAGCTATTGCAAACAATAACTGGTGGGGAACCAATGACCCTACTGAAGTAATTAACGGTTCTCGAATAACAATAGACAAATGGCTCATATTAAATGTCCATCTTAACAACACTGGAGTCTTGAAGGTAGGAAACTCTGTAAATGTCACAATTGACTTCAATCATGTAATGACAAGCTCTGGCGAGATTGAAGAGCTTGCAGGAGGAAAGATCTCAAGAGAATTTGCAATTAGAATGAATGCTACAGCAGGCCGTATTTACCCATATTATATTGTAACAAGAGATAGGATTGCAAACAGCATATTTACAGTGGAAGACGGCGGCGCCTCTCTTGACATAAGAACTGAAAATGCCCTTGTCCACATTGACTTTATTGTAAACAACTACTATGGAGTGATTTATGTTTCAAACAATGGTAACGATGACTGGAACGGTTCAATCGAATCTCCTGTAAAGACTTATGAAAAGGCACTTTCATTAGCTATGGAGGAGGGCGGATCCCATCACATATTCTTCCTTGAAGGAACATATGAATTCTGTGATGTAAATGTAGACGAGACCTATCTTACCATAGAAGGGGAAGGAATAGACAAATCCATATTGGATGGTGCTTTCTTCACTGGTGGAATGATTTCAAACTACAATTCCACATTGATTATAAAGAACATCACCTTGACAAATGCAGCAAACACTGTCGCTTCAGGTGGAGCCATTACAAATATGGGTGATTTGACATTGGATACTGTAAAAATCTCAAATTCCATAGTTAAAAACGGAAATGGAGGAGCAATCTATTCTGTAGGCAATTTGAATATTAAAAACTCCACCTTTGAAAACAATTTAGTTGACAATGGCGCTTATGGAGGAAGCGGTGGCGCAATCTACTGTGACGGCTATTACACCAACTTGGAATATCCTCCAAGCATAAACATTACAGACTCCCAGTTCATTTCAAATGCTGCTAAAGGAAGCACTTTTGGTGGTGGAGCCATCTATATGCAATATGTAGATGGATTCAAATCAATCAAAAACACCCAATTCATTGACAATCAGGCATTGTATGGTGGAGCGATATTCCTTCAGAATTCAATAGGAAACTTCAATATGGACAATGTCAGCTTCATTGGAAACAAGGCTACAGGAAGTTCCAGCTCTAATCCTTACTATGGTGGAGGAGCATTGAACCTTATAGGAACAACCGATGGAAGTGTGGGAAACATTACAATTACAAACAGCCTATTCATTAACAACTCTGCTAAAAACACCCGTGGAGGAGGGGCAATACTTGATAGGAATGTTGACTTGAACATATCCAATTCCATAATACTTGACAATAGTGACACTTCAATGAATGTTCAAATCTATAAGGACACTACTGTCTACTACCCAAACGGAGGAAAGGTAATCCTTGAAGACAATTGGTGGGGAGTGAATGACTTAAGGAATCTCTCTACATTAGCTTCCAATGCAACAATAAATAGATGGGTTGTCATGGACCTATCAGCAGAGATAAATGAGGAAATCGATGATGGCAACCAATATATTGTAAAATTATCCTTGGACAAGTACAATGACGGCACTCTTATTGAAGACAATCCAAATTATGAAAAGTATGCAGATTATCCATTTGAACGTCAATTCAAGCTAACATCAAATGAAGGCTCATTTAATCCTGAATCTGCAATCTTAGAAAACAATAGGGGAGAATCAATCTTCCAATCTAAGCTAAAGGACAATAAAATCACAGGAACCATTGACAATCAGTCTTTGGAATTCAATACAATTGATTTATATGTTGCTACTGTCATTGAATTGGAGATTGAAAGCACTAATATAACTACCAGATTCACTGATTTAAACATTAGCCTAAAGGATAATGAATCAAATCTCATTAATTGCACTGTCATCTTATCAGTCAATGGAAAGGAAGAGGAAATCAGCCTTGAAGATGGAAAGGCAGCTGTTGAAATCAAGGACCTTGATGCAGGCATCAACAATATTACAGTAAGCTTTAAAGGCCATGAAAAGTATTTGGAATCAGAAAATTCCTGCTTGATTGAAGTAAGAATCACTAATGTTAATTTAGATATGGTGGTTGATGATATAGTGGCAGGAGAATCATCTAATGTTAAGGTATTCCTATTTGATGAGTCTGGAAATCCTTTAAATGCTACAGTTAAATTAAGTGTCAACAGTAAGGATTATGAGATTGAAGTCAAGGATGGAAAAGGTTCTGTCGATATAGATCCAATCAATGAGATAGGAAACTACACTGTTCTTGCAAGCCTTGAAAGTGAGGAATATGAAGGAAACACATCCTGTGAATCCACATTAACAGTATATGGTCCTGGAAATGTCACAGTAAAGCATACTGATGCAGGAGATGCATTGGATATTCAAGCTGCAATCGATGCTGCAAATCCTGGAGACACTATTCAATTGGGAAGCTACGATTATGCAAACGTTTCTGATGTAAATATCACTAAGGATTTGTCTATTGTCGGAAATGAGAAAACAACTGTATCCAGCAAAGGAGACAAAGGACCTATATTCAATATTGTTTCAAAAGATGAAAATGGTCCTGAAGAAGTGAATGTCTCTGGAATTGACTTTAAGCTAAATAATGGAGACATTGTCTTTAAGGCATTTGCTCAAAACGACACAGAAAACAACTTATCAATTGACACTCAAGCAATCAGCATTACAGGAAACACTTTTGAAACTCTAAATGAC
Source organism: uncultured Methanobrevibacter sp. (assembly GCF_902769175.1). Lineage (GTDB taxonomy): Archaea > Methanobacteriota > Methanobacteria > Methanobacteriales > Methanobacteriaceae > Methanobrevibacter. The sequence goes on from NZ_CACXNW010000010.1 coordinate 7,568, forward strand.
AGCATTGTAGCAGAATCCATTAATATCCTATATCTTGAATCAGAAAGGGGAGTCCTTGTTCCTACAAATGAAATCATAATTTCAGACAATACAATAAGTGCAGGAATCAATCCTCTTAAATTCGAAGTGAATTCAGTTGTTTCAGGAGCTGATGCAAACATAACTAACATGAACATCACTCCAGAGAGAAATGCAACTGTCATTGTTTTTGAAAACATGAATACAACTGCTGTCTCTCAAGCTGATGGAGGAAAAACAGGAGAATACTTTGTATGGAGACTAACAGATGCTGATGGAAAGCCATTAGCAAACACTCCTATGGAAATCGGTTTCAACGGTGTTGTCTACACCTATGAAAAAGATGGAATAATAACTGATGATGACGGCTACGCCAAATTGCAGATTAACCTTGGATACAAGGGAGTGTACACATTTGCAATATGTTTCCTTGGAAACGACCAATACAACGCTTCATTTGTTGTAGCTAAGATTACTGTAGACACTCAAAAAGGAAGCTTAACAGTTCCAAGCAAATCATATGCAGCAAGCGCCAAGACCAAAACATTGACTGCAAGCTTCAAGTCTGCAAAAGGAAACCCAATTGCAGATAAGTGGATCAGCTTCACAGTTAACGGCAAAACTTATAAGGCAAAAACCAATTCAAATGGTGTAGCAAGCGTTAACGTAAGCATAAACAAGAAAGGAACCTATAGTTTTACAGCAAAGTATGCAGGAGACAGCACATACACAGCAATTAGCAAAACAGCTAAATTAACTATTAAATAATTTGATTAATTTAATAGCTTCAATTAGCTCAATAATAAAATTAATTGCAGTAAATCATTTAATAATTGATTTCAGTATATTCAGAAAATTAAATAAATTTAATAATAATTTCAGTATATTCAGTAAATCAAATAAATATAATAAGTTATAGCATTTTAAAGTAATTTTAATATTAATAAATAAAATGGGGATTTTATGAAAATAAATAAATTATTGATTATTGCTTTAATCATATTTGCCTTAATTTGTTTGCCTATAAGCTTTGCAAGCGATTTAAACATAGATCAAATAGGCGATTCAAATTCAGGATTTGAAAGCATTAATCAAGGTGATATAAGTTCAGACAATAATTTAAAGCTTTATTCAGATAATTCATTATCTGATTCAGATTCTGTTTCAGATGATAATTCTGATGATTCCTTAACTAATGGATTGTCTGATTCAAATTCTAATTCAGATGATTCTAATTTAATTAATCAGAACATCGAAGATGAAAATAACTTGAAGGATTATAATCAAGCTCAACATAGTCTTGGAAATGCTGATACGAAGGATTATGATTCCCCTAACCTTGACATAAACTTCACTAAACTGAATGTAACATTTACAGATGGCAATACAATATTTGTAAACGCTTCATACACTGGTGATCTTGAATCAGGAACAAGGGAAAATCCATTCAAAACAATAAATGCCGCATACAATCAATTCATCAGCAGCTCCAATACGAAAACAAACATCTTTTTGGCAAATGGACTATACACTGCTTCAAGACGTATGACCTTATCAAAAAGCGTAAATATTGTCGGTGAAAGTACATCAAATACCATAATTAGTGGTGACAATATATACCAAATATTTTACATTAGTCCTCCTATGGCATACGGTGCAGTAAGTCCATTTGTCAACATATTTAATTTAACTTTTACAAAAGGTACCTCATATTATGGAGGGGCTCTTTATGTAAATGAAAGCGGTTCAAGCATAGTAAATGTCAATTTCATAAATAACACTGCTGTCAACACTACATACTCCTATTCAAAAACATATCCTGGAAGCGGCGGTGCTGTATACATTGACAAGGGATTTGTAAAATTCTACAATACTTCCTTCATTGACAACAAGGCCTTAGGAAAAACAGATGCCTATGGTGGAGCGCTTCTTAATGATATGGGTGAAATCACAATAATCAGCTGCAATTTCGAAAACAATTCTGTCATTGCCTTAAATGGAGCTGGCGGTGCCCTTTATGATTATAGCGGTATAACCGTCCTGTTCAATTCCACAGTCTATAACAACATCGTAAATTCCACAGTTTCAATGGGCGGGGGAATTTCCAATTGGCAATCCCATAATATATACGTATTCAATTCAACCATCGACAGCAACAAGCTTTATGGAAACTATACTTTTGGCTCTGCAATAATCAACAAGGCCAATTACTTTATCATGGCCAACACTACAATCTCCAATAACTTGGCAAATGGAACAAGCGACATAAACGGCACAATATTCAATTTAAACGGCATTCTTAACTTTTCAAATCTTGTATTTGAAAACAATATCCTAAAAAATCCCCAAAGCAACTTATTTATGTGCCTTGAAGATCAGCTTATTCTTGAAAGGCCATTCAGTGATGATCTATTGCTTGATTTGCCATCAAAATATGACTTCAGAGATTATGGATTGGTCAATCCCCTTGTCAAGGACCAAGCTGGAGCAGGAGCCTGCTGGGCATTTTCAACATTGGAAGCTTTGGAATCCTACCTTTTGAAATATGAAAACGCCAGCTATGACTTTTCAGAAAACAATATGAAGAATCTTATGGGATACTATGGCTTGAACGGCACTGACTGGTCAGATGGAGGAAACCATTACATGTCACTTGCTTATCTCTTGCGCTGGAGCGGACCTGTAAATGAGACCCAAGACCCATACAACGACTCAGACCATAGCTCAAAATCCAATTTGAATTTGACTAAGCATGTTCAGGATGTATTGTATATTCCTGTCCGTTTGAATTATATGGATTTGAATCAAGTCAAATATGCATTGATGACCTATGGTGCATTATACACTACAATGCATGCAGATGACTCATTCCGATACACTATTGATTATTATCGTGATGTAATAAGCGTTTCCAACCATGCAGTAACATTGGTTGGATGGGATGACAATTATTCAGCAGACAATTTTGCCGTTAGGCCTCATGGGGATGGTGCATTCATAATCAAAAACAGTTGGGGCAAAGACAATGGATATGAAGGCTATTGGTATATCTCATATTATGACAAGGCCTTTGTAAGCTATGGATTAGACGTTTTAGCTGCAATGGCATTTACAAATGTTGAAAACGTTACAAACTATAAGACAAACTATCAATATGACATTTTAGGAAACACCTTTGAATCAATAGGATTCACATGCAGCACAGCATGGTTTGCAAACCAATTCAAGGCAAAAAACAATAATCCATTGGCAGCATTTGGATTCTATAGCTATGGAGACTCAAGCTATTTTGTAAACATCACTGTAAACGATGTTGAAAAATATGTTCAGGAAGGATTTGTCAAAGGTGCAGGATACCATACAGTTAAATTGGATGAGCTTGTAGAATTGACAAAGAACGACATCTTTAGGGTTGCTGTAAAATTGACAACTCCAATCACTCTCTTCCCAGTTGCAATAGAGTCTCAAAGGGCAGACTACAGCAGTGGGGCAGATGCAGAGGAAGGTCAATCATTCATCAGTCCTGATGGCATCAATTGGTATGATTTGGCAGAATACAATCAGCCAATCAAGTTTTACCAATATGCTGAAGAGCATACTTTAGAGAAGGCCAATGTATGCCTTAAGGCATATGCAGTTGGTTCTGCAGATATGTTCATGAATCTAAAGTCAAATTCCACTGTATATTATGATGGAGATATTGTAGAATTCACCTTGACAATAAGCAATGAGGGAGATGCAATTGAAAATGTCAATGTAAGTGCAATCTTAGACAGAGGCACTTCAATCAAGTCTGTAACATATTACAAGGGAAGCTTTGATTACAGCTCTAAGGTATGGCATTTAGACAGATTAAGCCAAGGGGAAACAGTGACCTTAAAGCTTAAGATAACAGTCCATCACATCAAGGACATTGTTACAACATCATTTGACTTTAATTATCCTGGATACATTCCTTCTAATATCAGCTCTTCTGTAAGCTTAGACATTTATTATGGTGGACTTACAAGTTTTGTTCAAGTGGAAAACATCATTACCATTGCAAAATCCCAGGATGAAGTGATAATAAGATTATTGGATTGGAATTCAAGCCCATTAGTTAATAAGAACATTTTAATCAGCTTATTGAGTGGTGGTGATGATTTCAGTCCTGTTTCATTAGTTACTGATGAAGAGGGAAATGCAAGATTCATATTGGATTTGGTTTCTGGCAATTACAAGTTTTTAGCCTCATTTGAAGGAATGGATTATTATGATCCATCAAACATGAGCTTTAATGTAACAGTTAATCAAATCCTTAGTGAAATCAAGGTCTTTGGCGATATTGACTTAAGCAATCTCACTACATATGCCAAATCAAATGATGAGATAATCTTCTATTTGATTGATGATGACTCAAACATCATTAAGGACAAGACAATCAGTTTGGCTATAATGGATTTAAGTCAAGGGTCAAGTCAAGAATCAAGTCAAGAATATGAGCTAATCAGTGATGAGGATGGATACTTTAAGTTTAACATAGACTTAATTTATGGAACTTATGGCTTTAATTTGGATTTCATGGGAGATGATGTTTACAAACAATCAGAGTTAAGCTTCAATGTAAATGTCATAAGGAGAGAAGCTCCTACCATTTCCATTGAAAAGAAGATATTGGATGTTTATGATAACCTTAAGATAAGTTTGAAAGATGTAAATGGAGATGGATTGGCTAATAAGACCCTTAAGCTCATAATCACTAGGAGCAAAGATGATCCACGCTCTTTATTGACTGAAACTGATGAGAATGGAATCGTTGAATTGATTAATCTCTATGCAGGATCTTACAGTATTAATGCAAGCTTTGAAAATGATGACGTTTATGAGGATGCTGCATTAATTGACAGTTTCTCAGTTATTAGAAAGGATACTCAGATAAGCTTTATTGATATGGTTACCACAGCTGTTGACGCTAAATCTGATGGAGCAAAAACTGGAGAGTACTTCATTTGGCAATTGTTGGATGGAGAAGGCAATCCAATTGCAAACACTCCTATGCAAATAGGATTCAATGGTGTGGTATATACCTATGAAAAGGATGGAATCTGCACTGATGAGAATGGATTTGCTAAATTGCAAATCAATCTTGGTTACAAGGGCGTTTACACATTTGCTGTATGCTACTTGGGAGATGATTACTATAAGGCGTCATTTGTAGTTGCTAAAATCACTGTAAACACACAAAACGGCACTTTAGAAGTTCCTAATAAATCCTATGCAGCAAGTGCTAAGACCAAAACATTAACTGCAAGCTTCAAGTCTGCAAAAGGAAACCCAGTTGCAGATAAGTGGGTCACTTTCACAGTAGCTGGAAAAACATATAAGGCAAAAACCAATGCTAAAGGTCTTGCAAGTGTCAATGTAAGCTTAAATAAAAAGGGAACTTATAATTTCACTGCAAAGTATGCAGGAGACAGTACATATTCAGCTATTAGCAAAACAGCAAAGCTAACAATAAAATAGTTTTTATGAATAGAATAGTTAAGAGCTATCCTATTTTTTCTTTATTTTTATTATTTTAAGAGCTATTCTATTTTTTCTTTATTTTTATTATTTTAAGAGCTATTCTATTTTTTCTTTATTTTTTAAGAATTTCTGATATTGTTGGTTTTTTCTTTATTTCCTTTATTTTTCAGATTTTTTTGTTGTTAGTTTTTTATTTTTTAAGAATTTCCGGGTATTTGTTTTTTATTATTTTGTTTTTTTTTCAGATTTTTTTGTTGTTAGTTTTTTATTTTTTAAGAATTTCTGGATATTTGTTTTTTATTATTTTGTTTTTTTTTTTTTCAATTTTTTGTTATAAGTTTTTTATTTTTTTAATCTTTAATTACAAATCAAATTTCTTTTTTTATTATACTATAAATATTAAAAAAATTAGATATTAAAATAGAATCATGAATAGTTTATTCGAAATAATCTTTAAATTATCATGAATATTTTTTAAAAATTTCAAATTTTATAATTATTTTAGACTTTAAGGTGAGTTAATGGAAAGTCAAAACATATTAATTAAGAATGCTACCATAGTAAATCCATTAGGAAATGGAAAAACAGAAGAGAAAAATGCAGATGTATTGATTGTTGAAGATAAGATTGCTGAAATCAACCAAACAATAGATGAATCAAATGCAGAAAAGATAATTGACGCTACTGATAAGATATTGATGCCAGGTCTCGTCAACACTCACACCCATATTTCAATGTCCCTTTTACGTGGAATAGCTGATGACTTGGAATTGGACACTTGGCTAAACGATCATATTTGGCCTATGGAAGCACACCTCAACAGAGAGTACTGCTACATAGGTGCACTTCTTGGTGCTGCTGAAATGATCAAGTCAGGTACAACCACATTTTCAGACATGTACTTCTATATGGATGGAGTTGCTCAAGCAGTTGAGGAAATAGGCATGAGGGCAGTGCTCTCATATGGTATGATTGATTTCGGCATTGAGGAAAAACGTGAAAACGAGTTTAAGGAAAACATTGCCCTTGTCAAAGATCACCACAATACTGCTGATGGCAGAATCACTACAATGTTTGGTCCACACTCAATATACACCACTTCAGCTGAGCTTCTTGAAAGGGTCAGAAAGGAAGCGGCTAAGTACCAAGTTGGTATCCACATTCATATGAATGAAACCATGAAGGAAATTAATGACTGTAAGGAAAACCATCAAAATAAAAGACCCTTCGAGTATTTAGATGAACTTGGCATATTAGGTAGTGATATTGTAGCTGCTCACGCTGTATGGTTAGACCAAAATGAGATAGATTTGATAAAAAAGTATGATGTCAAGCTTTCACACAACCCATGCAGTAACATGAAACTTGCTTCAGGTGCATCACCTGTAGGTGAACTTTTAAGTCAAAGTGTATGTGTTGGATTAGGTACTGATGGTGCATCAAGCAACAACAATCTTGACATGTTTGATGAGATGAAATTTGCAGCACTTCTTCAAAAGCTTTCCACACTTAATCCTAAATTGGCTAATGCAGATGAAGTGATAAACATGGCAACTTATAATGGTGCAAAGGCTTTAGGCATTGATGCAGGAGCTGTTGAAGTAGGGAAAAAGGCAGACCTTATTCTTGTTGACACCAATGCTCCTAACATGACTCCAATGAGCAATGCCATTTCATCTAATCTTGTATATTCTGCAAATGGATCTAATGTTGACACTACCATTTGTAATGGTAAGGTTCTTATGGAAGGTCGAAAATTGCTTACAGTAGATGAAGGCCATATCTTATCTGAAGCAAAAAGAGCTATTGCAGAAATGAAAGAGCTTAGAGAAGCTGACTCTGAATAAGCAAGATTTGAGAATGGAGATTTATCTTTTAAATTATTTTTTCTTTTTCTTTATTTTAATTAAATCTATATTGCTTAAGTTAAATTTATTTAGTTTATATTTGTCTATTTTTTATTATTTTAATTGAATATTGGAGAGGGTATTATTAAAATTCAAGCTGTAAAATTTTATGAAAAAGGTTTTGCCAATCAAAGCTTTGCTTTTGGTGGTGAAGAAGGTCCTGAAAACTTTGATAGTTCTGTTCTTTATCATTCATCTTTGCAGAACTATGTTATTGACACTGGTGATGAAATAATTCTTGTCGATACGGGTGTACCTAAGGAAACACCGGAAACTGCACCTAATTATGATTTTGGAATTTATACTGGAAGAAAGATTACAGATTATGTCTCTGCATTGGAAGACTTAGGATACTCACCTGATCAGGTTTCTAAAATATTGGTTACCCATAAGCATGAAGACCACACTGGCGAGCTTCGCTCTTTCCCAAATGCAAAAATCTACATCTCTCCAGAAGATGCTGATGCTATGGGGCTTGAAGGAGACAATGTAGTCCGTGCAGAATACAAGGATGGAGCATACTATAACTTTGAAGCATCTGATAAGATTGCTGATGGAATTTATTTCCTTCCAGCAAAGGGACACACTCTTGGAAACAGCATTGTCATTGTTGAGGATGATGGTCTCTTTTATATGATTCATGGAGACATTACATATACTGATGAGGCAATCTATGCAAACAAATTGTCAGTTGTTTTTGAAGACCTTGCCCTTGCTCGTGAAACAATGGATAAGATTAGGGAATTCATTAGGAATCATCCAACAGTTTACATCTCTACCCACACTCCTCTTGGATATGAAAACCTTGAGGCAAAAAGGGTTATGGATTTGGATAATCCTCCTGAAACAATAGCCATTGATTATGAAATCGAGGAAAAGGAAGCTACTGGAAAGTATGTCTGTTCTGTTTGCGGCTATGTTTATGATCCTGAAATTGGTGATGAAGAGCATGGAATTCCAGCAGGAACTCCATTTGAGGAATTGCCTGATGACTGGAAATGTGCAAGATGCAGACAGGATAAGGACAAATTCAATAAGGCATAATTTAAAGCTATTTAGACTATTTAAAAATAGATTTCTCTTTTAGAGCAATCTATTTTTCTTTTTTTAAAAGGTTTAAGCATGAAAATCTTATATTTTACTTCAACAGGGAACAACTTATATATTGCTAAACAATTAGGTGGAGAATTATTGAGCATTCCACAATTGATTAAGGAAAACATCTACGATTTTGAAGACGATTCTATTGGGATAATATTTCCTGTCTTTTATGTTAATGCCCCTAAGATTGTTAGGGAATTTATTGAAAAGGCAAATTTCAAAACAGATTATTTCTTCTTGATAGCTTCCTATGGCTCTGATGGAGATCAGAATGCATTTAAAATTTTAAAGAAGACTTTCAAGAAAAAGGGATTGGAGGTAAATTATACCAATTCGGTTTTAATGGTTGACAATTACTTGCCAATGTTTGACATGAAAGAGGAAAAGGAAATCAAGGATGATTCTGAAATCGACAATCAAATAAAGGTTATTAAAAGTGATTTGAGTCAAGAAAGGAGTTCCACCTTAAGAAAAGATCCGTTTCTGACATTCCATTCATAGAAAAGGTATTGGAATCAACAATGACTAAAAGATTCCATATAATTGTTGGTGATGGATGTTCAAATTGTAGGATATGTGCAAGGATTTGCCCTAAAGGAAATATAGATTTAAGCGGTGAAAAACCAGCTATTGGTGATGATTGCTTGTTTTGTCTTGGATGTGTTCACCACTGCAAGGAGAATGTATTTACTATAAACAATGAGAAAAATAGTGAGGAGAGATATTCTAATCCTCATATTAAAGTTTCTGAAATCATTAAAAGCAATAATATGCTTTGATTTTATTTATTTTTTTAATTCTTTTCATTTCAATTGTGGATCTGCTGGTTTTATCCATATAATCTAAGTCTGCTGTTGTGTATGGGGTTTCAGGAGCTATTTCAAAAATGTCTGCATCAAGTGCATTTGCCACTTTTTCTGCCACTCCTTTGGTTACTCCGCTTGCTGAGAAATAAGTTACTAAAGTTGTCATTTTATCACCTTTATAATAGTTTTTTTTTTAAATGTCTTTTTGGATTTTTTTTCAATAATAAAAATTTTTTCTTAGGTTTTTTTATTCGAAGCTACTGCTTATTCAAAGGTATTTACAACATCTTTTAGAAGTGTTGGAATATCCAGCTTTTGTGTACATATTGCTATGCAGGATTCACATTCTGTACATGCAGATGCTGGTGCATTTGCAGCTGCAGTGGTTCCATAGATTGCATGCAATGAAGGAAGTGAATACATCTTTTCACTGTTGTATAATTCAAAGAAATCAGGTATAGGGATTCCTGCAGGACATTCCTTAAGGCAATATCCGCAGTAGCTGCAGTCTATTGCAATAAGCTGCTTGATTTCATCTGCCATTTTAAGGACGAATTCATTTTCCTCTTTGCTCATAGGTTCAAATGGTTTGAATACTTGGCAGTTCTCTTTCATCTGCTCGATGTTTCCTACACCGCTTAAAACCACCTTAACGTTTTTATGGCTTGCTGCAAATCTTAAGCAGCTTCAACTAAAGTCATTCCTTTATCTTGGAACTTTTCCTTGATGTTATCTGGAAGGTTGAATAAGGTTCCACCTTTAATAGGTTCCATAACAATTACTTCCTTGCCGTATTTTTCACAGATTTCATAATTCTTTCTTGATTCGGTAAGCTTGCTTTCCCAATCGAGATAGTTTAATTGAAGCTGTACAACATCGATTGCATCACCATATTTTTCAAGAATCTCTTCAAGCAAATCTGCTCTGTCATGGTAGCTGATGCCGATTTTCTTAGCTATTCCATTTTCCTTCATTTTTTTGATGTAATCAAAACTGTTGCAGTTTTCAGCTATTTGAAGGAATGTTTCGTTGATATTATGAATCAGCAATACATCAAAGAAATCTGTTCCTAATCTTTCAAGCATGATGTCTACAAATTTTTGGTTATCCTCTTCGCTTCTTAAGGCCCATGTAGGTATTTTGTCAGCTATTTTAAATGACTCTCTTGGGTATCTTTCTACAAGTCCAATCTTTAAGGCAGCTTCTGAAGCACCATTGTGGTATGCATAAGAGGTGTCAAAATAGTTGAAACCTTGATCCATGTAATAGTCAATCATCTCTGTAACATCATCATAATTTATGGAACTTTGATCATTTTCATCTTCCAAATCCAATCTCATAGCTCCAAATCCAAACATAACATCATCGCTCATAGTTGTCACCTAAAGTTAATTTTAATTAATCTAAATGTTTTTCAAATCATTTTCAAATCATTTTTTTAATTATAATTTAAAATATAATTTAAGATTAATATATTTAAAAATATTTTATAAAACATAATATATAAATCTTTCCTAAGGAAACAGTTACTTTATGAAAATGTTTATATATCTTAAAAATATAGTATTAATAAGTTCAAGTTTAAAGTTTAAGTTAAAAATAAGGTGATTTATTTGCCATTGCCTAGTCAGTTTATTGAAGAAAATCCTGAAGATATAAGAATTTATCATTTCGTAGAGGAATTGGTGGGAAGCTTTAAAAATTTCATTGTCAATGATTTTGAAGATGAGGATATAACTATTGTAGAACTTCCTTTTTTACTTAGAATAAGATTTTCAAATGAAGGAACCCAAAAAGAATTGGTAAATTTATTTCAAGTCAGTGAGGGATATACAGCAAAGCTTTTAAGACGCTTTGAAGTGGCAGGTCTTATTGAAAGAATCGAAGACCCTTCTAATAGGCGTAGAAAATTAGTAAAATTAACTGATAAATGTATAAAAAGAACTGATAAGATATTGAAGTACATTGACTATTGGGAAGAAACAGCTTTAGATGGACTAGATGATGATGAGGTTAAAGTTTTAAAAAAGGCTTTATTGAAGCTTGTTTTAAATACTGAAAAACTTTAATCTATTTTTTATTTTTTTAAATTATCTTGGGATATTTTTTTCTCTAAGGTGATTTTTTTCCTATTTTTTTTAGAATTAGAGTATTTTATTTTAAGGTGATTTTTTTCCTATTTTTTTTTAGAATTAGAGTATTTTATTTTAAGGTGATTTTTTTCCTATTTTTTTTTAGAATTAGAGTATTTATCTAAGGCAATATTTTTTAATAAATTTCTCAATTGCTCTTTTAATTTTTCTTTTATAACTTCCTTCAAAGCAATCAGCAACATCCTTCAATAATTCTGGTATGTTTAGCTTTTGTGTGCAGATATTCTTGCATCTACCACATTCGGTGCATGCTGATGCTGGAGGGCATGTTGCAAGAAGTGCTCCATATATTGAATAGAATGAATGAAGTGAATACATCTTTTCACTATTGTATAGTTCAAAGTAATCAGGTATAGGCATGCCAATAGGACATTCATCTAAACAGTATCCGCAGTAGCTGCAGTCGATTGCAATAAGCTTTTTGATTTCATCAGCCATGCTTAGCATAAAGTCTTTCTCTTCTTCATCTATTGGATTGAATGGATTGAACACTTTACAATTCTCTTTCATCATTTCAATATTGCCCACTCCACTTAAAACCACTGTGACGTTTTTAGGACTTCCTGCAAATCTTAAGGCAGCTTCAACTAGGCTCATTCCATTTTCATTGAATTTTTCCTTGATATGGGCTGGCAAATCGAATAATGTTCCTCCTTTCAAAGGTTCCATTACAATCACTTCCTTGCCGTACTTTTCGCAGACTTCATAATTCTTTCTTGCTTCTGTAAGTTTGCTTTCCCAATCAAGATAGTTTATCTGAAGCTGTACCACATCAATCATTTCCCCATATTTTTCAAGGATTTTTTCAAGCAATTCTGATTTGTCATGATAGCTGAATCCAATTTTTCGTGCCTTTCCTTCATCTTTCATTTTTTGAAGGTATTCAAAGGACTTGAATTTTTCAACAAAAGGCAGGAATGCTTCATTTAAGTCATGAATAAGAAAGACATCAAAATAATCTATTCCAAGGTTTTTGAGCATTTCGCTTGCATATTTTTCATTGTCTGCTTCACTTTTAACTAACCAAATAGGTAACTTATTAGCTATTCTAAAGGATTCTCTCGGATATCTTCCTACAAGCCCAATTTTCAATACCTCTTGAGCTGCTCCATTGTGATAAGTATAGCCTGTGTCAAAGTAGTTGAAACCTTGATCCATATAATAATCGATCATCTCCATCACATCATCGTTATTTATGGAACTGATATCATTTTCCTTTTCCAAATCCAGTCTCATGGTTTCAAATCCAAAAATAACTTCACTCATAATTATCATTTTCCAAGGGATATCTTTTCAATAAATAATTTTCTCTTATACGAACTATTTTTTATCAGATAAAGAAATGGAGTTAAACTCCATAAAATTATAATAAAATTTTTTACCATATAAGAAATGGAGTTAAACTCCATAAAATTATAGTAAATATTTGGGCTAATTTATCAAAACGTTTGATAAAATTTTAGTAATTATCAGCGTTTAGCAAATCTGATCTTATTTGGTCCCATGACAATGCTCTTTTTCCAAATTTCGTCATTGGTTTCAGGGAAATCTTCTCTGAAGTGTGCTCCTCTGCTTTCTCTTCTTAAGATAGCTGATTTCACGATTAAGATACAGATTTCAACCATATTGGTAACTTCAAGAGCAGTGAGCAATGATTCATTGAATTGGGTTCTTTCATCAACGTTAAGATCCTTTAATTCTTCTTTCATTTCAAGAAGTCTTTCTAATGCTGATTTAAGATTTTGCTCATTTCTCACAATTGACACTTTCTCCCACATCAATTGCTGGATTTCCTTCTTCATAGCTATTGGATCAATGGAACCTTCCTTCATCAATGACTCAATTCTATCCTTTTCCTCATCAACAGCAGTGAAATTGTACTGCATTGTAGGCATGTCACATGCAAGAGCAGCTGCAAATCCTGCTCTTTTACCGAATACTTGAGTGTCTGCCAATGCGTTTCCACCGAGACGGTTTGCTCCATGGACTCCTCCACAGACTTCACCACAGGCAAAGAGGTTTTCAACAGTAGTTTGACCATCTTCATTGATTCTGACACCGCCCATATGGTGGTGTGCTATAGGTGCAACTTCCATTGGTTCGGTTTTAATGTCTACACCAATGTCTTCAAACTGAAGCACCATTGTTTCAAGCTTTTCATCAATCAAGTCAGGGTCAAGGTGGCTTACATCAAGGTAAACTCCTCCATGCTCTGTTCCTCTTCCTTCCATGATTTCATTATAGATTGACCTTGCAACAACGTCACGGGTAGCAAGTTCCATACGGTCATCATAGCGACCCATGAATCTTTCCCCTTCGCTGTTTATGAGCCTTCCACCTTCAGCCCTTACAGCTTCAGTTACAAGAACTCCTTTTCTTGAGTCTGGATAGACCATACCTGTTGGGTGGAACTGTATCTCTTCCATATCAATCAGGTCTGCACCGATATTCCATGCAAGTGCAAATCCATCCCCATTCTTTTGGGTTGTATTGGAGGTTACAGGGAAAAGCTGTCCGGATCCTCCAGTTGCAAGAACAACAACCTTAGCTTGGAAATAAATGATGTCATTGTTTTTGAGGTCAAGTCCAACGGCACCAATGACCTTTGACAAGAGGTTGTTAGAGTCATCTTTGATAAGTGCTGTAATCATTACTTCATCAACGGTCTTTATGTCACGCTTGATGATTTCTTCCTTAAGGGCAGTCATTATTTCATGGCCTGTTCTGTCTCCTTGGAAACAGGTTCTTCTATAAGTTTGACCACCAAATGGTCTTTGATTCAATTCACCTGATTCCTGTCTGTCAAAGAGTGCTCCATACTCTTCCAAGTCGTGGAGCCTATCAGGTGATTCATTGATTAGAATATCTACTAATTTAGGGTCATTAAGGTAGCTACCACCTTTTAATGTGTCTTTAATATGCGCTTCTACACTATCTTCTGGATCAACAAGTCCAAGTGCAGCATTATATCCACCTTCAGCCATTCCAGTACAACCAGATCTGAATGAAAGGCCTTTTGAAACGATTAATGCTTCTTTTCCTTGATTGGATACTTCTATTGCTGCTCTACAGCCTGCACCACCAGAACCTATAATCAATACATCAGTTGTGATAGTTTTAATCTCCATAATTTCCCTTCTTTAGTTTTTTTTTAATCTATAGCTAATTTTTTTCGTAATTGTAAGAATATTTTGTCAGGCTTTGAACCGTAGACTCAAAAGCTTGTCTGTAATTTCTTTCTTTAGTTTTTTTTTTTTTAATCTATAGCTAATTTTTTTATAATTGTAAGAATATTTTGGTCAAGGTTTTATAGGCGAAGCCTATAAAAGATTGTCTTCACGATATTTTATAATATCTTCAATTGTTACAACAGGCATGTCATGCTCTTTTGAGAATTCAATTACATCAGGCATTCTTGCCATTGTTCCATTTGGCAATGTGATTTCACATAATACTCCAGCAGGATTAAGGCCAGCAAGTCTCATTAAGTCGATGGTTGCTTCAGTATGTCCATCTCTTTCAAGTACTCCTCCTTCTTTAGCTCTAAGAGGGAATACATGACCTGGGTGATTTAAATCACTTGGTTTTGCATCTGGATTTGATGCTGCCTTAACTGTTTTTACTCTGTCTGCTGCAGATACGCCAGTGGTTACACCTTCTGCTGCTTCAATTGTTATTGTAAATCCAGTACCATAAGTACTTGTATTGTTTTCCACCATTAAAGGAAGTTCCAATTCATCCGCCTTGTCAGGAGTTAAGCATAAGCATACGATTCCACTTCCTTCACGAATAAGAAGTGCCATTTGCTCTTCGGTCAAGTATTCTGATGAAAAGATCATGTCTCCTTCATTTTCTCTGTCTTCATCATCAGTTACAATGACTCCATTTCCTGATCTTATTGCATCTAATGCTATTTCTACTCTTTCTTGAGGACTTCCTTTTAAACTTTCTTCATGATTCATAGTAAAGCTCCTTAGTTGTTTATTAAAAGTTTTCTAATTCTAATTACTAGAATCAGGGCAAAAAAAGGATATTTATCTTTAGTAAATAAATCTTGCATAAAGTTATCTAAGATATAATAATCGATAGATTAATTCTTTGATTTATTTACTTTAAATTTATATTCTCTTCCATCCGGACTGTCACCGTCGGTTTTGGACTTTCACCAAATCAACACAATTGTGCTCGTGGACTTATCATTTTCAAAATAAATTTTCTCATTTAATGAATCACCACCGGTGGAGAATTTCACTCCGCCCTGAGAATTGTATATTTAAATATATAGTAAGTAATTAAAATACTTTTTTATATAAAAAAATAATATTATTTGTTATTTTTAGAAATAATGTTAATTTTATAATAAATTTTTATAATTATTTTATAAATTAGGATTTTATTGATAAATTTTTATAATTTTTTTACAAATTGGGATTTTATTAATAAATTTTGCAATTTTTTTTACAAAATTACAATTTTATTAATAAAAAATTCCCTTTCTTATAATATTCCAAATGCTTCAAGCATGGATTGAATACCTAAAATAATAATAGCCACTCCACCGAATATTTCAATGTAGTCAGCATATTTGATAGCTACTTTTGTTCCATAGGTACCAAGCAATAGCCATGCGATTACTGCAAGTATACTTAATCCGCCTAAAATATATGGGTCTACATGTGCTACAGCACCTTGGGATGCTAAAATCAGGTTTTCTATGTTTCCGAATATTAACAATCCTGTAAATGGAGCAAAGGCTTTTAAATCTACCATCTTATGCACCTCCCTTTTGGGCTCTGATATTTTTCACAGCATCGTAAACTGCCTTAATACCTAATACAAATATTGCAAATCCCCCAATGAATGTAATTATATTTGCATATTGCATTGCGAAATCGGTAGCTACAGTACCAATGATTAGCCATACGATTACAACAAGTATACTTAATCCACCTAATATTTTTGGATCAACACCTTCTACAACACCTTGTGATGCAAGTATAAGGTTTTCTATATTACCGAATATTATTAAGCCTATAAAAGGCACATATTGTTCCAACATTTTTCCACCTATATTATTATATGTTCATAATTGTATATTACTATTTCTATTTAAGTAATCATTTATTTATATAAAAAAACATATAACTTATATTATTTATGATTTAATAATTATTATTAATCTACATATAATATTGTATGCTTTTTTAAAAAAGACAATGATATTATTTAAGATTTTGGTTTTGATATTATGGCATCAAGAGATGAAAGAAAGGAAAGCCGTCAAAGGATAAAGGAAATCTATAGTGTTGCTAAAAAGTATAATGTCTCAGAGTTAATTTCTGAATCAAGAAAACCTAAAGACCCAGCTCAAGGGGAATATGATGAGGAATTGGATGCTTCTGGAGTCAGAATGGCTTTAGAGGAATTAGGTCCTGCTTACGTCAAATTAGGTCAGCTATTATGTACAAGGCCAGACCTTGTAGGTAATGAAGTTGCTGATGAACTTACAAAGCTTAGGGACAACACTCCTGTCACCCCATTTGAGGAAATCAAGGAAGTAATTGAAACTGAGCTTGACCAGCCATTAGATGAGGTTTACTCAGACTTTGATGAAGATCCACTTGGTTCAGCATCAATCGGTCAGGTTTATAAGGCTACCTTAAAGGATAGTGGTGAAAAGGTAGCTGTAAAGGTTCAAAAGCCAGGTTCATATGAACTTGTTGCATCTGATTTAAAGATTATGCTTTCCTTAGCTGAAAAGGCAGATAAGTACATTACAAAAACAAGAACCTTCAATTTGCCTGCAATCATAAAGGAATTTGAAAGATCCATTTTCAAGGAACTTGATTATATGGAAGAGGTCATGAACATTCAAAGGATCACCAAAAACTTTGAAGGTCATGATTATGTAAAATATCCTAAGGTATATCCAAAATTATGTACCTCTAGACTTATCAATATGGAGCTTGTTGAAGGATATGATGTTACTGAATTGTATGACAAGGAAGTGGAAGGTATATCAGGCAAAAAGATTGCAAATGATATAGTTGAATCCTATTTCAAGCAATTGATGCTTGATGGATTTTTCCATGCAGACCCTCACCCAGGTAACATGAAAATAGATAAGGAAGATAAAAAGCTCTGTTATCTTGATTTAGGTATGATGGGAATATTAGATGAAAATTTCCGTAGCGATTTGGCACAATTGATTTTGCTGCTTTTAGGTGGAAATGCAAACAGTCTTGTCAAGCAATTGCTTTATATGAAAATCATCACTCCTGAGCAAGACAGTGAAGAGTTGAGAATGGATATCAATGACTTGGTAAATCGTTATATCGGTGCTGACTTGGATCAAATGGATGGTGTTTTGGAAAAATTAATCAACACCATGATCAAGCATGGAGTCACAATTCCAAGAGAATTCGTTATGATTGGAAGAGGTGTAGCACTTGTTGAAGATATAGGATATAATTTAGACAAGGACTTCAATATTGGAGAGGCGCTTCAAATATTCTCTAAAAGATTAGTTGTTGATAAGTTTAATCCAGTTAAGGTAGCAAGAGGAAGCTATGATTATCTATTGGATGTTGAACACTTAATGAAGGATTTGCCTGATAGGATTAACTCCACTCTTACAAAAGTGGAAAAAGGCGAAATTAAAGTTAATTTAGACCTTGATGGATTGACTGAACTTAAAAATCAGCTTTCAGCATCATTAGTCGTATCTGCACTTATCATAGGTTCATCCTTAGCAATCTTATCAAACAGCGGACCAAAAATGTGGGGAACTCCTGCAATAGGTCTATTTGGATTCCTATTAAGTGCAATTCTTGGATTTTATATAGTTTTCAAATATGTCATATTTGATAAATAAGTTAATATTCATTAATTAATAATTTTCTATAAAGGAGGTTTAATATGGGCATTAGAAGTGCAGCAAAAAAAGTAGGAAAAGCAATAGTTTTCATGAAACTTTTTGAAGACTTAAAGGCTAACAGAGGTTTAATCGAAGAGGACATTGCTAAATTAAAAGAAATTATTGAAGAATGGAAAGCAGAAGCTCCAAATGATTTAAATCTTGTTTTAGCTTCTATATTGGTAAAAGCCGAAGAAGGTACTGTTGAAGATCCTAAAGAAGAATTCGAAAAGGCTAAAGCTGAATATCATGCTGAAGATGAAGACATTCTTCCATGGTTTGAAAATCAAATAGAAGTTATTGAAGCTGAAAAAGAAGCGGAAGCAGAAGCTGAAGCTGAAGAATAGTTTATTAATTTAGATTAATTTTTAAACTATTTCTTTTTATTTTTTATCTATTTTTAAATATTTTTTATTTTTCACTTATTTTAATCTATTTTACTTATTAAACATTATTTGTCTTTATTTTTTCATTTAAGGTGTAAGTAAGTACTTACATTCCATTATATTTATATATTTTCTTTTTTATATTAAATATGGGATGTTAAAAGATTTTAGAGGAAAATTTAAATGAGAAAAACTTATTTTATTTTATTATGTTTATTTGTTTCTATTGTAGCTGTTAGCTGTGTTTCAGCAGCTGACATGAATGATAGTGGTGTAACTTATTTGTCTGATTCAGATGGGTATTTAGATGTTGAAGATGCTGTTTCTATGTCCAGTTCTGACAATGTTGATATCAAAAGATCTGTGGTGGAGATTCCAAGAGCTTATGAATCTAAAATATTAGAGGGTTGTGATGAATCAAATGATGAAATCGATTCCTTTTCTGTTGAGACTGGTGTTACCCTTAAAAATGATTCTTCTTCTGTTGAGAGTAATGATGCTGTAAGAAAAGCTCCTCCTTCTTCTGATGGAATCGGTATTGAATTGAAGAATGGAACCTTTTCTGTTGATGTTGGTGTTTTACCAAAGGATGGTACTTTTAAGTACCTTCAATCTTTAGTGGATATTGCTAAGGATGGTTCAACTTTATATTTGTATTCCGATTATTATGGTGGGAAAAATTCTAAGGTTACTGTGAACAAGAATTTAACCATTGACGGTCAGGGCCATACCTTAGACTGTAAAAATGTTGATAAGTGTTTTGCATTCTATTCCACAAAAGGCAATATTGTATTGAAGAATCTTCATATTATAAACGGCCATAACAATGACCTTAGAAGGGTGGTGCAATCTTTATTGGCGGATCTGCTTCATACACTCTCATAAACTGTAACTTAACTGACAATTGGGCTGAGGATTATGGTGGGGCAATTTATAATGATCCATCTAAACCTTTAGTTATAATCAATTGTTTTTTTGGATATAATAATGTTAGTGATGATAGTGGTGGTGCCATTTATTCAAAAGGTAAATTGTATGTTGAAAACAGCACATTTGATTACAATATTGCTAATGTTGATGGTGGAGGGATATTCTGTGAAAATGATGTGAATGTGACCCGTTGTATGTTCAAGTTCAATAGGGCAGATTTTGCATTTACGCCCCAATCTTATGGTGGTGCTATACGTTCTAAAGAAACTGTATGGATTTATAATTCAACCTTTGATTTAAATAGGGCTGAGGATTATGGTGGAGCAGTATATGCTAAGAATATTTATGTAATCCAATCCTTTGATCTGATTCAAAATCTAACTACTGTTTCTCATTTCTATAACAATTTTGCAAGGGATAATGATGGCGGTGCTTTGTACGCTGAAAATTACACTAGACTGTCTTATGCAGAATTTGAAAATAATACTGCCTATGAAGATGGAGGTGCAATATGCTGTAAGAATATAATGTTAGACAATTGTTGCTTTAAAAATAATACTGCATCTGGAGCAATAATTTCAAATTGTGAAGGTGGAGCAATATTTGCAAAAGATGATGTTGTCCTATTGGCCAATAATACATTTAGTCATAATGTTGCAAGGCATGGGGGAGCAATTTCTGCTGATACTACTCATTTCCATGAGCCTTCAAATGATTTTTATTTTAATTATATTACTAAAGACACTAAATCTAATAGTGGTACTTGCGATTATAAAGGTATTCACTTTAAAATCGATAAGGATATTGATGGCAAATATGATTTTAAGTTTTAAATTTTTATTATAGGGGTTTGTTTAAACCCTTTTAAAATTTTATTTTTAATCTTTTTAACAGTTATTTTTAAAAATTTTTATACAAATTTATAGGATTTCAACAAAGCCTTTTAATTTTTCATTATTTTTCTAAAGGGAATCTATTGTTTTTGTTCTAATTTTTCATTATTTTTCTAAAGGGAATCTAGTTTTTTTCTAATTTATTATAATTTTTCTAAACAGTTCACATATTTTCAAAAAAAATCTATTTTAAAAAGTATTCTATGGAGGTTAACTATTTATTAAAAATAATAAAATTTTTTAAATCGTAAATAAATAGTAAACTATGTTTAAAATTAGAAAATACTAATCATATGCTCTTTAAATAATTATTTGCTCGCTTAAAACAAAAAAATATATACTGCAATAATTGGTTAGAAAATCATAAAAAAGTCGTGGGAGGTGGTGGGTCTATGGACATGTCTGATATTATCACTATGTTCCTAAATTTTATCAATACGATCTATGTTGTTTTGATGTATTATAGGAAGTAGGTGAGGGAGGGAATTTCCCTTCCTCTTTAGGTAATATTAGTATGTCATTATTTTATATAAATAATTATTGGAGGGGCAAAAATGGATTTAATGCACATAATTTCAGAAATTGCTATTATTGTTTGTGTCTTATTGGCAATCAATTATAATTATAAAAAGGAAAGGAAATTTGAGAAATACACTTTCTTAGGCATAATTTGTTTGATATTGGCTATTATATGCTTAATCATTGGTTATTATAATCAATTTTACATTTCTTTTTAATTTTAAAATCTAATTAACACTTTAACAATAGATTTAAATTATAATTTTAAAATCTAATTAACTATTTTAACAATAGATTTAAATTATAATTTTAAAATCTAATTAACTATTTTAACAATAGATTTAAATTATAATTTCTTAAAAATAATTATATGTTTCATGCTTATTTATTGAAAAAAATGGATATTGTGATAAAATGAACCTTGAAGATACAATATACAAAAGGCAATCTATTCGATCTTATGAAGAAACTCCACTTGATAGTGAGACCTTAGATGAAGTAAGGGAGTTCATAGACAATGCAAAAGAGTTGAATCCTGATATAAAATGGAGCTATGAAATTCTTCCAACTGAAAACATAAGCACTATGATGAGATGGAAAGCTCCACATTATATAGCTATTTTTTCCGAAGAGAAGGATAATTACTATCAAAATGTCGGCTTTATCTTCCAGCAAGTTGACTTATTCTTGCAAAGCAAAGGAATCGGGACCTGTTGGATCGGAATGGGAAGTCCTAAAAATTATGAAAATCCCGATGGGAATCAAAAATTCATCATCATAATTTCACTTGGCTTGCCTAAGGGAAATCTATATAGGGAAATTAATCAGTTTAGACGAAAAAAGCTTGAACAGATATCTGATAAAACTGATGAGAGATTAGTTCCTGCACAATTTGCACCATCTGCCTCCAATACCCAACCATGGTATTTCACTCACAATGAAGATGGCAGCTATGATTTATATAGGGAAAAAGGATGGTTGCTTAAAAATAAGATATATGGCAAATGGAATCAGATAGATGTTGGAATAGCTTTAGCACATCTTTATGTAGCAAATTCAGATACTTTTAAATTCTACATTAAAGACAATCCTAAAAAATTGAAAGGACATTTATACCAAGGCAGTTTTGAGATTTAACGAGGATTAGTAGGATATTTCTATTAGGGTAGTTTTGAGATTTAATGTGGATTGGTAGGATATTTCTATTAGGGTATTTTTGAGATTTGATGAGGATTGGTAGGATATTTCTATTAGGGTATTTTTGAGATTTAATGTGGATTGGTAGGATATTTCTATTAGGGTATTTTTGAGATTTAATGTGGATTGGTAGGATATTTCTATTAGGGTATTTTTGAGATTTAACGAGGATTGGTAGGATATTTCTATCAGGGTAGTTTTGAGATTTGATGAGGATTGGTAGGATATTTCTATTAGGGTATTTTTGAGATTTAATGTGGATTGGTAGGATATTTCTATTAGGGTAGTTTTGAGATTTGATAAAGAATTTGAAAAGTGAATGATAACATTAATGATAATAAACATATTTAAAAATTAACTCTTAAATTTCTTAAAATTAACAAAATAGAAATGTTTATTTTAAACATTTGATATAATTATTTATATGAATGCTAATGTAGATATATTAAATAATCCGAAAGGTGCATTTTGGAAAATTTCCACACCAATTTATTTCCTTTTCCTTTTTAATTCATGTTATACAATAGTCAACTTGTTTTGGGTATCTCAATTGAGTCCAGATGCATTTTTTGCATTTGGTATTGCACAACCTATAGTTGACTTGATAATTGGATTTGGGGATGCTGTAGGTGTTGGAACCAATTCATTGATTTCAAGGGAAATTGGTGAACACGATTTAAAAGGATCGTATAACTCAATTTTACATGGTATCATAACATGCCTTATAGTCGGAGTAATATTGGCATTGCTTTCATTCTTTTTAAAGGATATTTTGAGTTTAATGAATGTTACCACTTCTGTTGATTTAGCAATAGATTATTTAACTCCAATGTTAACATTTTCATTTTTATTGCTTCTTTCAAGTTTATTCTTAAATACTCTTCAAGCAGAAGGAAATTCAAGAACACCTACTATGGTAATTATTTTTACTAATATTGTAAATGTGATTTTAGTTCCACTTTTTATTTTTGTATTTGATTTGGGAATTAAAGGAGTGGCTTATGCAACAATAGTATCTACATTAATCGCTGTTGTTATTTTCTTATACTTATATTTAAGTGGAAAAACCGAAGTTGTTTTAAACTTCAAATACTTTAAACCAGGCATTGTTTATGAAATATTTTTAGTGTCCATTCCAAATTTATTTATGAGCGTATTATGGAGTGTATTTAAGATCTATGTCAACAGTATTTTAATCACACAGCTTGGTCAAATTGGTGTATTGCTATATTCAACAGCATCACAAATTGAACGGTTGATTTCATCTCCTCAATCAGCATTCAATAAAGCATTAGTAACTATTTGCGGACAGTTGTTTGGTGCAAATGAAATCGATGAATTAAAAGGAATTTTCCATTACGCACTTAAAGTTTCTTTATCCCTATCTCTTATTTGCACTGTAGTGTTCTTCTTTATAAGAGATTATGGATTTGCTTTATTCTCTGTTACAGGTGTTGAAACATCAGTATTTTACATTGCCTTATTTGGTATTTTCATAGTATCTGCTGATGTATCGAAATTGTCAAGTAAAATGTTAGATGGATTGGGAAAAAGTTACCATTCCCTAATATTAACAAATGGTATGGTAATTGTTGAAATGATATTAATTACATTATTGGCACCGGTTTTAACTCAAGGAGTATGTGTTTTAGTTGGAATCTTCCTGACTGAAGTAATATTTGCCATTATGTATTATGTCTTAGTAAGAAACATGTTAAATGGAGAAAATAAACTGGATGAAAGAATTCAACATAAAAAAGAGGAACATGGATTAAAATAAATCCTATTATTTTCTCATATATTTTTTTTTTATAATTGTCAATTTTTTATTATTTTTTATTTAAAAACTTTTTCTATAATGCCTATTTTTTATTATTTTTTTAATTAAAAGCTTTTTTTTTAAATTTAATAAGTTTGTTTTGTTGAGATATTCCCTTATTTTTTGATTTTTTGTGAATAATTAAATATTTTTAAATTAAATATATTCCTATAAACAATCTTAAGCTGATTCATATGAAATGGAAAATTGGAAATGTTGAAATAGATAATCAGATAGCTTTGGCTCCTATGGCTGGCGTATGTGACTTCAGCTTTAGAACCATTGTAAAGTCAATGGGCTGTGGGCTTATTGAAACTGAAATGGTTTCAGACAAGGCTATTATGTACGGCAATTGGAAAACCATGGAAAAGCTGTACATGACTGATTATGAACGTCCAATTTCACAGCAAATTGTAGGTTCTGATATAGAGTCCTTGACCTTTGCTTCCAAATTCATTTATGAAAATACGAATGCCGATATCATTGACATTAACATGGGCTGTCCTGTAGTTAAAGTCACTAACAGGTCAAAATCAGGCTGTGCTTTAATGAAGGACCCTGATAAAGTCAAATCTATTGTAGAATCTATTGTAGATATTGTGCCGATTCCAATTACTGTAAAGATTAGAAGCGGTTGGGATAGGGATAACATAAATGCTGTAGAGATAGCACAAATCGCTGAGGATGCTGGTGCATCAGCAATCACTGTCCATCCCCGTACAAAGGATCAAGGATATTCTGGGAAGGCGGATTGGTCTATTATAAGGGAAGTTAAGGAAAATGTCTCTGTTCCTGTTATAGGAAATGGAGATATCAGGTCCTGTTTTGATGCAAAGAGAATGCTGGAAGAAACCACTTGCGATGCAGTTATGCTTGGAAGGGCTACACTAGGCAATCCATGGCTCATTAGGGATTGCATAAATTATCTTGAAGATGGGACCCTCCCAAAGGAGGTAAGCATTGAAGAGAGAATGGAAATCCTAAAAAAGCATATAAATCTTCTTCTTCAAAGAAAGGGGGAAGAATTTGCAATTCCTAAAATGAGAACTCAAGCTGCATATTATGTTAAGAAGCTGCCGAAGACAATAGAGCTTAAGCAGCAGATATTTAAAATGAATACAAGAGATGATTTGTTTAATCTATTGGATAATTATGTAGAAATAATGGATGAGGAGTTAAGATAATTATACCTATATGATAAAAATAGTTTTTGTAAGATAGATTTTAAAAAAATAATAATTTAGCATCAAAATCTTAAAGTAGAATATAAAAAATATATTAAAAAATTAAAAAATATATAGTTTTTCACCAAAATCCAAGAATGGTTTGTATTATTTTTTCTTTTGAAAATAGATAAAAAATAAAAAAGTTAATGTTTTGAAAAGCATTCAAAACATGCTGTTTTTAATAATAGACTTTTACAGCCTCATCAACATCATCATGTAAACCAAGTGCTGCAAGTGCACCTACTTTACCTTGGTCTCCTGTAACAGCTATAAGAGGGATATCAAGTTCTTCTGCTAATTTTTCTGCAGTTTCAACATCCCTCATGCCTGTTTTAGTAGCCATTGCATATTCTCTAAGCTTTTCAGGAATTCCTATTCCTTCAAGAATAGCTATTGCCGTCTTATCAGATAATGTATCATGCTCAAGGATTTCAATAAGCCTTGCAATCAATTTTTCCTTATCCTCTTCCATAACTGCAAATGTAAGTGCTATGGAAACACAGTTTTGAGTTTTATGAGGATTATGTGGGAATAGTTGAACGATAATATGGTCAAGATATTCATATCCTTCCTCTTTCAATTGAAGGCCTATGTTATGAGCCATAGTCCAGGTTGCTCCTGCATCCTTAACGTCTGTATCATCGATTCCGATAACTAATTTTTCATATTTTGGAGTTACTACAGTAGCTTTTCCTTCTTTGCTGCCTCCTCCGACTTCAAGAAGTTCGACATATTTAATTCCTTCTCCCATTCCTCTGCACATTCCAGCTCCTACACCAGCACCTGCAAGACCTCCGTGAGTGACTTTCACTTCATTTTTCTCTTCGTCAATCACCACTTCTTCGATTCCTGCTGCATTGATGCTCGCTTTAAGATCTATTGGCTTTTTACCAGCTTTGCAGATGTAAGTGTGTTTGTTTCCATCTCTTTTAGCATCGATGATCAGTTCACTGCTGTGTTGGTATTGGTAAAGCAACCAGTTGGAACCGCTTGGGCATGGGTGGTATTCAATAAGTTCTACTGTATCTCCATCAGCCATTGTAATGACTTTTTCATATGGAGCAATCCATGGGTCATCAAATTTTTCTTTTAACTCATCAGGTTTTAAAATTTCCATATTACCATCTATAAAGATAAATTTTTAAAAATTGTTTTAAACATATTTGCTATTTAAATTCAGCATAAAAAAAGTATTAAAGAATTCATATAGAATTCTTTTTGTTGTTTTTAATAAATTCAAATTTTAAATTTAAATATTTTCTTTTTTGTTATTCTCAATAAATTTAAATCTCTTGTAATCGGTCACACATTTTGACAGCTGCTTCAACAGCGTTTTTACCATAGCTAACTCTTCTGTGTGCATCTAATCTGGTCATTCCTGGACCGCTGATTCCAAGGGAAATTGGTTTGCCCCATTCTAAGGATAAGTCAGCAATTTTACGGGATGCATGTTGAGCTACGATTTGGTCGTGATCAGTTGCACCTTCAATAACAGTACCGAGAGTGATAATGCAGTCAATGTCAATTTTTCCTTCGTTGTCTGCTTCCATTAATTTTTTGATTGCAAGTGGCATATCAAATACTCCAGGGACCATTACAATTTTAGTAATTTCACAATCACGAACTTTTGCTTCTGATTTTGCAAGCTCTAACATCATATGAGTAATATCATAATTAAATTCAGCGACTACTGCGCCTATATTATATTTTACCATTATTTAATCCTCCGAATAAAAACTATAATTGGTTTATAATTATTTTTTTAAATGTTAATTTTATTTTTAAATATTCTTATCTTCATTTCCTTTATTTTAAAAACTAGCTTACATCACCATTACGATAAAACTAGCTACTGCACTGAAAACCATAATAAAGATAATGAATAATGCTGCGATTTTTATTGGTTCCATTTTAATTCTCCTTTTTTATATATTAATAAATTGATAAGTTTAATCTTATAACATTTTTATATATTAATGTAATTATTTATAAATGTTTTATTTTATTTAATGTTTTTTATGAATTAATTGATTTTATGTAGAAATTTATTTGATGAATTTTCTTTAGTTTTAAAATCTTTATTTTCCAAAATTCAATATTTTTATATCCTGATTTCTTTTTAATTGATTTTTTAGTCTTCTGGAGTTTTCTTAAAATTAATCATTCAATATTTTTTTAATTTAATTATTCACTCTTCTGGAGTTTTCTTAAAATTAATCATTCAATATTCAGGATTTTCCTTTTTAAATTCATCGTATGTATCATATTTCAATACATCCAAGAGGAATTTCTTCTTTTTAGGTCCTAAATTGTCTAAATAGTCTTGGTAATATTCAGTCTTTTTTATCTTTTCATAATCTTCCTTGATTAGATTAAACAAAGGTTCCTTTGCATCTTCTGTAATGTCCATCAATGCCATTCTTGGACCATTGATCTTGTATGCTATCAAATCAAACTTGTAATCCTCATAGAATCCATTGTCTACAAATCTTCTCATGAGTTCGCATCCTGCTTCTACAGTATCCAAATAGTTTGCATCTACAACATGTGTTATTGAAGCATTATGCTTTCTTCTGTAATAGAAATGTTCTCTGATAATTGATATTCTTTCTGCCTTAAGGTAAACATAGAAAAAGAAAGGCATGTCCTCAAAGTATATTCCCTCTGGAAAGCTTGCATCAATAGAATCCAAAAAGCTTTTTCTATAGATTTTCTGACAGCTGCTTACTGACAAATCAAATAAAAAGTCTTTAGTCTTTTCTGGAGAAAATACGATACCATCAAAACTTTCATCAAGATTATTTAGGTTAAACCAGTCATTTTCATAAATGCGACCTGTTTCATCATCATAATTTATCATTTGATACATTGTAATGTCTGTATCCTTTGCTTTAGCTTCATTGTATGATATTTCAAATGCATCTTCTCTAAACCAGTCATCTCCATCAAGAAATGTTATGTATTCTCCATTAGCTATTTTCATGCCCTTATTTCGGCTTGCTCCAAGGCCAATGTTTTCCTGGTCAATGACTTTGATCCTTGAATCATCCTCTGCATAGCTATTGATGATATTTAAGGTATTGTCTGTTGAGCCATCGTTTATTATGATGATTTCTATATCTTTAAGGGTTTGACCTACAACGCTTTCAATAGCCTTTTCAATGAATTTTTCCTCATTATACGCTGATAGAATAACTGATATCTTTATGTCATTCATTTTAGAACCTTTTTTTATATTTGATATTTTCATATCATTTTTTTCTTGTCTATTAGATAATTGCTTTTCTAATAATCTATTGTAAAAGTTTGATTTGGTTTATTAGACCAATAACTTTTCTAATAATCTATTGTAAAAGTTTGATTTAGTCTATTGGATTAATTTTTTTTTAAATAATTTAGTAAAATGTTTTGATTTAGTCTATTAGACCAATTATTTTTTAAATAATCTATTGTAAATATTCTTGTTTTTATATTTAATCCAACCTTTAGTTGATTTAACGGTTTTCATCTCATTTTTAAGCTTTTTATTATCCTTTTTAGCTTTTTCAGCATCATTCTTTAGCTTTTTGCTGTCCTTTTTAAGAGCCTTATTTTCCTTATTCAATTTATTGCTCTTGTTTCTTAGCTTTTGAACCTCATTGAATTCATCATATTCTGAATACTTTAAAACATCTCTGTAGAAAGTGAAATTTTTCTTTGTTAAGACTTTCTTAAAGTCCCTTTTATAATAAATCTCATTTAGTCTTCTTTCAAAGGTATAATCAATCTGCTTTACAAAGTCTTCATGCATTATCTTGTAGAAATATGGCTTGTGTTCATCGTCTGTCTGATTAAGTCTGTTTCTGCAGGCATTAATCTTGAAATTCAAAAGATTTTCCTTGTATAAATCATAATATCCTTCTTCCTGGAATAAATCCACCGCCATAGAACTTATTAAAATCACATTAACATTATTTTTATTATATGATCCCATTACAGAGTCATTTCGTCTTCTTCTATAGTATAAGTGTTCCTTATAAAATGACACTCTTTCTGCCTTTAGGAATATCTTAAAGAAGAAAATATTGTCTTCAAATGTAATTCCTTCCTTGAATCTGGCATCGATTTCTTCAATAAATGACCTTTTGTAGATCTTATTGCATGGGCTGACTGAAATCTTGAACATTCCATCTACATCGATTGTATCCTTATGGTTGAAGACCTTTTCTGTGTAATCGTCACCAAGGCATTTGATGTCATAGTATGACTCGGTATAGACTTCGCCAGTGTCATCATTATAGTTGATTAATTGGAACATTGCAAAATCCAAATCATTTGATTTGACAAGGTCAAGTACCTTTTCATAGGCAGTTTCATCTAAAAAGTCATCGCTGTCCATAAATGCAAAGTATTTACCATTTATGTATGACAATCCTCTGTTTCTGGTAAATCCTGCACCCTTATTTTCATCATTCCTAAAGACCTTTATGTTGTCATATTTCTCTGCATATCCTTTAAGGATATCAAGGGAATTGTCAGTTGACCTGTCATCAATGCAGATTATTTCTATATTATCTAAGGTCTGATTTAGAATGCTGTCCAAACATTCATTCAAGTATTCTTCAGAGTTGAAGACAGGCATGACAACGGAAAGATTAATCTCTTCCTCAACATCATATAGCCTTTCCAATTTCTTATAATGCCTTATTGTAAATGATTTGATTTCATCAGATTCAAAAAGAGCCTTCAGGTCTTCATTCATCAGATTTCCATAATATTTGTCAGCTTTAAAGTCATTTAAAACATTTTGAGCATTAAAGTCCAATTGGTTCTCTTCATCCTCATTAATTATCCTTGGCAAATATTTCTTTATTAAATTAAAGCCTTCTTCCTTCTTGTCTTCATCGATTAAATAGAATTGATAAAAGATGTGTGGAATGAACTTTTTATAGAAATGCTTTTTATATTGATTGAATATGGATAATTCCTTTAGATTTTCCTTAATCTCTAAAATGGTTTCAAAATATTCACTTGAAAGGCAATTGTCTTTTGAATTCAAGTCTTTTGATTGATCTTTTAGTAATTTGATTGAATTTTTCTTTAAATAAGCCATTCTTTTAGCTTTTAAAACAGTTTCATAATAAAACAAGATTGATGAAAATTCAGAGTCTTCATTAAATGAGATATTGTTTTCCTCTAAAAAGCTTTTTTTGAAAATCTTATTAATGCAAATTGAAGGAATTTCAAAAATAACTTCTAAAATATCTTCATGATTAAAAATAAAATTGTTTAAAACGTTATTTATGGATGAAAGTTTATTGTCATTGTTTAAATATATTTTATCATATTTGGCATTGGATTTTTCATTATCATTTTCCCTTTTCTCTTCAGCTTGAATAGGATAAAAGACAAGGTCTAAATCACTGCCATCTAAGGCTTCCATTGCATCTTTAATAAAATCTTCCTTTTCAATAATGCTGTTTTCGGTTAAAAATAGAATATATTTTCCATTTGAGTTTTTTAAACCATAATTCCAAGCGGTTTCTTCCTCTTCAAATTCGTTTTCCAATATTAATGTATTGTCTGATTTATTTTCAATAATTGAATCAATATCTTTACTTTCT
This sequence comes from uncultured Methanobrevibacter sp., assembly GCF_902769175.1. Classification (GTDB taxonomy): domain Archaea; phylum Methanobacteriota; class Methanobacteria; order Methanobacteriales; family Methanobacteriaceae; genus Methanobrevibacter. Next base: position 38,547 of record NZ_CACXNW010000010.1, read on the forward strand.
ATTTTTGAATTATTGATTATGCAGACTATTTCCATTTCGCTATAGCTTTGAAGATTCAGATTGCTTATACTCTTTGTATAATTTTCTAAATCAGTAATTGGAATAATTATGGAAACCAAGTTTTTCATGAAATGCACCTTAGATGATAATTTGATTAAAATTAATTATTTTGTTTTTTGATTCTTATTTAGATAATAAATTTGAATTTAATTTGTATATGAATTGATATATAATATATTATAAGTTTCTTATTATTAAATTGAATTATTTATAAACTTTAAAAATATATATTTAATTAAAAGATTTATTAATGAGTTTAGATAAACTTTTTATTGATTTTAATAATATTTAATTAATGATTTAAGATATGAGAATATTTCATTTATTTTAATAATGTTTGTATTATGATTTCAAGATAATAAGAGATTATTTCATTTATTTTAATAATATTTATTTAATGATTTAAGATATGAGATTATTTCATTTATTTTAATTAATTACTAATTGTTAAGGAGATTGAAATGAGCAAAGATGAAAATGTTGAAGATTTGGTAATATCCTATAGGTTCCCTCCTTCAGATGATGTTTCAGGAATCATATTGGCTAAACGGGTCATTGAAGATGGGAAAAAGGTTGATCTTCTTAATGTGTCTGCAGGGGATGAATCAGACCATGCCTTTGAAAATCTGGTTAATGAGTTTATATGTGAAAAGAAATCCATTGAAATGGAGCATGACCCAAATTTCCTAAATGGAATCAAGGAGTATGTGGAAAAAGGATTAAAAGCTATTGAAGAGTTTGATAAAGACTATAAAACCATTAAAAACAGATCATGGCCACTTGCCACTCACTTTTTGTCTTTTGAATATAAATTAAGAAATCCTAAAGTATACTGGAGAGCTGAATTTTCAGATCCTTTGCTTTTCAACATCTACAATGAAAAAAGGGACTTTGTAGATAGGGATATAAAGGATCAGGAATATATTGATAAGGTCAATGCAGAGATTAGAAAACTAAATGAAGAGGGAAATCATGATTTTCCAGAATTGGAACTTGGAGCAAATGCATTTTTCCTTTCTGAATACCTTCCATTTTTATTTGCTGATGAAATTCTCTTTACAAATCCAAATCAAAGGGAAATCATGTTGAAGCAGTTTCCATATGACGTTTATGATTTTGTTATGGAAAAGTCAAATTTTAGAAGGCATCCGACTTTAGATGAAAGATTCTATCATGTCAAGGAAGCAGAGATTGATTTGGATTCAGATTCCATAAGCATCGGTTATTTCGGCACTTACATTGGGAAAAGACATTTTGAATCCATTTTCTATGGGTTTGAAACATTGAACCATAAATATAAGGATAAGCTTAAGTTTTACCTATATGTTTCAGATGCAAGATTTTTAAAGGATCTCTCTAAAGATTTGGAAATATCCGATAATCTCATTGTAAAGGATAAATTGTCCTTTCTGGAATTCTTGAATGTAACCACTAAATTTGACATCTTATTGCTTAATGATTCAGTTACAAGTGATGTTTTTGAAATAAATCCATATTTGCCTTCCAAATATGCAGATTATTTAGGCTCCAATACCGATATTTGGGCAATTTGTGAGGAAGGAAGCGTTTTAGATAGTTTTGACCATAAGTATAAGTCATATTTGCAGGACTATAATTCCACCAGAGATGTCTTGCTAAGGATTCTTGAAGACAATGGCTTTAATGATGATGCAGGGTTTAAAAATGAAAACGAGTATTATGCTGACCGTTTCACTTCATTGAATAAGCTTCTTGAAATTGAGCATAAAAGGAAAAATTCCAATTTAGAAGAAGTTAAAAAATTGAAAAAAGAACTTAAGAAACTTAAAAAAGACAATAATAAGTTAAAAAAAGAGAAGGATAAGTTAAAAACAGAAAATAATAAATTATCCAAGAAAAATACTGAAATATTATCATCTAAAAGTTGGAGGATTACAAAACCTCTCAGAGATTTGAAACCTAAAAAGAAATGATATGTGGGTTGATTTTTGCCCTTTTCTTATCTTGAATTTAAGGAAATGATATGTTGGGTGTGGTTTTTTGCCCATTTCTTATCTTGAATTTAATGAAATGGTATGTTGGGCTTGGTTTTTTTGCCTATTTATTATCTGGCAGTGTATTTTTCCTGATTTAACTTATTCAAATAGAATGTTGCTTGTGAATTCAATGCATCATTCATTTGCTTTAGTTTATATTCCATAAGACTGTTTGAACCAATGACATTCTTATAATCCAAGTAATATGAATAGCTTATTCTATCATATAAATGCTCTAAATCCAAATCAGATTCCATTTCAATGATTTCAGATTTGATCTTAAGGAATAAGCTCTCTCCTTCATCATCATCTCCAATATCATCAATTTCATCTATTTTTTCAATTAATTTTTTTATATTTTCATCTTGATTTAGATAGAAGTATGCTAATCCTTCATCTTTTTTAATGTCAATGGAATAGTTAAACTTCTCCAATTCATCTAAATCCAAATCAAAGATCTTTTCCTTATAGGTTTTTGCCAAGGATTTGAAAACAGACTTTCCAAAGATATTCACATAATCCTCATTTTCAATGATGTGTTCCATATCTCCTTTAAGATATTTGTTGCTTAGGAAACCTTCCTTAAAAATGGTTGGCTTTGATATTGCTATGATTCTTTCACCTAAAATGAAGTCTTCCAATTCATTTAAGATATCCTCAAAGCTTGAATTCAATATGCTTAATTTGTTTCTAAGCTTTATCTTATCTGTGCTGATGTCTGTTTTTCCAAATAGTATGTATTGGTTCTCTTCAGTTGGATTATAGCCAATTGAAAATATTAGATTATAGATTTCAACCTTTCTAAGGTTTTTGACATCAATGAGTATTGTAAAAGGAGTCAATTCCTTGCTGTCCCTTATCTCTTCATTGTCCTTGAAGGTTGAAACGTATTTCAAATCCAATTCCTTAATTGGATTGTCATTGTGATTATCTTTAAGAATTCCATATTTCCTTAAGCTGAATTCATATTCTTCTGGAGTTTCTGAATTCAATATGGCTTTTTCAAGCAGTTTAAACAATCCTTTAGGATTGTCCATTGAAATCTGATTGAAAAATGTGTTGACAAAGTGGAATCCATAGACTTCTTCCCTGTTTACTTTGTTTAAAAGCTCATCTGGGATTTTGTCATAGTCTTCCAAGTCTTGCCATCTTAATAGATTATTTAATGAAAAGCTTTTTAGGTATTTATTGTAATCCTTAAAATCATTTTTTAGCATTTTGGAAACTAATTTAGGTCCAGTTTCACCATGGCTTACATCGGAACCTCTCATTTCTGCATAATCAAGCATTGCCTTAACGCAAGGATCCTCTTTTGGGAATCTAATGAATGCATTGTTTGTATGCAAATAGAATTCCTTTTGAGGTTCAGAGCATATGATGATGTCATCCAATCTTGAAATGTTTTTGATAAGAAGGATATCCAAGTCTAGCCAAGTTCCTCCAAGCTCGTAGAGCCTTTTCAATCTGAATAGATTTGCAAATCCTGAAAATGACTGTGTATCCTTATATCTGAATATTTTTGATTTGTCCATGATGGTATTGGCATCTATTACCTTTACGCCATCAGGAATATTGCTTAAATTGGTGTATGTGTAGATTATAACTTCATGTCCTGCTAAAACCATGGATTTTAGGGATAGGTATACCAATGGTGGAATGGCTCCATCCTCTTCGCTAATCCATAATGTAAACACTTCATTTTTATCAAATTCTTTATCATTCATTTAAATCATCATTTTTAGGTTTTAACAGAATTGAATTTTTTAAAAGGAGATCATTATAATTCCTTTAAATAGAGTTAATTTTTATTTTTTTAACAATTTAGTTTAAAATTGTTTGTAAACTTTTTTTTTAATTAATTTAGTTGAAAATTACTTATAAAGCCTTTTTAACAGCTTCTGTAACTTCCATTGTAGAGGAACTTCCACCTAAATCAGGTGTCAATGTTTTTGCCTCATTCAAAACATTCAATATTGCAGAGTTTAATCTTTCTTCCGCTTCATATTCCCCTAAATAATTCAACATCATACATGCTGAAAGCATCATTGCAAATGGATTAGCTATTCCTTGCCCTGCAATGTCTGGGGCTGATCCGTGAACAGGCTCAAACAATGCATTGTCTTCTCCAATGTTTCCAGATGGAATCATTCCTAATCCTCCTACAAGCCCTGCTCCTTCATCAGATAAAATGTCTCCAAAGAGATTTGTAGTTACAATGACTTCAAAGCTTTTTGGTCTTGTAATGAGGTAAATTGCAGTTGCATCTACATAGAAGTCTTCAGCATCTATCTCATCCTTATACTCTTCAGCCACTTCATAAAAGATTTCCTTAAACAACCCATCAGTGATTTTCAATACATTTGCCTTATGGACTCCAGTGACTTTTGACTTATTGTTGTTTTTTGCATATTGGAAAGCATAATCTATAATCCGTCTTTCTGCCTTATCAGTTATGATTCTTCTAGCTATTGCTCCCTCTTCTGTATACTCTTCCTCTTTTGCAATATACATTCCTTCTGTATTTTCCCTTACAATCATAAAGTCAATATCTTCAAAGAGAGCATTTGTATTTGGGTAAGTTTTAACAGGTCTTAGATTTGTAAACAGCTTTAGCTCTTGTCTTAGCCTTACTATAACATCTGCAGCAGTTTCTCCAGCAGCACCAAAGAGACATGCATCAGAATTTTTTGCAAGCTCTATGGTTTCATCAGGTAAAGCTTCTCCATTGTTTTCCTTGCATTCGTCACCTGCTTCACCATAGGTGAAATTAAAGTCAATATCCAATGATTCTAAAACATTTATGGTTGCTTCCATTACTTCCTTACCGATTCCATCTCCTGGAATTACTGCAATATTGTACATAAGATGTCTCCTAATTTAATTAATGAAAATTATAATATTGTTTTTTTTTAAAATTTTAATTCTATTCATTCTTTTCCCTAAGATAATTGATTAAACCGCCGGCTTCAAGTATTTCCAACATGAATGGGGGCAATTTCTTAAATTCATATTCCTTTCCGCTTTCAGATATGATGATTCCCTTTTCCATATCCACTTCAATCTCTTCACCATCTTCAATGACCTTAGAGATTACAGGTGCCTCTAAAAGGAGAACTCCTACATTTGTAGCATTTCTATAAAAGATTCTTGCAAATGATTCAGCTATTACAGCAGATATTCCACATCCTTTGATAGCTATTGGAGCATGCTCTCTGCTTGATCCGCAGCCAAAATTAGTTCCTCCAAGAATGAAGTCTCCTTCATTTGCCTTTGACTTAAAATCAGGAACCAATCCTTCCATACAATGCTCTGATAATCTTTCTTCATCAGTATAAATCAAATATCTTCCTGGAAGAATGATGTCAGTATCAATGTCATTACCGAATTTCCAAACTTTTCCTTTCATATAATCACTCCATCGATAAAATCCCTTATTTTGGCACTGCAATTCTTCCTTCAATCGCTGATGCTGCAGCTACCTTTGCAGAAGATAAATACACTTGTCCTTCAGGACTTCCTTGTCTTCCCTTAAAGTTTCTGTTAGATGTTGAAAGGCTTACCTCTCCAGGACCGATAAGGCCAGTATGCCCTCCAAGACATGGACCGCAACATGGAGCAGATACAAGAGCCCCTGCTTCAACGAATATTTTGATAAGACCTTCATCTAATGCCTTAAGGTAAGTCTCTTTAGATGCTGGAATAACCAACAGTCTTAGGTCATTTGCTATTTCATTGCCCTTTAATATTTTAGCGGCATCTCTCAAGTCTTCAATTCTTCCATTTGTACAGGAACCTATGAAAACCTGGTCTATTTCAATGTCACTGCATTCGCTTGCAGGCTTTACATTATCCACATTATGTGGACATGCTATTTGGGGTTCAAGGTCGCTTACATCAATGTCAATCATTTCAAGACCTTCAGAGTCAAGGTCAGTATTAAGATTGGATTTTTCTATAAATGCCTTTAATCTGTTCCTATTTTCTCCGCTAACTCTATCCTTGAGGTAATCGTATGTTTTTGCATCTGCCTCAATCAATCCTGTCTTTCCACCCATTTCAATAGCCATATTTGACAATACCATTCTATCTGAAATATTCATTTGGGAAATGGTTTCACCAGCAAATTCACAGGATTTGTAGGTTGCTCCATCAGCTCCAACCTGTCCTATGATATTTAGGATGATATCCTTTGCAGAAGTGTTTTCCTTTAATTTTCCATCAATGTTAAATCTTATTGTTTCAGGAACCTTAAACCATAATTGTCCAGTTGACAATACCATTGCCATATCTGTTGAGCCTATTCCAGTTGCAAATGCTCCAAGAGCGCCATAGGTACATGTATGTGAATCTGCACCTACTATAACAGTTCCTGGAATCACATGGCCCTTTTCAGGCAAGACTTGGTGACAAACACCTTCCTTAACGTCATAAAAGTTTTCTATTTGTTGCTCTTCAACAAATTTTCTCATTAGTATATGATTATTTGCAGAGTCAAGTGAGTCTGCTGGTACTTGGTGGTCAAATGGGATTACAATCCTTGAAGGATCCCAAACCTTTTCAGTTCCTATTTTATTAAAGGATTCAACTGCCAAAGGGCCAGTCAAATCATGCATCATAGCTATATCAATATCTGCCATGACAATATCACCTGCTACAACTTCCCCTTTACCGGGAGCTCTAGCGAATATTTTTTCAGCCATTGTAGACATATTTTCACCTCAAAAAGAGTTAAGTATTTATTAATAAGTTGATAATTATTCGTTTGTATTATTTAATTAACCAGTTTTATATATTTGTATAAATATCTATTAAATATTTGTATCATTTTAAATTTTGTTCATTTTGATTTTTTCTGTATTATTTTCAATAGATTTCAATTCAAAATATTTTGAATCAATATATCTTCTAATCTGGATCTTAGGTAATTTTTCTATTCTTATTTTTTTATTTTCTTTATTACTTGATTCTAAATTCCAATCCTTTAATTTTCACATCATTTATGATTATTTATTGTATTTGTATACTAATCCTTTAATTTTTTAATCATTCATGATTATTTATTGTATTTGTATAGGTTTCCAAAGTTTATCAACACAATATCCTCTGGAGTTTCCTTAATGATGTTTTTAGTGTCAAAGATAATTTTTGATTTCATGTTTTTGGATAGCAAATCATAGTCCAATTCCTTGAATTCATTATGGTCAGTCAATATTAAAACCATTGATGAATCTTTTGTAGCCTCATCTAAATCAAAATAATCTGGATTATCGAAATGAGGGTCATGGATAACTATTTCATATCCTGCTGCCTTTAATCCACTGATTATTTCAAATGCTGGGCTTTCTCTTGCATCATCAGTATTTCCCTTATATGCCACACCTAAAACGCTGATCTTTTCAGCATCCTTATCGAGATTGGAAAGTATCTTTCCTGTATTCTCTATTACAAATCCTGGCATGCTGTTGTTTGTATCCCTTGCCAATTTAATTATTTTGGCAGTTTCAGGAGCCTTTGCATAAATGAAGTATGGGTCAATTGCCAAGCAATGTCCTCCAACTCCAGGACCTGGGCTATGTATGTTTACTCTTGGGTGCTTGTTTGCCATTTCAATTACATCAAGGGCGTTAACGCCAATTTCAGCACCTATTTTTGCAAGTTCATTTGCAAGTGCAATGTTTACATCTCTAAAGGTGTTTTCCATACATTTGGATAATTCTGCTGTTTTAGCTTCAGTTTCAATTATTTCCCCTTTCACAAAGGTTCTGTAAACATCTGCAGCTTTTCTGCTGCACTCTTCAGTTATTCCACCAACGATTCTGTTGTTGTTAACCAATTCATTCATGATCTGTCCAGGTAGAACTCTTTCAGGGCAATGAGCAAGGAACAAATCTTCTCCAACGACAAAGCCTGCATTTTCAAATATTGGCTTTATGACTTCATCAGTTGACATAGGAGCTATTGTTGATTCGATGATTACAACATTTCCTTTCCTTAAAACAGGCAAAATTGAATTGCATGCAGAAATTACATAGCTTAAGTCACAGCTTAGGTCTTCCTTTACATAAGGTGTAGGAACTGTGATGATAAAGGTATCTGCCTCTTCTGGGGGTTCTGATGCGCTATAGTGTCCTTCTTCAACAGCATTTTTTATGGCATCTGAGATGCCCGGTTCTTCTATATGAGCTATTCCTTGATTTAATTTTTTTACAATTTCCTTATTCACATCAACTCCAAGAACTTCACATCCTTTTTTAGCAAACAATGCTGCAGTTGGCAATCCAATGTAACCTTGACCTACAATACAAATTTTCATGATTATCGCCCTGACATTAATTAATTTTAGATTTCCTCATTTTATGATAATTAAATTTTGAATAATAAAAATTATCTTATATCATCAATAATTTTTCCATATTTTCAATAAATATTCTAATTTTTCAATAATTATTTTAGATTTTCAATAAATATTTTAAATTATCAATATTTATTCTAAATTATCAATATTTATTCTAAATTATCAATAATTAGTTCATATTTTCAATAACTATTTTAAATTATCAATAATTATTCCATAGTATCAATAACTATTCTAAATTATCATAAATATTTTATATATATATTTATTATTAATATATTATAAATATTTATTAAAACCATATGATAGATAATTCTTATTTTTTCATTTTTTTCAGTCTTTTGTTTCATCCTCTATTTTTTTTTAAAATTTTTTAAAGTTTGATTAAATATATTTATATTTTATAAAATGAAAAATTATATTATAATAATTTATTAATTAAGGAGTTTAACATGAAAATATTAATCACTGGTGCTTATGGAATGTTAGGATCTGACTTAAGGGAAGTTCTTAAGAATTATGAATTGATTTGTACTGGCTCTAAGGATTTGGATATAACTGATGAAGATGCTGTAATTGATTTCATCAGTGAAAAAATGCCTGATTTTGTCATTAATGCTGCAGCCTATACTGCTGTTGATGATTGCGAAACCCATTATGATGAGGCATATGCAGTAAATGCAATAGGTCCTAAAAATTTAGCCATTGCATGCAAAAAGATTGATGTTCCTTTAGTCCATATCAGCACAGATTATGTTTTCGATGGAAGCAAAAAAACTCCTCTTGTTGAAACTGATAAATTAGGTCCTCAAAGTGCTTATGGAAAGACTAAGCTTGCAGGTGAGCAGTTCATACAAGAGAATGCTGAAAAGTATTTCATTCTTCGTACTGCATGGCTTTATGGTCTTCATGGAGGCAATTTTGTGAAAACAATGCTTGAGCTTGCAGAAAGCCATGATGAGATTACTGTAGTCAATGACCAGATCGGCTCTCCAACATATTCATTGGATTTGGCTGTAGCAATCACCAATCTTTTAAACAGCGATAAATATGGAATTTATCATGTAACTAATGAAGGTGAATGCTCATGGTATGAATTTGCAAAATTGATATTTGAATTTTCCAATATTGATGTAAAAGTCATTCCAGTCAGCACTGAAGAGTTTCCAAGACCTGCTCCAAGGCCTCACTATTCTGTTTTAGACAATAAAAAATGGAATGCATCAGGATTTGTTCCTATGAAAGATTATAAAGAGGCTTTAGGTGGATTTTTATCATTATATAACTTTTTTAAGACAATGAAAAAAATATAATTTTTAAAAAGTTTAGATTAATGAATTTTGTTTATTTGAGAATCAATCATTATTTTAAATAGTATACATTAATGATTTTGATGTTTATTTGAGAATTAATCATATTTTAAAATTATATTATTTGAAAATGCAATTAAATTTTTATTAAGTCGTGATAATATGAAAGGAATCGTATTAGCTGGTGGCTCTGGAACTAGATTGTATCCAATCACTAAAGCTCTATCTAAACAGTTATTGCCTTTATATGATAAACCAATGATTTATTATCCCATATCTGTTTTGATGTTGGCGAACATTAAAGATATTCTAATTATTTCAACTCCTCGTGATTTGCCTGTTTATAAGGAATTGTTAGGGGATGGCTCTGATTTGGGAATCTCCTTTTCTTATGCCGAACAGGAAAATCCTAATGGATTGGCAGAGGCTTTCATTGTAGGGGAGGAATTCATCGGGGATGATAATGTTGCTCTCATTTTAGGAGACAATGTATTTCATGGACACAGATTCACAGAAATATTGGAAAGGGCATATGACCTTGAAGAAGGTGCAATCATCTTCGGTTACTATACAAACCGACCAGAAGATTTCGGTGTTGTAGAGTTTGATAATGAGTGGAATGTTTTATCCATTGAGGAAAAGCCAGAACATCCTAAATCAAATTATGTTGTTCCAGGTCTTTACTTCTATGATAATGATGTTATTGAAATTGCTAAAAATGTAAAGCCTTCCGATAGGGGCGAACTGGAAATAACTTCTGTTAATGAAGAGTATCTTAATCGTGGCAAGCTTAAGGTAGAATTGCTTGGTAGAGGTATGGCTTGGCTAGACACTGGTACTCATGACGGTTTGCTTGAAGCAAGTAACTTTATTGAAACTGTTCAAAAAAGGCAAAGCTTATACATTGCCTGTTTAGAGGAGATAGCTTATTTAAAAGGATACATAACTAAAGAGGATTTATTGAGATTGGCTGAGCCACTTAAGAAAACCGAGTATGGTCAATATTTGATTGGACTCGCTGAAAGAAAACTTTAATTTTGGTGTAAAAATGGGTAAATTTAAAATTATTAAAAGTGAAATTGAAGGTGTATTCACTGTAGAACCAACTGTTTTTGGTGATGAAAGAGGATATTTCATGGAAACTTACAATGAAAATGATTTTAAGGAAGAAGGAATTGATTTGACTTTTGTTCAGGACAATCAGTCAAAATCATCAAAGGGAGTTTTAAGAGGTCTCCATTTCCAATACACTCAACCTCAAGGTAAATTAGTCCGTGTCATCAAAGGAGAAGTTTTTGATGTAGCTGTAGACCTTAGAAAAAAATCAGCCACTTACGGCAAATGGGTTGGAGAGATACTCTCTGAAGAAAACAAGAAACAGCTTTTTGTTCCAAAAGGATTTGCACATGGATTTTTAGTATTGTCTGATGAAGCTGAATTTGTTTATAAGTGCACAGACTTTTACAATGGAGACGATGAAGGTGGAATCATTTGGAATGATCCGGAAATAGCCATTGATTGGCCATTGGATGGTATTGGTGAAGAGAATATTCTATTGTCTGAAAAGGACCAATTATGGAAACCGTTGAAGGAAACTGAAACAGACTTTTAATTGTTTTAATGGAATTATAAATTTTTCATTGGATTATATATTTTTTAATTGAATTATAATTTTTAATTAAATTATAATTTTTAATTGAATTATAAGTTATTATTATTTTAGAAATTAGATGATTGATTGATATTGTTTAACTGAATTTAGTATTATAAGTGATTTTTATGACTAAAGTTTTAATTACAGGTGGAGCAGGATTCATTGGCAGCAATTTTGTAAAGTATATGCTTGAAGAATATCCTGATTATGAAATAGTTAATTTGGATGCCCTTACATATTGTGGAAATCTTGAAAACTTAGAGGATATTGAAGATAATCCTAATTATACCTTTGTAAAAGGGGATATTCGAGATGAGGAATTAGTGGATTCCATTGTTGCGGATGTTGATTACATTGTTCATTTTGCTGCTGAAAGCCATGTGGACAGAAGCATAGAAAATCCTCAGATATTCATTAAAACAAACATTATTGGAACTCAAGTCTTATTGGATGCAGCTAAAAAGCACAACATTAAGAAGTATTTGCAGGTCTCTACTGATGAGGTTTATGGAAGCCTTGGCAAGGAAGGATATTTCACAGAAGAAACTCCTATTCAAGCAAACAGTCCATATTCAGCTTCAAAAGCAGGTGCTGATTTGATGGTAAGAGCTTATGGAGAGACATTCGACCTTCCTATTAACATAACTCGATGTTCAAACAATTACGGCCCTTATCAATTCCCAGAAAAATTGATTCCATTGATGATTTCAAATGCTTTGGATGATAAGGAATTGCCTATTTATGGTGATGGAAAGAATGTTAGGGACTGGCTTCATGTCTATGACCATTGTACAGCTATTGATCTTGTTCTCCATAAGGGAAAATTAGGTGAGGTCTATAATATCGGCGGACATAACGAGAAGGAAAACATTGAAATCGTAAAGCTCATATTAAAGGAACTTAATAAGCCAGAATCATTGATTAAATTTGTTAAAGACAGATTAGGTCATGATAGAAGATATGCAATTGATTCCACTAAAATCACTGAAGAATTAGGTTGGAAACCAAAATATACCTTTGAAACAGGTATTATAGAAACCATTAATTGGTATTTGGATAATCAAGATTGGATGGAAAAGGTAAAATCAGGAGAATACCAAGAGTATTATGAAAAGATGTATTCTAAAAAGTAATTTTATATTTTTATTATTTTAAATTTAGTAATTTTATAATTAATTTTAAAACCCTAATTTAATAATAAAGCCATAATTTAATTATAAAACCATAATTTAATAATCAAATAATTAATTTTTATCAGTATTTATTTTCATAGGAATGTGATCATATGAAAGTATCAGTAGTAACACCAAATTATAATGGGATTAAATTCTTGAATAACTATTTTGAAACCTTATTGATTCAAAGCAGGTTTATTGAAGAAATCATTATAATTGATAATGCTTCTACTGATGGCAGCATAGAGTTCATAGAGGAATTCATTAAAAGCCCTAACTATCCGATTGACATAAGGCTCATAAAAAATGAGGAAAATTTAGGATTTGCTCCAGCAGTCAATCAGGGAATTGCTTTGGCAAAGTGCGAATATATCTATTCCCTCAACAATGATGTTGAATTGGAATGGAATGCATTGGATGAAATTATAAATGCAATGGAGGACTCTATCGATTTAGGTGAAAATCCATTTTCAATACAGTCAAAGATGATTCAACATTACAATAGGGCTTTGATTGATGATGCAGGAGATGAATACACTATACTTTCTTGGACAAAGAAGACAGGAGATGGCCAGCCTATAGAGAAATACAATGAAAAAAGGGAAATCTTCTCTTCCTGTGCAGGTGCAGCATTGTATAGAAAGTCTGTATTAGAGGAAATAGGACCATTTGATGAGAATTTCTTTGCCTATGTTGAAGATGTGGATCTTGCTTACAGGGCTCAGATATATGGATATAGGAATTATTATTGTCCAAATTCAATTGTTTACCATTATGGCAGTGCAACTAGTGGAAGCAGGTACAATGAGTTTAAAATCAAATTAGCTGCTCGAAATAATGTATTTCTGATTTATAAAAACTTCCCTCTTATTCAAAAGATAATCAATTTCATATTTTTATTCATTGGATTTTTAATAAAATATCTCTTCTTCCTAAGGAAAGGATTTGGTTCCTTATACTTGGAAGGAGTAAAGGAAGGATTAAAAAATAGAAAGAAATTAGCAAAAACTCCATTTTTAGGAAAGAATTGGAAAAATTACTTTAAAATAGAATGGAAGCTTATTAAAAATACATTTGCTTATCTTAAAAAATAGTTGTTGATTTGTTAAATGAATTGGTTACAAGTTGTAGCCAGTTGAAAGCAGAGAATGAAAAATCATTTCAATTTATTTATATTAATGAAATCATTTAGTTTAATTGTATTAGAGATTAATTTCAAGTTTTAATAGGTGTCAAAATGAGAGAAAATTTAGATTTGTCAATCATCATTGTTAATTACAATACCTTCAAATTAACAAAGGAAACAATCGATTCCTGTTTGGCTGAACCAACTCATTATACATATGAAATATTCCTTGTAGACAATCAATCAACTGATGACAGCTTGGAAAAATTAGAGAAATACTTTGAAAAGGAGATTTCACGAGGAATAATCAAGGTTATAGCCAATTCCCACAATGATGGTTTTGCTAAGGCAAATAACTTAGCTATTGAAAAATCTAAAGCAGAATATGTTCTCCTTTTAAATTCAGATACACTTATTAAGGAAGGAACAATTGACAAATGCATGGACTATATGACAAAGGCAACCAATGCAGATATCGGTGCCTTAGGATGCAAAGTCAGTTTAGCAGATGGATCTCTTGATAAGGCATGCAAACGCAGTTTTCCAAATCCTGCTAACTCTTTTTATAAGTTGTTTAATGTCAAGACAAGCAGTGGTAAGGATGATTATAACCTTGATGACTTAGATGACAATGGAGTTTATGAAATCGACTGTTTAGTTGGAGCATTTATGCTTGTAAGAAGAACTACAATTGATGATATCGGCCTTTTGGATGACACTTTCTTCATGTATGGTGAGGATATTGACTGGTGCTATAGAATCAAGCAGGCTGGCTGGAGAATCGTTTACTTTGGTGAAGCTGAAATCATCCATTATAAGGGAGCAAGCAGTGAAAATCAAGAGACCAAAAAGAGAAATCCAAAGATAATTTATGAATTCTATAGGGCAATGTACATTTTCTATAAAAAGCATTACACTAAAAAATACAATATATTTGTAAACATTGCAGTTTATATAGGAATAGCCCTTTTGCTAGTTGTCAATTTAGTGAAAAACGTTTTTAGACATTAATTTAATTTTTACTTTTCTATTTTTTGTAATGTTTTTTCAAATGATAATTTTTTAATTTTTTCTTTTCTATTTTTTGTAATGTTTTTCAAATGATAATTTTTTAATTTTTTCTTTTCTATTTTTTGTAATGTTTTTTCAAAAGTCATTTTTTTATTTTATCCTTTTGATATTTTTTTCACGATTAATTCATTTAAATATTCCTTTTTTGTTTCATTCTTTGACTTTTTTAAATTATTCCTATTTTCTTATTGTTGTATTATCTTCATTTCTAAATCCTTTTTAATAAATTAATTTTGAAAATTTTATATATATAAAATTATATATTATTAACTGGTGTTAATATGGATTTAGAAAAAATACTAGGAATTTTATTTATAATATTAGGTATTATATTTATCGCTTACCCAATGTTAAGTCTTGGAGCGATTTCAATTTTCGTAGGTGTATCTTTAATTGTACTCGGTTGTGCTGAAATATTCAATGCATTTAATTTATGGAGTGTAATGGCCCATATTTCAGGAATCAGATTCCTATTAGGTATTTTAGCAATCTTATGTGGTTTATTGTTCTTCAATGATTTAGGACCATTGTCTTTCCTCGCATCATTCCAATTATATTTGATTGCATTTGTATTTATCTTCATTGGTATTTTAGGTCTTGTAAATGGAACAAAAGTATCAAAGATAGCTTCTGCATTAATTTTAATCATGGGTATAATAACTGTTTTCCTTGCGGTTTATGCAATTGCAAACCCAACATACATTGCAATTCTTGCTGGTGTATGTTTAATCCTGGAAGGTATATGCCTTTTTCTTGAATAATCATTAAGATTTTAATTTTATTTAAGAAAATTAACTTTTTTTATTTTTTTTTTTCAAATATTTTTTTTATTTTTTCATTTTTTATCAATTTTTCCTTATTTCTTTTTTTATTATTGTTGCTATTGGTTTTTTTAAAAAACATAAATAATAATAGGTAATTTTATTAATAATAGTCTATAAATCTATATATAGTATAAATAATATTATTCATGCCATTTGGCATTTTTTAGTTAAATCAGTTGTTGATGAATTTTATTAAGTTCTGTGTAGAGTGGTTTAGATGATTAAGGAAAATCAAAGAATTTTGAATGCAATACTTGTCATATTAGATGTTCTTGTAATTCTATTTTCATTAGGTCTTGCTTATTTTGTTAGATTTAAAACCACTTTGTTTGGTCCTTTAGGAGGATCTTTGCCATTTATGCATTATTTTATATTTACAATACTGTGCATCGTGCCAACATATATTCTCCTATACTACTTCTTTGGATTGTATAAGCCCTTCAGGAATAAACGCTCCATTTTTTCTGGTGCAGAGGATATTGTTAAGGCTGATATAATGGCTTTCATCATTTTGGTAGCTATATTATTCATAATTTACCAGCCTAACTTTTCAAGAATCATGCTGTTCCTCTTAAGCATATTTGGAATGCTTTTTGCAGTTCTTGAAAGAGCTCTTGTAGTATTGGTTTTAAGATTCATGAGGGTCAACAATCGCAATCTAAAGCATATGCTAATTATCGGAGACAATGAGTTGGCCTTAAGCTTTGCACATAAGATCAAATCAAAAACCTATTTAGGATACAATATTGCAGGATTTTTAGGAAGGAAGGAGCATGTGGGGATGACTTATGAGGGAACTCCATTCATAGGTTCCTTTGATGATTTGCCTCAAGTTCTGAAAACCCATAAGTTTGATAGGGTTGTCATTGCCATTCCATTAAAGTATTATTATCACTTGAATGAAATTGTAGACGCTTGTGAGGAAGAGGGAATCAAGGCGGAAATTGTTCCGGATTATTATAAGTACCTTCCAGCAAAGCCTTCTGTTGATATGCTTGATGATATTCCAATCATCAATATTCGTTATGTTCCTTTGGATGATGCATTCAATAAGTTCAAAAAGGTCATTGAAGATTACTTTGTAGCTATTGTTGCTATTGTCATAACTTCTCCAATCATGCTGATAACAGCTATTGCCATTAAGCTGGAATCTCCAGGACCTATTATTTTTAAGCAGGAAAGGATAGGGTATAATGGAAAGCCATTTATGATGTATAAGTTTAGAAGCATGAGGGTTCAGGATGAAGAGGAGGAAAAGTCCCAATGGACCACTGAGGATGATCCAAGAAAGACAAAAGTAGGTTCATTCATCAGAAGAAGGAGCATAGATGAACTGCCTCAGTTCTTCAATGTCTTAAAAAGGGAGATGAGTGTTGTTGGACCTCGTCCTGAAAGGCCATATTTCGTAGAGCAATTCAAGAAGGAAATTCCTAAATATATGGTAAAGCATCAGGTAAGGCCAGGTCTTACAGGGCTTGCTCAAGTAAATGGTTATAGGGGAAACACTTCAATTGATAAGCGTATTGAATACGATATTCGCTATGTAGAAAACTGGAGCTTAGCATTAGACATAAATATCATGTTCAGAACTGCTTTCAGAAGAGGGAATAATGCATACTAATCCAAGCTTTTCCAAGCTTCAACCCCCAAGTTTTACCTCCCAAGCTTTTCCGCCCCTTCGGGGCGCAAAACCTTGACCAAAAACTTTTTCACTGCTTATGAGATTATTCTCTAAAATAGTTTCTTTTTTTTATTTTTGTTTTACCTTTTTTCAATAATTTTTATTTTTTAATAATTAATTAAATTCTAATACATTCTATTTTTTTTTTATTGTTCAATTCATTTTTTCTTATTTTCAAATGAGTTTTCCACGGATGGAAATTTTTCGGTTTGATTTAATTTTTTACTCTAATTAGAAAATTAATATAATCTTGTTATTTTTCAATTAACTTGTAAAATTATCTTTAAATTAACAAATTCGTATTATTTGATTATTATAATGAAAAAAAGCATATATTTATATATTTAGTGGTATAATTGATTATTACAGACTTAATTTTTAAAAATATTAGCCATTTTTTAAGATAAAAATTTCATAATCTAAAGTTTTATAAGCAGCAATGTTTAATGTATTGTAGAAAATGATCCCTGCAAAGATTGTAAAAAAGTAAAAAATTTTTAGAGAGGAATCATTCATTAAAAATGTTAAATAATATAGATTATAAATATATAATTATAATGAATTTGTGATGAACTCATATTCAATTTTATGAATTTTTGAAATTATGAAATCATAGGAATTTATAATTTTTTCATTGTTATTTCATTATCATTTCATTATTAAAAATGTCTTATATGGTTAATATTTTTAAAATAATGGCTTTGAAAGCTAATATTTTTTACACTTGAAATGATGCTATTAGTTTTCAAATGCTCTGTCTTAATTTTTATATATAGATAAAATTAAATTATAATTTACTTGAAAAAATTGTTAATAAAATTATTGAAAGCTGTGTAAATAAATTAAAATTACACTTGTTTTTTTGAATTATTTTATTAGATTATTTTTACTAAATTTATAATTTAAAATAAACGAGGGTTTGGTATGGATAAAGAATTTTTCAATGGAATGAATTTGGATGAAGATATAAGTGAAGAAAATTTCCAATACATTACAGAAAGTTGGGAAAAAGTCAAAGACGACTTATCTTTAGAAGAATTCATAAATAAATTTAATGAAATTAAAGAAGAAAATAAGGATATCTCATTTTTTGATGACAAATATTTTGTAGATCTAGTGGTAAATCCTTTCACTGGAAAATCTGGAGAGGATGAGCCTATTCCTGTTTTTGACACTGAAACTCCAAAAACAATCGGTGAAGTTGAACCTGGCCGCAATGGATTTTCTGTTGTTGCAAGAGTTATGGCTATTTCCAATTCTAAAATATTCACTACAAGAAAAGGAGATGACGGTAAGCTTTGCAATTTGCAAATTGCTGACAATACAGGTAGCGTAAGACTTGTTCTTTGGACTGAAAACATTAAGCATCTCAAAAACATATCTGAAGGAGACATCGTTGAGATAAGCGATATTGATTGTAAGGAAGGATTTAGAGGCGGCAAAGAGTTTTCATTACGCCCAAGATCATTACTCAGACCAATTGAGCCAGGAAGTGAAAACTATCCTGCTAACATAGATGCTTTCCCTGTTTATGAAGAGAACATCATTCCAATTTCCGATGTTGAAGCTAATCAAACAGCAAGCATTTTTGGTAGATTGGTTAGAGTCCCTGCTCCACATTCATATGAAAGCAACGGCAAAAAGGGAAAAGTCACTTCTCTTGAAATTCAAGACAGCACAGGCAAAATATCCTACACCTTATGGAACAGTGATGTGATATTGATTAAATCATTGGACTTAAAGGAAGGGGATGTTGTCAAGATTCTTAATGAACAAGTTAGAGAAGGAAGAAACGGAGAACTTTCATTATCCCACTGGGATGGAAGAATCCTTAAGGTGGAAGGAGACTTTGACTTACCTGAATATGAAGAGAACATAATCAAGATCGGCGCTGCTCAAGAAATGAATGATGTCAGCATAATCGGTGTAATCACTAAGATTCAAGATACCATTACATTCCAAAGACAGGATAAATCTGAAGGATATGTAAAATCAATTGAAGTAACTGACGATACCGGTTCAATAAGAGTTACCCTTTGGGGAGACGACACCAAAATTCAATTCACTAAAGGAGACATTCTCAAAGTCATCGGAGGTAATATTGAATATGATGACTATTCCAATGGATACAGAGTAAACACCAATTGGAACACTGAATTGAAACTTAATCCTGAAGGAAACGATGACTTGGTTGAATTGTTAAAGGAAAAAACCGAAGGCTTAGGTCCTATACCTATTGCTGATGTTCAAATGCACGAAGATGATGGAGATGAAGTGGACATCATCGGAAGAATCATTACAATCAATGATACTCATACCTTCCAAAGAGATGACGGTTCTACAGGTTCTGTTCGTTCTGGAGATATAGCAGACGCTTCCGGAAGAGTCAGAATTTCATTTTGGGATGAAAAGGCAGATCCTAAATATATCTCAATAGGAAAAGCATATCAAATTGAAAATGTCAGAACCAGATTAGGAATGGTTGAAGTTGAGCTTAATGCTGGCAAAACAACTAGAGTAATTGAATTGTCAGATGCTGAAGCTGGTGACTTGCCTACCTTTGAAGAACTTGAAGATCAAATATACGTATCCAAGAAAATCACTGATTTGGATGAAGACGATACCAGCTTTAAGGTCATTGCAAGAATCATGGAATTAGAAGAGGTTCGTGAATTCAGCAAACAGGATGGAACTACCGGTTTAGTTAGAAATATGCTTATCGGTGATGATTCTGGATCTATTCCTGTAACATTATGGGAAGATAAGACAGATATACCTTTCGATATTAACGAAGCTATAAAAATTCAGAATCCCAGTATAAGATACAACGATAATCGTAACAGCTTAGAATTGTCAATAGGAAATTCAACTAATATTTTACAGCCATCCTATGAGGAATTGACTTCCCTTCCAGACATTGAGGAATTGAGAAGAATGATTTACACTGAAAAGGATATTTCAACTCTTGAACTTGAAGACCGTGGTGTAATAATAAAAGGTAATTTCACAGAACCTTCCACTCAAAGAATGCTGATTCCTAAATGTCCGTTCTGTAACAGAACTCTTGAGGATGAGGATGAAGAGGAATGTGAAAATTGTGGAAACTATATAGAGCAACCTAGCTATTTATTAGTCCTTTCAGGAAAGATGGTTGATGATAGTGGGGATATACCTATAGTCTTCTACAATGAAATGGTTGAAGAATTGCTTGATATGAAGCATGATGAAATAGTTGCTCAGTATGAAGAAGAGGACAGAAATCCTGAATTCTTGCAGAATAAGGCAATGGGCATTGATGGAATGGAAATGGAATTGATAGCTGATGTGGCTTACAACACCTATGATGAAGACATCAGGCTCAGACCTAAGAAGATTCTTGAAAAAGCATATTGATCGATAAGTTGAAATCTTAAAAAGGATATTAATCCCAATATTCTTTAATCGATAAGCTGAAATCTTAAAAAGGATATTAATCCTAATATTCTTTAATCGATAAGCTGAAATCTTAAAAAGAATATTAATTCTAATATTCTTTTTTATTTATTATTCATGATTTAATTATTATAAAATTGTACTTAAATGAATGTTGAACTTTAATAAAATTTAATGGGTTGATTATTATGGTAGAACTTGAAGACTTACCTAATGTTGGAGAAAAAACTGCAGAAAAATTAAGAGATGCTGGATTTGCTGATATGATGAGATTAGCTACCGCTACTGCTAAAGAGTTATCTGTAAAAGCGGAAATCGGTGAAGGTGTAGCTGAAAAAGTTATTGAAGCAGCACGTAAAGCAGAAAAAATTGATTTTGAAACTGCATTTGATGTAATGGAAAGAAGACGAGATGTAGGCCGTATCACTACTGGAAGTAAAGGTGTAGATGAATTAATCGGCGGTGGAATCGAAACTCAAGCTATCACTGAAGTATTCGGTGAATTCGGATCCGGTAAAAGTCAAATTTCTCATGAATTAGCTGTAACTGTTCAATTGCCTAAAGAAAAAGATGGTTTAGATGGAGAATGTGTCTTCATTGATACAGAAAACACTTTCAGACCTGAAAGGGTTGAACAAATTGCAGATGCATTTGGTTTAGATCGTGAAGAAGTCTTAAGAAAAATCCACATTGCAAGAGCTTTCAACTCTTCTCACCAAATTCTTATGGCTGAAAAAATCAATGAATTAATCCAAAGCGGATGCAATGTAAGATTAGTTATTGTTGACTCTCTTATGGCACACTTTAGAGCAGAATATGTAGGAAGAGAATCCTTAGCTGTAAGACAACAAAAATTAAACCAACACTTACACGCTTTACAGCAAGTGGCTAACACATACAATGTAGCAGTTTTCCTTACCAACCAAGTTCAAGCAAGACCTGACGCTTTCTTCGGAAGTCCAACTAAAGCTATTGGTGGACACGTTTTAGGACACGCTTCCACCTACAGAATCTGGCTTAAAAAAGGTTTAGCAGGTAAAAGAATTGCTAGATTAGTGGACAGCCCTCACTTGCCAGAAGGAGAAGCTGTATTCAAAGTTACCACTGATGGTATTGTGGATTAACTCCACGCTTCAAACCATGCTTCTAAACCAAGCTTTTCACCCAAGCTTTCCCGCCCCTTCGGGGCGCAAAACCTTGACCAAAAATATTTTCACTGGTTAGGAGTGTTATTCTCTTAAAGTAGTTTCTTTTTTTCATTTATTTTTTTAATTTTTATAATTTGTTTTCTTTATTTACAAACTATTTTGATTATTTTTTTAATTTTTATAATTTGTTTTCTTTATTTACAAACTATTTTGATTATTTTTTTAATTTTTTTAATTTGTTTTCTTTATTTACAAACTATTTTGATTATTTTTTTAATTTTTTTAATTTTAAATTTTTTTCTTTTATTTACAAAAACTATTTTAACTAATTTTAATAAATTAAATTTATATTTAAAATTTTTTATTTAATAGTTTATTTTTTAAGTTGATTTTATGGATTATAGGATTATTATTGTTTCAATCATTGTAATGATTTTATTAGGTGTTTTATCTAAGAAAGTTGGCCTTTTAAAAGAAGATAATGTTGAAACACTCAATAATTTAGTAATCAATATATTCTACCTTGTCTAATTTTCAATGCTTTATACACTGCTGATGTTTCCTTAATTCCAAAGTTAAGCATTTTGACAGTTTATATGTTACTCACCAGTTTAATTGTAGGGATATTGACTTATTCATTACTTAAAATTTTAGGCTGGGAGCAAAAGAAAATTTGGACTATAGTGACAGTAGTGGTTTTAGGCAATACAGGTTTTTTAGGATATCCGATTACTTTAGGAATCTTTGGAACTGAAGGCATGCTTAGAGCAGTATTCTGTGATATTTCCACCTCAATAATCTTTGTGGTTTTAAGCTTTATTTTTATTCTGCTCTTTGATGGATCATTTAAGCAAGCGATTAAAAAGATTTTAGTCTTTGTGCCTTTATGGTCAATAGTTTTAGGGATAATTTTCAATCTTTTCAATATTCCAATAACTCCTGTAGGTTCTACAGTAATCAATTATTTGGCTGGAGCTACAATTCCTCTTATCATGATATCATTAGGGGTATCATTGAATATTAAAGGTCTGAAGCATTATTTTATGGAAGTGAGCCTTGCATCCATTATCAAACTAATCATTTATCCTTTGATTGGTTTAGTCGTCTTGTCATTGCTTCACATTACTGGATTCGAACATACCATTGGATTAATAGAAGCAGCTATGTCTTCTGCAATGTTAGGTTTGGTTATTGCAGTAACATATAAGTTAAATTGGGAATTGGCTTCTGATTGTATTTTTACATCTACATTATTTATTTAGTTACAATTCCTATATTCCTAATGTTTATTCTTTAACTTCAGTTCTACCTTATTTATTTTTGTTCCAATTCTATATTTCTAACCTTTATTCTTTAACGAACTTTCAACGAATTCTGAAAGTTTTATTAAGCCTAAATCTGCTATATTTTTATTATTTTTAGGGTGTTGCATAAAAGGTTACACCCTTTTTATTTTCATTTATTTTTCTTTAATATTAAAATAAAATTTATTTTTTTATTTTTATTTTATTTCCTTTCTAAATTTTATTCTATTTTTTATTAAAATAATTATTATCCCTTTATAGATATTTTTACCTTATTTAAAATCTTATTTTCATTCAGATTTTTTTCAATTTTTAAAGGCTTTTCCACCTTTCTTTGAATTTTTTTATTGAAATTTTTAAAAATTTAGGCTTATAAAAATATGTTTTATTTCTTAATTTTAAGGATTGTATTATTTTAATTTATTTTATAAATCCTTATTTAAGTTTATTTTTATCAAACAACCAATATTTGATTAATATTGATTAATTCATTTGTTTTAATCGTTTTAAAATATTCTAATATATATACTTTACTCCTACTTTATTATAGAAACCTTTATATACTCAATTTTTTAAAAATTTTATTGTCTAATCTTTTATTATATATAATAAATATATGGAAAAAATTAGATCAAATGATTAATCATTTTACTTGTACAAGGTGATTTAATGGCAGAAGAAAATGTAAATGAAGAAATTAGAGTGGGAGTATATGTTTGCCACTGTGGTGTAAACGTTGGTGGAGTCGTAAACTGTCCTGAAGTAGCAGAATACGCAAAAACTTTACCT
>NZ_CACXNW010000011.1 GCF_902769175.1 uncultured Methanobrevibacter sp.
AAAAAAAATAAAAAGAATTTTTTGGATTTTGGAAAAAATTAAAAAAAAAAAATTGGGATCATGAATTAGATTTTTTTTCAAAATTTGTGACACCCTCTCTTCTTGAAATTTAATTTTTCTATTTTTTCTTTCCTTCTTGATTTTTCTTTTTCTACTTTTTTTTTAAGTAATTGCTTTAATTAAAAAGTTTTATTATTTGTTTCTTTTCAATATCCTCTTAAAATTCTAAAATTATAAAACTAATAAAAACATAATATAATTATTCAATGAAAACAATTAATTTTTTAAAAACTATAAGGAACTAAACAATGAATTATGAACTTATTTTAAAAGATTTAAAACCAAGCCAAGAAGAAAAAGATGCTGTTAAGAAGACTAGCGATAAAGTAATATCTTTCATCAATAAAACCTGCGAAGAAGAAGGAATTGATGCAAAAGCTCATGCTGTAGGTTCTGTTGCTAAAAACACTTGGTTAAGTGGCAAATCTGATATTGACATTTTCATTAGTTTTCCTTATGATTGTGAAATGGAAGAACTTAAAGAAAAAGGCTTGTATTTAGCATATAAAACTAATGATGCATTAAATGGCAATGCATCAGAACATTATGCTTCACATCCATATTTAACCTGTGATATTGATGGCTTTGAGGTTGATATTGTTCCTTGCTATGATTTAAGTGGCGGCAAGCCTATTCGCTCAGCAGTGGATAGGACAATATTGCATACAAATTATATTAAAGCCCATTTAAGCAAGGAGCAGGAAGATGAGGTTTTGCTTCTTAAAAAGTTTATAGATGCTGTAGGAACTTATGGTTCAGAATTTAAGACTGGCGGCTTTGCAGGTTATTTATGTGAATTGCTTATTTTAAATTATGGCACTTTTGAAAATACCTTGAGAAATGCTCAAAATTGGAAATACAACACAGGCTTCGATTTGGAGAATCATGGCACATTAAAGGATTTTAAGAAAGACCCTCTTGCTTGCATTGATCCAACTGATAAAAACAGAAATGTAGGGGCTGCCTTAAGAATAGAAAGATTTGCTGACTTTATTGTAGCTTCAAGAAACTTCTTGGAAATTGCTGATGATGAAGAGATGGATGAAAGTGAAAAAGAAGAGAAGATTGCTGAATTCTTCAATCAACTTAAAAAAGATCATTTGGATAAACCTAATAAAGATATAGCACAGGATATCGTGGATTCATTTAAGGATAGGGAAACTCAAACTTTAGTTATCAAATTCAATATTCCTATAATGTCTGCAGATGCACTTCACCCACAGCTTTTAAAAACCGTTAAATCCATAAGTGAAAAGCTAGATTCTGAAGGATTTGATGTATTTAAGTATGATTACTGGACTGATGAAGAAAAGTTTGTCCTTTTCACTATAGAGCTTAATATATTTAAGCAAGGAAAATATTATGTACACAAGGGCCCTAAAGTATGGCCTAAAAAGCCTTGCGATAACTTTAAGAAAAAATGGGGAGATGCATTATATCCTTTAGATGATTTTATGGTATTGACAAGGGAAAGAAAATTCAACACTGCTAAAGGATTTATAGGGGATATTTTAGAAAATAATATTCATATAATAAAGGTTGGAAAGAGCATTAAAACTGTCATTAAGAATAGTGAAATTATGGAAATCGATGAATTCTTAAATGATTTGGATATTCACTTTAATTATGATCTTGAAAAGAAAAATCGTGTAGACTTGGCTTCTGATTATTTAAACTCTTTAGATGACTTTTTAAATCCAGGTCAATATATAAAGAGATAATTTTTTAATTGTTAATTCTAGAGTTGTTCTTTTACTTTATGTTTTTTTTATCTGAAAATTGTAGGAATATTCTTTTTGGATTTTTTTTTTTTTTTTTTTTTTTTTTTTTTTTTTTTTTTTTTTTTTTTTTTTTTTTTTTTTTTTTTTTTTTTTTTTTTTTTTTTTTTTATCAATTTTCAAAAATAATTATAAAAATCTTTTTTCTTATTTTTACATTCATTTTCATTTTTGATTTTTTTTATTAAATTGCTCATTTTTTATTAAGATATTATCATACTGTTTAAAAATATTTAAGTTAATTATATATTTAATTAGTTAACTTTATATGCCTTTGATAATAAAAATAAAATCGAAATATATTATATAATATATTAAAATGCTAGTATAATGTATTTTAATGCTGAAATTTTTTAATTTTGGTGTTGGAATTATTTCCAAATGAGTAATGTAACTAGGGGTAATAAAAAATTTTGCGAATAGGCTATTTTCCATTGTCTTGAAAGATTAGGTTTAAGATAAGGATTCATTTATCTATTTAAATCTTTATGGTTTTTAATGGATTAAATGAACGAAGTTTTTTTCTAATTTGTTACATAAGTTTAGTTGAATTCAAAAGTTTTTATTTAAATTTCAATTGTATTAAATGAAGATTTCTCAAACAACTTAGGTGAATTTATGGATAAATTGAAAAAGAAGATTTTGTTAATATTATTAGTTAGCATGCTAATATTTTCTGTTCAGTCTATTGCTGCAGCAGAGATTAGTGATGCTGGCGCAAGCGACAATATTTTTGATTTATCTAATGATATACAATCTGTTGATGCAGATAATCCTAACGAAGTTGTTGGATTATCAGACAGTTCAGTTTCACAGGATGAGGAAGTCATAGCAGCACCTAGTTCAGATGATGTTGTATCTGAAGGAGGAAACACCTTTACAGATTTAGAAAAGATGATTAATGAATCAACTACTGGTTCCCTTACATTAGATAAGGATTATGTTTTCTCTGATGGAGATGCAGATACTGGAATTGCAATCAATAAAAGCATTGTTATTGATGGTGCAGGATATACTATTGACGCTCAGCAATCTGCAAGGATATTCAATATTTTAGCTAAAGCAGCAAGTCCAAAACACACCATCACTCTTAAGAATTTAAATTTAGTTAATGGTGTAGCAGATAATGGTGGTGCAATCAATGTTGGCAGATACAATGAATTAAATGTAGATAATTGTAATATCACTAACAATACCGCTAACAATCGTGGTGGTGCAATTTACTCACCTACCGCTGAGTCCAATGTCAATATTATACGTTCCGATTTCAGGAACAATCGTGCAATATCAGAGAATGGTGGGGCTTTATATGGTTTTGATTATGTTATCAATATGTCCGAGTTTTATAATAACTCTGCAAAAAATGGTGGAGTAATTTACAGGGCTGGCGGTAACTTCAATATTTCTAATACCAACTTTATTAACAACTCTGCAAGTGAAAGTGGAGGAGTTGTTTATACTACCCGTACTAGTAGCCCTAATTCCGATTGTATTCGTTTCACTAACTGTAATCTTGAGTACAATAATGCTACTAATGGAAACGGTGAAGCAGTTTACCTTAAAGGCAGTTCCAGCGGAGGTCCAACAGTTAGATTCAATAACACAAATGTAATCGGAAACCTTGCAAAAAGTGATAGCGGTTGGGGTGGAGCAGTCTATTCTGACAACGGCCGTATATTTGCTTATGGATCTAGCCAATTTATAGGTAACAATGCAACTACAGGTAGTGCCATTTATATGGCTAGTCAGTCTGGACAAGGATATCTCTATCTTGAACTAAATGGTACAGTTATTTTAGACAACCAAGCTAATTCCACTGCTCTTCCTATGGATGCTAGCGGTGATTTAGAATCTGGTGAAAATGTTGTTTTCAACATTACATTCACTGGTAAGGACAATCTATTTAACGGTATTTATACGTTGTTCTTTATCATAATTTAATATTTTTGCAAAATAAGGACAATCTATTTAACGGTATTTATACGGATGTTTTTGTTAACAACTATTATTTCAATGACATAACCTATTGGAATGAAAAGGGCAGAGTGGTAGAAACTTTCAATACCCAACAAGCTAAAGATAAGAAATCATTCCAAGAAGCTGGAATTAACATAACCTTCAATATCACCAATAAGAAAACTGGTGAAGTGGTAAACTATACCATTAAAACCAATGGTACTGGTCAAGGGGATTTTAATTTCACTAAATTCGCTAAGGAAAAGAATTTGCCAAATGGTGCATATGAAGTTGTAGCTATCCATTATGAAGATAACTATTATACTGGAATCCTTTCTGATCCTATTGAAGTAAATGTTAAAAACCCTATCAATGTCACTGTTTCTAATGAGACTGGTGAAGGTAATGTCGGCGATGAGATTGAAGTTGAATTTACCGTAAACTCCACTGATGGCAGTGTTATTAGTGAGGGTAAGTTGACTGTTACTGTTAAGGGTACTGAGTATAGTGCTGATGTTAAGGATGGCAAAGCTACCTTTACTTTCGGTCCTTTCGATGAGGCATTTGAATTGAATGGTCTTGAAGTGACCTATAACGGCACCGAAAATTACCCTTCTGCAATCGGTTATCTTAACTTAACTGTTTCCCAAGTTAATGTCACTGTTTCCAATGAGACTGGTGAAGGTAAGGTCGGCGATGAGATTGAAGTTGAGTTTACTGTTACTGCTAGTGATGAAAGTGAGATTAATGAAGGTAAGTTGACTGTTACTGTTAAGGGTACTGAGTATAGTGCTGAGGTTAAGGATGGCAAGGCTACCTTTACTTTTGGTCCTTTCGATGAGGCATTTGAATTGAATGGTCTTGAAGTGACCTATAACGGCACTAACAAGTATGCTACAGCAGTAGGTTATCTTAACTTAACTGTCAAAAAGATTCCTGTAATTGTTATTGTCGAAAACATTACCTGTCACAATGGAGATGTCAAATCAGTTAAAATTACTGTAATTGAAGCAGAAACTGGTGAAGAAGTAACTGGAGGAGAGGTTACATACAGCATTGACTACAGCACTAGAAGATTAAGTGCAGATGGTGACTCATATCCAGTAGATGGTAGTGAAGCAACTGCTGAAACCACTCTTAATGGTGCTCCAGGTCTCTATGATTCTGAAGCAACTTACAGCGGTACTAACAAATATGAAGCTGGATCTGGTGTAGGTACAGCTGAAATATTAAAATTAAACACTACCACTGAAAGTGAAGATGTTTCAGGTAAAAAAAGGAGACACAACTGATATTACTGCAGATATTCTTGATGAAAATGGAGATCCTGTACAAAATGGTACAGCTACCTTAACCGTTGACGGAAAAGAATACACTGCTGAAGTAAAAGATGGTAAAGCAGTATTTAAAGGTGTAGAATTAACCGAAAACACTACTGCAACCATTGAATATGCTGGTAATGATTGGTATAATCCATCTAATACCACTATTGACATAACTGTTACTGAAGACCCAAGTCCAAGTCCTGATGAGGAACCAGATGAGGAGCCTGATGAGGAACCGGACGAAGAGCCTGATGAGGAACCAGATGAAGAGCCATCTAATGAGCCTTCTGATGAACCTCAACCAACTCCTGCTAAGACTGTAGCTATTAAAGACTTACCAGCAACTGGTAACCCAATTGCTATGCTCTTATTAGTATTAATGGCTTTAGTATCAAGTATATCTATTAGACGTCAAAAATAAGATTTTAAAAAGACTCTTTTCTTCCTTTTTTTATTTTTTTTAATTTTAATTATTTTTTGGATGTTTTAGTTGTTTTTTAGTTTTTTTTAATTTTAATTATTATTTTGATGTTTTAGTTATTTTTAATCTTTTTTCTTAACAGATTTTGTCTTTTTTTCTTGATGTTTTAGTTATTTTTAATCTTTTTTCTTAACAGATTTTGTCTTTTTTTCTTGATGTTTTAGTTATTTTTAAGTTTTTTAAATCAACTCTTAAATAAAATAAAAACATAATATTATTATTTATCATGCCTTAGAATTCAGGTGATGTGTATAAAAAAAATATTATTGAAGTTTTAGAAATTTAAAGAGTTGAAAAAATGAAAGTTAAAGAATCAAAAACTGTTAGAAGTTTTTTAGCAATTGAACTTGCAGAAGATTTAGTTCCTAAGATTTTAGATGTTCAAAAGGAGTTTAAAAAGACTAATGCAAATATAAAGTATGTTCCTTCTCAAAATATTCATTTCACCTTAAAATTCTTTGGAAACATTCATTCAGATATGATTGAAGACATTTGTGATGCAGTGGAAAGGATAATTAAAAATTATTCCTCTTTTGATTTAAATATTAAGAATTGTGGCTGTTTCCCAAATAAAAAGGTAATAAAGGTTCTTTGGTTAGGTTTAGAAGAAGGATCTCCAATTAAAGACCTGCAAAAAGACCTTGACAAGGAGTTTAAAAAATTAGGATTTAAAAAAGAGAAGAATTTCATTTCTCATTTGACTATTGGGAGAGTTAAAAGCCCTAAAAACAAAAAAGAAATTCAAGAAACAATTGAAAGATTGGAAAAGATTGAAATTGGCCAAATGACTGTATCCAAAATCTCTTTAAAAAAGAGTACTTTAACTCCTCAAGGACCAATCTATGAGGACATTAAAGTATTTGAATTAAATTAAACAATTTACTATTTTTTTTTAATTTATTTAATGAATCTCATGGTTTTTAAAAGTATTTAATAGGATTCGTAGTGAATCCTATCTTTATCAAATCTATCTGTTCCAGTATAATCCTCTGTCGGATATCCTAAAACTATTACAGAGTATGGAAAAACATTTTCTGGAATATTGAAATTCTCTTTCAAGTAATTCACTCTTTCCTCATCAGGGTATGTTCCAAGCCATACTCCACCGAGGCCTTCCTCTACTGCTTGCAGCAATATGTTCTCTGTACAGGCTCCCATATCCTGCTGAACCCATCTGTAATTCTCAAATTGACTTAAATAATCCTGATTGAATAGAGTTATGATACAGCATGTAGATGTTCTGGCAGGCTTTGAATATAAGCTCATGTTTTCTATCTTTTTGATTCCTTCCTTATCTTTAACCACTAAAAATTCCCAAGGCTGAGAATTGATTGCAGAAGGTGCTTGCATACCTGCTTTTAAAAGTCTTTCTATCTTCTTATCTTCTATTTCCTTATCTAAAAATTGTCTAATGCTTTTCCTTTTAAAAATTGCATTCATTTTATACACCTTTTTGAAATAAACTTTATCATTCATTAAATTATTTTTTTATCTATTTTCTTTTTCTTTATATTTTTTTCATGATTTTAATAGGAATATCAAGTAGTTATATGAAACAAAGATCACAAGAACCAATGCTATCACTGCTTGAATATAAAATAGATTGTTTAAAATGGCTAATCCAAAGAACTTATATGCCTCTCCTGTAGCAATTGCACTTATTACAAATGGAAATGTGAATGCTGAAAAAATTGGCATAAACTGCAGTCTTTCTAAAATTATGAATTTGATTGCTTGATAAATTGCAAAAACATAAAAAATGCATGCACCTAGATTAAGCTTAAAAAGTTTCCATCAATTGTCATCGCATTCACGTATCCAACAATAAGGATAGCGAAAATTGCAGCATAGATGCAAATGAATGGTTTATTTTTATCGTCTATTGCAGTAAACATAAGGTATCTGTAGGAGACTAAAATCAATGTTGGTATCATCATTATAAATCCAAAACAGAAGAAGATAAATCCATATTGTGATAAGCCAAATGCAGGTGCTGTAATGGCAGCCATTGTAATTCCAATATAAACAATCCACCAAGTTGCAAATACGGTTTTAATGTCAAAATTATTCAATACATATCTTTTAGTGAATATGATGATTATTGATAAATGTATTATAATTCCTAAAATCCATATTCCAAAGGCAATGCTTTGGGATAATGGGAGAAACAATGGCTTTAGATATGTGCTGAATTGCATTAATGCCATTGAAAATGTACCAAATGTGCTTAAGGCAATCAGATTATTCAATTCATTGTAAAAACCATTGAAATCCAAAACAAGCTTTAATAAAACCAAGAAAATTAGAACTGATCCGATTATAAAAAATATGCTGCTGTAATCTGTAAATATTTTGCCTAAGGATAAAATTGCTAAAATTAGACCTGTGATTGCCAGTGGCAGATTTTTTATAATATTCATAATATTAGTATAAAAAAAGAGCATAATAAAATTTTGCTAAAGTCTTTTAAAAAAATTCATAATTATTCCAATTTTTAATCGAAAAATAATTATTT
Organism: uncultured Methanobrevibacter sp.; assembly: GCF_902769175.1. Lineage (GTDB taxonomy): Archaea > Methanobacteriota > Methanobacteria > Methanobacteriales > Methanobacteriaceae > Methanobrevibacter. The sequence continues at coordinate 8,116 of NZ_CACXNW010000011.1, forward strand.
TAAATTGATTTATTTGGATTCATATAGGAATTCATAGTGTTCTATATTATCCTCCAAATAAACGTCTGACACTTTTTCAAAACCTAAATCCTCATAAAATTTAGTTAAATAGGCTTGTCCTGAAAGCTTAATTCTATTTTTTCCTAAATCATCAATGATGAAAGCAATTGCATTATTCATCATGATTTTAGCAATGCCTTGTCCTCTATATTGCTTTTTAACGATTACTCTCCCAATGGCCATGTCTTCATATGCAATGTTTTCAGGAAGTATTCTTAAAACTGCTATCACTGTTGAATCATTATTGTCTTCCAAAAATAAGTGATAAGCATCTTTATCCTTATCATCCAAGTCTTGATATGGGCAATTCTGTTCAACAACAAATGCTTCTGCCCTTAATTTTAGAATTTCATATAATTCATTAGTTGTAAGTTCATCAAACTTTTTTAATTTCCAGTTTATGTAATCACGTCCAAAAAATAGTAGGATAGTTTAAAAAAGATATTTATTTTTTATATTTGATAATATTTATGATTATGAAAAATTTTAAAAAAAAGAAAAAAAGTAATTATTCTATAAAATAGAATAATTAAGTTTTTATAAATTCTGGAATTTATTCGTCTAATTTTGGAATTCCAGTGATTCTGAGTCCACCATAATGGGATCTGTATTTGATGTTTAATCCGATTAATAATGGAGTAATCTTTTCGATGATTCTGGATTTTTCCAAGATTCCAGTATCGATGGTTCTTACACCAGGGATTTTGTTGATGAGTTCTGCTGCAGTTTCTTTTGCTTCTTTGTCGTCTCCTGCAATTAAACAGTCACAGTCGATGTCTTCTGGAATGTTGGATAAGTGGGAGTTACTGATGTTACAGAATGCACAGATAACTTTTGCACCGGTTCCGTCAAGGATGGATGCGGTTCTTTCTGCTGCAGATCCTTCCATTAAGTCAATGAATCTGAATGGTTTTCCGCCAATTGCAGTTTCTAAAGGTACAGTTGCATCTAATACAATTTTATCAGTACAGAATTCTTTGATTCCTTCTACAGTTGGTTTTTGTGCTGCAAGAGGTACAGTAAGGATTAAGATGTCTCCTTCTTTTGCTGCATCTTCGTTTGCCATACCACACATCTTGGATAAGTCATAGTCGGAATATTTTTCTTTAGCTTCTGCTACAACTTCTAATGCTTTTTCCTCTTTACGGGAACCAACAATAACTTCTACACCTTCAATTGCTAATCTGAGAGCAATTCCTAAACCTTGTGGACCAGTTCCACCAATTACACTAACTACCATAGTATATCTCCTAAAATTTAATATTTAAAAATATTTTCAAATGTCTTTTGTATAAAGTCTTTGTGAATATATTCTGCAATATATTTATACATTTATTTTTATTGTAAAATGTTTATAAATTTTTCTTTTTAGTTTAATAATTTATCATTTATCCTGGTTAATGTTTAGTTAAAATTAAATTTATATGAATATTTTATAATTTTTTTTATTTTTTTTTAAAATTTTGTATAATTATTATTTTAAAAAAAATTAATATTGACATTTAAATTGATAAATTTAGGACAGTTTAATAAAATAGTCTTTTTGAACATTGGCCTTGAAAATTTTTAAAAAAAATAAAATTATGGTTTTTTTTACATAACATGGAGAAGGAAAAAAATTAAAGAAAATTTTTTAAAATTATATTTATTTTGCTTTTGAAATTTTGGTAATTTCCTCAAGACTTATTCCCGTAAGTTCAGAAGCTTCTTTAAGATCAAGTCCTTTTGAAAGCATATGGGTAATAATCATATGTCTGTCTTTTTCCATTCCCTTTTCTATTCCTTCTTTTCTGTTTTTTCTTCTTTTGTTTTATGATGATTCTTTCTATGTGTTTTCTAGCATCTTCTGTTAGCAAGTCTACCATTTCAAAACCTCCAATATCTTCGAAATCCTTTTCATTAAACCATTCGTGGGCAAAATTCATTTGAATTTCCAGCATATCTACTGTTTCTTCAGGTTTAAGAGTTTTATTAAGCCTTGTAAGTTGAATCGTTTCTTTCAGTGTTTCAATTTTTTTATTTTTATTCATCAGAGGACTCAATAAAAACAAAGCCTTTTCCTTATTTGACATAGGAATATTGTTTTTTATTTTGTAATAACTCTTATTTAAAGTTTGTTTTTGATTTAAAGCTTTTTACGATATTATAAGCATAGTAAACCCATCAAATTGATTGATTTTATTTCTGATAATCTCATGCTTGTCGTGAACAAGGCTAAAAATTGGATTAGTTAGGATAATTGGAGTTTTAAAATGAGGAATTAATTTGTGAAAAAATAGGGAAAATAAGAAATTTAAAAAAAGAAAATTAAAAAAATTAAAATAAGAAAATAAAATAAATGATAAAAATCATTTATTTAAATGTAAACTATTTTTCTAATATTCGTAGAATCCTTTTCCTGCATTGATACCTGTTTCGCCAGCATCTATTTTGGCCTTAAGCTTTGTAGCTATTTTTCCTTGGGTTGTTTCAGGGTCTTTGGATCTTGGGTCCATAATTATAATGTTATATGCAGTAGTAAGGCCTACAATATCTAAGATTTGGAAAGGGCCATTTGGTGAACCTGTAGCAAGTCTCCAAGTCAAGTCAATTGTTTCAGGGTCAGCAACTTCTTCTGCCCATAATGCTTGTCCTGCAGATAGGAATGGTACAAGCAGGGAATTGAGCACATATCCTGGTTGCTCTTTCAATACTTTGATTGGAACCATATTTATGTCTTCTGCATATTGGACTATAGCATCAAAGTATTGTGGGTCTGTTCCAGGGTATGGCATTACTTCCGCAGTGTTTTGAGCCCAGATATTGTTTGCAAAGTGGAATGCAAGATACTTTTCAGGTCTTCCTGTGTATTCTGCAAATTGGCTTGGGAGCAATGTAGATGAGTTGGTTACAACAATTGTCTTTTCAGGAAGATATTTTGCCAATTCTTCATAGAATGGGATTTTTTGATTAGGATCTTCTGCAATTGCTTCGATTACAAGATCTGCATCTTCTGCTGCTTCTTCATAACTTGTTGTTAAGGTTAAGCTGTCAAATGCTTTTTGAGCTTGCTCTTTCAATGCATCGATTTCTTCATCTGTTAAGTCAGGAGTTTTGCTGAATCCTCTGCAGTATGCAGATTTGTCGGTTTTCATTTGTTCCATGGTGGCTAAATAGATGTTTAACAATCTTTCAAATTTAGGTTTAGCCCTTTCAATGGAGCCTTCGCTTCTAAGCCAAACGGTTACATCAAAACCACAGAAAGCAGATTGATAAGCGATTTGACTACCTAATACTCCTCCACCAGCTACTACAACTTTTTTTAATATCCATTTGAATCACCTAATATTTTATAAACTATATGGAATCAAAAAAATTAAAAAAATAAATAACAAATATAGTTTACTTGAATACTATTATAAAATTTAATATATTTAAAATTTTATAAATGATTTTTTTTTAAAAAATAGCAAATGGGGGTTCAATCAAAAATTTTAGACTTTTCAATAGCTGTTTATTCATATTCATTTAATTCAACTGATTTTAATGACAAGTCAATGAATGTCTTAAAGAATTCATCATCCAACTTATCCAATCCCATCTTTTCTTCCCATTCCTTGTTGATTCCTTCTAGAATTGGAACCAATTCCTTTCCTTTTTGGGATAGTCTTAAAATATTATGTCTCTTATCTTCACTTGACTGCTGCCTTATGATTATTCCATTGTATTCAAGTTTTTTAATAGCTTTTGTAATAGCTCCTTTTGTAATGTATAAACTATCTGACAAGTCTTTTTGATTTAAAAAGCTATTGTTCAACATCTCTTCATTATGTATTCAGGCTATGCAAAGCACATGAATCAAGTTCAAGTCATATTTTGCCAAGGCATTGTTAAAATAAGTTTTATGATTTTTATGAAAAATAAACAGTAAGTCTCCTAAACGATTGTAATCATAAAATTCGGAATTGATTTTCTTTGTCATCATTTTCATTTTTATTGCTACAATTATTTAAAAATAACTGAATATTAATTGTTGTTTTAATAATGATTTTTTGATTGTAAAATATTTGAAATAATGTTTTTTTAAAATATTATTTTTTATTCTTTTTTATTATTTTCATTTCATTTTTTATTTATTTTCAATTTCTTTTTTTTTTAATTTCTTCTTTTTTTAGTTCCTATTCATTTTTTTATTTCTTATTTTTTAGTCATTATTATTCTTTTTAATTTCTTATAGTCCTCTTATTTTTCATTATTGTTATGATATTTTTACTTTTAATCATCTTCATTTTTTTATGATTTGAATTGCATTTTTTTAAAAAGATATAAATATTAAAATTACATAATATTATTGTATTAAAAAACACATCAATGTATAAAAAAATACATTCTCATTAAAAAAATATATTTTTTCTTATATTGTTTTAAATAATTTTTCAAATAAAAAATTTAGTTAAGCAAAAATTTAACAAAAACATTATAAACTATATAGTTTATATATAATTAATGTATAATTCATTAAGGTAACAAATAATTTAACTGATTTGTTCATATTGAAATTATTATAATAAAATTAGGAGACTAATCTTATGCCTGGAATAGGAAAAAAAATTCGTTTAGAAAGAATCTTCAATAGAAAAACTGGAAGAACCGTTATTGCTCCTATGGACCATGGTGTTTCAAGCGGTCCAATCAAAGGAATAATTAACATGGATGAAACCGTTGAAAGCATCTCCCAAGGTGGAGCAAATGCAATATTAATGCATAAAGGTATTGTAGGACTTGGACACAGAGGATACGGTAAGGATATTGGTCTTATTGTACACTTGTCTGCAAGTACTTCATTAAGCCCAGACCCAAACAATAAGGTAACTGTAACCAGTGTTGAAAAGGCTATCCAATTAGGTGCAGATGCAGTATCCGTACATGTAAACATAGGATCTGACACCGAACCTGAAATGTTGATGGAACTTGGTGAAATATCTGAAACCTGCAGTTACTGGGGAATTCCACTTCTTGCAATGATGTACCCAAGAGGACAAAAAGTGGAAAATGAACATGATGTGGAAATGGTTAAGCATGCAGCACGTGTAGGTTCTGAACTTGGTGTAGATATTGTAAAAACCAATTATACCGGTGACCCTGACACATTTAAGGAAGTAGTTGAAGGAGCATTAGTCCCTGTAGTCATTGCAGGAGGACCAAAAGTGGATACTGATAGGGAACTACTGGAAATGGTAAGAGATTCCCTTGAAGTTGGAGGAGCAGGTGTAGCATTTGGAAGAAACCTTTTCCAAGCTGAAAACCCTGGAAAAATCACAAGAGCTATTGCAGAAGTAGTTCACAATGATTTGGATGTTGAAGAAGCATTGAAATTCCTCGATTAAATAATAATGCTTAAATTAAAGCTTTTACATTATTAACGATTAAATTTAAAGGAGATTAAAATTGTCAAACAAATTCGCTTGGATTATGTCCCCAAAAATAAGCTGGGACGATAAGAAAGAATTGATTACAACAGCACTTGAATCAGGAATTGATTTTGTTCTTGATACAGAAGACAGTGAAAACATTAGAAAAGTGGGAAACTTTAAAATCGTTTCCAATGAAGAAGATGCTGATATCTATTTAGTTGGTTTAGATGGTGAAGGAGATGGAACTCTTGAGCTTAAAGACAATTTAAATGAATCATCAGACTTAGCAAAGGCAACTGAAGCTAAAAATAAAGGAAAAACTGTCTGTGCCTATATAGTCATTACAGATAAATTGCATGAACAATTAGCTGTAACCTTAGGTAGAGTTGTTGATTATGTAATCCTTGTAGCAACAGACTGGACAATCATTCCCCTTGAAAACATTATTGCAGACTTGCAAAAGGAAAATGTAAACATCATTGCTGCTGTAAAAAATGCAGATGATGCTAAAGTGGCTATGGAAACATTGGAAGTAGGTACTGATGGCGTAATATTTGAGCCACAGGAATTTGCTCAAATCAAGGATATTGCTAATCTGATTGAAGAGCTTTCAACAGAAAGCTATGGATTGAAGGACTTGACAATTACAAATGTAGAGCCTGTAGGCTCTGGAGACAGAGTTTGCATTGACACAACAACTATGATGAAGCCTGGTGAAGGAATGCTTATTGGATCCTATTCAAAGGCAATGTTCTTTATTCACAGTGAAAGCTTGGAAAGCGAATATGTAGCTTCAAGACCTTTCAGAGTGAATGCAGGTCCTGTGCAAGCTTATGTTATGGTTCCAGGAAACAAGACAAGATACTTGTCAGAGCTTGTAACCGGTGATGAAGTATTAATCGTTGATAATGAAGGAAAGACCAAAAAATCTATTGTCGGCAGATCTAAAATTGAAAAAAGGCCACTTCTTTTAATTGAAGCAGAATATGAAGATATGAAGATAAAATCATTAGTTCAAAATGCAGAAACAATAAGATTAGTCGATGAAAATGGAGAACCAATTTCTGTTTCAGTTTTAGAACCTGGAATGAAGGTCAAAGGATTTATTGACGATAGCGCAAGACATTTTGGTATGGCCATTGATGAACTGATTATTGAGCAATAGTTCCAATGCATTTGCAAAAGTCTGGATTTCAATATTCTTGGCTAAAATATAATTAATCGTTAAGAGTTATTGCTCTTAACATTTTACTTTTTTTCTTTTTTTATGATTTAACGTATATGATGAGTTTTTTCTTCTTTTTTTATTTTTTTTTATAATTTAACGTATATAATGAATTTTCCTCTTTTTAATAATTTAACGTAGATAATGAACTCTTTCCTTATCTATGTCCTCAAGAGCATAAGCTTCCATATGTCCGTCTTCAATACCTAAAGCCAATAGTCCAACTATTCTAAAGTAATCATCAATTCCTAAAATGTCACGTACAAGGTCTTCTGATGATTTTCCTAATTTTGATTTTCTTAAATGTATTTGGATCCAACAGCTGCCAACATCCTGTTCTGCAGCCATTAAATGCATGAATGCCAAGGCTATAGAGGAATCTTCAATCCAAGTATCTGAAACTTTGCTGTTTGCAATGACAGCTATTGCCTTATTAGCATCCTTTACAAATGAAGCGCCAAATGCTTTTGATTTGCTGATTTTTTTTTAATGTTTCCTTGTTTTCAATCATCAAAAAATTGCATGGCTTCAGGTTTCTGCTTGTTGGGGCAAGAAGGCCTGCCTGAAATATCTTATTTAGCTTTTCTCTTGGAATCTCTTCATCAGTATACTTTCTAACGCTTCTTCTTTTAAGCATCACATCCAATAAATCCATTTTATCAACCTTTTTAATTTATTTATTTTAAAGAGAAATTTAATTCTTAAAATGATTTTTATAAATAATCATATTAATCTTTTTATAAAATAGAAATACCTATTAATTAAGAATATATAAAATAGAAATACCTATTAATTAAGAATATATAAAATAGAAATACCTATTAATTAAGAATATATAAAATAGTATTATATCAATTTTAAAGATTTAAGTCATTGACAAAAATTAAAAAATTAAACTTTAAGGAATTTTTAGCATGAATTCAGAAGAATTATTTAAAATAAGTAAAACACTCACTCCTGGAGGAGTAAACTCTCCAGTACGTGCTTTTGAACCTTATCCATTCTTTGTAAAAGAAGCGAAAGGTTCTCATATTGTTGATATTGAAGGAAATGATTATGTAGATCATTGTCTGGCATATGGTCCTATCTTATTAGGTCATAGCGATGATGATGTAATGAATGATGTTTTTGCTCAAATGCAAAAGGGAACCGCTTATGGGGCTCCAACTGAAAATGAAGTTAAATTGGCTCAAGAAGTGATTGACAGGGTTCCTTGTGCTGAAATGGTTCGTTTTGTAAACTCTGGTACAGAAGCCACTATGGCTGCAATCAGACTTGCAAGAGGATTTACAGGCAAGGATAAAATAATTAAGTTTGAAGGGTCATATCATGGAGCACATGATTATGTCCTTGTAAAGACAGGTTCTGGAGCAGCATGCTTGCCTGATTCTGCTGGAATTCCAATGGAAACAACTCAAAACACCCTTTCAGTTCCATTTAATGATGTTGATGCATTGACTAAATTGATTGATGAGGAAGGGGAAAACATAGCATGCCTTATTGTAGAGCCAGTAATGGGAAATATTGGATGTGTAGAGCCTACAGTCAAATTCTTGAAATTCTTAAGGGAAATAACTGAAGAAAATGGCATAGTATTAATCTTTGATGAGGTTATCACTGGTTTTAGAGTTTCCCATGGTGGAGCTCAAGAATATTATGGAGTCAAGCCTGACCTTGTCACTTTTGCTAAAATATTAGGTGGAGGATTCCCAATAGGCGCTTATGCAGGTAAAAAGGAAATCATGTCATTGATTGCACCTAATGGTCCTGTCTACCAAGCTGGAACCTTTAGTGGAAATCCTGTTTCAGTACAGGCTGGTCTATCCACATTAAAGAAATTGGATTATCCGTTTTATGGTGAATTGGCAAGAAAAGGAGATTTCTTAAGAGATAATTTAAAAGACATTGTAGATGACTTGAAATTGGACTTACAGGTTGTAGGTTTAGCTTCAATGTTCCAAATATACTTTAATAGTGAGCCTGTCTTAAATTATGAGATTGCTAAAATGTCAGACACCAAAAGATTCTTGGTATACTTTAGGGAATTGTTGAAGAAGGGAGTGTTTATCCCTCCAAGCCAATTTGAATGTAATTTCATCTCTGGAGCACATACTGAAGATGATTTGGTCAAAACATCTGAAGCTATTGAAGCTGCTTTAAAAGTGGCTTGGGAAAAATAAATATTCTCTGGCACTGTTTAAGCTGATTGAAATTATGATTGAAATTAGATTAAGTTATTTTTTATAATAACTTGAATTTATTATTTAAATTACATTTAGTTATTTTTTTATAATAGTTTGAATCTATTTTTAAATTAGATTTAGTTATTTCTTAAAAATAATTTAAGAAATATTTTTTTTCATTGAATTAAATTTAAAAATAGCTCTTTTTTTTCATTGAAATAAATTTAAAATAACTCTTAAAAGGAAATAAATTAGAAAAAGAGCAGATTTCAACATTCATTCCTGTTGAAATCCTTTTTTTATAAAAATAAAAATATTATTAAAAATTAATTTAGACAATCGGTTTAAGTTCCTAATTTTAAAATTTTTAAGTTTAGCATATTATAAAATTTTATATATTGATAGGAATAAATTAAATATGTGGGTAAAATGTTAAGGAATAAGAAAATTTTAATTATTGCAGTGACTTTTATATTATTTTTAAGTACAGGGATTGTTTCAGCTTCAGATTTAGCTGATTCATCTATAGATTCTAATATAATTGCTGCTGAGGATAATTGTTTGATTGATAATTCAATAGGGCTTAATTCTATGGTAGATGATTCAGCAAAGGATGATTCTTTACTTCAGAATTCCATATCTAAAGAGAAAACAGCTGATCTCTCTGTTGATATAAAAAATAATGGAAATTCAAATGATTCAATAAAAGCTGAATCAAAGGATAATAAAAATAAAACCATTGCAAAATCTAAAACCAAGATTACTGCAAATAAGGTAAATGCATATTACAAGGATAAATCTCAATTAAAGGTTTATTTGAAGGAGTCCCATAAAAAGGCATTGAAAAACAAATCCCTAAGAATATCCATAAATAATAGGATTTATTTCAGGAAAACCAATGCTTTAGGTATGATTGCATTAAAATTGAATCTCAAGCCAAATAAATATAATGTGAGAATCAGTTTTGATGGTGATAAGGAATACTATGCATCTTCATTAAAAACTGTTGTCAATGTTAAAAAGGATCCATTATTGATTAAGACAAGAAATTCTAAATCTTATTATCATCCAGACACTTTCTTTAAGGCAAAAGTAATTAATAAACTTACTAAAATGCCTGTTGAAGGGGTTAAAGTATTGTTTAATGTTTATTCATCTAGAAAGAATTTTAAAAACTATTATTCATTAACAGATAAAAATGGAATAGCCACTTTGAACAAGAGATTAAAGGCTGGAAAATATGATGTCTATTCTTTCATAAAAGCTAAAAAGCAATTGTTTTCATATAAAAAGAAAATCAATAAGGCTCTTTTGACTGCAATGGATACTCGTGAAATTGGTTGTTCTTCAATTTATGTTCATATAAATGAAAATGAAAGTGCTGTTGCTTTTAGAAGGGATTCCACATATGCAGCTAATCTGCATATTATCGCTCAGAGATGGCATGGAAGACATGCATTAAAGCAATATAAGACTACTGGAACCTACTTTTTCCATTCAATTGTCACATCTGATGGATGGATGATGGGTACTGGAGGTTGGGATAATCCTTCTGTAAATAAGAAAATAGAAAACTTGGCAGGAAAGATAGTCTCTTCCAACAGCATAAAAACTTCATTCCTAAAGTCTATATTGGCTCAAGAAAGAAGATTGAAAACAGGTCATTTTACTATTGTAGCTCCTGATGGAAGATATGCTGTTCTTTGGAGAAGCGGATATATCAGAGGCACACTTAAGAATGGTGAGTATCTCCTTGTTCCAAATGCAAGATCATTGTTCCGTCATGGCAAATCTATGAAATTTTCTAGCAATACTGCAACTGCAGCATTAAAAATAGCTGCTTGTGATGTTTTTGGAGTCAATAGAAGAAATATTATGGCTTATCATTATAAAAGAACCACTAAAAACTTTAAGACAACTGCATCAGTAAGAGTTTATGGTTCCAATGATAAGGGAAACCTTATGGGAAGACATACTGCTGGCAAAAGAGACAATGTTTACTATAAAAAGAATTTTATCAGCAAATTCAAGCTTTTTGGAACTCCTAGATTATTGTACTTAGGAACACATAATTTTGGAAACATTGACAAATACTTCAAAACCCAAACCAAACTCAGCGCTCCTAATGTTACAAGAACATATGGCCAATCAGGATATTTGAAATTGGCTTTAAAGAATAGAAATACAAACAATCTATTGAAAGGCGTAAAAATCTCTCTTAGGGTTTACACTGGAAGCACATATAAAAATTATGTTGTAAGAACCAATCAATATGGAATCGCTTATTTCAATACATATGCATTAGATATAGGCAATCACAAGGTTCTCATAAGCCCTGCAAACAATAGATATATGATTTCTGGACAAACAAGAATCACTATTGAAGAGCCTAATGAAATATAAGTAATTAGGGGATAGTTGTTCTGATTATCAATTTTTATACAATTGTCTTTTATTCTATTTTATTTTAATCTTTTTTTAATCTTTTTTTTTTTAATTATTTTTTAATTATTTTTAAATTATTTTTTAATTATTTTTCTAAATTATTTTTTAATTATTTTTCTAAATTATTTTTTTTAGTTCCCCTCCAACAATTATTAGATTAACCTATTCAATTAAAAAAACTTTAAATAATCTTAAAATAAATTATTAAATATATTGATAATTTAAAAATTATTAAATATAATTCAATTATTTTGGAGGCAGAAGAAAATGAAAATTATTGCATTACAAGGAAGTCCACGTATTGGTGGAAACTGTGACGTATTGATGGATGAAATGATTAAAGGTGCAGAAGAAAACGGTCATGAAGTAGTAAAATACTACCTTGAAGAAGAAAACATTGCTGCTTGTAAAGCATGTATGTTCTGTGCTGAAAACCCTGACTGTGTACGTGAAGATGATGGTAACAAAATCATCAATGAATTGGTTGCAGCTGATGGTGTAATCTTTGCAACTCCTATTTACTATGGTCAAATGTCTGGACAAGCAAAAACCATTATTGACCGTTTCTATGCTGTTGGACAAAACCCAGATAAAAGCTTAGGCGGTAAAGCAGCACTTATCTTTACTGAAAACCAACCTGAAGGAACTTACGAAGCTTATATTGAAATGACCAAATTCTCTCCATTTATCTTTATGGGCTATGAAGTTATTGGTCATGTTGATGCAGGAAGTGCTGGTCCAGCAGGAATCGTTGCAGATGAACAAGCTGATAAATTAAAAGAAGCTTACGAATTAGGTAAACAATTTTAGGTAATTTAATAATTTTAAATTTCCTATTTTTCTTTTTTTATTTCATATTTCTATTTTTAAACTGTTTTTACTCATTTTTATCCAATTAAATTTTTCATAGCTATTTAAAATTTATAAAACTATAAATTAAATAATGAATAAATCAATTACTATGATTAATATAGTAGCAGGATTAGGAGAAAATGAGAATATCATAAAGGCTTCTAATGAATTGAAAGATATTGGAGACTTAAGCATAACTTTAGTTGAAACTGAAGATGAACTGATTGAAGCATTTAAGAATCCTGATGTTCATGCAGTAATTAGGGGATCGTTAAAGGCATCTAAAGTTATCAAAGCTATTAAAGAGCTTAAATCTGATAAGAAAATCAACAGAACTACTTATATTAACACTCATGAAGATGAAAACTTCTCAAGGGATTATGAATTTTTGCTTGCTCCTGTTGGAATAGATGAAGGCAAGGACCTTGAAGAAAAAATCACTTTAGCTATTCAATCTGCGAATTTTATCCAATATTTAGGAAAAAAGCCTAAAATTGCTGTCTTGGCTGAAGGTCGAAAGGATGATTTAGGAAGAAGCAAAAGAATAGATGAAAGCTTGAAATCCTCTCAGGAATTAACTGAAAGCCTATTGGAAAAATTTAAAGAATTGGATAACTTTGATAATGATTCCAATGAAATATCTAAGAATTATTCCATTAAAAACTATTATATTCTATTGGAACAGGCAATTGAAGATGGAAACAATATTATTCTTGCCAATGATGGTATTTTTGGAAATATCCTTTTTAGAACACTTGTATTGCTTGATTCCTGGCCTAGCTATGGTGCTGTCACACTTGGAATAGATGAAATTTTCATAGATACCAGTCGTGATCAAAGCATTGAAGGTTACATTAGAAGTTTAAAGTTGGCTTATAGATTAGCTAAATTAAGGCAATAGCCATTTCATTTTACTTTCAAATATCTTTTTTATCATTTATTTTAATCATGTCTCTCTTTTTTTTAAAATTTAATCTAAAAATTTTTTTAATCATTTATTTTAATTATGCTTTTTTTGTAATTTAATCTAAAACTTTTTTAAACATTAGTTTATTAACTCATTTTTTGTAATTTAATCTAAAACTATTTAAATTATTTTAGTTAAATATACTAATAATAAAAATTACTTAGTCAAGTATTGTAATTTAATATTACTAATTAATTCAATAATTCAAATTAATATAATAAACTAATTTAATAGATTAATGGATATTCAAAAAAATTTATTCGGGGGATTCTTGTGCCGCCACAATTTTTATATAAAATGTATGAAAAGCGTCTTTTAAAGGAATTAGATCCTGATAGGATGCCAAGACATGTAGCTATTATCATGGACGGTAATAGAAGATATTCAAAGATTCAAGGAAATATGGAGGTTATTAAAGGCCATGAAATTGGTGTAGATACCTTAGAAAAGGTTCTTGATTGGAGTATTGACTTGGGAATCGAAATCGTTACCGCTTATGCTTTTTCAACTGAAAACTTCAATAGGCCTCCAAATGAAGTGGAAGGATTGATGAATCTTTTTATTAAAAACTTTAAAAGGATTGTGGATCATGAAAAGATTCATAGAAATAAGGTTAAGGTAAAAGTAGTTGGCAGAACAGAGCTTTTGCCAGAAAGTGTTCGTGAAGCTATTCGTGAAGCTGAAGAAGCTACAAAAGATTATGATGAACGTTTATTTAACTTGGCTATCGGTTATGATGGTCGTTTGGAAATAGTTGATGCAATTAAAAAGATTTATCATCAGGTTGAAGATGGTGAAATATCCATTGATGACATTGATGAGGAATTGGTCAGCAAAAATCTATATACTGCAGGATTGGAAGATCCAAGTCTTATCATAAGAACCAGTGGAGAAGAAAGGCTTAGCGGTTTCTTGTTATGGCAATCTTCATATTCAGAGCTTTATTTCTGTGATAGCTTATGGCCAAAGTTAAGAAAAGTAGACTATTTAAGAGCTATTCGGGATTATCAGGCAAGGGATAGAAGATTTGGTGTTTAACTCAAGCTTTTTCTAGGCCTTCGGCCTGCAAAAACCTTGACCAAAAATAATTATGTTGATGTAATCAACTATTTTAACTTTTTTTTACTTTTTTTTTAATTAATTTTTTACTTTAAAATTAGTTTTTTTTTTTTTCAATTGTTTATATAAATATTATTTTAACTGTAATATTATTAAAAATAGTTTTTGAATTTTTTATGATTTTTTTTTTTGAAAGGATTATTTGCTTAAAAATAGTTTTTGAATTTTTTATGATTTTTTTTGAAAGGATTATTTGCTTAAAAATAGTTTTTTAAAAATATTAAATTAAAAATAATTATAAAAATAGGTTTAATAATTTAAAAATAGTAAATTAGTGTTCTTTCACTTTTTTACTATCCTTATTGTTACAGCATCCAAAGAAAAAGTTTCTTATTTTTTTAACTTCAGACTTGTTCTCTTTTTTTACCCTTTCATCTCTTTCGTGCATTTTTCTTCTTGCTTCAGCCATATTTCCCATGTTTTCACCTCATTCTATTTGAAAATTTTAATCAAAAATAAATTTTTTGATGTTCTTAATTATATATGTATATATAAAACATTCTTTATAAATTTTTTTAAAGTCTAATGATGCTAGAATTCTTAAAATTAGACCATTAAAAAATTATAAAAAAATTATAAAAAATTAAAAAAAATATTGAAAAAAAAAGAAAAATGGCATAAAAAGGATAAATCCTTTTTTTCTATGCCTTTAAACTTCCTTTAGAAGTAAAAACTTTTATAAAACTTTAATGATTGCTTTTTTGATTTGAAAATTAAGAATTTGAATTTATTTAGTGTGTGTTATGATTTGATTTGATGATTTTGAGGATAAATAAAATTATAGTAATGTTTTGTTTTGAGCAATTCTGGAGAATTAAAGTTTTAATAAAGTTAAAGTATTTAAAGATCATTCCCAAAAATCATCTTCTAAAGGTAACGACTTTCGGGTCTCTTTTTCTTTCTCGCTTTGTAGGTTTAATTTGCTTCTTTCCACAAATTCCACTTTTGCTTCTTCCCACATTTTCACATCCGAGAAATTAAAAGACATAAGCGGGCTAAATTTTAAGAACTGGAGTATTTTGGAGTGATTAATGACAGTATTCAATGTTTGTAGGCTAATTCTTAAAATTTAGGTTTGCCTAAATATCTTTACTTATAGTTTGTTTTGATTATATATAAATCTTTAGGTTTGCCTAAATATTAGCATACATACAAAATGTTTGTATATATCAAAACAGTTATATACTATAAGAACAAATATAATTATAGATATTTGGGATAACTCCAGCGTCGAAAATCGAAACTGGAGTAAAATGAATACTATCAAAATCCAAAGAAAAAATAAACCTGAATATCTCCAAAGAGAATTTAAATGTGCTGAAAATATTTTTAAGGGCATTTAAATTAAAATCGTATTAATTGCTTTTGCAATTAATTAAGCTGTTGAACAAAAGGATTAATTTTTAAAATTAATCAACATAAAAAAACTAAATAAATAATTGAAGAAATTTTTTAAAAAAAGCATTTTAGCATGGAAATAAACTAAAATCATTTAAAACGAAACATTACTTCAATCTATTTTCAAATCAAATCAAAAAAAGAAATCAAATCAGTCAAATCGAAAAAAAAAACAAGTAGAGGTGTAAAAATCAAGAAAATAATGATAAAACCTCAATTTGAAAACCACAATTTCAAAAGCAAGTAGAATCAAACAAAGAATAGAAATTGTTTGCTTTTACATTCTTTTTAATTTATTGATCAGAATAAATAAATTAAAATCAAATCAAATTTTGTTTAATGATTATTTCATTATTATTTATTATTTAACTATTTTTAAGCTATTTTTTTATTTTATAACCTTATATTCCAATACAAGGTCTTTGCCTAATGGATAATGTTTCTCTAGTTTTAATTGCACAGCATCTTTCATATAATCGAATCCTTCACCATCGAAGAATGTTTTGGAATCCTTTCCTCCAACGATCATAGGTGCAATGCAGATTTTCACCTCATCAATCAAATTGTCTCGAATCATTGAAAAGTTTAGCGTTGATCCTCCTTCAAGCATAAGGCTTTCTATTCCTTTTGAATATAGGTATTCCATAAATTCCCCTAAGTTCACTGATTCTTCATATGAATAGAATACATCTGCCTTTTTGGAAATTTCCTTTGCCCTATTCACTGCTTCCATATCACAATTTGGATTATTTTCATCACAGATTGAAGAAACAGCAATTATGGTTTCTGCATCATCATTAAGGATTCTAAAGTCAAGAGGGGTTCTTGCCCTATTGTCTACCACTACACGAACTGGATTGTCCTCTTTTTTTGCATTTATCTTATGGACTGTAAGTCTTGGATCATCTGCAAGGACAGTTCCGATGCCTACCATGATTCCATCAACTTCCTTTCTGATTTCGTGTACACGTTCAAGGTCTTCCTTCCCTGAGATTTCAGAACTTCCGGTTTTTGTAGCTATCTTTCCGTCCAATGTCATAGTTGCATTTAAGATAACATAAGGTTTCATTTTATCATACCTTTAGATTAAATGTATAACAAAATATTTGGATATTATATTCACAAAGTATTGGTTTAATTAAATGTTCTTTCAATATTATATGTCAAATACATATCTTGCATTCTTTTCAGTTCGCTGGTCTATATCTTCCACACTAATTTCATGAAGTTCAGCTAATTTTTCAACTGCAAGTGCAACATTAGCAGGTTCATTACGTTCTTCCCTAGTCATTCCAAGGTATGGGCTGTCTGTTTCAGTTAGGATTCTTTCAATAGGAATTTCCTTAAACAGGTCCTGATGCCTTTGGCTATAGCAGACCATAGTGGAACAGCTTAGGTAATGGTCTTCCATGTCTAAAATCTTTCTAGCAGTCTTTAAGCTACCTCCATAGCAATGGTAGATGACTTTAGGAATATCATCGTATTCCTTCAATAGGTTGAAAATCTTCTTTTCACAGTCTCTGCCATGAATGAGCAATGGCTTTTTGTACTCATTTGCAAGCTCGATAAATCCCGTGAAGATCTCTTGCTGACGGGCTCTCAATGCCTTGTCGGTACAGTAGAAGAAGTCCATTCCCACTTCTCCAATGGCTAAAATTTCATCCAAATGCTCAATCATCTGCTTATGGGCTGCATCAATTTCCTCTTGAGGGGAATTCTGTGAGCTTACCGGATGAAAACCAAAGGTAGGGTAAACAAAGCCTTCATACTCTTTTGAAAGTGCTAAAGCTTTTGCATTGCTTTCCAAGCCATATCCTGAATTAATTACTGCATTGAGCTTTTCCTTAGCTCGTGCTATTACATTTTCTCTATCTTCATCAAATTCATCGAAGTCTATATGACAATGAGTGTCTATCATCGTATCACTTATGTAGCAATGTTATAAATGTAATATATTTTTTACATATTTTTGATAAAATTTCAACAAAAATTTAACAGATTTTTATCATGTATACCTCAATGTTGAAGTGCGTATCTATCATCGTATCACTGAAGTAATAATGTTATAAATTTTTTATGAAATAACTGCTTTTTCATTCATGAAAAATTTATTCAATAAAATCTGTCAATCATTACAACTCTAATGTATCCATAACATTTAAAAGAGTTCATATAACTATATATTTTACCTAATATTTATAACTAATTTTTTGAAAAATAGTTTAAAATGTTAAAAAATAATAAGGTAGTCTATATGTAGCCATTAGGAATAGGAAGATTAATAAAAAAGATGTAATTTAATCAAATAGTCGAACAATTATTTTGACACTTTCACTTAGCATGTACAATCTTGGAACATGATACTGTGGATTTATGGCATAGACAAATACATGCGCACGAAAGTGTCTTAAATTCTTGCTTAAAGTTAGGATGAATATTAAATTTTTTAGAAATTTGAAAAAGTAAGCTGATTTTCAAAATTATTGTATGGATAAAAATAGTACTAGAGATTCAATCTTGAAATGTCCATTTTCTTATTGTTCAGATAAAGTTGGTTGATTTCACCTGCAGGAAGCATAATAACTTGAATGTTCTCCAAACCTAAACTGGAAAGCATTTCCAATTCAACATGACCCTTGTTGTCAATTTCTGAATGATATGATGGGAACAGGAAAGCATTCTTTACACCTTTGAATCCAACATAATCAATAAAATCCCTATAAGCAAGCTCATAGAAGTACTGTTTTGAAATGGATTCAATTCCAGGCTGCCCAGCCAACTTGTCCTTTTCAAATTTCAGATTGTAATATTTCGCATCAAAGATAATGAAGTCATCCTTGAAGAATGTAATCAGGTCAGGAATAAATGTATCCTTAGCCCTTAAGCCAAAATCATAATTGGATACCCACTTAGGCCTTTCTATCAAATCAATCAATCTGAGCTTTGAACTATACTTCTCATTGTGTTTGAGTAAGTCCTTCAATTTTTTATCCAACTTATTGCTAAAGACCTGACTGCACATCTCTTCCCAAATGACATGATAGGAAGTGGTACCATACAAAGTCAGGAAGTTTTCATTGGTAAATGAGTTCATGTTGGATAGATAAGCATGCATTGACTTCAATAGCTTTTGCTTATGGGTGTTGAATTCAACATTCAGCTCCTTTTCAATTTTGTTCAATATGAAATCCAAATCTCCAAAGTCATCCAATGTCCTATCACTAAGTTCAACATGCATCAGGTCAAAGTAATCAAGCAAATTGGACTTTTCAAGACGTTTAGAGCATTCTGTAATTATGTATTCATGCAACAATCTGAAGTAATCGTACAAATCATCAATTTTGTATTTGGTTTGAAGTTCTGTATAATAAGGCTTGTCCTCTTTAATTAAAGCAAAATTGTCATTGATTGTCCTGTCCCAATTTATCTCACCGTTTCCATTTATCTCCAATATGTTCTGGATATTAGTATATATTCCGTTCTCGTAATAATCCTCTATGAAAAACAGCATCAATGACAGGAGATTGAATGAAATGTCTTCTAGTTCCTCATTTTCATAGGAAAAGTCATCATGGAGCTTCTTGTATTTCTTTATGACATTTAATACTTCCTTAAAATCAGCCTTGATGTTTTCCGTATTGGTAATGTATTTAGGGTAACAGTTGATTACGGATTCTTCCACAATGAGGACTCCAACATACTTGAATTGGTATCTGTCATTATCCTTATCGATTATGGCATATTCCAGAAGCCTATTGAAGATCTTTTCATTTTTGCCAATGATGTCAAGTATTTCCGATTTAGAATAATGCCTTAACTCTTTGATATAAACGGATTTCATCATTCTTCTCCATCTAAATGATTTCCTCTTCTTCCAAATCAGAACCTATTAATTCCTCTTCATCGTAATCTAGCAATTCCTCTTTAATGTTATCGCAGAATATTTCAATGCCTATCTCATCAAAGAGTTCACATACTCTTGAATATATGACATTGTTGTTTTCCCTTGCACCTGCAAACAAGTCATTTCTCTTTGCTTTAGCGGCATCTTCAAACAGATACATGATGATTTTGTTCTTGAAGATTTCCTTGAATTCCTCATCAGTAAGTTCTTCATCAAGGTATTCGTTGAATGCAAAGAAAGGTCCAAGGAGCTTATCTTCATTGATCCTGTATGATAAGAGTTCATTGTTTATGGCTTTTCTTAAGTCATTCCATGAGATTTCCTGTCCATTTAGGTTGACTTTGATGTGTTCAATCAATTCTTCGTTGAAGTTTATTCCAAAGTATTTGAAGTCCCATCTTCTCTTGAATGCTGTGTCCATTGGGAATACTCCTTGGTCTGCACTGTTCATTGTTGCCCAAATGAACATGTTTGAAGGGATTTTTATCTTTTCAAATTCTTCGTTCAGTTCTTCTTTTAGATAGTTTCTCATGTCTTCTGTGGTTTCTATGGAGTATCTTGATTCATTGCTTTTGTCCCTGTCCAATAGCTGGAACACATCTCCAAATACTGCTGCTACATTGGACCTGTTGATTTCCTCTATAATTAATAAGAATGGTTTTTCTGGATTTTTTAAAGCTTTCACTAATGACCTCATGAAAGGTCCAGGCACATATTCATATGATATGGAATCTGATTTTGGAACTGGCTTATAGGTTCCTACAAAGTTTGCATATGAATAATCAGGGTGGAAAGTTACTCTTTCATAGCTATCTTCATCTGATATTAAGTCATCTTTGTCCACATTTAAGTTGTAGCTTTTTCCAGTTCCTGGGGCGCCAAAGTAGATTACATTTCTTTTTAAGTTGGATGTGAATCCAATTTGTGTGCCCTCTTCTCCTTCATTTCCTTCTTCTTTTTTCACTGTTTTTCGTTCAGTTTCCTTATCTTCAAATAAACCTTCGATTGTTCCGTCAATTAAGGAGTATAATTTAATTCCTGCTTTTTCAGCCAATAAATGCAATTGTCCATCTTTGGCATAATACCAGTCTTCAGGCAATATATTGAATTTGGCAATGCATTGTTCTTTTCCACCTTCATTATGCCATTTAGCAAATTTATCAGGGAAAATCATCACATAATATTTATGGATCCAAGAACTGGTATGGTGGACATGAGTGCCTTGAAAGATCTCATTCAATGTTGAATCCACTTTTTTGTAATCATCAACTGTATCTAATTTAGCACTTTTAATAAATTTAGCTCCGCTTACAATTGCATCTCTTATTTTAGTTGCAATTTGGATAGCATCTTCTTCACTGATATTTGTTGGTTTCTGCGTAGGGCCTACTCTCCAACCCAAATCCTTACTTTTAAATAAGTAATATTTGAATGCGGAACCTCCTCCAATGCCACCAAATCTGCCATATTCCTTTGAGAATTCTAAATTGTAACATAGATTATTTTGATCTCCATCATGGATGAAAATCTTGTTGAGTAATTCTAAACCTTCCAATTTCTCTAAGATTTCTGGTGAAAACTTATCATAAAAGCTTTTTATTGCAGATTCATATTCTTCCTGTTCCAAGTTTCCTAAATCATTTTCATCCAGATAGTCTCTGATGATTTTTGCTGACTTGTCATATTCAACTTCATTGATTTTTCTAAAGACATTATATATGTCTATTTTAGCATTTTTAGTTATGTTGAATAATGTGGTTTGTGTTCCTAAAGTGCTTTTAGTAGATTTTTGAAGCTTGTCATAAGGTATCTCACCTAACCATTTAACATCACGAATATTCTCAAATCCATCATATGTTTCATCTTCTAATTCAGTGATGTAATAATAATCTGAAACAATTCGTCCAAACAAATAGTTTTGAGCTGAAGGATTACTGGTTAGAACATAATCACCTATTTTTACCTTATGTCTAAATCTGCTCACTTGTGATGCATTTATACCAATGGTTTTTGCATTATCATTAGGATATTTCTCTTTCATGAGCTCTTTAATATTCTCTTCACTTTTATCTGAAAGGTCTCCAAGATCCCATCCAAGAGCAACTATGTTTCTGTTTATAAACTCATCTATAAGAAAAGCACCTTTACCTGCTCTAATCATCCATATGTTTTTCATAATTTCACCTAATAAAATCTTTATATTTTTTTAATTTTATATTCCGAGCTCATAAGATATTTATATTAACTCTATTAAACCATTATTATCTCTTAAGACTCCTTTATTCAGATTTTCATCAATAATCTGATTAAATCTATTATTGATTTTGTCACGAACTTTTTTAAAACCTAAATGTTTTGAAGCAGATTTGATTAAACTTTCCCTAGTTGATGAGAATTCCATTTTTAAAGTGTAAATAATTGCTTTTTCAATTTCTTGCTTAGAAATACGATTAATATTAGGTTTTTCACGTTTTCTAACTTTCATTTTATCAAAATCAAAACCATTAGTATAATAAAAATCGCCTAAATGAGTTACAGATGAAACAAATCTTAATTCATTATTTACAATGTTTTTGAATTTTTTAGTGGCCTTTGAACCTGTAACTTTTTTTACATTACCATAAATATCATCTATATGAATAGGTTCTTCAACTTCAATCAAAGCTTGAAGCACACCAATATAAGTATGCCCATATTTTAAGAAATCAGTGCAATATCTGTAATCTTCAAAGTAATTTTCTAATTCTTCATTAATTATATCCTCATTGGATTTAATAACTGTTTCAGGTTCAAAATTTGATTCTACTTTTTTAGCTAAATTTTTATTATCTTTATTTATTATTGCATCTTCAATGGCATCAATCAATCTTGATTTAGCATCTCGTGTTTCATGGAACCAGTCAGTTGACCAAATCCTATAGAATTTCCAACCTAAACCCTCTAAAACATTTTGCCTAAGCCTATCACGGTCTCTTGCAGACCTAGAGGAATGATATGCGGCTCCATCACATTCTATTGCAAGTATATATCTATTGCTATCTTCTTCATCTACAATAGCTAAATCTATTTTATAACCTGCACAGCCTACTTGTTTTTCTACATTGTAACCTTCATCAGTTAAGAAATTGTAGACTGATTCTTCAAATGGTGAATCAAAGTCCTCACCAGTATGATAATTTTCAGGAAATTCTCCCTTTTCTGCATAATATAAGAATGTTTTCAATGCTTCTACTCCTCTTGGAGTATTAGGAGTAGTGTTCATTTCAGAAGATTTAAAATTACTGAATACAACACATTGCATTCTTGCTCTTGTAATTAATACATTTAGCCTTCTTTCTCCACCTTCTCTGTTTAAAGGACCGAAGTTCATAGATAATTTGCCATTTAAGTCCTTACCATATCCAACACTTATCAATATTATATCTCTTTCGTCTCCTTGGATATTTTCGAGATTTTTTACGAAAAAGCCATCTTTTCCAGATTCATTGAAATATTGTTCTAATTCTGGATGTTTTCTAAGCTTATCCTCTAAAACATCTAAGACAGTGTTTCTTTGTTTAATATTGAATGTTCCAACACCAATACTTCGGGAGTTACCATATTTTCTAACAAGATCAAATGCATATTCAACAAGATTTTCTGCTTCTTTAATATTATTAGAACCAGAACCACGGTAATATTCAGTATTAGGATCATATTCAAATTTTAAACCTAAATCTTCTTTATCTTTCATTGGAGATGGGAAAACATATAGTTTATTATCATAAAATTCATTGTTTGATACATTGATTAATGATTCATGACGACTTCTATAGTGCCATTTTAGCATTTTAGTTTCCGTTGTATTTTTACAAAGGTGGAGAATACTTTCAACATCATCAGTATAATTCTCCTCTTCAGAATCATCAATATCTACTTCTTTTTCAAAGAAGCTTGTAGGAGGTAATTGTTTGGTGTCTCCCATAACAATATACTTTTTAGCCCTAAGTAGTGCTCCCATTGAATCCTCAATCTTAACCTGACTTGCTTCGTCAAAAATAACATAATCAAAATAAGACTCAAAAATTGATGGTTCTAAATATTGAGCTATTGATAAAGGACTCATCATAAAACAAGGTTTAATGGAAGAAATAACATCAAATGTCCTAGCTAAAAGTTTTCTGATAGGCATTATCTTTCTTTTTTTAGCAAATTCATGTTTCAAAACACCTAAACTGGATTGTGGACTCACGTTACTTAATAAATTAGGCCTATTTATACTTAAAATTTCTTTTACTCTGATCCTATTTGCTTTCATAACATCTTCATCTAACTGCTTAAATTTATCTATCTTTTCTTCATGCAAATAATAATTAAAGTCATCTAATATATCATTAGATGAGAATATATCTTTTAAAGCAGCTGTTGAAAAGTTATAATAGAATAAATTGATAAATAAATCTGAATTGATTTCATCAAATTTAACATAACTTATTAAATTTTCAGTATACTCATTGGAGTTTTCATCACAATATTTAATAAATTGTCTGTAATTATTTAAACCATCGATATTATCTAATAAGCTACTCATTAATGACTTAAACTCATCAATTTTAATAAACTCTTTATCACCCATGTTTGAAATCTCAGAATCCACATCAGGAATAAGGAATTTATTTTTAAAGTTTAGTTTTTGATTTAATCTATTATATAATTCCAAAATTTTATTTTTATCTATTTTTAGCCTATCAATATAACTATCTAATTTTTCAATGTCAATGTTTTCTATTAATTGAATTGTTTCATTACTGAAAAGACTGTAAATCTCTTCCCATTTTTCAAGATATTCTTGATAAGTATAGTATAGAACCCGGTTTGTACTAGCTTTTTCAGTTGATTTTGGTTTAGTTGTAGTTTCATAAATTGCAAATTCTTCAAAATCAGTTAATATGACAATAGGAATTTTAGCATTCCCCCCCATATCTTCTAGCTTGATATGCTGGACTTTGTCATCCTTAATATTTACACTAGGCTTTTTAGCTTCAAGGTACTAAATTAATTGCCCTCCCAATCTAAAAGAGTAATCTGGAGCTTTGGTTTCTTTTCCAATTGAAAGGGATTCTTCAAAAATAACTTCTTTAAAACTTGGACCTAATTTTTGTTTATTATGAACATCCCAACCCAAAGCCTCAAACATAGGATTGATAAATTCTATTTTGGCTTCTTCTTCCTTAAATGAATTTGAAGTATAAAAATCTTTATTATTTTCAAATTTAGCCACTAATTCTGCCACTATTTCTTTGCTTTTTTCAAATCCATTTTTATCAAGAATTGGGTTTAACATCAAATCACTTACCTTTTTAAGAATTACATATTTTTAAATGATTCTATCTTATCTGAGAAAACATTATAAAAGTTCACAGCCATGTCCAAATGCCATTTAATGGCTTCATCCCAGTTATCCTCATTGTTCAAGTTAATGCTTTTAATGATATTTGTATATGAAGCCTTTTTATTATCCAACCTTTCCCATCTTAATGGGAAACCTAGTTGCTCTTCAATTTCTTCCTTCTGAGAATATAAATAGTCATACAGGTCTTTATTGTCTCTAATCCATATCTGTGTTTTGATATCATTTTCCCTCGTATTGATGGTTAGAGAAATGTGTGCCAAGCTACTTCCAATAGCTAAATTGTACCAATGCTGACCTTTAGGTTTTCTGGAATTAAAAACAGCATTATAGTCCCCATCGTTATCTATCATTTCACTAAGCTGTGTCCAATAGTTTAGTTGGAGCATCTTAGTGGCACTCATTTCATCGTTGCTGCTTCTTTTAATGGTTTTTGTCCAATTGTTAGGGCTTGAAACGATTTGGAATTTAGGAGCTAACTTTGAATCGTCTATCTTCCATAATTCGATTCTGCATAAGAATATGTTTATCTCGTCATCGGTATGCTCATTCAGCCAGTCCACTGCTCTCCTATGCTCCTCACGTACATCCTTTACGACCCATATGATAGTCTTTGCGTCATGCCCTGAAGCGTAAGTGATGATTTTTCCTAAATGATCATGATTGGTTGATTCCAATTGATTTTCAATGATAATCTTGTCTTCGGTGTTAGATTCAAATGCTAAAATGTCTGTGCTGAATGTGCCAGTTTTAGCTTCAGTGGTGATTAATTCTATATCAATATCTAATTCTTTGCTTAATAATGCTAAATTTTCTTCTTTAGCTAGCCATTTAGTGAAATCTTGAGCTTCATTTTTCCAAACAAGTCTTAAATCTTTAACTTTTTCAAGTGTACCTAATTGAACCATAAGCATACCCCTTTAATATATTTTAATATATTAAGATTTATTGTTAATATTATTTAAAAATGAGCATAAAAAGTGAAAAAAAGAATAAAGAAAAAAATAGTTAGTTTTCAATCATGATGAGCTTGCCCGTATTTGAATCCTTGTAGACCTTACCAAGCTCACTGTAACCCTCACCGGAACTTGAACTTACATCAGGAGTCTCATTCAACTGCTTTCCTTGATCTATCTCTGTTACCTGCTTCATGGCATTGATAGCATCCTGCCTCTGTTCGGGATTGATATCCTCATTGAATACAATTGCCTGCATGTTCCATGAGATGACTAGAAACACCAAAAGTCCCACTGCTATTACAAGCATTGCATCCACAAGGTTTGCAACACCAGTCATTGGATCTTCCTCTTCCTCCTCAAAAGCAGTCTTTCGATTAAGCTTAACCATAAAAACATTACTCCTAAAGCTTTCCTATTTTTGTAAGGACAACATCGGTCAAGACATCAATGTTAGCAATGTACTCACTGTACCATCTGCGTCTAATCTTACTGATTACATAAGCAAGTGCACCAGCACCAATACCCACAACAGTGGTGTCAAAAGCAACAATGATAGCATTGGACAAAGTCACAATGTCACCGCTACCTAAAGCAGCAAGACCAGGACCCATAGGAATCAAAGTACCCATCAAACCTAAAGTAGGACCGATACGAGTGATAATATCAGTGTATGATAGTCTTTTCTCCAATTTCTTTTCTCTGCTGCTCACTAGTTTCTTTGCAAGCGCTATTCTTGATTCAAGGTCAAGATCAGTGCCTGTAATCTCCCTTAAGTCATTCTTCATTGAATTTGGTATTTGGGAATTGTCCACTATATTCAATATTTCCTCTTGACTGTTTGCATTTGAGATCTCATTGATTAATCTTTTCATCTCCACATTGGAAACAGTCTTCCTATGCCTGAACTCCCTAATCAATCCACCCAATAGGATAATTGCTCCTATTGCAAAGAGCAACAGAAATATTATTACAGGGATTTGAAGACTCTGGCTAACCAAATCCAAAGTAGATGTTAAAATGTTAGTGCCAACCATATAAAAATACTCCTCCTAAAAACTATACAATTTAATTAAAAAGTTGATGAATTAAAATATATGTTTCATATGAAAACTAATGTTTAATTTATCAAATCATTAAAATAATTAAAGAAATATTATAATCTTAAATTTTATAAATTGCTAATGTAGATAAAACCATTAATAAATCACAATAATCTATTAATTTTAAAATTAAAAAACAAAACTTTATCCTTTAATTTTAAAATTAAAAAATTAAAAAGGAAAGCATTTGCCAAAAAAATATACTCTAGAGGTTTATACTAAAATATGAAGCTTAAAACTATTATTTTTTGGCAAACACTCCATCATAAACAAAAATTTTAACTATTCTTCTTCCTCTTTATCCTTCTGACGCTTATATCCCACAAGCAACAATAACAGAACAGCTATGCAAATGCCTGCCAACTGAATATAGTCAATTGACTTGACTGCCAAACTGTCCTTCTCATCGATTTCATAGGCATTCTTCTTAACATCTGCATCTGCAGTGGAACTGTCTCTAGAGCCTGCAGTGGCACTTGCAGCTGCAAGGCTCAATCCGGAATCCCCTACTGCGTAATGGGTTGAATTCAAGTCTCCATGAGTTGCATTGGACCTTGAGAACCTGCTGTTCCTGCCGTTGACATCCGAATTGAAATTGAATCCATTGCCGTTTCCATTGCCGTTCCATGAATTGCCTTTTCCATTTCCATTGCCTTTGAAGCCATTGCCATTGGAATCATCAGTGGCAAAGCCAGGAGGAGAATTTGAATCTCCTGAATTGATCCAGAACAGGCTGAATCCGCTATCGCGAGGGCGTTCAAAATTCAAATACCAATCAGGCAAGTCACGCTCGGACATATGGCGATTAGGATTGGAACCATTGGTATTGTACCGGACAACATTGTTCTTGCCCTTTCCCCCTATGGCTACAGCGGAATCGCCGCCTTGACCAACAGCAGTGTTCAATATGTTATACATTACATTGGAATCACTGGTGGTGGAATCCTGCATACCATGATTCAGGCTAATTGCAATTGCACCTGGAACTGTGACATTGTTGTACTTGATTTCATACTTATGATTGCCACTAACACTTTGAGAATAGCTTATGCCGTAAATATGATCACCGGCATGCCAACCGCCAACAGTGTCGACAATTATGGTATTGTTTAGTATACGGTCATTGGAATCCTGTGCCTCAATGCCAGCAACCAAACCCCACCCATAATTGGTCGCATTACCTGTAATGTTAATGAAATTGCTGATTATGTCAATCTGAGTAGGACCATAATAATTATAGGAATAAATTCCAACATTAGGACCATTATTCACACTGTGCAAATGATTGTATGCAATCATGATATTATAAGCAGGACCTGCTACCTGAATAGGGTAAGCGGTACCCCACTGACCACTGCCACCATAAGTGAAGACGTCAATAGTGTTATTCAAGATGCAAACATTATTCAGCTTGTACAAATCCAAGGCATATAAGAAATTGGCAGTGCCCTTGCGAGTGTAGAAATCCTCAACAGTAATGTTGTTGCCGCTGATTGTAGAATTGTCACAGGCATAAATCAAGACAGTAGACAAGGTAGGATTCCGCCCTTTAGCTCCATTGATGGTAGAATAGACATTATTATCTATAAGCTGCATATTGTCACAGCCTTCGGCAGCCAAAGCTGAAACTTTGTCCATCTTCACGCCCATGCTAATGCCAGCGCCCCAACTAACATCACACAAAGGCAAAACAACACTGATATTGTTGCCGCTCACCAATGCATCATAACAATAATTCAGATAAACAGCATAATTAAAACCCATATTCTCCGCTTGGCCAATGAAATTAACAGTATTGTTTATCAGATTAAGACCAATATTGTCATTGGCATAGATTCCGTAATTGGTGCTCTTTGGACAGAAATAATTAAGAGTGTTGTTAAAGACTGTGATATTGTCCCAAGCTATATAAATGCCAGCATTCTTATTTTTATCAATTGTCTTATCCACAGTAAAATTAAAATTGGCTAAAACAACCCTTGATGCATTCAGGCAAAACACGGTATTGATAAAGTTGGAATTATTGGAAATGACAGTAGTGTTCTCCTTATCTATTGTGAATACCCCCTTATTATCAAAAATGCCATCAAAGAAAAGAATTGAACCAGCAAACTCATCCCTTAAAACACCTTTACTGTCAAAATAACGAGTATAGTTATCAGAATTCACACAATAAGTCGGATTGGCATCAGTCTCATTATCCTCTTTTAGAACATTCTTTTCAGATTTAATATTATAATCATTTGCAAAAGAATCATCAGCAGACAGCAATTCATTCTGAGAGCTTAAGTCGTTAGCCTTATCAATAATTTCAGCGTTTAAGCTCTCCTGTTCGAGTTCAGAAGAAGAATAGGATTCAGTAATCTGATCAACGGAAGAACCTTCTATTGAATCAGCAATACCACTATCATTTAAAGCAGAACAGGTATCCGCATCCAAGGCGGAAACAAAATTCATGCCTAAAATAAAAACAAATATTGAAAGAAACAATAACAATTGATATTTTAATCTCAAAACAAATCCCACCTTCTAAATTACAAAAAATCATATAATAAAATAAACAAACTAAAGAAAACCATTAATTCATCCATTTTATTTATTCACCACAACAAACACGAATCCGTTTAATACTCAACATTGTAGTGAATAAATAAAATAAAAGAATAGGATTTAAAAAAATCCTATTTGGATTTAATCTTAATAACTTTGCTAACGCCCTTATACCACTTGTCTCCCTTAAACACTATCTTTGATTTATAGGTGCCCTTTTTGGACAACTTAGTGATCTTGAAAGTTGCAACACCCTTCTTGTTAGTTGTTGCCTTGTAAGTCTTGCTGTTGACTTTTATAGTGATCTTTTTGCCTTTTAAAGCCCTGTTTTTAGAATCCTTTAAAGTGACGGCAAACTTTTTGGCTTTTGCCTTAACTTTAAATGTCTTGGCCTTGGCAACTAACTTGGTCACGCCTTTAGAGATTACAATCTTAGCAGATGCAGAAGAAGCCTTATAAAGGTCATCTCCATTAAAGCTAATGGCAGCAGTATAAGTTTTAGGAACAAGGGTTGCAACATTGAGACTTACTTGACCTTTATTGTTGGTTGTCAATGTCTTTCTGATTGAACCGACTTTGACAGTCACTTTCTTGTTTACCAATGCTTTTCCATTTGCATCCTTTAAGGTGATAACAATCTTTTTGGCAACATTGTAAACTGCACTTACCTTAGGCGCTATAAGCTTAGTGGCAATTTTAATAGGTAGAATTTCAGAATCATTAGTGCCGTTGTCACTAGTTTCCATGAAACTGAATGTCTTATTGACTGAAGCTGGAGTGTAACCTTCATACTCATCGCCAGGATAGGAAATCTCAAAACTGTACTTGCCTACAAAATTACTCAAAACTATTTTACCATTCTCGTTTGTATACTCATAAGAGACTCTGCCGTTGGTGACGACCTCTATCTCCACATCAACCAATGGATTGTTGGATTCATCGGTTAATGTGATTATCAGACTGTTGCCGCTTGCAACAACATTCAAACTGGTATTGATGACTGGCCTGTCTGCAGTAGAGTTTATGTAAAATGGAGCAACTACTGGAATATCTGGACTTGTTGGGAAATCAGAAATGCACTTGGAAATCACGATATTGCTTGCTTGGCGAGCCTTGACAATCCCATTTGTGTCACAATTGCCGAATGTGGAATTATAGATGTACACTCCATCCACGCGACCGTAGTTATCAACATTTCCTCCATAGGAATCAACAATGGCATCAGAACTTACATTATCAAACAGGCAATTATTGAAAATAAACTTGCTGCATTCAAAATTTGTAATCATTGAAGTTGTTTCATATTCATATACCGGATAAACGAATCCGCCATACATGGTAACATTATAATATTCTACATTTGAATCATAAGTGTAGTTTAAGAATTTGCAGTTTTCGAAAGTTGCAGTGCAAACATCAGTCACACCATCCCGGTTAGGTTGAGCATGCTGATACCACCCGGAAACTAAGGAAGTGTTGATGAAAGTGCAATTGATAAAATTGAAATCACGGCCATCACAAGAAATGCCATAATGGATTAATCTATCAGTATATATTCCATCATTGAGTTCTGGAAAACTAGCCTCTCCTACGGAAGGAACTTCAAAAGTCACATTGATGAAAGTCAATGTTTGATTAAAGTTAACATACCACCCATCAAACCAAAATGAATTAATTACTGTTCCTTCCTGACCGACAACATTATAATTTGTATTGTATTCCTGACCTCCATTAGGAACTCCATAGTTGCCTTCAGACAAATGAATAGTGCCATTGACAGCCACTTTATCAAATGTATAATAATCAAAGCTTTTGTATGCAGTCTCAGGACTTAATCCATCACCGCTTTCTTCCTTACTGTTGTTTATATAAATCTCTGAAGGCTTTTCATCATCTTCTGCAATTTCAGAATCACTGTCATCAAATAAGATGTCATCATCAATGTTTTCCATGATTTCAGAATCTCTGATACCTAATGAATCATCATCAAAATCTCCCAAATCATCACTATACATTAATTCAGCCATATTATCCGATGCAGATACTGTGCCGATAAAGCAGAATAAAAGTAGACCCACTAATAAAATCTTCATTCCATTATTTTTCATTATTCCTCACCCTCAATATATTAGCAAATGAACTTATGTAAATTTTCAGTTTATCAGAAAAAATTACATTTTTAGTAAATTCATATTATAACATTTAAGTTATTAATAAACGTTTTTTAAATAATTTATTTATTATTCCAATCCACTCACGAGATTAAAATAAGAAATAAATTATCAGCAACCCTAATCTTTCTTTGAACTAACTGAAAAAAATAAAAAAATAATAGAGAAAAATGTTGATTTTTCCCTATTTCTTAACGGTTATTTTTACTTTTTTGCTTAATGCTTTGTAGTATTTGCTTCCTGCAAACTTGACAGTTGCAGTGTATTTGCCTTTTTTGGTTAATTTAGTGATTTTGAAGGTTGCTTTACCTTTGCTGTTTGTGGTTGCTTTGTAGGTTTTTTTGCCTACTTTCAAGGTAAGCTTGACCTTTTTCATTACTTTACCTTTGTTGTTTTTAAGGGTAACTGTGTATTTTTTGGTTTTGACTTTAACCTTAAAGGTTTTTGCTTTTGCAGTGATCTTAGGTTTTGCTTTGCTTACAACTACTTTAGGGCTTACGCTGGAAGCAAGGTAATCGTTGTCTCCTGCAAACTTGACAGTAGCAGTGTATGTCTTAGGAACAAGGGTAGCGACATTGAGACTTACTTGACCTTTAGCATTAGTAGTCAAGGTTTTGCTGATAGTGCCTACTTTTACAGTAACTTTCTTGTTTGCTAAAGCTTTGCCATCAGCAGTGAGGGTAATGACTAATTTTTTAGCAACATTATATGTAGCGGTTACTTTAGCTGCAGCAAGTTTTGTAGCAACTTTAGTAGGAGGAACAGGAGTGTCAGGTTCACTTGCTTTGGTGACAGTTACTGTTACAAGTTTGGTTGATTCCTTGTAATTGGTTTCATCGCCAGCAAAGTATAATGTGTATTCATGGACACCTTCAGCATCATAGCTGATAGGAATAGTGGCTACCCCTCCTTCTACAGTAGTTACAGTGCTGTTTACTCCGTCAACACTGACAGTGATCTCTTTGCCTACAAGAGCATTTCCATCAGCATCTTTAAGGGTGACAGTTAAGTTTGCAGCAACATTGACTTCAACAGTCAAATCGTCAGCACCAATGACAGTTTCAGCTTTTTCAGTGCTGTTGACATAATCGCGATCACCTTCAGTTACAATGCCATAACTTTCTACACCAGTACAACCTTCAATGGCATATCTTTCACCAAAGGCACTGCCAGTAGCAACATCCACAATACCTTTAACATTCACATTATTGAAGACACAATCCTTGAAATTAATTCCATCTTCCAATATAAATTCACCAGTATTGTTTACAATGGAATTAGCAGTAACATTCTCAAAGCGACAATTATTGAAGTTAACTTGAGAAGTGGTGAACGCTTCTAAAATACTGCCTTCAGTATTATAATTTACAAAGTCACAATCAGTGAAATTAATAACACAGGTCTTTTCAGTGTAATAGATACTTGGGGAACCATCACCTATAATAAAGTAATTATATATGTCTTTATCAGTAGTTATATTAGAATTGATGAAAGTACAATTAATGAAAACTTTATCTCCTCTTAAATTAACATTTGGATTTTTGAAAGTGATGTTAATATAAGTAGTTACAAAAGTTTCAGTTTTACCATAATTATTTGGGAAAGTTTTACAATCAGGACTTGAAAAATCTCTTTGTTCAAAAATTGTGGCATCCTTATTTAACCCTATAATAGTGTAGTTCGCATCAACACTACCACCAAACATACTATAAACACCATCAGCCACATAGATTATACCCTCATTAAGGATATGTTGTATTGCATAATTTAAAGCCCTATTACCACCATATGCATTTTCCCAACTACTACCATCCACATTAGCACTACTATAACTATTAGAAGAACTTACATTGACATAAATTACACTATGGTTTAAACTATCACCAAGAACAGGGACTGTCCGGAATCTCCTTCAACAATTTCTTCAAGAGCAGGCTCCTCATCCACAGAAGCCTCCAATTCAACATCATCATTCTCTTCTTGAGCAGACGCAGACTCAACCACAGCCGGCTCAACTTCATCGTCTATAGATTCGACTGAATCGCTTACATCTTCGGAAACCGCATCAACTGCAACAGCATCAGCGCTCGCATCCACAACATCCGTGGACACATCCTCTGCCGCACTAGCAGCTCCGATTATACAAAATATAAGTATTAAACATATGCATATCTTTTTAAAACTCATATTATCACAAAATTATAATTTTTTTATTTTCAAAATTCCTCACTTTTCCATCAGGAAAGGTAGAAAAGAATATCCAGAAAATTTCTTCAATAAGTCCTATAGGTTCTCATGATTTTTATGTTTCTTTGGTAAAGACATGAAAAATCCTAATGAGACTTACTGAAAAATGGGAAAAACATCTGTTTTTCCTAAATCCATTCAAATAATCTTGATAAAAAAATAAGTTCTTATCAAGCTAGATTGGTGACTACTCAAATGAATTTTACATTTATTATATATAAATATATACTTATATAAAGTTTGCTGAATTAAGTTCGGTCAAAAAATTTTTTGATATAAAAAGCCATTTTAATGCTTAATCCAAATAACTGTTTTTTTTTTCGAATATAACTATTAAAATCTAGTTTTAAATTAAACAACTAAAGAATTTCCCTTAAAAATAAAAATAAGTCCAATTTAACTGTTTAAAATTTCACTAAAAAATGCTTTTTCTATGATCATCATACAATGCAGCTGTTTCAAATAAATTATGTTTCTTTACCAAAAACACATAAAAATCTATAAAAAACATATTCTACTTTTCCACCTTATACTCCATTCCATCTAGAGTGAAATTGATGATGATATTTATCACCTGGTTCTCAATGACAGTATTCGTATCCTCTTCTTTATCAAAATTTTCATACTTTTCTATCCATTCATCGAATACCATGACATTGTGCATTGCTGAAATGTAGATTTCCTTCAACTTTTTAGGATTGGTCTTGATGTAGGCTTCATGGACCTTGGTCTTTGCCCTTCCCTGCAAGGCATCGATATAGTCAGCGCTTAAACCTATATTGCTTGCATGGTACTTTCTTAGGGCATGGGACCTGAAGAACCTGTATTTTCCAACAAAGCCGAACCCCAGCTTGTCATTTACCTTCTTGAAGTTATATATCAGTGAGCTGTCAGTGAAGTCAAACAGCTTGTCTTCCAAAGAGAGACTACCTCTGGAAAGCAAACACTTGACAATATGGCAAGTGGCTTCAGGAGAGCAGAATGCATGATAGAACTTTTTCGTCTTGACTCTTTTCAGATAAAATGTAGGGACAGCTTCCCTGCGATTTTCCAAGGAATGCAAGACATCGTCAATGGCCCCTCCATCGTGATAATCCTCTGTTGCCTTTATGAAATCACCGACAGTCAAGGACAATGTTTCCGCCTTGGCGCATCCGCTGCCGGACATGAAAAGAATCACTGCCTTGAAATCAAGACTGGAAATCTCACAAGCTCGCCTAATGTCACGCTTTGTTGGCAAGTCACCATAGGATGAGAGATATTCCTCATTCAAGCTGATGTCATTCAAATAGGGCAATTCAACTTCAAAGTGCCTGTAGAAAGTCTTGATTCTGGAAAGATAGGTTCGGACAGTGCCAATAGACAAATCTGAACCCAATAAAAAAGCTCTAAAATCCATCAATCTCCTCTTGATACGTCTATCTTTAAGTGGAATGCCTCTTTCTTCATCCTCAATTGCCTCACCAATCAAATCATCCATAGCAATTTTATGAAAAGATTCATACTTCAAAATAGCAGACTTATAAGATATGATTGTACTATTTTTAATATTACGGTCACTACAAAAAACCTCAAGCAAATCATTCATTAACATATTATTTAATTAAGAAAAATAAAATTAAAAAGATTAAAAGGATAGGAAAAATGACATTGTTTAGTGCTTTTTTTAAATAATTTGTTTTAAAATAAAATTAAAAAAAGATGATTATTTCTAATTGTTACAAATTAAACTATTAGTTTTCAGATTGTTCAAAGTCATAATCACATTCTATTCCAAAATGATTATAGATAGGAACAAATAAATTATGCACTTCAGACCCTACTTGATTTTTATCTTCAATTATAACTCCTGCAGGATCAAGAGTGTCTCTTTCAGCATCTTGAAGCATAGATAAATTAAGTGGACCTTTCGCTATTTTTCGACCTTTTACATTAGTAAAAGTTACAAAAAAAACAACTGGGCACAAAATATCTAATTCTTCATACAATTCCAAGCATCCATTTACAAATTCTTCAAACCTTTCTTTAAAATTATCCACATAAACATCCCCCTTATCTTCGTCACGAATTGCTTCAAAAATGCCATTTCTAAATAATCTTATTTTGAATGGATATCGGCTACTACTATACAAACCTTCAAAATCAGAAGAATAAAATCCGCCTAAAAATTGTTTATTTCGAAGAGCAACTCTAGCTTTTTTTAAATCAATACGTGATTTTGAAAATGAATCGAAAGGCACTGCATGAAAAATAACTTTATAATTATCATTAATTTTAGAATTCCAAAATGAAAATCTTTCATTCCTATAACTGTTAATTTTTTCTTGTAGATTATTACTAAAATCAAACATGCTTTTTATCTCCTCAAATTCCATTGGATCAGTGCTACCATCTCTCCTAATGTAAAATGATCTATTTTTTCCATTATTTTTCTTTATACAATGAGGAGCATTCCAACTCTTAGGAACTTTAATCAATATTACAACCTTATCCTCACTTATCTTTTTTTCTCTTATTTTAACATCCACTCTTGGTTCAATATTAGTCCCAATTATACTCAATATGCTTCTTTTTTTCTCATCCCAATTAGTGCCATTTAATGAGATGCCCTTAATTTCAGTAGGCTTTTTATTTTCATCTTCTTCAAGACCATATATAAATAAACCACCACTAGCATTAGCAAAACCACAGACTGTTTTATTAATATTTTCTTTTTCTTTATCTCCATGCATTTCGCCTTTATATTCTAAATTTTTACTTTCAGGTATTTTATATTTAATTAAATCACTTATATCTTGTAAATTAATATTATCTATAGATTTTTTGTCTAAACTCATCTTATTTCCACCATACTCGTTTTTAAATTTCAATGAAGTATCCTCCATTATATCAAAGATTAAATGCAGTTGTAATCCAATACCTATTCTTTAAATATTAATTTAATATAAAACAACCTATTTAAATTTAATGGAGAAATATATGCATTGAGTTACCCATAAAATTGTATCTGGAAAAATATCTTAAATATTAGATTTTCGACTAAATAATCAATCGATTCATCTAATAAAAACATAATTTAACACACAAATGGAAAACTATGAATTCAAAAATTAAAATTAAAATTAAAACTATTTTTAGTTATAAATCTTGTAAATTGACTTCAATCATCTAAAAACAATTACTTTTCAGAATCTTTAGCAGACTCATCCACACAATACGCAATAATTTATCACCATTATCTAATGTTAGCTAGATTATAGCCTACACTAATGACTCTTAACTTAGATGACTCTCTTTTAAAATCTTCCTATTACCATCTCTTTTGAAATTTGTAAAACTCATTTTTAGAGAGTATAAATCCAAAAATGGATTCATTTAATCTTTAAAATCATTCTTTATCCAATCATTAAATTCAGTCATAATCACATCCCCAGAATAACAATTACCATAATTTGATATGTTAAAACTAAAATATTTCTCCACATCTTTATGAACATCATGTAAATTTTTATAAAATACAGATGACATAACAATATTCTCAAATCCATATGTATTTGCAATTGATGAAAAATTTGATGCATCAATAATTGAGCTCCCAATCCAAATTTTATCATTGATTCCTACGTGTTTTCTTCCTGCCTTAACCACGAGAGTTTGAGAGGCTCCTAACCCAATACCTGCTTTAAAAGTTGGCAAATTATGATTTACCAATAATTTATTTAACATTTTTATATATGTATTGCAATATGCAGCTTTCAGATATAAATCATAAAAATCATTTTTATCAGGGACAGTGTAAATTGCATAAACACAATCCCCTCTTATACCAATATCTCTTATATTATAATTCTCCCTTAATATTTCTATCAATTCTGAGGAAAAAGACTTAATTATTTTAGATATGTTTTTGTTATTTTCATTTTTAAATAAAAAAGAAGAGTTTCTAATATCAATAAAAATACTGCCTATCCATGAGTAATATGCATTATCAAATGTTAATTCTTCTGATTTGGGTAAACGATTATTTTCTTTAACTTCTAAATCATTTCTTAAAATCTCTTCTACTCTCTTTTTTCCTTCTTTATAATCATACATTAAAAGATCACCCTATCTTTAATAATGTCATTAGAATTATTATTAATACAAAGCTTATAGCGAATAATCTTAATGACCATTTTACAATGCAATATTTTTTAGTTGCAACTTTCGCTAATTGATAAATCTGTGCACTTAATTGTTCATCAAAGTTCCCATCACTCTCTTTTAACTCACTAAAATAATCATTTTCATTTTCAAAATTATCATTTATTGATTTATAATAAATTACATTCTTCTTATCAACTGTATCTGTTTTACTAGTTCTTGGACATAAACAACAAACAGAAAGCAATAAAGAAATAGATAATAAGAATATGGAAATGCCATATAAAATTTTAACAATATTATAATTGCTTAAACTAACTATTTCATCAGTAAGTTTAAAAAGAATATTAAAAATGACTCCAATAATAGCTATAAAAGCTATTGCTTTTGTATCTGCAAATTTTATCCATTCTTTATTAACTTCATAAATTTTCCATAACTTTTCAATCATACCTGCCCTCCAAATTATGTAATCTATATATTTCCATACCCTTATGGAGATTTGCTTGTTTAAGCTTTCTAGAATTAATTTTCAATTTTTTCATCCGAGATTTCCATTTTTTATGAGCCAAATCTACAACATTAGACCCTAAAATAATATCATTAGAGTTAGCAAATTTTTGCAGTTTTTTGGTTGCATTGAGATTATAACCATTTAATTCAATAGTTTCCCCTATATTTTTAACATAAACCTCACCATAATTTAAAGAAATCCGGAATTCTAATTGAGGAAGAGTCTTTTTTTCTAAAAATTTATTTAGATAATCTACAATGAAGATTCTTATATAATCAGAACATAAAATAGAATCATCAACTTTGTTTAATAAATTAGTTGGCTCAAAAAATGCTATTAAACCATCCCCTTCAAATTTGAATATATTACCGCCCATCATCCGAATAATAATTGCTATTTCATTTAAAAATAAATTAGGCACTATGCTGTATAATTCAGAAGATAACTTTAAACTCAATTCTGTAGATTTTACCATATCAATTGATAAAAATACAAACGAAGCTTTACTATCCGCATATTCCTTTAAAACAGCACCATCTGTAGAAAAATTATAAATTAGCTTATCATTCTCAAAATAGCAATCTAATAAAGTATAACGTTTTTCCAAAAATTCCGTGATGTTTTCAATTTTAGGAGTTGGAGCTAATATGGGTGATCCAACTAATGAGTTAACCCCTTGTTCAAATTCTTCATTAGGTATAAATAGTTGTTTCTCTTCACTCCAAAATCCCACTACTCCCTCTCGTTCGCATGGCACAAATCCATCCAAAGGGATGGATGCTTCGAATTGTAGATTTCCATCCTCATCAGAATACTTTTGGATATCACAATCCAACCTTAAATTATGAGGGTAAATCTCTTGAAATTTTTCTTTATCCACAAAAATACCTCTTATAAAATGAATGAATTGAAGATATGACTTCAAAACTTGGAAGAAATTTCATATATTCTTAAGATTCAATCTAACTACTGAATCATTTTGTAATCAGTTATTTAACAGAAGCATTGCAAAATATTGCAGGAAATAGGACATCATCCCAATTTAAATCAAAAAAGTAAAAAGAAGAGGAAGAGATTTCATTACAAGTATATCATGTTTATTCCGTTTATCTTGTCAAAATCACCGTCAAAGCTAAGGATGTTTGTTACATTGTGCTTCTGCATCGTATGCAGAATGGTGCAGTCGCTGTAATTGACACTATGGTTGTACTGTTTCCACAGCTTGAAGGAATCATCGAAATCCTGCTTGCTCAGATAATCAATGTTGTCCATGCCATAGAGCAAGTCGATTATCTCCTGCCTTTTTGAATCATACCTTTTCTTGTTCAGGTTGTTCAACATTTCTACAAGGACAGTCGAATTGATCAGTGTGCTTTCATTTTCAATCAAACCCAATAGGGTCAATGCTTCATGATGCTTTTTCGCCTTATCGTTCATCAGGGCAATCAGGTAACAGGTGTCAACAAAAATCATCTACAAACCTCTGTATGTCTCTTTTTTCTCTTTCACTTCATCGATTTCGGAACTGTTGTTAATAAGATTTGCAAACTTTCTAAGATTGTTTCCTTCAGGCTTGTCATGAGCCAGCAATCCATCTATTTCATCAAGGGACAGATTGGATGGCTTGTTGTTCCTCAATCCTTCGAGGATATATTGATTTGCCAGTTCCAATTGGCTTTTGCCTGTTTCCGCACTTCTCAATTTCAATTGCTTCTGAATTTCCTTGTCCAGTCTTATTGTAGTCAACATACGCATTTCACCTCTACAATGTAATATATTTGTATACTTGTATATAAAAGTAACTATTTGTATACACACTAAAAGCCAATTTCCTCAAACTGTATATTATTATGAAATGGATCTTTAAAAGTATTACAAATTTGTTGAAAATCCTCTCAGCACCCGAACTCCTACCGAACTATTTTTGAGAAAACTGATGAAAACTTATGACTAAAAGTATTATGATATTTTTGAAATTTGCTCTCAGACCTGAACTACACCTGAGCTACACCTGAATGATTTTATAAAATCTTATAAAAAAAGTATTACTAATTTTTTGAAAATCAGTCTAAGACCTGAACAACTACTGAGTTCCTACTGAGTGATTTTTGAAATTTCAGGGTTGAAAAAATTCAAAAAGTATTACTCCTCGAAAGACAAGTAATACTTATTCGACCAAACGAACGGCATACACAACTTTTTTCAATGCCCAACAGATCACCAAAGAGAAGAAGAGAGAACAATATCTCGTTTTGGAGAGAACGGGTTTCCTCAGATAGCTAAACGCTGAACCTTTCTTTCCCTTATTTTATTGGTATTTTTGCTTCTTTTTTAGGAAAAAAGTATTACTGAGTAATACTTTTTGAAATACCACCATTACAAGTGTAAAATCACATTCAGAGAGTCGGTGAGTGATTTTTGCCATCGTTCAATGAAAGCGACTGCACAGACTTTTTCACTTGTAATGCCACCTACCCAATTTTCACCACCAAAATTTCAGAAATTTTTCATGGAGCAGTCTACGGTTGCAGTAACCTATGACACGATTCCTCATCGACCGTCGCTCCACCCATCTATGACCTTTTCTTACCAACTCCTTTTTCAGATACCCAATCGCTCCATTGAGCACAGGTCTTCTGAAGGTTTTTTAACTCCTTTGGTCTAAATTACCCATTTACTACCGATAATTTACCAATTTAGACCATTTCCGTTAATTTTATTTTCAAATATCACACGAGAACGAACTTTTTCAGAGAGTCCACTATCCTACCCCTTGACTCCCTGAATGAATGGCATCTCACTATTCTTCATAAACCTGTGTTCTCACACGAGACGGAACCCTGATTTCGTGGGTGAATCCTTAAAGGAATGCCATGAGATTCATATGGTTATGATTATCACCTGTTAAATCTCACAACAGGTTCCTTATATCTCATGTCGACCCTACGAACTTCCGACTTTTACCCAAATACATAGATAGTGATTCATAAAAAAAGAGGAACTTCGTAAAGTCCCTCTAAAAACACCTGTGCTCTATTGGTCGCTGACAATGACAAAAGCGTCCTCCAAGAGTTCCCGTTCTTCGTCGGTGAACTCGAAGTCTCTGGTTCTGAGCTTCGTGTACAGCAACGCGATGGCTCTGTCAATGACGCTCTCGTGTTCCTCTCCCACTTCGGAATACTCCAATTCCTGAGCAGTAAGGAAGAACCGTTCCTCAATGGTGAATCCGACATCTCTCACGGTTACCACCAAGTTATCCTAATGACATATTCTATGAGATTGGCGAAATACCTGTCTTCCCTGCAATCGTAGTCAATCTCATTGGACTTCAGCCATCTCTTTATTCTCTCGTACACCTTTTCGTCTGTCAGGACGATTTCCATTGCGACATCGTCAAACTCAATTCTGTCAATGTTTTCGCACTTGACCTCGTCAATTTCCAAATACATAATCAATCTCTCCTGTTCTCTCACCAAAACAATAAAATAAAATGGTAGAGACTGTTAGAAGTCCCTACAGATAATTTCTCTCTTCTGCTCCTCTGTTATGCTTCCGTCTGCAATGCAGGTCTCCAAGTACAACAGATAATCGACTTGATCAAAGGTTAATCCACCTTCTGCAAGTATCATCTCAATTTCCTCACCGAGTTCCTTCAAACTTAGTTTCA
This sequence comes from uncultured Methanobrevibacter sp., assembly GCF_902769175.1. Lineage (GTDB taxonomy): Archaea > Methanobacteriota > Methanobacteria > Methanobacteriales > Methanobacteriaceae > Methanobrevibacter. The sequence goes on from NZ_CACXNW010000011.1 coordinate 50,402, forward strand.
TCATCTAAATCTCCTCCGTTCAATCATTCCTCAATCAATACTGCACCGTTCTTCAGTGCGAAATCACGTGCTTCATTGCGAGATGAGAATCTGTATTTGACTACAAAACTCAATCCGACTGAATCGTAGACCTCTCTCCTTGCAGTCAGGTCATCATAAAGATACAACAAATCCATCAAATCTCTCCTATTCTCCTTTCCTCTCAACCACTTTGAACCTTTCCTCGCCATATATTAGTGCTAAACTTGAGCCGTTCTCCCATCTCACATGGATTTGACCAATATCGTCAACGAAGAGTATTTCTCCTCTGGTTCCACTAGGTGGAGCCTGTGCATCGTCCATATGAACCAGTTCGACAACGTCTCCGACATGATACATCTTTTTGACAAATTCTTTCTTCTGTCCGAACATTCTCAACACTTCCTCTCTAGTTCCTGATTATGTCTCCAATTCTCACCCTTTCAAAGTACAAATCCCTTTCAATCTTACCGTAGGAGACAATGACACCGTTGATTCTTATTGGTATCTTAAGGTTCTCCAACTCTGACAATGAGAAATAGCCGTACTCGTTGAATTCAGGTGTTATCGGTGATTCTACATATCCGAAGAAAAGGTAATCACCGTTCTCCTGTTTCTCTGCTTCCAGCACGTACCAAGTTCCCAGTCCGTAAGGGTTGAAGAACTTCATCACCACTATCGCGTCATCTCCTTTTCCGTCTTGGGAATAGAAAGGGAAGGATTTGAGTTTCCCTTCCATTTCCCTTGTCATCAGTTTCATCTACATTCCTCCTCTTAGTCTGCAACCATGATTGCTTAGATCCTCTTTTCTCAAGCTTTCCTCACCATTGTAACAACATCTGAAACCATCCTCAAAGTGATACAAATCCATTCCAAATGGAGAATTGGACTTCCAGTCAATCACCTTGATTGGTTCGTTCTCTCTTAACATCTCACAATTATCGCAAGGGCATTCCATAGTCTCACCTTCTACCACCAACTGCAATACTCAAAGTATAGATACTTATCGTCTTTCAAGACTTCGTCTATTTTCTCTACGGTGTACTGCAAATCGTAGTAGTACCACTCGTCATAGTCTATCGCACCAAAGAAGAAACCAGGTCTTGTTGGGAGAAGTTCCTCTGCCTTGTCATTGTCTGCGAGCACTGTTCTGCATAGGTCTCTTAGTTCCTCTAACTGTTCCCTGCTTACAGAGTGTGGTTGGCAGTTGTCCTCTCCGTCCTGAGCGTTGACTACGAACCAGTTGTGTACCTGATTGGACTTTCTCCAGTAAATCACCTGTTCTCTTACATTCTCTCCGTCTTGTTCAAATATTCCTTCCAAAAACATGTCTAATCCCATATCATCACCTTTCTAACAATCTATCATGTATATCTTCAAATCTTTTATCTCCATTTGGCTTAGGTAAAGAGAGCTAATCTCCATACCTATCTCAAGTGTTGCTCCGTTCTCATGGTAGACAAATTCCTTGCAATGAAAACAGAAGCAATTGCATTCTATCACTATGCTCCAGTTGCGAACACAGGGAGCGACCTTTGCGATGTAGAAATCACCGCAATCGGTTAGGCTCATGTACTCTCCGTTCTCATTCACCTTCCAGTAGGTGTCGAACAGGGTCTCAACGAACTCGTCCATTCAGAACCACTCCTCATCGTCATCATCGTAGAAGTCAAGTTCATCGTCGGAATCCTCGTAGTCCTCACAGGTTCCTTCGCGAATCTCTACATTGCCTTCGTCATCGTCTATGATGACAACGCAATCGACGTCATCATCAAATTCGACTGTTTTCTCACCGTGCTCGTCCTCAAAGGTAACTTTCATCACCATTCTATCACATCTCCTTAGTTTTCTCCAAATATGTCAGTTTTCCTGTAACTTATAAAGTCAACAACCAATTCTCCCACATTCTCAAACGGGACGAACCCATAAGAGTTGAGGACAATACAAATAATTTTCAAGTCCTTCTCAGAGACCAATGCTAACAGAAGATAGTCCACTGAGAAGTTGTCTCCAATAGCCTTCAGCCAGTTCACCATATCTCTCACCCTCCAATCAGAATGACTTGGGATTTCCCACTATAAGTGTTGGTGTCATCTATTATGCTCACTTCCTCAAGGTTCACTCCGTCATCGACAGCCTCTCCAATTGAGTCATAAAGAGAGATGCTGTATTTCAGGAAATCTCTGAGATTGACTGCAATCTTACCTTCTTCTTCAAATGAACAGTAGTGCTCAACTATCTCGCCAACTGCTCTGTTGGTGAAAATCCTGCTGACACCGTCTCCATTACGGAAGAAGGTCTCGACCATTTCTGCTATTTCGTTCTCGCACAAATCCACAAAAACCATACAAAAACCACCTAAATTACCCATTCAATGTATCCTAATTCCCCAATTTTCTTGGAATTTAACCCAATTGAGAACTCTCCGTCTTCGTAGGTCAATTCTAAGTCAAATTCATCGTCCTCTAAGACAATCTCATCGTGTTCTGTGGTTGCAAAAGCCAAATCTGTGGTGTAGCACTTGATGACAACGGTCGGCTCAGTATAGCAGTCTGCATCACCAATGTAGACACTTATAAGGTTTACAGTACAACGGCATAGAACATCACTTATAATACGATTTTGATTGATAACGTTTATCGCGTCCATTCTTTCACCTCTAAAATTATGAGACAAGGAGATTAGAACTCCTTATGGTTAATCTCGTTTTGTCTTATGATTCTGCACAATACATTGACGAATCTCTTAAACTCTTTTATTAGGAATTCGCAATGAACGGTGCAGTCACCTTCTTTCAACTGCTCAAGTACATCCTCGGTTATATCCTCGTATTCCTCAAGAGAATACCAGAACTCGTTGATGACTTCCTCGAATCTTTTGTCTAACCTTTCCATTGACTGTTTGAGTTCCTCTCTGTGAGGCTTATAGGTAACAGTCCTTTCTAAGTACTTCTCGATTTCCTCTAAATCACTAAAGAATCTACCTAAGTAATAGAAGTAGGTCTCAACGTCTCTCCAGTGATAGTAGTAGGATTCACCGTATTTTTCCTTAGCCTCTTTGATTCTTTCTTCTCTCACCTCGTTGTAGGATTCGTAGGTAGGATAGTCAACTGCTCCTTGACGAGCAAGGGAGTAAGTGTTGACTCCTGCCTCTCTAATTCGACTGTCTAGTGTCTTGATTTCTTCTTGTTGATAATAGGTTCTCTCTACGACTCTTAACATGAAATCGCCTCTCTGTGCTTCCTTCTTTCTCTTCTAAACGGACGGAAACACAATAAAAGTTATTTTATTCGTATAGATATAAATGTTTTGGACAAAATAAGAAAGAACAACGCTCTGTTAAGAGAAATAATTCAAATATACAGGTTTGAGGAAGGTTGGAGCAACCACGCTCAGTTTTACACTTGTAAGGTAACTCAATTCTGTTCTAACCAACGAGATTCTGGTCTTTTCCCGGTTTGAAAGTATTACTCGCGGGTGCAAAAATAATAATGTCTAACCTGTTCGTCATTGGTCTCGGTGGGGAAAGACGGTCGGATCTTTAAGCTATATGAAAAAACCCGATATAGCCCAACGCTGAATAAAGAACAACCAATCTAACCAGTTGAGAACGTGAAAAACAGTAATACTTTTTTGGTAAACCGTAACGAAAAAGTATTACTCAGCTCTCAACAATTCACCCGAATGAAGAGGAATCAGGGGTTTCTCATTGGTCTTTGAAGGGGTTTTTGAACGTTTTTTGAAATTTCAAAAATTCATAAAAAATGTTTGAAAAATAGCATAAAATTTGAAAAAACTTGGAAAAATAGCATATTGTGTGAAATTTTAGAAAAATCTGATAAAAAAAGCAAAAAGTACAATGAATTTTATGAAACTCAATTTTTGAAATTAGAGACCAAACCAAGACCAAAACAACCTATTGAATAATCAAAAATAAGGCAAAGAATTAGATAGTTTCGACTCAAAGACTATAAAATAATAAAAGCTAAAAACAAAAAAATAGAATGATACAATAAATGTGCAAAATGTAAGTTTGTAAATCTACATCATTAAATAAAAATGTCAGAAAAAAATAGGATTTTTAAAAATAAAGTAGAAATGGGTGAACAAAACTACTTTATTTTTAATTAACACGAACGCAATTTTGAAGATAAAATATGGCTTTGCAGGCAACTCTCTTAAAAAAAGGCACAGCAGAACATCACATCTACCACGACCGAATTAGATACCATCATTTAGATTTTATTTAACCTTTAAAATCTAGAAAAAAAGAAAAACCCAAAAAATCAAAAACAGAAAAGATGCAAAACAATTTGTAAAAAATAGCGAAAAAAACAAATAACTTTCCACTATGCCCAAATTGAGAGAATTGTCCATGCAAAATTTCTTTCTTTTCTCTTCAATTAACATAGTGGAAAATTACAAATAAAATTTTAAGGATTACCTTTTCAATCCCAATCTCCTCATCTCATTCTGTATGGCTATATGCTCCTGTGAAAACGTTTCCTTCCTGTGTCCGTTAGCACTGGTTCCATAGCTTCCAAGATTGTATTTCTTGTATTCATCAACAATTAGTATCTTCTGCTTAATCTTCTTCCTCCTTTTTGCCTGGTATCTTGCCTTCTGTTCCCTTTTGGCATTAGTCCTGCAACTCTCCGAACAGTATATCTGCCTGTTGTGCCTTTTGGTGAAGGGCTTGCCGCAGTATTTGCATTTAGTCTGATTTTCATTTTTATCTTCAGGTGTCTGTAGGGTGTCCTCTTCGCTCAACATAAAAATCATTGCTTCTTCTCTAATCTTGCTTGCTTCACTTCCTTCCTTATGTAGTCTCCCCTCCAGAGCTTCAAGTGCCAATGTGTGCTGCAGAAGCACCTGTCGCACCAAACCCTTAAATTCTGATGCAACAGCAATCCAAACAGCACTTTAAATGCACTCATCTCCGTTACCTTTCCACAGTACGGACATCTGAACTTCATCATTTGTTCCTCCTTGATGTCCATCCTATGCAATATGTCAGTCCTCCATCATTGTTGACAGCCCTTGAACTTATCCTGCAAATGTTCAGTGCTATCTCTCCTCCTATGTCTGGAATCAAATGGCTGTGCTTGCAGGTTCCACATACACTCAATTCCTCAATCTGTTTCATAAAAAGCTACTCCTTAATGTGAATCGTTCATGGAGCCGGTGATCCAAAAAAAAATAAAAACTGTAAAAAATAGCTCCAAGGTGATTTTTACGGTGCAATTCCGGATTCAAAATTCAAAAAACAAGTCAGTGATGAATTCAAAATCCTCTCTTGAAAATGTGTGGTCTGATTATGGTGTCTAAAAAACATTTTCCTTTCATTTTCATAATCTAAGTTGAAACTGGCTTGGAATTCCTTCCTTAAGATCCATGATATTCTCCTAGATAGTATCTCCTATTTCCTAAGTTGTGTGTCAGCTCATAGCATAACCTATTGCATAATCTTTCCGCCTCGTCAAAGGAAAAAGAAGATGAGCAGGAATAGGATTGTGCAAAGACAAGCCTGTCTACCTTGCTGAAGAACCTGACTTCCACCTGCTCCTTCTCCTCGTTGACCTTGACATAGTACTCCTCTTCCCATTCGTCGCTAATCATTCCTTCACCTCTATCTGCACATATAGCAGGTCTCTCTTTTCGTCATCAGGATTGTCCTCAACTTCCAAGATGTCTACAATTATTCCTTCCATATATTTCAACATGGAATGCAATTCATAAATTGCAGAATATTTTAGAATAACAATGCCTTCCTTAATGTACTTAGGAATAGAGAAGAAATAGACTGCATTTTCTGACTCGATTTCATAATCTATTCCATCAAACTCCTCAGACAATCCGATTAATTCATCCATTCTCTTTTTAACATTCTCCAAACGTCCAATTGTCAACAAAAACAACTCCATTGCTTAAATAATTAATAAATAAATAAATAAAAAAATATATAATATATAATATATAAAAAATTAAAAAAAAAATAAAAAAATATATGCGAACGTGAATACACACTAGTGTGTATAATACACACTAATACACACTCAACATCACATATACTTTTTCAAAAATTCCTAAACTTTCTTAAATGTCACGTATGCCTACAACTTTAACACCTTTCCTAGTACTATTGTCAGCAAGCTTTGTTATCTTAAATCCTTCATCCTTGCAATATTTCAGCAAAGCTTTAAAATCTAAATCCTTATTGTCAGCAAATATCCTTAACTGGTTTTGACCAATGAAACCTCCATTGACTTCAGACATCCTTACGAGAGTGTCATGGCAACCTGCAAAAATATTCCTGTTATTGATAGCCAGAACCTTAAGCTGTTCCAATCGTGCTTCCTGTGGCCTCAATACATTCAATGAAGCCTCATGCTCTTGGATTTCCTTTTTAACCTCACTCAACTCATCAGAAGTCATAAGATGTTCCTTCAAAGTGTTGTTAAAAAAGGTAGACAAAGGAACTGTCAACTTTACTGCTGCTAGATCAACAAGCTCTTCATCAAGAGTAACGTTTTTTCTTACTTTTGACATAACAACCATCTTCAATAAATCAAATACCTGTTTAATATGTTCAATTTAGCTGATGCCCCACTTGTAAATGAATTCAATGTGGTTCACATGCAAATAGAAATTGAAATATCCTGTTTTTTCATCCTTAATTGTCTTTAAAGTACCTGTCAAATCTACTATATCCTCTTTCTTCAGTTCTCTGATTAAGTCTCCCTCATAATAGATCAAAAGTTTTATCGGTTCAGACATTTTAGAATCATCAAGAATTATCTCCTTAAGCACAGCACTTTGGACATCTTCAAATGTAGACTCGTCCTTAAGCCATCTAAAAGACCTGCATCCACATTCGGAGCATATTGCGGGTTCTTTCATAGGTGCATTCAAATCCTGTTCAACCTCATGGATTCTCATGCATCCTCTGCATTCAAATTTTGCAGTGTCAACCCTTGCGCTCACTTTATCAACATCATCCACAATTCCTCTAACTTTAACGAACTTCCCAATCATTCTGCTTGAAATGTCGGTTAATGAAAATTGATTGCTAATGTTTTCAAATCTGACATTTAAATCGGCATTTTTCATTAAAGGATCAATCTTCTTGATTGCTCTTTTGGAAATCTTAATGACTTCCATAGGTCTTTCAATCAGGTAGTCCGCCAAATCAGCGTCAAACTCTTCCAAGTCATTAAAGTCAACAATCAAAGACCTTTCTTCAGGATACTTCTCCAAAGCTTCGTAAACAGGGTCTCTGTAGTTATTGCTGAAAAACTCTTCCAGCTTATCCAAATTAGTTTTTTCTCCGTTAAGATCATTCATAGTTTCACCCAATAAAATCATTTTTAAAATGTGTTTAAGAGAAAGGAACTATCAAAAATTTAGTCCTCTCTCCGTTCATATTCAATCCTCAAATTTCACTTCTCCATTTGGAAGAGACTTTATGTAATCTATAAGCCTGTTCCTTTCCTCGTCAGTCATGGTGCCGATGGTCTTAGCCCTTTGGATGAGGACACCTTTGAGGCAAGGCTTTCCTTCGTCCTTGATTGTCTTGCAGATGGTCTTGACCCAGTTCCTGCATACAGGGTTGTCGTCTATAGGCTCGATCTCATCAGCAGTTGTGAATCCGACATCCTCATCATAAGGAGACTTCATTATCTCCTCGACCTCGGCATCGATAACATCGTTTTGCTTGGATTGGCTAGCCTTGTCGAAGGCTGGGTCAAGCTCGTCAGCGCTCACGTCTCCTGCACCTATGAGCTCGCTTATGGCTCTGTTTGTGGCACGAGTCTTGGCTGTCGCCTTTATGCTGTGGTTGCTCATTTCCCTTTTTCCGGACTCTCTCCTATCACAGCTTCCGTCTGACTCGACAAAGCGACCGTTAGGCAAGGTAGCCCTTACAGTATACTCCGCTTCCATGACTACACCCTTGTCATTCTTGACGATTTCCTTGTCGATTATCTGTGTGTTTATGTTGAAGGCACGTGCGTACTTCTGCCAAGCGCTCTTGGTCTTGTACTTCCTGCCTCTATGTGTCTGATAATCTGTTTCATCTAGCAATTCCCGAGTCAATCGCTGGTATGCCTTCCATTCCTCTATAGCATAGTCAACATCGACTGGTACATTATTCTCATTAGTGGTGGTTACCAATTCGTTCATGATTTATCTCCTATTTCATATTCGTAAAATTTCAAGACCCTATAGCAATCGTCACTTATCCTGTGCAAACAGCCGTATATGTCTGCAAACAGGAAGTTTCCTGCGGAATAGTGTCCGTAGGCATCTCTGATTCCTCTTGTGGACTTCCATCTCTGACCGTAAAAATCAGACTGCTTTTTGCAAGCCTTTCCTATATGTGAAAGGAATCCTTTGTTTATCTTGTCCTTTTCAAACAAAACGTCAGGAATGTCCTTTTCAGTCTTTCTGCTGAAGGTCACCTGGTAGAATTCAAATAGATTGTCAATAGCTTCAAGCAACCTGTAGGCACATCTGTACTTATCCTCATCATAATGAGATTCCAGATACTTCATGTATGCAATGGTGTCCCATCTCAAGAAAACAAGCAAAGAACTGTTCCTTCTCATGAAGTCCTCAAATTCCTTTGTCATCTAGATCACTCCTGCAACGGTCGGCTCTGCAAGCGCAAAGAAAAGAAGTAGCATTGCAATGCTTATGGCAAGGCATATGACAGCAAGGATTTCGACATCATGCCTTTCTACCCATGTCCTCTTGTGGAGCCTTGCAGGCTCGAAGTCTGCAAGCATGCTCATACGAACAGCTCCTCGTTTGTCCTTGGGTCTATGACCTTGACATCCTCTCTCCTGAAGCCTACAAGGTTCACAAGTGCAAACTTCTGATCCCTTGCCTGAGGCTTGCAGCAGCATTCGGAATACTTTTCGCCCTGTAGGAAAACAATGCAGGAAAAGGGAGGGTAGATGGAATACCCTCCTTTTTCTCCTTTCCTGATGTTTTCAACCATCTCTGCAACCATATCCAACACCTATTCAGTGTCAAACTGTGGTTTGCAGAAGCTGCAAGGTTTCATGTCTAAAGGCTTTTCCTCGAGAATGGTCTTGTTCTCATTCAACAGCCAGTGGTTGCAGAAGCAGTCTTCCTTGTGATAGACCAATGTCCTTGTGTTTCCAACGTAGCACATCAGGCATCACCTTGGTCAACGCTTCTTATAAATTCACTAAGCTCTATCTTTCCCAATAACATGTCAATGAAATTAGGAGATCGTACATCACATTCAATAGCCAAAGCTCTTTTGATTTGAGCTTCGGTGTACTGAACGCCTTCTATTTCTATTAATCTTTCCATAATTACACGCTCGATATTATTTAAGGAAAATTATGGAGCGCAAACTCATAATAATCTTCCTTATTTAGTTATTTATTGTTCTTTGTATTTAAAACTTTTTAAATAAAAAATAGAGAGCAAATAAATCTTATTTTCTAAAAATAATCTCTTTAAAAGTTTTTTAGATAATAAGTGAAAAGTTTTAGAAAGATATTAAAAAAAGTAGATTCAAATCTATACGGCTTAATAGCTGTCATTTAGCCATAAAAAGCAAGATTTTAAATATTGGAAAGTCCAATATATAAAATGTTGCATAAAAAAATAATTATCACGCTCGATATTTCTTTTTTTAATTGCAACAGCTAGTGGAGAGTAATTTACAATACGCCAATATTGCATTTTACTCTGCGAAGCTAGTACTTATTTTCACCAATTTTTTTAAATAAATTTCATAAAAGACATCTATTTTTTAAAAAATTTTTTGAGTTAAATACATACTCTATTTTCTGTTTTAAGTAGTATATAAGCAGTCATCCTGAGACAGACCCAGACCCCAGACCCGACCCCAGGGGGCGAGGTTACATTTCAAGTGTAAAAAAAAGTTTAAAAAAAATATAGTAAATTGAAAATAAACAAAAAAAGAAATAATTTCTACTATAAAAAATCCTTTGTGATTATTGATGAACCTTCAATGTCGGCTCTTAATCCTGCATCTCTTAACATAGTAATTCCATGCCTGATATCCCTACGTTTATAAGCTCTTTTTGCGACTTCCATTATTAAATCGTCACTGATGACATCCGGACGGAAGCCATATTCGCACCGATTCTTCAAAATCCCATACATTTCGTCTTGAGTATACTGTTCAAAAAAAATAGTGGAGCGATTGAAAACTGATCTAACAGCAGAGTCCGAATTCAAATCCTCTTCATAGCTGATTGTGAAAATGGAAATCTGAACATTAGGTTCAACCTCATGTATCCTTAAAAAATTATAAAGCATGTCATTTAACCCTTCCTTTGATTTGAACCTGTTAAAATCATCCATACAAACAATCAATATCTTATTGGTTTGCTTTAAATTTTCAGTAATCTTTTCTAATAAAGTGGTGTTGGTGTTTCCAATTACTGCTCCATCAGAATTACATACTTCCCTGTAAATTTCTCTATAAATAGCATTAGGAGTATTGTCCATCTGGCAATTGACGTATATTACTTCAACGTTAGAAAATTCATCAAGCAACAATCTAAGGAAATACTTGAGCGTAGTGGTTTTCCCTGTAGCATTCTCTCCAGTCAACAAGAGGTTTCTTGGAGCAATATTATTTCCAATGCAACGGCAATACGCCGCTAATTTGTTCACTTGCTCATCCCGATAATTGAAAATATCAGGAACATAATTCATCCCAAAAACTTTTTCATTTGCAAATACGCTAGATCCTCTATGATTTATAGCTTTTAAAAATTCATTCTTATTCATTTAAATGCCTCTTTAAAAATAAAAAACTCGTATAAATTCAATTACACATCTACCTACTCATGTACACTATAATTTGTAAACTGCCTATATAAAAAATCAAACTTAGAGCATATGAAAACTAATAGAGACTATGTTTCAAGTGTAAAAAATATGAAAAAATAGGATGAAAAAACAATGCAATAATATTAAAAATACGATTGATTATTTAATGCAATATGCAAACAACACCATTAATCCTTATAGGTGCAACCAATTAAAATGAAACATTATAAAATTTGATGAAAAAATAATATTAATGTATAGATTGCATCAACAGAAAATGGTAAAAAAAGTAAAAAAGGAAGAATGAAACCATTCCTCCAAATTAAAAATTTTGTGGTTATCTAACTGTCATCCAATGACCAACAATATCTTCCAATTGTTCATGAACAGCCTCATCAACATACTGTTTCATGTTATTCTTCATGCTCCTGTTTTCCTCAGTCAAGTCGGCAATCTTCTCTTCAAGGCTTTTCCTTTCTTCACTGGTTAGGAAGCGGACTTCCACATTCTCGAAGCTGAGGTCTGGAATGCACCTCATGTACTCCTCTCTGATGGAGTCCTTAAGAAAGGCGCTGTTGACATAATGGCTGTCTGTCTGTATTGGAGGGACATGCCCTTCCATCAATGCGCTTATCCTTGCATCAACACGGTTTTGAGCCAAGGTTGTGATGAAGAACTTCCTCAATCCATGGGCGTGGAAATTGGGGATTGTGGCAACGCTCTCCTCATATGTTTCCTTGCTTATCTCCTCTTGCTCGTACTTGTACCTGAAGACCCTTTCCCTTTCGGCAATCAGTGTGGACTTGTACCTCCCCAATGTAACGCTGATGGACTTTGCCTTTATATGCCTTTTATAGTTAAAGGTCCTGTTTCCAAAGAGTGGATCGTTCTTGGTTATTTCATAGTCCAGTCCTTTTTTCTCCCTCAGCTTTTCATAATACTTCACCCTTTCATTCAAGGAGAAAAGAATCAGGTCACTGCATTCGGGAGTGTTGAACACCTTGCACTGAACATTGCTCCTTATGGTCTTCTGAGGCATCAGCTCCCAAAATCCCATCATTCCAGGCTCAGCACAATTCAGGAAGTCCTTCACTTCAGTGCAGTTGTGGTATTCCTCTGTCGCCTTCATGAAGTCCTTCACCTTCAGATTGCTTATGTCTGCAATCCTCATGCCTGTCACTGCAGCGAAATTGATGATTGCCTTGTAGGGCAATGTGCAGATGTCCAAGACATATTTGATGTCCTCCTTTGTCAGGACATACCAGCTCTTGGGCACCTTGTTCAAGTCAGGAAACTTCGGCAATATGATTCCTAAAGTGTTGAAAATGGCTCTCATCCTTGTTATGTAGGAATTCAATGTGACGCTGCTGCAGTTGTTGTTTATCAGATAATCTATGAATTCATAATGCAGCAAATTTATCTTGGACTGGTTGGGATTGAACCTTATGATGACATTGTTCTCAATCCTGTCGTTCTGCAAGGACCTCAATTCGTGAATGGTCTTGTAGAATGGCTCGCCGGAGAATTCCATGAAGTTCTTCAGCGCCACAACGTAGGAATCCTTGCTGGCTTGTGATAATGTAGGTTTCTGCAATAAAAAGTTCTTGTACTCAGGGTCATTGAGCACCTGCTGTTTTGATATTTCCATATTAATACTTGCCTCCATGTCAATATAAAAGTTCGATAAGAGCATCTGAAAACTAATATTCGTTTTATTATGCTCGAACAAAAACCCTTGACATGGATACATCAGAATCATAATGGGTGTCTATCATATTAAATCATCCTATGTCCATCTTTTAAAGAATTTTCAATAATTCCATATGTTAATTTCTTTTTTAAATAATACTATTTTTATTTATAGGATATATAAAAGTAGTGAATATCTAATTATGGTGTTGTTTGCATGAATATTTTTGGTTTCTGATTTTGGTGGTGTGTGTTTTTTTTTTGGTGTTGTTTGTATGGATATTTTTGGTTTCTGTTTTTGGTGGTGTGTGTTTTT